>NZ_AJLJ01000375.1 GCF_000317245.1 Fischerella muscicola SAG 1427-1 = PCC 73103
AATAGCTTCTGCTTGCATTCCTGTATAACAAGCATTAAGAAATACACAAACAATTTTATTTTCTGCTTCTTCGTTTTTTTCATTAAGTCCATAGGTAGCTGCTAGTACCTGATGCCATAACTGATAGGCTAATTCCAAATCTTTATCTATTACCTCAGCTTTATATGCTTCTCTGCTAAGAGCATCTATATCTGTTTTAAAAGTGTTTATGTTAGTATGCGTTGCTGATAAACACTGTGGTAAGAGGATTAAATAATACTTTTTTGCAGGTTCAGCTACTGTATAGGGACTTTGTAGAGGTTTTTTATATTGAGAATTAATTTGGGGTACTTTTGCTTTGAGGTAATCATCTAGTCGTGTTACTGTTGCACAGTTATAGTCTCCCTTCAGTCTTAATCCTTCGAGTAAAGCATGAGTGAAGGAACTTTGCTGTAATTCTTCTATTTCCCAAGATTGTTCATCAGGACTACAGGAAAAAAAGGTAATTACTCCCTGTTGCGCTTCAGTACCAATTCCTTCTCCTCCTTTGTCTCCTGGGTTGTCACGACAGGCATCTAAGATAAGTATTATATTCCCAGCGCCACAATTACGCAGACTTTCAACTACATAGCTAACTGTGATCGCGGTTCTTTCCACATCACCAGGATCACTATCAGACAGCATTAAAAAGTCACGCTGTTTGTGACGCCTACCATGTCCACTAAAGAAGAACCAGAAGTTGTCTCCAACTCCCATAAATTTTTTTTGAGTGAGAGTCCGTAAAACTCGTGAGACGTTAGTGAATTTCGGTTGAGATAGTATTGGTTGGCTGTTTGGTCTTACGATCTTTGGGGAATGGTCTGAGAAGTAAAATACTTCATCAAACTTAGCTTCCTGCTTTAAAAACTCCCCAAATAAATTGGCATCTCGCTCTGCATATCTTAGTGGTCGTAAATTATCGTAATAATTAATACCAATTGAGATTGCCCAATTTTTTACCATTTCACTTGATTTCTGAGCGTTTGAATTTTAGTTTGATGGCGCCTTTAGCTCCGGCCTTAGCTCCATTACCGATGATACTTATCTGCCCTTCAGCGTTTATCTCAACAGATAATTCAATTTCGTCCAGTTGCATTCCAGATTTTCGATGATTCTGAGTCTCAGGACGAGCCGAAATTCTTTCTACTACATCTAGCAGACGTAACATCTCTTTTTCTAGTTTCTCAACCTTGACATCAGCCACTTTTGTTTTGCTAATGTCAATCTCTAGTTCCTCTTCCTCTATCCAAAATTGACCACCAGTATCAATTGCGCTCTTTGAGCCTTCTGTGATAATAGCTTGTTGCGTGTCTTCTACTATAATCCGGATCGTCTCTTCTTGCATGATGGTAAGCTTATCTTAGGTAAGAGTTGATTTTAGATACAACAGTAAAATAGTAGATTCCGCAAAAAAATCTAATTTTCTTATGCCAACAGTTGGGAGTATACAAGCTTGGTAGTGATCAACGAACTTAATGATGTCATAAAATTTTAACGAATAGATGATATTTGTGATACCCAAATATCATCTATCCGCTATGGTGAGTTATTTATCTGTTTCTGACTTTATATTCTGCGGCAAATTATTGTTTTAACTATTAACATCCATCAATCGTGATGTTTGCAATCTATCCATCCACTTTTCTAAATAAACTCGGTTAAGTTCTTGTTCTTTTGGATCTTGAGTATCCGCAGGGTAAGGCATTAACCCTAAAATAGTTGCGCTGGTAACACAGAACATTGATTTCTGGAAAGTCTCACAAATTTGTACCCGCAAATCATCTTCTCCCCGACGACTGCGGCGATAAACTTCATGTAGATATTCTGGGAGAAAGTGACGCATATCTTGCATTAACAATGTGGGAGGAATACCAGCGCCACCAATCGGTAACGGATCAGCATACAAAGCACCGTACTGAAATCTCGCTTGATCTGGTGGAATTTGGTATGCTTGAGCATTGTAGGAAACTGTGCCAGGAAAAGGTGTTCCTCTAAAGAAAACCGCTTCTACATAAGGAATAGCTGTATCTGCCAAAAAAGTTAAGCCAAGGCTAGCAGGAAGAAGATCATAAACTTTATCTTTAATTTTGACGGAGTAGGTAATCGGCTTATTTGCAGCTTCTACTAAACCAAGTTTGATGTGATCTACAACTTGAGGAATTGATTTAATTTTGCCTTGATCATAGAGGTCTGATAAGCTGAGGAAAATATCAGCCATCACCCGCCAAAATTGACCTAAGCCACTGTAATAAGAAGTAACGCGCAACTGTTCAATTAAAAAATCGGGAAAAAGTTGATTAATTCCCAGCATGATCGGATTATTTTTAAACTTAGCTGCAATTACAGCTTTCGCTCTTTGTTGAAAATCTTTTGTGTCTAAATATTGATCTAGTCCACCGCCACCATGCCAAAACATGGCTTTCATACAATACTCAGCATACTCAAAATTAATGCGATCATGCCACCAGTGACGCAGTAATTTCTCGAAAGTAATTTCGCCATTAAAATATTTGAAAAAAGGGAAAAAAACTAAAAATTGATTTTCGGCAATATAGATAAGATTTTTGGAATAAGCATCTAAAACAACGCCGTAGCTTTTGAGGATACCAACTACTTCTAATACATTTTCTGGGCAGTCGCGAAGTAATGCTTCGCCAGTTTGCAATCGTTTAATGTATTCCGCTAATGGATGGTGAGCAGGGTTTTTTTTAGTAGTTACCATTGCAGTTTTCCTAAAGAAAGGGACTGAGGGAACATGGGGGAAATGGGGATGTAGGTAGGGACACGGGGATACAGGGATGTTATTAACAATTTCTCCGCGTCACCGCGTTTAAGCTTCTCCCTTTCCCCAATTCCCGATCACCTATTCCTAATCCCCGATCCTTTGCACTGATACATGAGCAACAACACTTTGAGTATTGGCTATTGCTGTTGTTGTTGTTTCACTCCAACGGGTTAACCAAGCAGGTTGGATACCTAGAATGACAATCAAGATGGCTAGAATGATGGCTGGAGTGCGATCGCTCCAATAAACTCGTGGTAGGTTTGTAACTTGTGCTGATAAGCGCCCAAAAAATGCGCGGTTGGTGAGAAGTAAGAAGTAAACCGCAGTTAATCCTGTACCAATCATGGATAACAAAGTTTGCACAGGAAAAATTGCAAAACTGGCGCGAAAGACGACGAATTCAGCAATAAATCCGACCATTCCTGGAATACCAGCACTTGCCATGACTCCAAGCACTATCAAGCTGCCAATTACAGGCATACCTCGTTCTGGATTCAACAGTCCCCGCAGCACATCTAAATCACGACTACCTGCTTTTTGATACACGACTCCCACTAGTAAAAACAGTAGTGCAGAGATTAAACCGTGGCTAATCATTTGCATCACAGTTCCTAATATACTTAATGGGGTAGCAGCAGCAGCAGCAAGCAGTATGTAACCCATATGTCCAATGGAACTGTATGCCACCATCTTTTTCATATCTTTTTGGGCGATCGCACAGGATGCACCATAAAGCACGCTAATCACTGCCCAAGTTGCCAAAGCGGGAGCTAGATATCTCCAAGCATCTGGTAACAAGAACATGCCAAAACGCAGTAAGCCGTAAGTTCCCAACTTCAACAACACCCCAGCCAACAGGACTGAAATTGGTGTGGAAGCTTCTACGTGAGCATCTGGCAACCAAGTATGAAAAGGAACCAAGGGAATCTTGATGCCAAAACCAACCAAAATTCCTGCCAGCAGCAAAATTTGTGTTGCTAAAGGTAAGGCTTTGCTGTTTAAAGTTTCTAAAGCAAAGCTAGGTGAATCACTCAGCCACACTAAGCCAAGGAAACTTGCCAAAATTAAAATGCCAGAAAAAGCGGTATAAATCAAAAATTTTGTCGCTGCATAACCGCGTCTTTGACCACCCCAAATGGCAATTAGTAGATAAAGTGGGATGAGTTCTAACTCGTAAAACAGGAAAAATAGTAGTAAATCCTGCGCGAGAAATGCTCCAGTTACGCCCGCACTCAACAGCAATAGTAAAGAGTAATAAAATCGTGGGCGTTGTATATCTTCGTCTGTACTATAAACGGCAATGCAAGTTAAAAGTCCATTCAACAGTAGCAAAGGCAAAGATAAACCATCTATACCCAGGTGATAGTTCAGACCTAAAGCATCTATCCAAGGTAGGAATTCAGTAAACTGTTGACTAACGATGGTTGGGTTAAACTTAACTGTTAAGAGAACTATCCACACAAAAGCCAAACTGGCAAATACTAATGTGATGCTACGGGATAGTTTTCCATTCATGCCGACAGGCAAGAAACCAATTAAAGCTGCACCCAATAACGGCAGCAAAATTAAAGCACTGAGCATAGGGGATAAATGAGGAATGGGGATTGGGAGACGCGGAGACGCGGAGAATAATCAATGACAAATGACACTTGACTAAAAAGGCAATTTCTCCAGCAAACCTAATGACCAGCTGATGAAGAAACCTAGTATGCTGATGCCGACAAGGATAGTGAGTAGATATCCTTGTGATTGCCCAGAGATGCTATATTTCAAGCTTTGTCCACCGAAAATTGCTGCAAATCCTACCAAGTTAACTAGGCCATCTACTATGTAGCGATCGCTCCAAGCGGAAATTTTAGAAAGTAGGGCAACTGCACTAACTACTGTAAATTTATAGATCCGGTCGATGTAGAAGTCATATCCCAGCAAGTCTTGTATAAATCTCCAAGCTAATATTCTGGAACGTGACCAAGCTTTGTGGAGATACATAGTCGAGCCAATACCTACTCCTAAAAGGGTAGAAAATACCAGCATTCCCACTACATACCAACTGATACTTTCCCAGGTTGGTAAAAGATACCACTGCTGCAACATCACGGGTAATAATAGGGTCATGATTGTCAGAGTTACCATTGGGAATGCCATTGGCCAAGGTGCTTCGGGGGCGCGACGGGTTTTTTGTTGTGGTTCTCCCCAGAAAACTAACCGGAATACTCGTGTTAAATTCAATGCCGTTAAGCCATTCACAAGTACTAATATCCAGAGTACCCAAGGGCTGATGATTGCCAAGCCGTCAGCCCAAGACAACATCGCCCAGAAGCTTCCTAAAGGTAACAAACTTACCATCCCAGCAGAACCAACCACAAAGGCGGTGGTAGTTGCTGGCATTCGCGACCATAAGCCGCCCATTTCGGTTAAATCTTGACTGCTAGTAGTATAGATTACCGAACCAGTACTCATGAATAATAATGCTTTGGCGATCGCATGGGTAAACAGCAAAATCAGAGCCACGCCTCCTTGCTGCAAGCCTACTGCTAAGAACACCAAGCCCATGTATGCACTGGTGGAGTGAGATAGCGCCCGTTTAATATCAGTTTGGGCGATCGATACTAAAGATGCACCAACTGCCGTTACTGTACCAATAATGATCAAAGTGTTGAGAGCAAATGGTGATAAGGCTAAGATAGGCTGCAATTTATACAATATATAGGCACCACCAGCTACCACCATTGAATTCCGCATCACCGAAGCTGGGTTAGGCCCTTCCATTGCTTCATCTAACCACAAGTGCAGTGGAAATTGCGCGCATTTACCAGCAGGCCCAGCAATCAATGCCAATCCTAATAAACTTGCACTTAAAGGGCTAAGTTGTGCTGTTTGCACCCACTCATATAAATCAGAAAAATTCAAACTACCTGCTTTGGTTGCTAGTGTGACTACTCCCATAAGCAGCAACAAGTCTCCTACACGTTTGGTTAAAAACGCATCTCGTGCTGCTGTAACTACCAATGGTTGAGCATACCAAAATCCTACAAGCAAGTAGGTAGAAAGAGTCAGCATTTCCAGCAATGCATAGCTGAGAAACAGGGAATCACTTACTGCTAAACCACTCAGGGCTGCTTCAAAAAAGCCCATTAAGGCAAAAAACCGAGCTAATGACCAGTCTTTTTCCATGTAACCCAAAGCGTAAATTTGCGCTAGTAAGCTTAATCCTGCGATTAAAACTGTTGCCCCAACACTAACTGGTGAGATTTCCAAAACAAAGGATATGTTTAAATCCGCCGCACTAAACCAGGTAATGACAAAATTTTCTGGTTCTCCATTCCAAATATCCTTGAATACAACCAGGCTATGGATAAAAGCCAAAACAGTTGTCAATAAATTAAAATATGCTGCTGGTCTTGGTCCAGTACGGCGAACTATTCCCATTGCCCAAGGCAAGGTCAAAATTGCTCCAAATAAGCTATAAAATGGTATCCACCAAGTTGTTGAGAACAAAAATTCATTCATTTAAATTTTCCTTGATGTCTCAGCTTGTAATTCTTAGCCTTGCTAAATGAAATGCATTAATTAAACTCTATGATTAAAAGATTTAAATACTATTAAACAGCATTATTTTGCTTTTGCTGCTTGCTCATTAGGAAAGAAAGACTAATATTTACTATAAAGTTTTTCTTATTTAAATCTATGCTAACCTTCATCTACATCACTCGAAATTTCTATCGCGAAAAGAACTATTTATCTCATACATAATAAAAACTTATACATTTTTTACAACTATTTTAGTGCAAACAGCAAAAACCGAGGAAAGACACCAATACTACTTTGTAGCTTGCTTGTCGTTCCCCTAGAGACAGGATTTACGTTTCTATGAACTGGTTTCAGCAAATATGATAAAGAAATTATAAAACAGAAGTAGGTACTCTAGGAATCCGTGAAGATTGGTTGAGAATAATACACATATAAAAAGTTGTTAAGTTTTTTTAAACTATTTTATTATAAACTATTATACTAATTTATATTGTCAGGGGAGCCAAGCTTTCTTATGCTTAATTTGAGAACAGTTATTTAGCTCAAGATGAGCATCCCCGTCAGAATTTTCAATAAAAGAGTACTAATTGCATTAATTGTGTAGGAGTCCTGCGATGCCTATTGCGGTTGGAATGATTGAAACAAAGGGTTTTCCGGCAGTCGTTGAAGCTGCTGATGCGATGGTGAAAGCCGCTCGTGTCACATTGGTAGGTTATGAAAAAATCGGTAGTGCTAGGGTGACTGTGATTGTGCGGGGAGATGTTTCAGAAGTCCAAGCTTCAGTGGCTGCTGGAGTTGAAGCAGCCAGAAGAGTCAACGGTGGTGAAGTGGTTTCCACCCACATCATTGCTCGCCCCCACGAAAACCTAGAGTATGTCCTACCAATTCGTTACACAGAAGCTGTGGAGCAGTTCCGCACTTAACAATTTTGGATTTGTGATTTTGGATTTTAGTATTGACTCCATAGGCAAACGCAGAAAGGGTAATAGATTCATCAAAGATTTGGCTTTAGATTTACTGAACCCTAATCCAAAATCTAAAAATTCTTGTGACTTTGCTTGTTTTTGTTTGTTGGAAGCTTCTTAAGGATTGAAAAAAGTATGTCAATTGCAGTAGGAATGGTAGAAACGCTTGGCTTCCCAGCAGTAGTGGAAGCAGCAGACGCGATGGTAAAAGCTGCTCGCGTTACCTTAGTGGGCTATGAAAAAATCGGCAGCGGTCGCGTCACTGTCATTGTCCGAGGAGACGTTTCAGAAGTACAAGCCTCGGTAGCAGCAGGGGTAGAATCAGTCAAGCGAGTCAATGGCGGACAAGTTCTATCTACTCACATCATTGCTCGTCCCCATGAAAACTTGGAGTATGTTCTACCAATTCGTTATACCGAAGATGTAGAGCAGTTCCGGGAAAATGTGAATGCAATTCGTCCCTTCGGTAGAAGACCATAAATCATAAATGCAAATTGCCAAAGTTCACGGCACAGTAGTTAGCACTCAAAAAGATCCAAGTCTCAGGGGTGTTAAACTACTTTTGTTGCAATTAGTCGATGAAGAAGGACGCATTCTGCCAAAATACGAAGTAGCCGCCGATAGTGTTGGTGCTGGGGTAGACGAATGGGTACTTTTCAGTCGTGGTAGTGCGGCTCGGCAAATTCTTGGTAACGAACAGCGTCCAATAGATGCAGCAGTAGTAGCGATCATTGATACAGTTTATGTGGAAGATCGCATGATTTACAGCAAAAAAGAGCAATATCGATAGTCAGTTAACAGTAATCAGTAAATAGTGTAGACGCGCAAGCAGTGAGACAGCGCGCAGAACAGGGGGTTTCCCCCATGTAGACGCGCAAGCGGTGAGCCAGTGCGGTGGACGGGTTCCCCGGCATAAAGCACCTGGCGTACTCTTACCAGAAGCCGCTTACGCGTCTACGCGCAGCGTCCCGGAGGGAACTACCCGTAGGGCTTCTCGTCGAGTGCGACTGCGTAGACGCCCTTTGGGCGGCTTCTCGCAACAGTACCCATAGGGCTTGCCGCAGTCTACAGACTGATAACTCTTAACTGACAACTGACAACAGAGGAGGAATCTCGCAATGGCAGTCCGCAGCATCGCGGAGGCGGCTCCCCCAACGCCGTGGTCAAGGAATTTAGCTGAACCAACAATACACCCATCGGCCTTTTTGCATTCATTTTCCAATATCATTGGGGATGTAAAAATCGGAGCAAATGTCATAGTTGCGCCAGGTACGTCGATTAGAGCGGATGAAGGTACGCCGTTTTATATCGGCGAAAACACCAATCTTCAAGATGGTGTTGTAGTCCACGGCTTGGAAAAGGGGCGCGTTGTTGGTGATGACCAACAACAATACTCTGTATGGATTGGCAAAAATAACTGTATTACCCACATGGCTTTAATTCACGGGCCATGTTACGTAGGAGATGACTGTTTTATTGGTTTTCGTTCTACGGTGTTTAATGCCAGGGTAGGAGCAGGTTGCATTGTGATGATGCACGCCTTAATCCAAGATGTAGAAATTCCCCCAGGTAAATATGTACCTTCAGGGGCAGTAATTACTAACCAGCAGCAAGCTGATCGCCTGCCAGATGTGCAAGCTGATGACAAAGAATTTGCTCATCATGTAGTTGGTATTAACCAGGCACTACGAGCAGGTTATTTGTGTGCTGCGGATAGTAAATGTATTAGGACTATTCGTGATGAATTAACTAATTCTTATACAAGTACAGGCATAGAAGTTGAAGTTTTTGAAAGGAGCGACGAGGTGTCTAGCAATAGCTTGGGTGCGGAAACAGTAGAGCAGGTACGTTATCTGTTACAGCAAGGATATCATATTGGTACAGAACACGTAGACCAAAGACGGTTCCGCACAGGTTCTTGGACTAGTTGCAAACCAATTGAAGTCAGAAGCTTAGGTGAAGCGATCGCAGCTTTGGAAACTTGTCTAAGAGACCATAGCGGCGAGTATGTCCGCTTATTTGGCATTGACCCCAAGGGCAAACGACGGGTGTTAGAAAACATCATCCAACGTCCAGACGGTGTTGTTCAAACATCTAGCTCCTTCAAAGCTCCTGCTTATTCTAGCAGCAATGGCAGCTACAACGGCAATAGCAATGGTAGCGGCTACAGCAATGGCAGCAACAGACTCAGTAGTGAAACCATAGACCAAATCCGCCAACTATTGGCTGGTGGTTACAAAATTGGTACAGAACACGTCGATGAGCGCCGCTTCCGTACTGGTTCTTGGCAAACCTGCACGCCCATTGA
Organism: Fischerella muscicola SAG 1427-1 = PCC 73103; assembly: GCF_000317245.1. GTDB lineage: Bacteria > Cyanobacteriota > Cyanobacteriia > Cyanobacteriales > Nostocaceae > Pelatocladus > Pelatocladus muscicola_A. The sequence continues at coordinate 9,608 of NZ_AJLJ01000375.1, forward strand.
ATCAAGTTCTGCTGGTGATGTGGTTGCTGCTTTAGAAGATTGTATGGATAACCATCAAGGCGAATACGTCCGCTTGATCGGTATCGACCCCAAAGCCAAGCGTCGCATTTTGGAAAGCATTATTCAACGTCCCAATGGCCCAGTTAGTACACCTAGTAGTAGTAAATCAGTTGGGACAACAACCTCTTTTAGTTCTGAAAGCACAACAGCAACTGCTAGTAGTAACAAATTAAGTTCCGAAGCAGTCGAACAACTACAACAACTGTTGGCTGGAGGCTTTAAAATTAGCGCTGAACACGTAGATCAAAGACGCTTCCGTACTGGTTCCTGGGCTAGCTGCGGACAAATTCAAGCTAATAGCATCAGGGAAGCGATCGCAGCCTTGGAAGGCTATATCAACGAATATGAAGGCGAATACGTGCGCTTGATTGGTATTGACCCCAAAGCCAAGCGCCGGGTATTAGAATTGATTGTTCAACGTCCGTAATTAGAGGTATGAGGGGTATGAGGGGTATGAAAAGAAAAAGTTTTTCTCACTTCCCCCACTTCCCCCACTTCCCCCACTCACATCTATCCCGGTTTCCGAGGTTAAAATTTTCATGTCTGTGCCGCCACTGCGCCTGGGTAATAACTTTGACTCCTACATCAGTGGCGAGGTAATTATTCATCCGAGTGCTGTGATTGCACCAGGGGTGATACTGCAAGCGGCTCCAAGCAGTAAGATTATCATTGGTTCAGGGGTTTGTATTGGAATGGGGTCAATCCTCAAAGTTCATGAAGGAACCCTAGAAGTAGAAACTGGGGCAAATCTGGGAGCAGGTTTCCTGATGATCGGTAGTGGTAAAATTGGTGCAAATGCTTGCATCGGTTCAGCAACAACAGTGTTTAATTGTTCTGTTGAGCCTGGACAAGTAGTTGCCCCTGGTTCAGTTCTGGGAGATAACAGTCGCCATTTGAGTGATTCTTTTGCAGTCACTGAGAAAATCCAACAACCACAACTACCCACAACCAATCCTGCTTCTCGGCAAGAGGATATGGACATCCAAGAACAAGAGGATCTGTGGAACGAAGAGGACACGGGGACACAAACACAGGGTTATACAGGAAATTTCTCTGGATCTTCTAGTGGGCGCTTTACCCCTGCTTCCAAACCCACGCTTCCACATCCCAAGCCTTCTGCATCTTCCGCCACTCAAAACTTACAACAGGACAATCAGGTTACACAAGAGCCTACCACTGAATCTCCAAATAACATCGGTACTCATATTTACGGACAGGGAAGCATTCAGCAATTGTTAATCACTTTATTTCCACATCGGCAATCCTTGAATAAACCCTCCTCTGACGAGAAGTCTGAGTAAGTGTTATATGGAAGTATGAAGTGTGAAGTATGAAGTATGAAGTAATAATTTTTTATCCTTCAGCCTAGAGCCTTCATCCTTTCTTTTGAACATTTTGGAGAATTCATATGGACGCATACAATGTCCAGACATCTCGTCGTCGAGACATGCTCAGGGATAGTGCTTTGGGGTTAGTGTCAACTATTAGCTTTCCCGCAATAGTAGGTACGGCAGATATGATGCTGAAATCTGCTGGGGTTCACCTAGTTGGATATGAAAAGATTGGCAGTGGTCATTGTACTGCTATTGTTCGAGGAGCGATCGCTGATGTCCGTCTAGCGGTAGAAGCCGGTGAGCAAACTGCTAAACAATTTGATCAGTTTGTTTCTAGCTTAGTAATTTCCAGACCATTCCCTAACCTAGAAGTTGTATTACCTATCAATAGTCGTCTAAGTGCAATCACTGAGGACGGCACTTATAGTCGTCTAAGTAACCAAGCAGTTGGGTTAGTAGAAACGCGGGGTTTTCCGGCAATGGTAGGCGCTGCTGATGCCATGCTCAAAGCTGCTGATGTCCAGCTAGCAGCCTATGAAAAAATTGGTTCAGGTTTGTGTACAGCCATTATTCGTGGGTCTGTAGCAAATGTTGCAGTAGCAGTAGAAGCTGGGATGTATGAGGCAGAACGCATTGGAGAATTAAACGCTGTAATGGTAATTCCTCGACCACTGGATGAACTAGAACAAACCTTGCCAGTAGCAAGTTGCTGGTTAGAGGAGCGTCAACCTGTAAGATTGCCACTTAATATCAAAGAGCCAATTATGGAGGCAGAATTACTAGAGTTGCCAGATTTATCTACATTACCTGTAAAAATACAGGAGGAATCATAAAAAAATTGACTACGAAAAAAACGTTGTACACACCCAGCAGGATGAGGTTAGTACAACGTTGATTACTATCCCCAAAAAGCACCTTTAAGGTGTGCAACGTTGGCTGGAAGGCATCTTACGCTTTGCTTGTTGTTCTGATAATAACTTTTTAATTCTATAAATTAAATACCTATCTAATAATAACAGGCATAGATTAATATCTATATTTATAACTCATAACTTGAAGTTGCCATTAGTAGAGGAGAATCACCCTTGAACCAAGCGACGTTGCACCAGTTAAAGGTGTTTGAAGCGGCGGCGCGACACGGTAGCTTTACACGTGCCGCCGAGGAACTTTTTCTGACCCAACCTACTGTTTCCATGCAAATTAAGCAATTGACGAAATCAGTTGGTTTACCGTTATTTGAACAGGTAGGTAAGCGTCTGTATTTGACAGAAGCTGGACGGGAATTATATGCCACCTGTCGGCAAATTTTTGAGACCATAGCCCAGTTTGAAATGAAGGTGGCAGATTTAAAAGGGCTAAAACAAGGGCAATTACGTTTAGCTGTAATCACCACAGCTAAATATTTTATACCACGCTTGTTGGGGCCTTTTTGTCAACGCTATCCAGGAATTGAAATATCACTACAAGTGACAAATCATGAAGGCATTCTGGAACGGATGACTAGCAATATGGACGACTTGTATATTATGAGTCAAGTTCCAGAGCATTTGGATGTAAGTTACCAGCAGTTTTTGGAGAATCCCTTAGTAGTTTTAGCACCAATTAATCATCCTCTGGCAAAAGAAAAACATATCTCCATCCAACGTCTAGCTGATGAACCTTTTATCATGCGTGAACCTGGTTCTGGAACACGTCGCGCTGTGCAAAAGTTATTTGATCAGCATGAGGTGCATGTCAAAGTTAAATTAGAATTGGGAAGCAATGAAGCAATTAAACATGCCATAGCTGGCGGCTTGGGAATTTCCGTTTTATCTCGCCATACCTTGTTACCAGATACAGGGGATTTAACTGTACTAGATGTAGAACATTTTCCGATCAAACGTGACTGGTACATGGTTTATCCTTCAGGAAAACAACTATCCATCGTTGCTCGTACTTATTCTGAATATCTACTAGATGCAGCCAAGCAAATTGTTGAGCAAACTGTTTCTTCTAGTAGTCATTAACACGAAGACAGCAGCAACATGAACTAAAGTTTGAAATTTTCAAGTTTAGATTTTTACAGGAAACGTAAAAGTTAAGTGAGTTTACTATATGTTTTACGCCAGCTTTGCCTAACTTTAACAATTCTTCAAAGGATTTCCCGCAAAAATGACCTGGTAAAAGTAGCTTTTGATCTAAATAATTGAGATCTGGAGTGTAACACTCCCCGTAATTTTTTGTGCGGCGAGTTGACAATGCATGAGCTACTGCATAAATCCTAACTGTCCTAATCCAGAAAACTTGGCCTGTAGCCAGAGGTGTCAGTCTTGTGGCTCAAGATTGCTGTTGCGATCGCGCTATCGAGTAGTAAAAGCTTTAGGTCAAGGTGGTTTTGGAGCAACTTTTTTAGCCAGTGATCAAGGTTTACCAGGGGAACCGAGTTGTGTCATCAAGCAATTACGTCCATCAGGAACTGCACCCCACGTTCTACAAATGGCACGGGAATTGTTTGAAAGAGAAGCTGTAACTTTGGGCAGAATTGGCAATCATCCGCAAGTACCACGCTTGCTAGACTACTTTGAAGAGCGCGAACAATTCTATTTGGTGCAAGAATACATCAGTGGCTCCACCTTACAGCAAGAGGTCAAACACACAGGAGTTTTTACTGAAGCCGGAGTAAAGCAATTTTTGAGCGAAATCCTGCCATTGCTTGAATACATACACGAACGTAAGGTTATACATCGTGACATCAAACCGGCGAATGTCATCCGCCGTGTTCAAGATAGTAGATTAGTTCTTATAGACTTTGGTGCTGTTACCAATCAAGTCAGACAAGCTGTCGTCAACCATTCAGAAAACACAGCATTAACTGCATATGCCATTGGTACTCCTGGTTTTGCACCCCCAGAGCAAATGGCAATGCGTCCAGTCTACGCTAGTGATATTTACGCCTTGGGAATTACATGCATTTATCTACTAACCAGTAAATCTCCTAAAGATCTGCAATATAACCCCAGAACAGGTGAACTTCTTTGGGAAAATCACGTGCAAGTGAGTGATCACCTCGTAGATGTATTGCGGAAAATGCTGGAAGTCTCTGTACGCAATCGCTACCAAACAGCCGCAGAAGTACTCAGAGCATTAGAACTAGAACCGTATTTAGAGAGTTTATCAAAAAGTTTGCTTTCTCAACCAAATGGTAGTCTGAAAGAACGAACAATTAACGGTTTAGAAGATTCTGGGATTTCTAACAGCAATCCTTCCAGTGTCTCTAGTATGAGCGTGGCACAGGTTGCAGCAGCAATTCGCGCCAGACGGGCTCGGATTACAGAAGGTACTGGTGTTACCCCTGTAGAGAGGACACGACAACGAATGCTGACAATAAAATCAACCACTTTGTCTAGCAATAGTAGTGGTTCTCAAGGTCAAAAGTCTCAGACTATGCGCCAATTAGATAGCCAAAATTTAATCTCAGCTTATCTAAAAGGAAGACGAGATTTTGCCTTACACAATTTAAATCTCCTTAATTTGCAAGGTGCCAATTTATCAGAAACAAATTTCCATTCTTCTCAACTGCAAAAAGCCAACCTTCAAGGAGCTGATCTCCACAGTAGCGACTTTGGTAGAGCTAGTCTCAATCGAGCTAACCTCAGAGATAGTAATTTAACCAAAGCTTACCTCAATAATTCTGATTTAGAGGGAGCAGACTTACGAGGTGCAGATCTCAGCTATGCTTATCTACAAAATGCCAACCTGCGGGGAGCTAATTTGTGTGGTGCTAATTTAACTGGTGCAAAAATTTCTGAAGAACAACTAGCACTAGCTAAAACAAATTGGATGACGGTACGCCCTAATGGTAAACGAGGGTTGTTGTAACAGACTTTGTGGCATTAGTCAGGATCGGTGGGGAGAGAGACAAGGGAGAGAAAAAGACTAGTTGTACTTTGAACCTTAAACATCATCATGAATTGTGCTTTGATTTTCAAAGTAGGGCAATTCATGAATTGTTAATAGTTGTTGAAAGCAGTTTAAATGCAATTGTTTAATAAATACTTTGTCAAGCAATATATTTTATTGCATTGTTAAGTTTAATAATGAAAGTATTATAAAATTTTTCTCAATATTAAGTAGTATTGCGGTTACTTTAAATCAAAGAGAAACTTTAATCTAGGAGAATGAAAGTTCGATGATGTCTATTGCTTGATGAGCAAAATAGCAACATCAAGTATATGAGATACTTTTCCAGATTATAAAATCAGACTAATTGTTCATAACTGACTTAAAAATAGATATTTATAGCAATATAAAGGCTAATTTATGATGACTGAGTTATCAGAAAATGAACTAAAAAAGCGACTGAGTTTATATCAAGTATTCCTCAAGTTGTATGAACACCATAGTAGCTTTTTAGAAGAAATTTTTCATTTAGAGAATTTACCTCAGTCGCCGTTTACTGGGGTACAGGGGTGTTATCTACAAGGTATAATTGATGCCTCTGCTGCTTATGTAATTACCAATTTATGTGATGGTAAAACGCAAAGATTATTACAGCCACAACATATCTGGACTATAGGTCGCGATCGCACTTGTGGAATTTACGTTTGTGATCAACGTGTATCTCGTCGCCATGCCGCTCTTCAGTATATTCAAGATGCTGATCACTCAGGATTTTACTTGGTTGACTTTAGTAGCACCAATGGTACTTTTGTGAATGGTGAGCCTGTGTATCGTCCGATTAAACTACAAGATGGCGATCATCTTCGGCTAGGTAGCATGACTTTTTCTTTTTACACTAATTCTACACCACCCCAAGTTCTGCCTAGAGTAGCTGTTGAGTTGTTGATGCAACTAGTTACACGCAAAAGTGGCGATGAAGCATCAATCAATAGTAATTCTTTTGGTCAAAAAACTTCTTTGCATGATAACTTCGATCAGACCCTCGAAGCTTTGAGAGAGTTACCAATACTCAATATTGAAGAAATTACAGTATCGCTAAGTCAAAAGCAGCAGTCTGAAATTTTAGATGATTTTTTTAGTAAACAAATACCGACTAATACTATAACTTAGCGGGGGACAAAAACAGCTACAGCTTTGGGAACTACACGGAAATTAGCGGGGGTATAGGTGGTGATTTCACCATCAGTGTTGATAGGGCGAGGTTTACGAGTATACACCTGAATTTCCTGAGCTTGAAGAGAGCGGACATTCCGAGCATTTATGTGTTGTCCTTGGCGCATTCTCGGCAGTAAGGGAATAATTTCCCACCAGTGCTTAATCTCTAGACTGTACAAGTCCAATCTTTGATCATCGATCATGGCATTGGGGGCTACTGTCATACCACCGCCATAGTACCGACCATTGGCGATCGCAATTTGCACAGTTTTGACTTTAATTGATTGATCAGAAAGACGAATTTCTGCGCTAAAGGGCCGAGATTCCCAAATAACTTTCAAGGCGGTAAAAGCATAAGCGAAGATTCCCCAACGACGCTTTACTTCTTTGGTTAGTCGCTGAGTTATTTTCACACTCAATCCTAAGCTAGCAACATTGAAAAAATATTTGCCGTTAACTTCTCCCAAATCAATGCGTCGTAATTCACCTTTAGCAATCACTTTGCTAGCTTCAGGTAAAGAATTGGGAATTTTTAAAGTCCTTGCAAGATCGTTAGCAGTTCCCAAAGGTAAAATTCCCAGAGGTAAATTAGTTTCGACCAAAGTATCTACCGCAGCATTAAGAGTACCATCACCACCACCAACAATTACTAAATCCACTTGATGTTGATATCTCTGGATGATCTCTGAGAAGTCCTGGGGATTTTCTGCGGATGCTGCAATTAACTCAAATCCTTGTTCTACAAGACAACTCATCACTTCTGACAAACGCTTTTGTCCTTGGCGGGATTGACGATTTACTAACAGCAGTGCGCGCTGATTCATAAGTAGTAATTTTTATAGCTTATAAGTAAAAATATTCATATGCTGCCTACACTCTCTTGAAATTTACTCTCAAACTGTGCAGCTATTTTTATGAACCATACTAATTATTCAGTTTTTATACGCTTATTATATAGGTTGCCTTGTTACATTTTAGGATTAGTTTTATTTAGCTTAATTTTACTAGCTATTAGTGCATTTATACCTAGAAAATGGCATTATTACTTACCAACTGATTGTGACATGCAAATTTGTGTTTCCAACACAGGTGTTCATTTTAATATTATAGTGCCAACAAAAAATAATTTTTTTGATTGGCACAAGTTTTTTTCGATCAGCAAAGTCGATATAGACCCGGCTCCAGATTATAATTATTTAAGTTTTGGCTGGGGAGACAAAGATTTTTATATGTTAACTCCTTCTTTGTCTGATTTAAAATTTTCTACTACTTTGAAAGCACTATTCATACCTACCTCTTCTGTAATGTATGTTAAAGGCTATCAAGTAATCCCAACTGATTTAGAAGTTAAATGTGTCCGAGTCAGCAAAAATGATTATTCACGATTAATGGAATATATCCAAGGAAGCTTTCAACTAGATATAAAAGGAAAAACAGTCCGCTTAGGTAACGGTCACACTGTCAATGCTGGTTTTTATGCAGCAGTTGGCAGCTACTCAATTTTGAGAAATTGTAATTCTTGGACAGCATCTGGTTTGAGAAGGGCTAATATTAACACTCCTCTTTGGGACGGGCTTTCAACTGCGATTATATTCCACCTCAAAAATAGCTGCAATTTGGAATAAAAAGGCAAAAGTAAGAAGTTAATTGTTAAACTTTCTTCTTATCTTTTACCTTTAATTTGAGGCTAACCTTGATTGTGTTGGCAAAGTGGTGAAAAACCACTTACTCATAATTGTAATAATAAATGCATAAAACATGTATAATAATTTATCTATATAAATGATTGCATTGAAAAGATGCTTAGATAAGTTATAAAAATAAGAGTTAATGACAGCAAAAAAATAAAAATATCAAATTAAGCTTATCCTAAAGATAAATTATGAGAGCGATTCTCCAAAGGAGACGCTACGCGATCGCACAACTAGGGCAAGCACTGACGACTTGAATGCAGAGATCCAAAGCGATCGCATCTTTTTAGCTGGTATCACAACTAAATTTAATACTAATTCCTCCATCAGTTATACACGTTAATCAGAAATTACCCCCATTAGTTAGAGGAGTAATAAACTTTAAACTCTTAGGATAAATTGGGAACATCTAAAACAATCAAAACTTAGTATTGCAGACTTAAATATAAAATCAGTTCCCTATTCTAGCCTACGGCAACAGCGAAGCCGTATATTTGTTTTCGGTCAAGAGGGGGTGAGAAAAACTATGGTATTCAAAGACCGAACTACAGCAGGGCGATTATTAGCTGCACAACTAACAGCCTATGCTACTCGAAAAGATGCAATTGTATTGGCATTACCACGTGGTGGCGTACCTGTTGCTTTTGAAGTTGCTCGCAGAATCCATGCTCCACTGGACGTTTTTCTTGTTCGCAAACTGGGTGTACCTGGACATGAAGAGTTGGCAATGGGAGCAATTGCTTCTGGTGGGTTGCGAGTACTCAATGATGGAGTGGTTCAAATGTTTGATCTGTCTCAAGATGTAATTGACCGGGTTGCTGCTAAAGAACAACGAGAACTGGAAAGACGGGAGCATCTTTATCGAGATGACCGCCCTGTTCCAATTCTGCGTGAACACACTGTGATTTTAGTCGATGATGGTCTAGCAACAGGCACAACAATGCGGGCTGCGGTGATGGCATTGCTGCAACAGCAACCTGCTCGTCTTGTAGTTGCCGTACCAGTCTCATCACCTGAAGCCTGTCAGGAGATCCAACTATTAGTAGATGAAATTGTGTGCCTAGAAACACCTGATCCTTTTTATAGTGTTGGTCTTTGGTATCAAGACTTCCCGCAGACAAGCGATGCAGAGGTTCGCGATTTACTTAAACGGGCTAGCGGCAACAATCAACAGTCAATGGTCAGTAGTTAAAGGCTATGCCAGACGCAATCAAGAAAAAAGTAGCTGAAACAGTGCGTGAATTTGCACATCCATTGATGGGTAGAAGCGAAGATTACGATCCATTGATGGATTTGATTGGCAATGCGCGCTTTGTACTCATTGGTGAAGCTTCTCACGGAACTCAAGAGTTCTATAACCAAAGGAGTTTGATTACCAAAAGGCTAATTGAAGAGAAAGGCTTTACGGCAGTGGTAGTGGAGGCGGACTGGCCTGATGCCTACCGAGTCAACCGCTATGTGCGGGGAGTAGATGACGATCCGACACCGACAGAAGCACTTTCGAGTTTTCAACGCTTCCCACTGTGGATGTGGCGTAACACAGATGTGTTGAATTTTGTTGGTTGGTTGCGTCAACACAATGATTCTCTACCTGAGAATGCAACCAAAATTGGTTTTTATGGGCTTGATCTTTACAGTCTGTATTCATCAATGGCAGAAGTCTTGAGTTACCTGGATAAACATGATCCGGAGGCAGCCAAACGCGCTCACCAGCGCTACTCTTGCTTTGAACAATTTGAAGAAGATACTCAAGCTTACGGATATGCTGCCAGTGTGGGACTTAGTAAGTCCTGTGAAGAAGAGGTAGTCAGCCAACTTTTGGAACTGCAACGTCGGACTGCTGAGTGTGCCAAGCAGGACGGTCGAGTAGTAGAGGATGAGTTTTTCTACGTCCAACAAAATGCTCGACTGGTGAAAAATGCCGAGGAATATTATCGCTCAATGTTTCGTGAGCGAGTATCTTCGTGGAATTTACGCGATCGCCATATGGCAGAAACTTTAGATCAACTTGTTGCTCATCTTGATCAGCAAGGAGGACGAACCAAAGTCATTGTTTGGGCGCACAATTCCCATTTAGGCGATGCACGAGCAACGGATATGGCACAAATGGGTGAATTGAATGTCGGTCAACTAGTCCGGGAACGTTATGGTAATGATACTGTGCTGATTGGTTTTACTACTTACACAGGCACAGTTACTGCTGCTACAAACTGGGATGAACCTGCTCAACTCAAGCTAGTTCGTCCTGCATTACCAGGAAGTTACGAGGATATATTTCATCACATAAATCTGTCTCAATTTTTATTGAACTTACGGGAGAATAATCCGGCCATTGTTGTTCTGCAACAGCCTCGATTGCAGCGAGCTATTGGCGTAATTTACCGACCGGAAACTGAACGTGCTAGTCATTACTTCTATACTCGGCTTCCTAACCAATTTGATGCCGTAATTCACATTGATGATACCAGAGGAGTAGAGCCGTTAGACCGGATGGCTACTCAGGAAACGAGGGAAGTACCAGAAACATTTCCTTCTGCTTTGTAGTGGAAATGAAATTAATTAGAAGCTCTTAAACCTAATATTATGCATCTTCACAGTCCTGCATTTTTTACTGGAAACACCATTCCATTTCAATACACCTGCGATGGTGATAATCTTTCTCCTCCCCTCAGTTGGGATAGTCCACCAAATGCTACTGTCAGTTACGCCCTGATTGTTGAAGACCCTGATGCACCGAAGGAAACCTTTACCCACTGGGTTGTTTATAATATACCAGCTAGTATTGAGTATTTATCTGAAGGTGTTGTCAATCATTCCACATTACCTGACGGCGGTATGCAGGGGAAAAATGATTTTGGTCAATTGGGATTTGGCGGCCCTTGTCCACCTAGTGGCACTCATCGTTACTTCTTCAAACTCTATGCGCTGGATCAAACGCTAGATTTGTCACCCGGAGCTAGTAAAGTAGATGTTTTAGCAGCCATAGAAGGTCATGTTCTGGAGGCTGCCGAGTTAATGGGACGCTATGCTAGGCAGAGCTAGCTCAAGCTTTTGCAATCTTGTTGGGTAAAGGGTTAAGGGCAACTGGTAAAGGAAAATTATATTCTTTTCACCCAGCTCTGTTTCGCAAGAAATTTATTGTCCAACCATATTTGCATAGGAGAGTAATAATGGCTACCTTTGAACAATTGCTAGCATGGCATGAGTTGGCACAACAATTGCGGGTTGATAGTATTCGTGCCACCACATCTGCTGGATCGGGTCATCCCACCTCCTCTATGTCTGCTGCGGATCTGATGGCAGTACTGCTTGCCAAGTATCTCCGTTACGACTTCAGCAATCCGCACAATCCTAATAACGACCACCTCGTTTTCTCAAAAGGACACGCAGCACCACTGTTGTATGCAATGTATCGCGCAGCAGGAGTAATTGACGATCGCGAGTTGATGTCCCTCCGCAAGTTTGGCAGTCGCTTAGAAGGGCATCCAACTCCAGTACTGCCTTGGGTAGAAGTAGCAACGGGTTCACTAGGACAGGGGCTGCCAATCGCTGTTGGTATTGCTTTAGCTGGCGAATATTTAGACAAGCTGCCTTACCATACTTGGGTGTTGTTAGGGGATAGTGAAATGGCAGAAGGTTCCATCTGGGAAGCCTTTGAACATGCAAATCACTACAAACTGGCAAATTTGATTGCGATCATTGATGTCAATCGCTTGGGGCAGCGAGGCCAAACAATGTTAGGTTGGAATACTCAAGTGTACTGCGATCGCGCTAAGGCTTTTGGTTGGAAGGCAATTGAAATCGACGGTCATAATTTAGAAGAAATTGACCAAGCATATTCAGTAGCCATAAATAACCTCGACAGTCCTACAGTCATTGTGGCTCGGACAAAGAAGGGCAAGGGGGTTGCAGATTTAGAAGATCTTGGCGGTTGGCATGGTAAAGCATTGAAACCCGATGATGCGAAGGCAGCGATCGCCGAGTTGGGTGGTGTTAGCGAAGCTCCTCTGAAAGAGGCACGTCATATCACTATTCAGGTGGAAAAGCCTGACTTGCAACTTCAAACAACTGCAACAGGACAGGCTCAAACTCTCCAACTTCCGGTCTACCAAGAAGGTGATTCAGTGGCAACTCGTAAAGCTTATGGGGATGCCTTGAAAGCTTTAGGAGCATCCAGACCAGATGTGGTTGCTTTAGATGGCGAAGTCAGTAACTCTACCTACGCTGAAGAGTTTGCCAAGGCTTTTCCTGATCGCTACTTTGAGATGTACATTGCTGAACAAGAATTGGTTGCCGCAGCTGTGGGTTTGCAAGTGCGTCAGTATAAACCCTTTGCTTCTACTTTTGCAGCGTTCTTAAGTCGGGCTTACGATTTTGTCCGTATGGCTGCCATCTCTCGCGCCAATATCAAACTAGTTGGTTCCCATGCGGGAGTCTCGATTGGTCAGGATGGCCCTTCTCAAATGGCATTGGAAGATTTGGCTGCTTTGCGAGCAGTCTGGAGCAGCACTGTGCTGTACCCTTGTGATGCTAACCAAACTACCAAACTGGTTGCTGAAATGGTAGATCGTGATGGTGTTGTCTATTTGCGGACAACGCGGGAAAGCACACCTGTTCTCTATGAGGCTGATGAAGATTTTTCAATTGGTGGCAGCAAGGTCATCCGCAGTTCTGATGGTGATCAAGCAGCAGTGATTGCAGCAGGTATTACGGTACATGAAGCACTCAAAGCATATGATCGCTTGAAGCAGGAAGGCATTATTATACGTATAATAGATGCTTACTCAGTCAAGCCAATTGATACTGCAACCCTACATCAAGCAGCCCGTGATACTGCTGGCAAACTAGTCGTAGTAGAAGACCATTGGAGTGAAGGTGGACTAGGTGCTGCTGTTCTCGATGCTTTTGTAGGTATAGGTACTGCTCCTGCCTATGGTGAATTGGCACTCAACCTTGTCAAGCTGGCAGTGCAGGATATGCCAGGATCAGGGACTCCCGAAGAACTACTTCATGCAGCAAACATTGACGCAGATGCTATTGTCAAGGCAGTGCGGTCGCTAGTGAAGCAGGCAGCTTGGATGCCAACAGAATAATATTTGTTCACATGAAAAGAAAATTTGCTGATTGCACAGGCAATCTGTAAAGTATGGCAATAAAAGAACAGTTCAATAACTTTGATGAGCTACTATCTAGCTCAAATTCCCCGCTGTTAGTGGTTTTTTCTGCTCCTTGGTGTGATCCTTCTTATCTAATGGATTCTATTCTGGAGCAAGTGAATTCGCAAATGAAAGAACAACTCCAGATTGTCAAAATCGATAGTGAAAAATATCCTGATTTGGCGAATAAGTATCAAGTTCATGCTCTACCGTCAATGGTGTTTTTTAGGAATGGTCAGCTTGTAGAGCGAATTGAAGCAGAAAGAATTGAAGATTTAATGCCAGCAGAACACCTAATCCAACGTCTACAACCTTTAGTTCAGCAGCAGTAAAACCAGAACCAATATTATCGATTAAGCATCACTTGGTTTGTTAAATAACTCTAAAATCTGCCTGCAAAACTGCTTCAGCTTTTCACATACTTCTTCGGAAGGCTGGGTTGTACCTACAAAATTCCAATTTTCTACCGTTGACATGCGCCATTGTTCACCCTTGTGGCTAAATCCTGCTGCTTCCACACCAATTGCCCGACGTACACTACTGACAGGATCTTGATAAAAACGGATTTGAATCAAGATACTACGACTACGCCATGATTTGCTGACTCCAGGAAAGTGAAAGCCAATATCAATAGAATCTGGATCAATTAACTCTCTGGTTTCTGGATCATTTGTCCACGGCTTAAGATCAGATCTAGCATCGGGAAACTCAAATTTAAATAAATTCACAACTGTCGCAATCTTGCTGGCGAATTCTAAGTTAGTTCCCATTTCTGCTGCATTCACGTAAACACCCACCTCCAAGTTGTGTTTGTTAATGGACGATGCGACGAAATCAAAACCGCCAGAAGGCTCTTGAGATTGGAATTTCAGCCTACCAATATCTTTATATTTTTGGCAAATTCCAAATTACACTTTCGTGACAATGTTTATATGGTTTATATAGATTTCAGTTTGAGATAGCATAATTTTTAAGTAATTATACTCAATATATTAAGATAAAAAAATAATTTCAGCAAAATCCCTTGTCAATCAGAACAAGATGTTACGCGCTCCGATCTAAAATGACACTGTTAATCGGTAATACATAAGCTTAGTTTATGGCGCGTCAACGCTCACTCTTGTCACTAGTCCTAGTTCTTTTAGCAACATTTCTGATCAGCTGTGGTGGCCCGACTGTAGCCACAGCACCTCCAACTTATACGCCCACACAGATTGAGAAAATTCAGGGATACCTGCCTAAAATCGAAACTGTGCGCGATCGCTCTGACGAACTCAAAGGGCTGATCCAAAATAACAATTGGGTAAATGTTGGTAATTTTATCCACGGCCCGATGGCAGAAGCAAGGCTAAACATGACTTACATCATTCCCAACCTTTTGCCTGAAGATCAACCAAAAGCACGTCAAGTAGCGAGAGATTTGTTTAATCATCTGGTTCAAATTGATCAAGCTACTGAATCTGCTAATTCTTTTAAAGCTTTGAGTAACACCAAGGCTGCATTTGTAGATGTTGACAAATTCCTTGATTTGCTTCCAGAAGCAAGCACGTCAGCAGAAGCGAGTTAATTTTTAAGATGGGGAATGGGCATAGGGCATGGGGCATAGGGCATGGGGATTGGGTATTGGTTATTCTCCCTTGTCTTCGCGCTCTCCCCACACTTCCCCCACTCCCCTCACTTCCCGATTCCCGATCCCTTCTTCAAAATCATGAATGTAGTTATTATTGGTTGTGGTGCAGTTGGAGCTGCGATCGCCTATGAACTGAGTCTAGTCAAACAGTTAAAGATCACAGTCATAGACAAACAACCACCCGCTCAAGCTTCCACAGGGGCAGCTTTGGGTGTTTTAATGGGCATCATCAGCCACAAAATCAAAGGAAAAGCTTGGCGGATGCGTCAGACTAGCATCCAACGCTACGAAAGCCTAATTCCAGAATTAGAGGAACTGACAAACCACAAGATTGCTTTTAACCGCCAAGGAATTCTCATGCTGTTGGCGAGAAATACAGATTCTTCTGTAGCAGATGAGGAAATCTCACAATGGCAAAAACTAACCGAAATTCGCCACACTCAAGGTTATCAGCTAGAAGTTTGGGATACTGCTAAATTACAAAATATCTGTCCACAGGTAGAAGATAAAAAGATTATTGGTGCTGTTTATTCTCCTCAAGATCGCCAATTAGACCCCACAGCCTTAACATTGGCTTTAGTTGCAGCTGCTCAAAAGAATGGTGTTACCTTTAAATTTGGTGTGAATGTTTTGGGCATAACTCCACCATCTCAGCAAGGGGATATTTGCCAGCAAGTCGAGACAACAGAAGGAAATTTGACAGCAGATTGGTTTGTAGTTGCTGCTGGGCTTGGCTCATCAGCATTATCGGCACAATTAAACCAGATGATTGACATTCGTCCTGTATTAGGGCAAGCTTTGCAACTCAGATTAGGACATGCTTTAGGTAATCCCGATTTTCAGCCAGTGATCACTGGTAATGATGTGCATATTGTTCCTGTTGGTGATGGAGATTACTGGGTAGGCGCAACAGTTGAGTTTCCCACAAATGGTAGTCATGAGATATCACCCGACACAGAATTGCTTGAGTCTATCAAACAACAAGCGATCGCCTTCTGTCCAGATTTAGCAAAAGCCACCATTATCCGTACTTGGTCTGGTTTACGTCCCCGTCCCGAAGGACGCCCCGCCCCGATTATAGAAAAACTATCAGGCTTTAATAACATTCTGCTGGCTACCGGACATTATCGCAATGGTATCTTACTTGCACCCGCAACAGCTGACGCGATTCGTGAGATGATTATTGCTAATTAGAAAAAACATAGGTTTGTAGTAAGCGCTTTAGCACTTAAATATTCAAGGACTAAAGTCCTGACTACAAACCTATTTTTTATTTACGCCCTTGCATTTTTAATAAAAATGTCTTTAACAGAACATAAAATTACCGTAGATTCACACGAATGGTTTTACAGATTAGCAGAACCAATTGGCCGAACTGATTTATTACCTGTTGTATTGCTACATGGTTTAGTTTCCCAAAGTTATAGCTGGCGTAATATTTTACCCGCATTAGCACAACAAGGAACAAAAGCGATCGCACCAGATTGGATTGGTTTTGGCTTTTCTGCTAAACCGGAAAAAAGAGATTTTGCTTATACTTCTGATGCATTTATTACAGCATTAGAAGGTTTTATCAAAGCTTTAGAATTAGAACGTTTTTCTTTAGTTGTCCAAGGTTTTTTAGGTTCTGTAGGACTGCAATATGCTTTGCGTCATCCAGAACAAATAGCCAATATAGCTATACTCAATACACCAATTTCCAGCACCGCCAAATTACCTTGGAAAATTCAACAAATGGGTCTACCTTTTGCAGGTGATATGATGACTCAAGACCCTCTTTTAGTAGACAGAACATTAGAAGGTGGTAGTCGTTATGTTATTCCTGACAAAGATTTAGATGTTTACCGCAAACCATTTTTGAAAACATCTGCTGCTGGACGCGCCCTGCTCTCAACAATTCGCAATTTGCAACTTGCAAAAGCTATGTCTGAAATCGAAACTGGTTTTAAAGATTGGCAACAACCAATATTAATTCAATGGGGAGTGATTGACCCTTGGTTGAATGTTGATATGGCAGAAAACTTTGCTAAATCTGTACCCAATGGAGAATTAGTCAAATTAAATAATGTTGGGCATTATCCACAAGAGCATTACCACGAAACTATCTTAGAAGATTTGTTACCCTTCATGCGTCGTGCTGAATCTGCTTGACAGACTCCAGCAATAAAAACTCTTTTGGAGTCAGCGATACCACCATTTCTTCAAAATCGACACGGATCAGCCAACGATGACTAAGTTGACTTCTTAAGAGTGCTTCTTGACCACAGACCACTCCAACTTTTCCTGCTACGTAGGCTGGATGTAGAATGAAAACTTTGTTTCCTATTTGAATCTTTTCTGAAATATGTAACAAAGTTCTTAAAACCTCTGATGACTATAAAGTGAATTGATACGAGCGCCCCACAAGGGGAAGTCAAAAGTATAAAACCTCCCTTGCAACAAATCTAAAGAAGCACATTTTTCAGAAGTTCTAAAACCCTTGCTGCATCATGATTCTAAAATGTGCTTCTTAAGAGTAAAACCTGAAGAGTTTGATATTTGTTAAATTTCCCTACTAGCTTGAGGTATCAGCTTTTTCGGCTTCCTCTGACTTACTATACAAACGAATATAGTTAGATTTTTTAAGTTTCTTAACTCCACTCAGAACCACTAGCGCAAAGAGTGTACCTATTAAACTCATTCGCCATAAACCACAGCCTGCTGCTGCTCCCAAACCTCCCGCCAACCAAATACTTGCAGCAGTAGTTAGGCCTTTGACTTCTTGTATGCCAAATTGCAGTTTTTGTTGTCGCAAAATTATTCCTGCTCCCAAAAATCCCACACCTGTTGCTACTCCTTGAGTGATGCGAGCCATAGCATTGAGAGCAGTCGAACGAGCCATGATATTCTCAGCAAAGCTAAGATCAGTTGCTACCTGCAAGGGAATCATCACAAACAAAGCAGCACCTAAACTCACTACCATAAAAGTTCTTAAGCCCGCAGGTCTACCAGTTCGCTGACGGTTCAAGCCAATCACACCACCAACCACAAGAGCAACTGCTAGCCGAAAAGTTACACTCAGCCAATCGCTTGGACTAAAAAACATCTCATTCATTAGCTGCATCCCAGTATAGGAAATCTCAAACAAAGACAGGTAGCCAAGTTATTTTTGACACCACTAGTTAGATAATCTGAATCGAATACAGTAAATCGGTAGATTTATTGTACTTTAGCATTAACTTTTGGTTAAATAAAGATAAAAAATAACAATTTAACAGTTTATACACTTAGGTAATCAGTTGAATAAATTGAGTTGTAGTAATTTGTGCAGACGGCTACGTTCGCAGTGTAAGGCAATGCATTCGCAATGTAAGGCGATACATTCGCAATGTAAGGCGATGCATTAACAATGTAAGGTGATACATTAACAATTTCAGCCAATGCATTCGCAATGTAAGGCGATACATTAACAATGTAAGGTGATACATTAACAATTTCAGCCAATGCATTCGCAATGTATGTTAGATGTGTTATTCCTACCCATAAAATTTGAGCGACTACATAAAATTACTGAGCCAATAACTTTTCTGTCGAGGATATATTCAAAATTAATTTCATCCGCTACTTACTCATGAATAACTCTGCAAAAATATCCTGGAATGACGTTCTGGTTGCATTTCAAGAAATTTGGGGTTACGAAAATTTTCGTTCGCCACAGGGAGAAATCATCCAAATTTTATTGGCAAAAAAAGACGCATTAATTATCATGCCTACTGGCGGAGGAAAATCTATTTGCTTTCAACTGCCGGCGTTGTTACAAACAGGATTAACTTTGGTGGTTTCACCTTTAGTAGCGCTGATGGAAAACCAAGTTCAAGAACTACACCAACGTAATTTAAACGCCGCACTTTTACATAACGAATTACCTTCTTGGCAGCGACGAAAAACTCTGCAAGCTTTAGAACAACAAAAGTTGAGATTATTATATTTATCGCCAGAAACTTTACTCAGTCCACCAGTGTGGCAAATATTATGTCAGCCACAACTGACAATTAATGGCTTGATTCTAGATGAGGCACATTGTTTAGTGCAATGGGGAGAAACTTTTAGACCAGCCTATCGAAGAATTGGGGCGGTGCGGGCAGCGTTATTGAAATCAAAACCAACAGGAACAAAAATAACACTAGCCGCTTTTACCGCCACCGCCGATCCTCTAGCTCAAAAAACAATTCGAGAAACTTTACAACTAAACCAACCAGCAGTATTTCTATTAGACCCGTATCGTCCTAATCTTAACCCAAGAGTCCGATTGATTTGGACTCCACAAGGCAGAAAGCAACAATTATTAAAATTCATCAGAGAAAAAGATAAAACAGCAGGATTAGTTTACGTTCGCAGCAGGCGAGATAGCGAGAATTTGGCTGCATGGCTACAACAGTTGGGTTATGTCACAGCCAGTTATCACGCGGGACTGGGTGCAGAAGAACGTCGCACGATTGAAACTGCTTGGATAGAAGGAAAAATACCATTTGTGATTTGTACTTCTGCCTTTGGTATGGGGATAAACAAGGCAGATGTACGTTGGGTAATTCACTTTCACGCACCTTTGTTGCTATCGGAATACCTACAGGAAATTGGACGCGCTGGACGAGATGGTAAACCAGCAGAAGTAATGACTTTGGTAAGCGAACCAACGGGGTGGCTAGATCCAGAAGACAAGCAAAGACAGAAGTTTTTTGAAGATAAAATGCGATCGCAACAGTTACAAGCACAGCAATTAGTCAAAAAATTGCCCAAAACAGGCGAAGTGGATGGAGTGACAAGACAATTTTCCGATGCTGCGATCGCTCTTTCTCTCTTACACAGTAGTGGTAAACTCAACTGGCTTGACCCTTTCCACTACACGATAGTGTCTGGTACGAAAAACCAGCCCTTAACACAATTACACGCCGCCAAGCAGATGAATAAATATCTGTTTACCAAACAGTGTCGTTGGCGATTTTTGTTAAATGCCTTTGGTTTTAATAAAGAAGCTGAGAATTGGCGTTGTGGCCATTGTGATAATTGTCAATAGTCAATAGTCATTGGTCATTTGTCCTTTGTCATTTGTTTAACCAATGACTAATAACCAATGACCAATGACCATTTTTAAAACTGCCGCAAAAAGCGCAAATCGCTAGTATATACACGGCGAATATCATCGAGTTGATGTAGCACCATTGCAAAGCGTTCCACACCAAAACCAGCAGCAAAACCAGTGTAAACTTCTGGGTCATATCCTACTGATTTCAACACATTTGGATCGACCATCCCACAGCCCATCACTTCTAACCAGCGTCCATTCCACTCCAAATCAACTTCTGCCGATGGTTCTGTAAACGGGAAATAACTAGCCCGAAAGCGGATTGGCAAATCACCAAACATTTGTTGTAAAAATATCTTGATTGTGCCTTTGAGGTCAGTAAAAGTTAATCCCTCGTCAATTGCTAAAAGTTCGATCTGATGAAAAACTGCTGCGTGGGTAGCATCTACGTTATCTCTCCGATAAACCCTCCCTGGTGCAACAATGCGGATTGGAGGTTCTTCGGCTTCCATGTAACGAATTTGCACCGATGAGGTGTGAGTCCGCAACAAATTACCATCTGGTAGATAGAAGGTATCTTGCATATCGCGGGCGGGGTGATCGGGCGGGGTATTTAGCGCCTCGAAATTGTAGTAGTCTGTTTCCATTTCTGGCCCAGCAGCTACGGTGTAGCCCATACCGACAAAGATATCCAGCGCCTTGTCGATCATACCGTTGATCGGATGGACTC
Source organism: Fischerella muscicola SAG 1427-1 = PCC 73103 (assembly GCF_000317245.1). Lineage (GTDB taxonomy): Bacteria > Cyanobacteriota > Cyanobacteriia > Cyanobacteriales > Nostocaceae > Pelatocladus > Pelatocladus muscicola_A. The sequence continues at coordinate 30,365 of NZ_AJLJ01000375.1, forward strand.
GACCTTGGGGGCGATAAATTCCCGGCATGGTGACATCTATAGTTTCTGCCTCTAGCTGGGCCTGAATTTTCGCTGCTTCGAGAGTAGCACGTTGATGGTCAAGACTTGTTTGCAGTGCTTCTTTAACTGTATTGGCGATCGCTCCAATTTTTGGTCTTTCTTCGGCTGGGAGTTTGCCCATACCACCCAGAAGCACTGACAAACTACCTTTTTTGCCAAGGTACTTGACTCTTAGTTCTTCAAGAGTTTCTAAAGTAGCAGCAGCTGCGATCGCTTTTTCTCCTTCCTCTTGCAGTGCCAACAGTTGAGTCTCTAAATTACTTGTCATTAGTTAATAGTCATTAGTTAATAGTCATTGGTCATTGGTCATTGGTCATTGGTCATTGGTCATTAACTTTGGACTAATGACAAAAGACTAATCAAATTAATTAATAAGTCAATTGTGGATCAAAGGCAACGGTTGCAACGCAACCTAATTACTACCAGTTTAGAATCTCAGGAGTGGAGAATGGACAATTATTGAGCTTCATCCCACTCAAAAAAGAATGAGGTGGACATTGTACGTTTTATTTATACCCCCTTGTCCTCCTTGTTCCCGTACTCTACGAGAAGCCCTACCCTCTGGGAACGTCTTCGACGAACGGGTAGTTCCCTCCGGGACGCTACCTGCGGAAGCCGCTCCGCGTCTACGCGAACGCAGTCGCACTCTACGAGAAGCCCTACGGGTAGTTCCCTCCGGGACGCTGCGCGTAGACGCGTAAGCGGCTTCTGGTAAGAGTATGCCAGGTGCTTTATGCCGGGGAACCCGTCCACCGCACTGGCTCACCGCTTGCGCGTCTACATGGGGGAAACCCCCTGTTCTGCGCGCTGTCTCACCGCTTACGCGTCTACGCGTAGCGTCTCCTTTGGAGAATCCCCGTTCCCTTTTCTCACACTTGTGATTTAAAACATTGACAATTGACCAAAGACAATTGACTAATGACTTAATGACAAATTACACATGCACTCACTCAACAGATGAAATTGCTTATCAGTAACGATGACGGTATTTATGCCTTGGGTATTCGTACTCTTGCTAATACCTTGGCAGAAGCAGGACATGAAGTCACTGTTGTTTGTCCAGATCGGGAACGTTCTGCTACTGGACATGGGCTTACCTTGCATCAACCCATTCGCGCTGAAATTGTCGAGTCCATTTTTCATCCTGCGGTCAAAGCTTGGGCTTGTGATGGCACTCCCTCTGACTGTGTAAAATTAGCACTGTGGGCTTTGCTTGATTCTCCCCCCGATTTAGTTCTTTCTGGTATTAATCAAGGTGCAAATCTAGGAACAGAAATTCTTTATTCTGGTACAGTTTCTGCGGCAATGGAGGGCTTAATTGAAGGTATTCCTAGTGTGGCACTTAGTCTTACTAGTTTCTCTTATAAAGATTTTCAACCCGCAGCGAAATTTGCCAAAATATTAGTGAAATATATAGCGGCAAACCCTCTAGTAGATTTGATGTTGCTGAACGTTAACATTCCTGCTGTAGAGTGGGAACAAATTGCTGGAGTCACCATCACTCGCCAAGGAGTGCGACGCTATGTAGATGTTTTTGACAAAAGAATTGATCCGCGTGGTAAGACTTACTACTGGTTAACAGGAGAGGTTTTAGAAGATATAGAACCGCCAGTAGGATTGAATTTACCTCAAGATATACCTATGGATGTGCATGTTATCCGTGATAACTACATTAGCGTGACGCCATTACAATACAACCTTACCTATGGCACAGGGTTGCATCAACTATCTCAGTGGAACTTCAAATTGCAGTAAATTTTAGGAGTACTGGTAATCCTAATGTAATGGTTAAATCCATCACGATTAAATATAGGCTATAAAGTAGGAGCTAACTTGCACATAGCCCTTACAAAAACTCCAAAACATTTGAAACTGACGTTAGAGTTTACCTAATTTCAATTCAGTAAAATCAACCTGAAACAAGGTATGCTATTTTACCAATTAAATCACTTTTGCTCAACAGAAGTGAGACTGCATAAACTTAATACAACTAGTAGCATTTTTGATTGACTAATAATTCTTTAATGTTACAAGCCCCTAAATTCCAGAGGGAGCCAGTCTAAAATCTAAAATCTAAAATCTAAAATTCGGATGACCATCCGCTTAGTCCAGCAAGCAACACCCATGTCAAGGATAGACAATCAATTTACCGTGCATTTTTGGGGCGTTCGCGGCAGTATTCCCTGTCCGGGACCAAACACCGTCCGTTACGGAGGTAATACCCCTTGCGTCGAGATGCAAGTGAATGGCAAACGCTTAATTTTTGATGGTGGCACGGGACTGCATGTTCTAGGGCAATCTTTGTTGCCTAAGATGCCTATAGAAGCTCACGTATTCTTTACCCACTCCCATTGGGACCACATGCAAGGTTTTCCCTTCTTTTCACCGGGGTTTGTCAGGGGAAATACCTTTCATATTTATGGTGCGATCGCTCCCGATGGTTCAACTGTAGAACAGCGTCTCAATGATCAGATGCTGCATCCAAATTTTCCTGTTCCCTTGCAGATTATGCAAGCAAACTTAGATTTCTACGATGTTATACCAGGACAAGCCATACACATCGATGATATTACCGTAGAAACAGCTCCCCTTAACCATCCAGGTGAAGCCGTCGGATATCGGGTAAACTGGTATGGTGGTGCTGCTGTTTATATCACTGATACTGAACATTTTGCAGACAAGGTGGATGAAAATGTCCTGTGGTTAGCTCGTGATGCGAATATCCTGATTTACGATTCTACATATACTGATGAGGAATATCATTCACCGAGCAATCCTAAAATCGGTTGGGGACATTCTACATGGCAAGAAGCAGTGAAGGTAGCCAAAGCTGCTAATGTTAAGACACTAGTAATTTTTCACCACGATCCTGCCCATGATGATGAATTCTTAGATCGTGTTGGAGAAGAAGCACAGCGGAAATTTTCAACTGCTGTGATGGCACGGGAAGGAATGGTACTTCAGGTTCCTGTTTCCGTTCCCTTATCAGAATCTTTTCCTATTAGTAAGTTTTCTGTGTAGATATTGCCAAGGAAGCAATTCTAGATTTTAGATTAGATTGGTGATCAAGAGCTTATTCTACAGGTAAGCGCCCTTTGGGTATCTGTGGTATGAGTTATTCACAAGGCAAAAGTGGATAACACCAAATGTCTTGAAAGCGTCTACCACAGACCAAAAACGCCCACAAAGGCTATTTTGCCTGTGGGTTAGCAAAAAAGCTAAACAAACCTAAAATCCCAGAATCGACGTGCCAAATCTGTCTCAAAATGGGTGTTCTGTGTGGGTAACATCTTCAACTGAACTAGCTCTAACGCCAACTGCTGTCGCGCTTGGCAAGTTTGACGGTGTACATCGCGGTCATCAACGAGTGATTCAACCAATATTGAAGGATAGGGTGACACAGGGACAAGGGGACGCATCTGAGGACATGGCGACAGGGAGACACTCTGACACGGAGAATCTCACCACGTCTCCCACTCACCGCGTTACCGCATCTGGTGAAGCCGCGTTATCCAAAGACCATATTTACTCGACCGTTGTTACCTTCGATCCTCATCCCCAAGAGTTTTTTACAGGTCAACCCCGGAGTTTGCTCACACCATTAGATGAAAAAGTCCACCAGTTGCGATCGCTTGGAGTACAACAACTGGTGCTATTACCCTTCGATAAAGAACTATGTGCTTTGACTCCAGAGGAATTTGTAGAAAAAATTCTCGTCCAACAATTGCAAGCAGCACAAATTAGCGTGGGGCAAGATTTTCGTTTTGGCTCTAAACGTACTGGTACTGCTCATGATCTACAAATCATTGCTGCTAAATACAACATTCCTGTTAGCATCGCCTCTCTAGAAACTTGTGCAGAATCTCCAGAAAATTATACTGAGGTACACCAACAGGCTCGGATTAGCAGCTCACTGATCCGTGAAATTCTTGCTAGCGGGGACATTGAACAAGCAAACCAATTGTTGGGACGACCTTATACGCTGATCGGTACTGTGATTAAAGGTCAACAACTTGGCAGAACTATTGGATTTCCCACTGCTAACCTCGAATTACCTAAAGACAAGTTTCTGCCTCACACAGGTGTTTATGCTGTCCGTGTTTTTACTATTAGTGAAACATTAGATATTACAGGAAATGGCTATTTTGGTGTTATGAATATAGGCAATCGCCCCACAGTCAATGGTGTTCATCTTTCGGTAGAAGTACATCTATTTGATTGGTTTGGTGATTTATATGGTAAAAAGCTGGCAGTGCATCTAGAAAAATTTTTGCGACCAGAACAAAAATTTCCGAATCTAGAAGCGCTAAAAATACAAATTCACTTAGACTGTACGGCTGCTAGAGATTTTTTTAAGTTAAGTGTTGAGTGTTAATTTTGTCTCGCTAGGGGAACACTAATTGAAGGGACAAGGGAGACAAGGGGGACAAGGGGGACAAGGAGGACAAGGGAGAATAATTTAATAAGTCTCTTCCCGATGCCGAATGCCCAATGCCCGATCCCCAATCCCTGATCCCTGATCCCCGATTCCCAATCCCCAATTTCTATGAGAGACAAAATTGACGCCCTCACACAAAATTTGGCTTATACCATTGTTGGCAAAAATGAAGCAATCCGCTTAGTACTAGTCGCCTTATTAGCTGGTGGTCATGCTTTACTTGAAGATGTGCCGGGAGTCGGTAAAACTCTCTTAGCAAAAGCACTCGCCCGTTCGATTGATGGCAAGTTTCAAAGACTACAATGCACCCCTGATTTACTACCAACCGACATTACCGGAACCAATATCTGGAATCCTAAAAGTGGCGAATTTCACTTTCTTGCGGGCCCAGTATTTGCTAATGTTCTGTTAACTGATGAAATCAATCGCGCCACACCTCGCACCCAATCAGCTTTGCTGGAAGTTATGGAAGAACAGCAGGTAACAGTCGATGGTGTTTCTCGTGTTGTTCCCACACCATTTTTTGTGATTGCTACTCAAAACCCCATCGAATATCAAGGAACTTTTCCTCTCCCAGAAGCACAGATGGACAGGTTTATGTTGTCCTTGAGTTTGGGTTATCCTTCCGAAGAAGAAGAATTAAAAATGCTGCAAAGTCTGCATAAGAGGGTAAATGTTGCTGATTTACAGCCTTGTATTAGCTTGGCAGAAGTTCAAGAATTGCGGCAAATCTGCACTCAAATTAAGGTAGAGATCTCTTTGCAACAGTATATCCTCGACTTAGTGCGGGCGACTCGATGCGATGAAGAAATCACCTTGGGTGTAAGTCCTCGTGGTACAGTAGCGTTACATCGGGCTACTCAAGCACTGGCTTTTTTGTTGGGACGTGATTATGCTATTCCCGATGATATAAAATTTCTTGCTCCTTATGTGCTTGGTCATCGTCTTATCCCTACAGGTGGACGCAGCGTAAAAACTGTGATGGAAAGATTATTACGCGCAGTACCGATCCCTTAAATCAATCTTGGAAGCTCACTTTAAGCTCGAAGCTTGTCTTCTGCCTAAGCGTTGGTTGTCCTTAATAAGCTTATATTTCCCCGACTGTGAAAGTGTTGCTGCTTAATGAGAAATAGTCGGGGTTTTTACCTGGAACTCAAGTGCAGCTTAATACCAATCAACCCACTCAAGTGGGTTGAAGGAATTATGAGTCTATTTATCGGCAGGCAAGTTGCTTAGTCTAAATAATATTTATCGAAATCAAGTTTTTAGTTATGCGAAAAGCAAGTAATTGCGATCCCCAATGCAGTGAAATTGTACCATTTCTCCAAAATCTGGCGACATATCGAACTTTGCGTCTCTTCATCTCTGTGTCCGCGTTATTATCTGGTGCTTGCTTTTTGAGAATTGGTATTATGCATAGGAGTGTCAATCTACAAAAAATGTATTTTTATGCGACTTTTATTTATCCCACACTAACAACAATTTACTATGCAGTACTTGTTGTGTAGCGTGGGACTGTCGTCGATGGTAGTAGCTGCTAATTTTGCCCAGGAAAATCTGAAGACCATACCTATATTCAGAGTTTTAGTCTTCTTTTTTACCAAATACCATCTGTAATACCACATGGACTCCATCATCTTGATGATACTTATCTGCCCAAGCACGGATAATTTCATCCAATTCGTCTTTGGCCTGCTGCATCTTTTCGGGTGGAATATCCAACTCCTCCAAGACTCGCATGGTGTTTGGTCTTTTTTCGGCCCAATCTCGCATCATTCGGAAGAAGCGGGCGGTATCTTCAACCATGATGTAAGTACGCTCTTGGTCGTCTGCTGGTGCATAAAAAGGACGGGTGAGAGCGTAGAAGGGCATTCCCCAAGGAGAATCAATACGTGTCACCGTACCAGAGTAAAGCAAACGGCGCTTTATATGCTCCGCTAGAGCTTCACTCAAAGGCATTTGATGCTCTTTGGGTAAATCTTCTTGCGATCGCTTGTGCAGAAATTCAATCAACTCTAGAAATTCAAACGAGGTAATCAAATGAGCATCTGGCAAATTAGAGGGTAATTTTTGCTCAATTTGTCTCTTTTCCTCACTAGTGAGACTTGTACCTGGAATACGCGAACGTCCCGGCCGCCAAGGATATTTTTCCATCCAGACATAGGGGAACTGAATCAGATAGCGTGGTTCTTGAGAACCTAGCATCTTCAGCAGTTTGCCCTCAGTCAAGGCTTGTCTTACTTCCTCGACAATCGCTTTGACTCGTTTAGGTTCCAAGTGATGTAAATGCCCTGTCATCCGCAGGTTTTGTCCCTGCTCCAGATAGGTCATATAAATTGCACACTTGGCTGCGGTTGCGGCTGCATCTAAAAATGCCCCATGTCTATGCCCACTTGTCCGCATGGCACTAAAAGCCAGATAAAGCATGATCTGATCCATAGCACTGGGGCCAAGACGCTTGATCAGATCTACGTCATTACTCATATAACAGGCAATTGTATAGCACGTTTACAGTAATCAGTCAATGGAAAGTATGTAGTATACACCCGACTGAAGGCGATGTCTTTACTTAGATGATCTATTATGCGTTAAGTAAGGGTGTTCTTGGTAGTCATAATTGTTATTTAGTCAGTATTTTCTGGCAAATTGGCAGAATCAACTTTGTTGGTAGAGGAAATCAACTCATTCAAGAAGGGAGAAAGCAGCTATGCAGAAGGCTGAATGCTATCAAGCTTAACTATGGCTCAAATTTGAGTCTATTTTTATAAACAGAAGAAAGATTTATAGCCTCGCCACTGAGGGTGAAATTATCTTGGATTCCAAGGAAAGTCGGAACCTAGAACCTTGTAGGCTATCTATTTTCTCCTTTTACCTTTTCCCTTTAACCTCTTAGATGATTTAGGTTATTCAAGCTTTAGCTGTAACTTGTCTTCTAATGTATCTGTTTCATGACAAAAGACCGAGCCTACGAAGATGAAGGCGGCATGTTTAGCAGTCTCACTACAAACGCAGCGTATGGTGAGCTGCTCTGAAATTGCCAAAGGATGATGCTGTCCTGATGATTAAGCGGATCTGCTTGAGGAAAAGTCATAGACTTCAAAATCAAAGTGATGAATTCAAAAACAAAAAATCTTGTCTTTTCTAGGAAGATTTTTGCTGATTTTAGCAATTTTTAGCTAGTGCATATGTAAAAACATTTACAAATTTGCTATTTATCTTAGAAGTTTTTTTGATAAACTGCTTAAAAAAGTCATAGAACTATTGCTAGATTTTAATCTGAAGCTTTAAAATTCAAAAATGTTAACAGAAATTAGTTTTTTATTGAAATTTTGGTCAGTCACCTTTTAAGTAGAAAGCATTTCCCAGAAAAAAGTTTTTACGACCATGTATAAAAAGCTATTTTCCCTGAAGCCCTAAATTCTCTACCCTTTTGTTTTGTTCAGATCAAGAGGCATGACTGTGGAAATTAAAAATTAAATGTATTGATATTTCAATTTTTAATTGTGGGAAGTAGTACTAGTTGTTTTGGTATGATTTCGCATTTTTTCATAGCTAATAGCAGCTGCACCAACAGTTACTAATAAAACTCCTAATACTTGTGCAGGTTGTAGTGTTTCTTGAATAATCAACCCTGTCAAAATCACAGTTAATACAGGAACAGTAGAACCTAGAATTGCCGATCGCGTAGCACCGAGTTTACGGACACCAACATTATTGAAAACATAACCAAATAAAGTCAGTACTCCCAAAATAAAGGCACTTAAGATCAATTCCAGTAATTTATTGGGATTGACTTGGAGACTCCAAGTGATGGGTAAAGGTATGATCAAACCCACCAAAGACAACACCAGCATGATAGCAAAATTAATTAAAGTAAAAGGCACAGGATGGAGTTTGCTTGCACAAATGCGTGTCAGAATTATGTAGAAGGCAAAAGCTATTCCTGAAACTAAAGCTGCAATACTGCCTACAAAAGCGTTACCTGTACTGACACCTGTATCTCCTGCTAGGATCATCATCTGCCCTACAAAAATAGAGGCGATCGCACCGAAACGAAAAGAAGTAGGTTGTTCTCTAAGCAAAGACCATGCTAAAAGGGCGCTAATGGCTGGATAAACAAACAATAATGCGATCGCAACTCCCGTCGCAATTTGGCTAATAGCGATATAAATCAATACCTGAGACAAAAATAAAAAGCATCCACTCACAATCGACAGCAGCAATACTTGCTTGCTTTTTGCATTCGTGGTGCGGGATTTTGTTCGCAATGATTCTGCGAGATTTTGCAAATCTTGCCATACCTGCGGATATAGTATAGGCGCTAAAACCAACATCAATGGTACAACTACCAGCATTCTGAGCATTAAAATCAACAGAGAGTTACCAAGAGTAGGCGTTAGTAAACCTTCAACCTCAAATGCTCCAAAAATCAGCGAATCTGGGTTGAAAATCACTTTAATGGCGACGTTGTAAAGCGATATCACCCCAGTTGACAACAAAATCAACAGTAAACCCATTGGTGCGATCGCTGAATTTCTCCTCCGGGATCGCGTGGGTATGCTTACTTCTTCCCTTGGTGATACACCATTGGAAATAAATGTTGTGTCCCCCTCTAGGAAAGAATTGGCTGTCACCACATCATCTTGAGTAAATGCAAAAAGCTCAGATTCTTCTGGTAGATCAATTTGTGCTTCTCCATACTCTTGAATCCTGTTTGTTTCTAGTTCCGTCTCTACATCCCAGTTAGTAGATTCCTCTTGTTCCGTCGTCTCATCCGTAGGATGTGGTGGAGTTTCCCAAAAAGCTGAATATTGTTGTTCTGTGGGTTCGTCAACAGGATGCTGTTGTTCTGTCGGTTCTTCCTTGTGATGTGGTGGAGTTTCCCAAAAACTTGAATATTGTTGTTCTGTGGGTTCGTCAATAAGATGCTGTTGTTCTATTGGCTCGTCAGCAAGATGCTGTTGTTCTGTCGGTTCTTCCTTGTGATGAGGTGGAGTTTCCCAAAAACTTGAATATTGTTGCTCTGTTGGCTCGTCCGCATAATGTAATGGTGTTTCTCCGAAACTTGAATATTGTTGTTGCGTCGGCTCTTCTTTATGATGTGGTGGAGTTTCCCAAAAACTTGAATATTGTTGCTCTGTTGGCTCGTCCGCAGGATAGGGTGTTTTTTGGATAACTGTTGGAGGAGATTGTTGTGAGGATCGCTGGGTAGTTTTTTCTAGTTCCGCACGTACGAGTTCTCCACGCAGGCGATTTACTAACTCTGCTAAAATCTCTTCCCCTTGCTGTTGTTGGAGTGACATTTGAGACAACTGCTGGGAAATATTAGTTTGATAGTTCTTTACTTCCTGTTGAAGAGTATGAAAAGTAACAGTGAGGGTATCATCTAAAGAGCCAAGCAGTTGATTGGCAGCGGTGTTAATTTTCTCACTATCTTCAGTGGGTGATTCTACAGCTTGTTTGGCTAAGGTTTCTAGAGAAGATTGTAGTTGCGAGGATATATGACTTGCCAAGATATTGGCTAACTGACGCAACAACACTTGTAATTCGCTTAACTGGCGACCTTGAAGCAGTTCTTCTTTCTCTTCTTGCAGACGTTTGACATCATCAACTAAGCGGAGTCTCTCTGTCTGTAAACGCTTGATGTCTTCTTGTAAAGACTTGAGTAAAGTCCGTTGGATAATTTGCAATTCTTCAGTGACAGCTCTTAGAGCGGTATCTGCTTCTGTGAATGGATCACCTGTTCGTGAGTTTTCTGACCGCTTCTCAAATCGCCCCATTAGTTTGTTACCTCTAACCTACGGTATCCTGTCTGATATTGCAGAATTTTGATATGGCTTCAGGCTTTGTATAATTTTTGATAAATTTTTAGGTTAAATTAATTATTCCCTAATATAATTTGTTGTTTTAAAACATCACAGTGACTGGTGTAGTCGAAATAAAAAGTAATAATTTTTTTGGTAATTAAAGTTTCCTAGAAATACATTTACCATGTAAAAATGTAAATACAATGACAGTTTGCCTACAAATCCAAAGATTTATTTTTAAGTATTTAGTAGAAGTTAAAAGTCTTGTGATCGCCCGACAAGCATTTTAACAGTTATCAGGAATCAGTTATCAGTTTTATCTGTTGGGTAAGGCTTCTAATACCCATTCATTGGTCAAAAATTAAAAATCGGGTAATGCTAAAGATGACAGCACTAAGTCCCGCACTGATGGGAACTGTAACTAGCCAAGCAGTGGCGATTCCTTGGAGAGTTTTAAATTTAACTGAGTTGGGATTTTGCACCAGTCCCACACCGACTACACCACCCACAAGCACATGAGAAGTTGAAACAGGTAGTCCTAAACGAGAAGCCAGAAGAATTGTAGTAGCGGTTGCAAGTTCAGCGCAAAATCCACTACTGGGTTGTAAAGAAATAATACTTTCGCCAATAGTAGCAATAACTTTCTTACCCCAGATAGCCAAACCAGTGACAATACCAGCACCACCAAGCACTAAAATCCAAATAGGAATAGCGATCCCGCTGGTGGGTACTGTACCAGTGCTATTAATGTAGATAATTGCCGCTAAAGGAGCGATCGCATTACCGACATCATTAGAACCATGAGCAAAAGCCACAAAACAAGCACTAAGTAACTGGAATTTGGCAAATAGGCCCTCAACTATGGGAAATGAAGAAGATGCGGAGACAATCTTGTCCCCTATGTCCTCTTGTTCCCGTGTCTCCAACTGTTGCCAACTATACAAAGTAAGTGCGATCGCTGCAATACTTCCCACAAACAAGGGAAGATCATAGATTGGTACTTGAATACCGAGTTTCTCAGTTAAAAATTTTGCCAGTGGTTGAGTCACTGAGGGTAAAACAATTACACCAAAGATTCCCAATAACATCACACTCAACCAGGGAATCCACTCGTTTAGTTGTAATAATTGATGCGGTTGTTCTAAAATCCAGCGCTTGATCTGGCTGTAAAACAAAGCTGCGATCGCACCACTGATTACTGGCGTCACAATCCAACCAAGAGTGATTCTAGCAATTGACGACCAATCGATCGCATCTACTCCCAAAGCTACCCAACTAAAACCAGCGATCGCACCGACAACAGCATGAGAAGAAGATACAGGCAAACCGCGTGCAGTGGCAATTTGTAACCACAAACCGCAACTAATCAGCACTGTGATCATCCCAATCATTAACATTTGCGGTGTATTTGCAAATAAATCAGGATTAGCAATTTTGGTTGCGATAGTTTCCGAGACCTCCTGTCCAAACAGTACCGACCCTGTAAATTCTAATACACCAGCAATAATCAATGCTTGCTTGAGAGTTACAGCCTTGGAACCAACAGAAGTTCCCATCGCATTAGCAACATCATTCGCACCAAGGTTAAAGGCGAGATAGAAAGCAAGGAGAATGACTATAAGGATCATGGGATCGGGGAGCAGGGATTGGGGAAAGGGGACAAGGAGGACACGAGGGACAAGGAGGACATGGAGAACACGAGGGACAAGGAAGATAGGGAGGGAGACAGGGGGACGACAAGGAGGACACACTCTCCCTTGTCACCGCGTCTCCCTTTCTCCAGGTCTCCTTCTCCTGATCCCCAATCCCCTTTCCCCAATCAAGGATAAATCAAAATTTTGTACGTTTCCGGTGTTGGTGCGATCGCTTGATCTACGGCTTGAGATAAATTTTGTAATGGATAGCGATCGCTAATTAATGCCTGTACATCAATGCGTTTATTAAACACAATATCAGCCGCCAGACTTTGCAGGCGGTAGGATGAACTGTAGCTACCCATCAAATCAATTTCTCGACGATAGAGAATATTCGGGTTAATGGGAATTTCTACTTGATCAGGAAATTCGGCAAAGAATAAAATTTTACCGCCTTTGCGTGTACAGTCAAGGGCTTGGAAGAAAGCTTTGTCACTGGGAACAGCAAGTAGAGTGACATCCACACCCATACCATTGGTGAGTGCTTGAATTTTAGCTGGTAAATCAGAATCACGAGCATCAAAAGCAGCTTCTGCACCCACAGCCAAAGCTTTTTCAATGCGGGAGGGGATCAAGTCAGTGGCGATCGCTTTTCCTCCGAAATATTTCACCAACATCACAAACATTAACCCAATCGGCCCTGCACCAGTGATCAAAACTGTTTGTCCAGGTGCAATTTGGGCTTTTTTCACGGCTTTGAGACAGCAATTAGTTGGTTCAACAAAGCTTGCTTCTTCAAAACTGATATTATCGGGGATGGGAATCAACCCACCATTGCGGACAATATGACCGGGAACCTTGACATACTCAGCAAAACCACCACCACTAGGTGCAAATCCTGCTGTCGTACAGATGTTTTTATAAGTTTCGCACATTGAGAAATTGTCATTGAGGCAATAGTCGCAACGCATACAAGGGATGTGGTGCATTACCGCTACCCGTTGTCCGACTTGCCAATTTTTCACCTCTGTACCTAGTGCTGCGATCGTCCCCGCAGTTTCATGTCCAAAAATCCGTGGTGGTTCATACAGGGGATAACGAATTTTTTTGATATCCGACTGACACAAACCCACTACCCGCACCTCTACCAGGACTTCATCCGCTTGTAGTTCGGGTACAGGAATTTCTTCGTAGGAAAGTTGATTGACTCCTCTAAATACCTGTGCTTTCACGTTAATATCTCACCGCTCAACGATATTAGATTTAACACTAGGGGCGTGATTTGGACTATTAATTTTGAGAATTTTGTTTATTGAGGTTTTTCAAAGACTCGCTGACAAGTATCAAACAATCGACGACGAGTATCAAACAATCGACGACGAGTATCAAACAATCGACGACGAGTATCAAACAATCGACGACGAGTATCAAACACTCGTTGACGAGTATCAAACACTCGACGACGGAGATTATAAGTACTCAGACACAATTAATTACACAGATTTTTTTCTGTTAAGAGTTAAGAGTTCCCTATCTCCACGAATGAATTTAATTTTGTCCAATTACTTAATTTTTCGACTTGTGTGTACACCGTAGGGGTTGAGGATCGGGGAGCAGGGAATAGTTTTTAAGTATTTGTTGCTCCCCTGACCAAAATCACGGTACTGTCTACACCAGAGGCGATCGCTTCGGGAATATTTCCTTTCATCGCTTGTTGTAGTAATCCTTCACGGGAAGCGCCCAAAACAACTACATCATAATTTTCTGTTTTGACTAAGTTGATGATTCCTTCAGTTACAGAATCTGCTTTCACGGGTGCTGCTACTACGGTGCTGGATAATTTTTGACGACGGATGAGTATCCGAATCGCTTCTTCTAAAATTCTCATGTCTGGTTCTGATTCGGATGGCTTAAACACACGGGTGAGGCGAATTTTGGGGTCATTTCCTAGCGTCACTAGAGCTGGTAGCAATTTGATCGCCGCCCTCGCATTCGGGCCACCAGCCATTGGGATTAGCCAACGGTTGAATTGTGGAGGAGGGAGGGGAACGGGAGATCGAGATATGGGGAGATGAGGAGAAAGGGACAGAGGAGGAATCGAAGAAATTGGGAGTAAGCGAAACTCTGGACTCTGGACTCTGGACTCTGGATTTTTCCCTAACTTCACCAACACCATCTCACAACTAGCTTGACGAATCACCGTATCTACAACATCGCCAAAAATACGACCAGGGGTGGAAGTGTTTCCCTTCCACCCCATTAAAATTAGGTCAATGTGTCTTTCTTTAATTGTCTCTAAGATTGCATGGGCGATATCGTGGGTAACTCGTATCTGTGTATGTACTGGGATTTTCCATTTTTTGCCCAAAGCTTCAGCATCTCGGAGTAATCGCCGACTTTTAGTTGTTCTAACTGGTGTTTCGGCTGGAGAACTTTGACGAGAAACAATAATTACTTGCAGACATTCTATTTCGTAGTGGCGATCGCGGGCAATTGCTGCTGCCATTCGCAATAATGTGGCAGCTGTTTCAGGATTAGCAACTGGTACTAATAATCTACCTCTACCGATGCTGGGCGATCGCGTTTGATAAACTACGTAAGAAGGTTCCGGTTGGGGCCCATGTTCTCTAGTTTTACAGTTCAGACTATCGGCTTCTGCTCGAATAATATCAGCACGAGTGATAATGCCAATAATTCTGCGTCCTTCTACTACTGGTAAACGACTAATTTGATGACGATCCAATAAATAGAGTACATTACCTAAGCTGTGGATGGGTGTGACTGTTACTGGCTGCGGCGTCATGATTTCCCGTAGCGGAGTATCTTTGGCTAAGTTGCGATCGCGTATTTTTAATAAATCAGTTTGGGTGACAATTCCTACTAATTTACTCTCCTCAACTACAGGAAATCCCCGATGGTGAGACCGCGAAAAGGCCTGTACTGCTTCTTCCACAGATATCTGTGCATCTAAGGTTTCCACCCGTCGCTGCATCACATCTTTTGCTGTTAAGTTGGTCAATGTATCTTCAACGGGAACTGGGGTGTCAATGTTGATGCCGCTTAACAGTAAAAGTTTGGTATATAGTGATCCTGGCATCAGCTTATCAGCAACCAGGTAAGATGTGACAGAGACAATCATCAAGGGTAATACCAGATTAAAATCTGTTGTCATTTCAAAGACAATCACAATCGCCGTAATGGGTACTTTGGAAACGGCGCTAAAAAACGCCCCCATACCTGCTAAAGCATAGGTAGTAGGCGAACCTAATCCGAATAGCTGGAATTCAAAAACACCGATGATATATCCCAGACAAGAACCTAAAATCAAACTGGGCGCAAATAACCCTCCTGGCGCACCTGAACCAAATGCTAGTAGTGTCAAGATAAATTGAGCTAAAAAGGCGATCGCAGCTACGGGTGCATTAGCTTTACCAGCGAGGACAAATTCTCGTAATCCGGTATTATCACGGAAAGAATCAGGTAAAATCACAACTACTATTCCTGAGATCAATCCTGCCAAAGCTATCCTCAAGGGTAAACTGATATGAAAACTGCGATATATTTTGATACTCTGAATTAATCCCCGATTAAATAGTGCTGCTAGTAATCCTGCTAAAATACCTAAAATCAGGTAAAAGGGAATTTCTACGATTGAGAAACTGCTAGAAGATTGAGTCACTTCCAAGTTCAGTAGCAAACTACGACCACCCAACAGACGGGAAACAACACCACCAATAAATGAGGCGATGATCGCGGTTCCCAATGTCAATCCTGATAAATCTTGGAGTAACTCTTCAATCACAAACAAGACACCAGCAATCGGTGCATTGAAAGCTGCTGCTAAACCTGCACCTGCACCAGCTGCGATCATCTGGCGTCGATGATCTGGAGAGGTGGGAACCCAGCGACTCATCCCTGCGGCCAAAGCAGCACCAACTTGTACAGTCGGGCCTTGTCTACCTAAAGTAATCCCTGAACCCAAGGTGAGTGTAGAACTGAGTAACTTAACAAGCGCCACTCGCCAAGAAAGCTTGACTGGTACATTCGCCAGCGAAGCTTTAACGTGGGGTATACCACTACCAGATGCTTCTGGTGCAAACCTTTCTACCAATAGTCCAGCCAAAAACCCGAAGCCCAAACCAACTGCTGGTAAGAATAGCCAAGCTGGTAAAACATGGGAACCATGAACTCGCCATGTTCCTAGCCATCCCGAACCAAAGTTCAAGCATACAGCAGAAAAAGCCGCAACAAGACCAATAATACAAGCCTCTGCGATCGCTAAACCTTTTCTCGGCTGCCAAACGGTGCGAATATACTGATTTAGGAAAGGGGGTGGCATAACAATTAAAAACTAAAAACTAAAAACTAAAAACAAATTTAATGGGTTAAATAAAGCACATGGTTGTGCTACTTTCACTATTTTGCAGCCGCACAGCAATTTATCCATTTACAGATAGAGTTTGTATATTTGATATTTATAGGGAAAATTCTAACTTTTTACGCAACTTTTAAAACTCAGAATATTTGGAGTGTATAGACGTGTAGCGGCTTCTTGAAGATCGCTTCTGTTTACAAAATCTTGCTCAAAATATCTGAGTATTACTGATATATGTGATCATTCTTCCGAAATGGTGTAACTTCCGGTCGTAAGTAGATATAATACTCACCAATGTTAAGATTAACCCTTTTCCTATCAATATTTTACTTATGAAATTGGGGTTATTTAATCAAGGTTTGACAAAGGAACTAGTCACCTCACTGGCGACACTCACCACGAGTGCGATCGCTTATCAAACAACTTATGCACAAGGCACAACTCCAAACCCTATCACAAGGGGTAATGGCCAATGAAATGGCACAAACTCAAGCCAGCGACACTCACGACTGGCATCTTATTAGTAATTTGTGCATCAGCAGTATATCTCAAATATTCTGCTGAATGTGCCACTATTAATTGCGAAGCAAAAAACAATACATACACTAAAAGTTTACCAGTAGAAAAAATCCGGCGTAATGCTCAAGTGATCACTGTAAAAGTGATGTCAAAGGAATTCTTGGGTTCGGGGATTTTATTAAAAAAACAAGACTCAGTGTATACTGTTTTAACTAACGCCCATGTATTGCGTGCTGATGATCCTCCCTATCGAATTCAAACACCAGATGGTCGGATCTGGTCTGCAAATTTGCCACAAAATGTCAAGTTTGGCACAAACGATTTAGCAATATTACAGTTTCGTAGCCCAGCCATAAATTATACTGTGGCATCTATTGCTTTTAACCCTGCCATAGGTGATGAAGTGTTTGCTGCTGGATTTCCCTATGCAGAGGAAGGCAAAGATAAAGGCTTTACGTTTACAACTGGTAAGATAACGCTGAAATTACCAAAAGCTTTGGAAGGTGGCTATCAAATTGGTTACACTAATGATATTCAAAAAGGTATGAGTGGGGGGCCACTTCTCAATCATCAGGGTGAAGTGGTGGGTGTGAACGGAATGCACGCATATCCTTTGTGGGATGTTCCTTCAGTCTTTAGTGATGGTTCCCAAGCAGATCAAAAATTACATGAACAGATTGTTCGCCTCAGTTGGGCTGTACCGACGGAAAAATTTTCTTTTAGAAGAAAGATTAGTCAATTGTCTAATTAATCTCAAAAGAATTAATCATTTCATTTGCAATATTGATAAATTGCTCATAATCATCAATTGCTGCTGTATAGGTAATTACGTATGCTTTATTGCCTTTTAAAGTCCAAACTTGCAGATTTTTTAACTCAAGATCTCCATCTTTGCCTGTGTAAATTATCTGATTTGCTTGTTTGAATGCCAAAGTAGTTGAACTCGTATTAATTATTTGAGCATCTGGCAGAGTATTTTTAATTTCATCAATAAACATTTGTTTAGACTCAGCTAAAGTTCCAGAGAATTCCTCAATATCTATATTGATCTTTTCTTGGAATCTATCTGTATCATTTTGTTTAGGAGAGATGATTGTTGCTAATTCAGTAACACCTGCAACATAAATGTCTTTAATTTGTAATTGCCAGCTTTCTGGATATTTGATTTTGATTTGGTATTCAGTATTTTCATAAGGTATCAATTTTTCTTGTTTTTTCTCCGACCAAAGTCCAGGCCAAAATCCCACAACTAGGCTAGCAAGTACTGCAACTATTCCTACAGGAAATAACAATTTCCACTGTTTATGTTGATTCTTTGTCTTTGTGTCTAAGATTTTTCGCAGTGCTTCTAATGCTGACTCTGCTGACTGATAACGTCCACTGAAATGATAGCGTACCATCCTATCTAGAATATCAGCTAAATCAGGACTAACCTGCACTTGATTACGCCAAATAATTTCTCCGGTTTGGGGATCTCTTGGAAGTTTGCTTCCTTGGGAAGGATCGGGATATATACCTGTTAAAGCCTGGATACCAATGACTCCAACGGCGTAGACGTCACTGCTAAATTGCGGTTCGCCAGCTGCTTGTTCACTCGGCATGTAGCCAAGAGTACCAATCGCCACGGTGACTGTTTGTCCTTGTCGATTAACTTCTAGACCTCTTACTTTCTTAACTGCACCAAAATCAATTAGGACTATTTTGCCGTCAGACCGTCGCATAATATTAGCAGGTTTAATATCCCTGTGAATAACTTTTTGGCGATGGACAAAGGTCAAAACTTCTAGAATTTCCGTCAAAAGTTTTATTGTTTCGGCTTCACTGAGTTTATTAGCTAAGGGAGGTAGTTCTTGTCTGAGATCGTGACCTTCAATAAATTCTTGTACTAAATAAAATTCTTGATTCTCTTCAAAGTAAGCTAAAAGACGCGGAATTTGATCATGATTGCCCAATTCTTCTTGAATTTCTGCTTCTTGTTTAAAAAGGCGTTGTGCTATCTGTAGAGTATTCGGGTCGTTAATTCTTGGTTTTAACTGCTTAACTAAACACTTAGGATTACCTGGGCGATCAGTGTCACAGGCGATGTAAGTAGCCCCAAATCCTCCTCCTGATCCCAATTGTTGGACAATTTGGTAACGTCCACGAAGCTTGTGACCCAACATTACATTCACCTTACATCCTATATATAAGTTAGAAGTTATGACCTAAAGCGTCTTACGTTGATGTTATCTTGACACAAGTTGGCACTTATAGCCTAAAATTACCGACAGCAGTTCTTGAAGCGATTTTTTCACCACTAAGATAGCAAGACACGAAGAAAAATCCTATTTTGATATCTCCTGATACCTTTATCCCGAATTCGGTCACTTGTACAACCCACGATCTGTTACCAAGTAAACTACAAAAGTTCCCAACCAGTGACTACTAGAGTAGTGTTCACTGACAGCATCGATGATGCTACTCTGACGATGTAGAACAGCAGTAGTACGAAGCGTACCTATTCGAGGATCGGTATTTGGCAATCCAAGAATTATCCCCTCAAGCATCCAAGCGCGACTCAGATTTAAACCATGAAAATGGGATTGTAAATAGTTTTGAGGATTATTTACTTTTGCTGGCTCTAGCCAGTTGAATGACTCATCAATAGGTAATTGTGGCAGAAAATCAGTTAGCCAGTTAGCAAAATCCGCTGGTGAAAGAATTCGTCGCACCAGATCAGCTTCCGCAAGACAGGGAGAAATAAAATCATAGCCGAGTGGTTCTAAATTTAACGGATAGCTGCGATCGCTCAAATAAAATTTTCGGATCTTGTTTTCAATCAAATCAACAAAGTTCTCGTTTTTGATAATTTGCGCCCAATCTATAACTAAACCCAGCGCAAACGCCGTTTGACTATGGGTTCCTGTGCGGTTAGGTAATTCTAGATTTTGTAGCCATCGCTGGAAGTTACTTGCAACCAAGGTTTCTAACGGTTCCAACACAGCCAGCCATTCTTGAGCTTGGTTGTCATTCCATTCCCGTAATTCCGCAGCCAGTTGCAACAGCCATGCAAAACCATAAGGACATTCAAAGTAAGGGTGTTTATTTAAATGCGCTATTTCCCCTTGTATTTTCTCAGGTGTAAAGCTTTGGGTTAGGGCTTCTCTGACTGCTGTTTGAAAGGTGGTTTCCGGAAAATAACGGGCTAGGCGTGCGAGTAACCAGTGTCCATGTACAGCTGAATGCCAATCCAAGCAACCATAGAAAGCTGGTGTTAATTCCCGTGGTGGTTTAATATCTTCATCGTTATTCAACCAATAAATACCACTATGTGGATACTCTCGCTGAATGCAATCAAGTACTAATTGGACAAATTTTGCTGCGATCGCTACGTCGATTTCGATAGCATCGATTTTCATGGTGACTACAACAGTAAGTAGCGTTAATTTTTAGCCTAATTGTCTCACTAAAAACTTCAAGCGATCATAGCTTCTAAACAAAAATGTCTTCATTAAAGTATACTCATGTCTTAGTATAAGAATGGCTGTAACAGTTAATTAAATAATATTCCTAATTTCTTGCATGATGCCCGAAAAATTAAAATGGTGGCAAACAGCTTTTCAGCTAAAAGGTTCAGTGATTACATCAACTTATAAACGTGTAATTGGATTCGGTTTTTTTGGGCTTATTGTCTCTATACTTTACTATTTTCATCTTCCTGTATCGCAACCCATCTTAGGCAGTGTTATTCCTAGTGTTGTCTTAGGTTTATTACTTGTATTTCGCACAAATACAGCTTATGAACGTTTTTGGGAAGGTAGAAAATGCTGGGGCAGTATTGTGAATACAGTCCGCAATCTCGCAAGGCAAATTTGGGTATCAACAGAAGATAAATCTCCAGCAGATAGAGACCAAAAAATTGCAGCATTATATTTATTAGTAGCATTTGCTGTCGCCACTAAATTGCACTTACGCGGAGAACCTGTAAATGAAGAATTAGAAGAATTGATGCAAACATCAAAATATATAAAGTTAAAAACGATGAATAATCCACCTTTAGAGGTAGCGTTTTGGATTGATGATTATTTACAAAAACAGCATGAACGCAATAGTATAAATAGTTATCAACTAATCTCAATGCGCGAGTTGTTAAACCAACTAGTGGATAATTTAGGTGCTTGTGAACGAATTCTCAAAACACCAATTCCCTTAGCTTACGCTATTCATCTCAAACAATTATTATTGTTATATTGCCTACTACTACCTTTTCAAATTGTAGATAGTCTCGGTTGGTGGACAGGTATAATTGTCGCCTTAATTAGCTTTACTTTGTTTGGTATTGAAGCCATTGGTTTGGAAATCGAAAATCCTTTCGGTTATGACATCAATGATTTACCATTGGATGCTATTTGTAACACTATGAAACGCAATATTGATGATTTAATTAGCTTGAGTCCTAGTACGCGATCGCACACCGAAAAACTCTGTGATCATAACTAAATTATTCTTCCTTGTCCCCCTTGTCCCCCTTGTCCTCCTTGTTTTCCTTGTCTTCCTTCCCCAATCTTCATAACCGCCGAATTCCCTTGAACAAACCCTGACAAACACTAGTCAAGAAATCTAAATCTAAAGTCGCAATTGTATCACTAGGTTTGTGGTAGTGAGGATTTCGTAAAAATGCCGTATCTGTAATCATCATGGCTGGATAACCTGCATCCCAAAAAGGGGCATGATCACTCTGTCGAGTTTGCCGTATGATATGACCTTTATTGGGTACTGGTAGCCATTGACTTGCTATACCAACTTTACGAATACTGCGGCTAATACTAATTAAATCTCTTAAAGTTCGCCAATTACCAATTAAACCAATAAAATCACCACGACTAGGATAAATATGCTGTAAAGGCGGTGGATAAATTTGGGAACCGGGATTAGAGTCACAGTAACCTAACATTTCCAGAGAAATCATTAAGCGTAATGATTGCTGTTCTCGTTGCAATTTAGCCGCATATTCAATACTACCTAATAATCCATATTCCTCCATATCAAAAGCGACTAGCCGTAGAGGATATTTAATAGGTTCTGTAGCAAACATGCGTGCTAACTCTAGTAAAACTGCTACACCTGTAGCATTATCATCAGCCCCTGGTGAACCAGGTACAGCATCATAATGAGCGCCAATTAAAATTGGTGGCAAGTCTCCCTTGTGTGAACCCGTAGCCGCAGGTAAATTTAAAATCAGATTTTTGCAAGCTTTACCACGCACATAAAAGGTGTGGATATCCACACTCCCCCATTGTGCAAATGAGGCGCGAATGTATTCTTGAACAAAAAAATGGCCAGCACTTGCTATGTAAGGATCGCGATCGCGGACTATCTGAGTTAGATGAGTTTCTAGTTGGTTTTTTAAATTCACAAGATTCTAGCAGCGAACCTGGTTGAAGGTGTATTTATCGACAGCAAGATACAATAAATCAAGCATTAGTTCTAAACAAAAAATTTATATAAAAATAGTAGGAGAAACGTAACGCATGGGCAAGGTAGTAGGCATCGACTTGGGTACAACGAACTCTGTTGTCGCCGTCATGGAGGGTGGTAAGCCGGTGGTTATTGCTAATGCAGAAGGAATGCGAACAACTCCCTCCGTAGTTGGCTTTAGTAAGGACGGCGAACGCTTAGTAGGACAAATGGCACGGCGCCAAACTGTCCTCAACCCTCAAAATACCTTTTTTGCTATTAAACGCTTCATGGGACGTAGGTACAGCGAACTGAGTCCAGAATCAAAGCGCGTACCTTATACCATTCGTAAAGATGAAGTTGGTAATATTAAAGTTGCCTGTCCTCGTCTGAGTAAAGATTTTGCTCCAGAAGAAGTTTCGGCAATGATTCTCAAAAAACTAGCAGAAGATGCTAGCAAATATTTGGGCGAACCGGTAACAGGGGCAGTAATTACCGTTCCAGCTTATTTTAACGATTCCCAACGGCAAGCAACACGGGATGCTGGTAGAATTGCTGGTTTAGAAGTTTTGCGAATTCTCAACGAACCGACAGCTGCTTCTTTAGCTTATGGTTTGGATCGTGGGCAGACAGAAACCATCTTAGTATTTGACTTGGGTGGTGGCACATTTGACGTGTCAATTTTGGATGTTGGTGACGGTGTGTTTGAAGTCAAAGCTACCAGTGGTGATACTCAACTCGGTGGTAATGACTTTGATAAAAAAATAGTCGATTGGTTAGCAGAACAATTTCTCGAACAAGAAAAAGTAGATTTAAGACGAGAACGCCAATCTTTGCAACGTTTGATGGAAGCTGCGGAAAAAGCTAAAATCGAACTTTCTGCTGTGAGCGTCACTGAAATCAACTTACCCTTCATCGCTGCAACAGAAGAAGGCCCTGTACACTTAGAAACTCGTCTAACTCGTTCCCAATTTGAAGGCTTGTGCGACGACTTACTAGGGCGCTTACGTGTTCCTGTCAAACGGGCGCTGAAAGATGCGGGACTCACCCCCAATGATATTGACGAAGTTGTACTAGTAGGTGGTTCTACACGAATGCCTATGGTACAGCAATTAGTACGGGCAATGATTGGCATAGAACCCAACCAAAACGTCAACCCAGATGAAGTTGTCGCAGTGGGCGCAGCGATTCAAGCGGGTATTCTCGCGGGTGAACTCAAGGATGTACTGTTATTGGATGTGACACCTTTGTCTTTGGGATTAGAAACTATAGGCGGTGTCAAGAAAGCATTAATTCCCCGCAACACTACTATTCCTGTGCGCCGTTCTGACATCTTTTCCACGTCAGAAAATAACCAAAATACTGTGGAAATTCACGTAGTCCAGGGCGAACGTGAAATGGCAGCAGATAACAAATCTCTGGGACGTTTCAAGCTGTATGGTATCCCTCCAGCACCACGTGGTATTCCTCAAATTCAAGTAGCATTTGATATCGATGCTAATGGTATTTTACAAGTAACAGCTTTAGATAGAACTACAGGTAGAGAACAAAGTATCACAATTCAAGGTGCTTCTACCTTAACTGAAAGCGAAGTTCAACAAGCGATTCGAGAAGCCGAGAAATTTGCTGATGTAGATCGACAGCGTAAAGAAAAAGTAGAAAAGCGTACCAGGGCTGAGGCTTTAATTTTACAAGCCGAAAGACAATTACGGGAAGTGGCACTAGATTTCGGTATGGCATTTGCCCGCAACCGTCGTCAACAAATCGACAATATTTGTCGGGAACTGCGCGAAAGTTTAAAAGAAAATGACGATCGCGGCATTGATCAAGCTTACGCTGATTTGCAAGATGCTTTGTACGACCTCAACCGCGAAGTTCGCCAGTACTACGCAGAAGAGGAAGATGATGATTTGTTGGGTGCAATTAAAGACATCTTCACAGGTGGCGGTGATAAAGACCGGGATTATTCTAGAGATACTTTGCGCGATCGCGATCGCGATTACTATGACAGAGACTATAACCGAGGCTACGACAAAGGTTATGGCAAAGATTATGACCGAGGTTATGGCAAAGATTATGAACGAGGCTATGGCAAAGATTATGACCGCGCTCCCAATCGAGACTATGACCGCGCCCCCAATCAAGACTACGACCGAAGCTATGGTCGAGACAGCCGTTCCTCTGCTTTTGACAGTGGCGGTTCTTCACGCCGTTCTCGCCCCAGCTATCAAGATAACTGGGATGATGACGATGATTGGTAATTAAGCCTGCTAGGTACGAATACTATACATCTCACTATCTGATGTACTACTCCTGCAAAATACTGGTATTAATTAGAAAAAGGTGATGAAATTTATCTGAAATTCGGATTTAGTCGTCATTCATAGGTAATGAGTAATAGTTAGTGATTAGTGGTTAGTAGTTAGTGGTTATTTACTTTTTCCCAACAACTAACCGCTAACAATTAACTATTAATAACCAATCACCAACAACGAATGTACATATTTGCCATGGCAGGTTTATACAATAACCAACTAACAAACATCGACCACCAACTATCTTAAGAAATTAAAAAATAAATTTCAAATAAACAAACGATTATGCAGAATTTGCGGAATTTTCGCGATTATTACGAAATTTTGGGAGTATCAAAAGATGCTACCAATGAAGATATTAAAAAAAATTACCGACGTTTAGCTAGGCAATATCACCCAGATCTGAATCCAGGCAACAAAGCAGCAGAGGATAAATTTAAGGACATCGGTGAAGCTTATGAAATTCTCTCCGATCCGGCGAAGCGGGCTCAGTATGACCAATTTAGCCGCTACTGGCAGCAAAAAGGCTTCGATAAACAAGCACAGAAGAAACCTTGGGGTGGAGATAACCGTAGCAATGGTCGGGGTAATCAGGATGTAAATCCGGGTAACTATTCTGATTTTACTACCTTTATTAACGAAGTTATTGGTGTAAAAACTGGTAGAAATACCGCATCTACCGCTACTAATACTAATAATGCCGATCCATTTCGTAGCCCCAGAACAAAAGTTGCATATACACCAAACCAACGCCCTACACGCCGAGATATCGAAGCAAGATTGTCTCTACCACTAGAAAAAGCCTATCGTGGTGGTGTAGAAAGAATTCGCTTAGAAGATGGGCGATCGCTAGAAGTAGAAATGCCCGCTGGTATGGTAACAGGTCAAACTATTCGTCTGCGTAATCAAGGCATTAATGGCGGCGATTTATACTTAAAAATCACTGTAGATCCTCATCCACTTTTTAAAATCGAAGGTACAGACATTTACTGCCAAATTCCAATTACTCCCAGTGAAGCAGTATTAGGGGGTCAAGTCGAAGCACCCACGCTTGATGGGTTGGTAAAAATGACTATTCCTCCAGGAGTCAGGTCTGGACAAAGATTACGCCTAGCTGGTAAAGGTTATCCTGGCGATAAAGGTAAACGCGGCGATCAATTAGTAGAAATTCAAATAGTTACTCCTAAAAATATTACTAAAGAAGAACGAGAGTTATACGAAAAAATTCGACAGATGGAAACTTTTAAACCTCGTGCTGATTTGTTTAGTTAGCACTGTTAGTCGTTGTTTGTTGGTGATTGTTGGTTGTTAGTTTTCTTTTTTCTTCCTTGTCCCTCTTGCCCTTTCTTCCACTCTGAGCTTAAGCCACGAGTTGCAAAGTAAGTTTAGAATATTAGAAAAAAGTTTATCGCTTAGTGAATCAAACAGCCGTGAATCAAAATGGTGCAATGTCACAAAGCAGCGAAACGACGACGTATTATACCCTGCTAGGACTGCATCCCAGTGCATCGCCAATTGAAATCCGTCGTGCTTATCGAGAATTGAGCAAACGCTATCATCCTGATACGACCAGCTTACCTACAGTTGCCGCCACTGCTAAATTTCAGCAACTCAACGAAGCCTACGCTACTCTAAGTAATCCAGAACGACGATTAAGTTATGACCTCAAAATTGGCTATTCTCGGTTTGGAGTAATTCAAGCACCACCCGATCTAAACCGTCCCGTTTCCCGTTCCTACGACTGGTCTAAATCAGCTTATCTTGATGCTAGCGATCGCCCTCTGTCTGCGGGTGAAATCTTCGCCTTGTTTATCCTGGGTTTAACATTTTTAGGTTGCTTAGGAATCGCGATCGCCATTGGCTTAACTCGTGGCGAAGCCGCTTTCCAACCTGTAGGATTAATATTACAACTTTTAATTTTTAATTTTTAATTTTTAATTTTTAATTGTTATGTCTCTTCCCCCTTCTGAAACACCACTATATAATCACCCTCTTCCCCAAATTGAGCAGTGGTTAAAACAACAAGGCTGTGAACAAGATGAAAAGCAGCTGCATTGCTGGCGTGTCCAGCGTCCTAGTTGGCAAGCAGAACTTTGGCTAGACATTGAGCAAATTATAGTTCGGTATGTCAATGCTGGAGACAATGGACAAGATATCCAACGCGCCTTCAAATATTCCTTGAGTCGGCGAGATGTAGAACAAGCCGTGTTCTCCGGGCCTTAATTGGGGATCGGGGATTGGGGAAAGGAGTGTGGGAAGTGTGGGAAGTGTGGGGGAGTGTGGGGGGAATTATTTAACAAGTCTGTTCCCAATCCCCTTTCCCCTTTCCCCTTTCCCCTTTCCCCTTTCCCCGATCCCTACACCTTCCCAAACCTCCTTTCCCGCTGCTGATACGCACACAAAGCGCGGTGGAATTCATGGCGATCAAAATCAGGCCAGAGAGTGTCAGTTATATATATTTCTGAATAGGCTATTTGCCAGAGGAGAAAATTTGAAACTCGCATTTCTCCACTGGTACGAATTAATAAATCGGGATCACAAATGCCGATAGTGTAAAGATGACGTTCAAATGTTGCTTCATCAATTTCATCTGGCTGGAGTAAACCTTGTTGGACTTTTTGAGCGATCGCTCGACAAGCTTGAATAATTTCTTGTCTACCACCGTAATTTGTGGCGATCGTAAACTTGATCCCACGATTATCTTTCGTTGCTTCCACTGAACGGCTAATCTCTGCTTGTAGCGATCGTGGTAAGCTACTTAAGTTACCCACAAACTGAATTTGCACATTCTCTTCTACCATTTCCCGCAGTTCTTGACGCAAGACTCGTTGAAATAAGGTCATTAAAAAATCTACTTCTTCATGGGGTCTTCCCCAATTTTCTGTGGAAAAAGCATAAGCCGTCAGTGCTTCGATCCCCCAATCTTTACAACAACGAAGCAAACTTTTTAAGGCATCAACACCAGCTTTATGACCCATAATTCTGGGTAATCCTTGATGCTTTGCCCATCGACCATTGCCATCCATAATCACTGCAACGTGCTTGGGCAGTAGTTCTCGTTTCAAGTCAGGGGGCAAATGTTGCAGTTCAGTTTGTTGTGCTGTCATTTTTTGTCTCGCGATGCGGTCGATGGTAATCCGAGTAAACGTGAAACTAGTGCTAAGGCTTGACTACGAATCTGACGACCCAGACTGATTAAACCAGGGGCAACAGCCTCCCGATCTACAGTGGGTGAAAATCTCATTTCTAAAGACTCTTTCAGCTTCGTAATCGTCAGTGGTCTATTTAGAGTTCCCTTTTCTGCCAAAGAAATAGAACCTGTTTCTTCAGATACAACGACACAAATGCAATTCTCGACCCGCTCAGTTATTCCCATTGCCGCCCGGTGGCGTGTTCCCAACTGGCGCGAAGCCGTACGTCCCGAAAGTGGTAATATTATACCCGATGCTACAATCCGAGAACCCCGTATCAATGTAGCACCATCGTGTAGAAGAGTCTTCGGTTGAAAAATTGTTTGTATTAGCTCTTTGGACACTTCAGCGTTCAGTTTTACTCCTGGTACAGAAAAATCCCGTTCATCAATAGGCCCAGTTGTTTCCAAAATTAGTAGCGCACCTATCCGATTTTTTGACAGTTCTCTGACTGCTTCGACTATTTCATCAATTACACTATCAGATTTAGGAACTGCCAAACGGGACGGTTGAAATAATTGCCAGAATTCGCCACGTCCCAATTGTTCTAAAAATCGCCGAAACTCGGATTGGAGAGCAACCGCCATGGCAACAGCACAGCCAATGACTAACTTTTCCAGTACGAAATTTAACAACTGTAGCTGCAACTTTCCACTGATGGCTGATGCTAGCATCAGAATAATAAAACCTCGCACCATCCAAAGTGTCCGGCGCTCACTAATAATAACTAGTATCATGTAGGTCAGCGCCAGTACTAAAACAATATCCAGTGTCTCAAGCAGCAAAGGCTGAGACCATCCTTGGTTTATCAGCCATTGCTTCCACCAATCTCCCATGACATCTGGCGTGAAAGTATGAAGTGTGAAATGTGAAGGATGAAGTATGAAGTATGAAGTCTTGAAATAATAAGTATAAAGTATGAATTTTTCATTCTTTATTCTTCATCCTTTCTTCATCACTTCAGCCTTTGTTCTTCATCCTTTTTAAGTCTTTCTGGTAAACAATCCTGTCGAATCAAATCCTGATAAGTTTCGCGTTGCAAAATCAAATTTGCTTCGCCATTCGCTACTACAACAGCAGCTGGTCTAGGTAAGCGGTTGTAGTTAGATGCCATACTGTAATTGTAAGCACCTGTTGCCATAACTACGAGAATATCTCCAGATTCAGTTTGAGGTAACTGAGCATTCTTGATCAAAATATCCCCAGATTCACAATGCTTTCCAGCAACAGTTGCCGTTTCTGTCAAAGGCTTAGACATGCGGTTAGCAACTACAGTACGATACACTGATTGATAAGTGATCGGACGGGGATTATCAGACATGCCACCGTCAACTGCTATGTAAGTGCGAATATCAGGAATAACTTTAGAAGAACCTATAGTGTAAGCCGTGACGCAAGCTGTAGCAATTAGCGATCGCCCTGGTTCAGACAATAATTTTGGTAGTGGTAAATTTTGCTCGGCACAAGCTTGTTGAATTACTTCACAAATTGGTTTTACCCACTCTTCTATACTAGGGGGATCGTCTGATTCTGTATACTTGATCCCCAAGCCTCCGCCAACATTTAACTCTGTCACGCTTAAGCCGTAACCAGCAGCTTTACTCATCCACTGTACCATCACAGATGCTAAATCCTGATGAGGTTGGCGTTCAAAGATTTGGGAACCAATATGAGCATGTAAACCAATACAGTTTAATACAGATTGGTGACTGACAAAAGCAAATAATTCATCTAAATCATTGGGATCAAAGCCAAACTTACTATCCAAGTGTCCCGTACGAATATATTCGTGTGTGTGGCATTCAATACCTGGTGTCAAACGAAGCATGATCCGGATGGGAGATGAAGACAAGCAAGCAAATTCTCCGTTGTCTCCGTTGTCCTCACGTATCTCCACCAAAGTCCGCAACTCATACCAGTTGTCCACAACAATAGTGCAACCAGACTTAATTGCCAAAGTTAATTCTTCTCGCGACTTATTATTGCCGTGGAAGTAAATCTTATCAGGACTGACACCTGCACTTAAGGCTGTATAGAGTTCGCCTCCTGAGACAACATCAATTCCCAAGCCTTCGGAAGCGGCGATCGCACAGACTGCCAAACAACTCCAAGCTTTGGAGGCGTATAATACTTGAGATTCACCCTTGTAATAGCGCTGGAAACTTTCCCGATACTGGCGGCAAGCTGTTCGCAGGGTTTCTTCATCCAAAATATACAAAGGTGAACCGAACTGCTGCACAAGAGTTGTCACATCACAACCCCCTATTTCTAGGTGATCTTCGTTATTAACTTTGGCACTCAGTGGTAAAAGTTCTTGATTGGGTGAAAGATTAATGTTATTGCTAGCTGATTGCGGTAAATACTGTCTACCAGAAAGTTGAACCCCAGCAGGGTGAGTCGATACCATAAATATTAAGAGTTGTCCTTAGTACTAATTACAAGCTACGAGCGGATATGCCGATTCCCAGTTTACCGAATAACGTGCTTGTTCGCCCCTGTCTTTTGCAAGAGCTAGGGATTGGGGATCGGGGATCGGGGATCGGGGACAAGGAAGTGTGGGGAGAATAACCAATGCAATGACCAATGACCAATGACCAATGACCAATGACCAATTAAAACTAAAACTAATAACAATAGACGAATTGAGTCTGGTTTTAGAACTAGATCAGGCGTGTTTTGGTGGTCTTTGGACATTGGATGGCTATAAGCGAGAGTTAGATAGTCCTAACAGCGTTTTACTCGGTTTATTTACACCTTTATCTCCCGCAAAGTTGCTGGCAATGGGTTGCTTTTGGTCAATTTTAGAAGAAGCCCACATTACCATTTTGGCGGTTCATCCCGAATATCAAGGCCAAGGGTTAGGACAGGCTATTCTTTATTTTTTGCTTAAGAATGCTTACGAAATGGGTTTAGAACGAGCTACCTTGGAAGTTCGAGTTTCTAACAAAGCTGCAATTTCTCTATATCAAAAATTTGGTTTTAAAACAGCAGGACAGCGAAGGCGTTATTACACAGATAACGATGAAGATGCTCTAATTCTGTGGTTAGGAAATATCCAATATCCAGAATTTCCAGATAATTTGGAAAAATTGCGTATCAAAATGAGCGATCGCCTCACTCAATTTGATTGGTCAATAGTCATTTGTCAATAGTCATTGGTTATTTGTCAAAGGTTATGAATTACTGCTATCCGCCAAATACCAACAATTACCCATTCATGAATATTACTTAAATTTTTATTACAAAAGCTTAAATCTTATGTGATTTTACTACCTATAAAAAATTTTCATACTGTTCAATGTGAAATTGACAGTTCCCAAAAAATATGATAAATATTCTTGCTTGGGATTGGCATTAAAAACTTGCAAACCCAATTTTTATTTGCTTGTCAATCTCTACAAAGACGGTAAATTCAGGCTCCTCAATACACAGTCAATAAAAAGTAATAAAAAGTTAGCAATTTCCCATCAAAGCTGGGTGATCCCGATTGAATGTCTATTTCTTTATACAGACATTCATTCGATTTGCCTGTGCTAAAATCAGCGTACCGGCACGACGCAGGTGATGGGAAAAATGCCATGTTTGAACGCTTCACAGAAAAAGCCATTAAGGTAATCATGTTGGCCCAGGAAGAGGCACGCCGCCTGGGACACAATTTCGTTGGTACCGAGCAGATCCTCCTGGGTCTGATTGGAGAAGGTACCGGAGTGGCGGCTAAGGTGCTGAAATCCATGGGTGTCAATCTCAAAGACGCTCGGATTGAGGTAGAAAAAATCATAGGCCGGGGTTCGGGCTTTGTCGCCGTGGAAATTCCGTTTACGCCACGGGCAAAGCGAGTTCTGGAACTATCCTTGGAAGAAGCGCGCCAATTAGGGCATAACTACATTGGCACCGAGCATCTGCTGTTGGGCCTGATCCGAGAAGGGGAAGGTGTAGCAGCCAGAGTGCTAGAAAATCTGGGTGTAGATCTTTCAAAGGTAAGAACTCAAGTTATCCGAATGCTGGGAGAGACCGCCGAGGTTACACAAGGTGGTCCATCACGCGGCAACAAAACCCCGACCTTGGATGAGTTTGGCTCGAATTTGACCCAAATGGCAGTAGACGGCAAGCTCGATCCAGTGGTGGGACGCGCCAAAGAAATTGAGCGGGTGATTCAAATATTGGGTCGCCGCACAAAAAATAACCCAGTCTTAATTGGGGAACCAGGGGTTGGTAAAACCGCGATCGCCGAAGGTTTGGCACAGCGTATTGCTAACAAAGATGTCCCGGACATCCTGGAAGAAAAGCGCGTAGTCACTCTGGATATCGGTTTACTCGTAGCAGGTACAAAGTACCGGGGTGAATTTGAAGAGCGCCTGAAGAAGATCATGGATGAAATTCGGCAGGCTGGCAATGTCATTTTAGTCATTGACGAAGTACACACCCTAATTGGTGCAGGTGCGGCAGAAGGGGCAATTGATGCAGCAAATATCCTCAAGCCGGCTTTGGCTAGAGGTGAATTACAGTGCATTGGTGCCACAACCTTAGATGAATACCGTAAGCACATTGAGCGAGATGCAGCCTTGGAACGCCGTTTCCAACCAGTGATGGTCGGCGAACCGTCGGTTGATGAGACAATCGAAATTTTGCATGGTCTGCGCGATCGCTACGAACAACACCACAAGCTCAAGATTTCCGACGAAGCTTTGATTGCGGCGGCAAAATTATCTGACCGTTATATTAGCGATCGCTATCTGCCAGATAAAGCCATCGACTTAATCGATGAAGCTGGATCTCGCGTCCGTCTAATTAACTCCCAACTTCCACCCGCAGCCAAAGAGTTAGATCGAGAACTGCGCCAATTATTAAAAGAAAAAGATGATGCAGTTCGCGCCCAAGATTTTGACCGAGCCGGAGAACTGCGCGATCGCGAAATGGAAATCAAAGCCGAAATTCGCGCGATCGCTCAAAGCAAAACCGGTACTGGTCGTCCAGAAGGTGAAGAACCAGTAGTTACAGAAGAAGACATTGCCCACATTGTCGCTTCTTGGACGGGTGTACCAGTCAACAAACTCACCGAGTCCGAGTCCGAAAAGCTGCTGCACATGGAAGACACCTTGCATCAGCGCCTAATCGGTCAAGAAGATGCTGTGAAGGCTGTTTCGCGGGCAATTCGTCGCGCTCGTGTCGGCTTAAAGAACCCCAACCGACCCATTGCTAGCTTTGTCTTCTCTGGGCCTACCGGCGTCGGTAAAACCGAGTTGGCAAAAGCATTAGCATCTTACTTCTTTGGTTCGGAAGAAGCGATGATCCGTCTGGATATGTCCGAATACATGGAGCGCCACACCGTCTCCAAGTTAATCGGTTCACCTCCAGGCTATGTTGGTTACAACGAAGGTGGTCAGCTCACCGAAGCAGTACGCCGTCGTCCTTACACCGTGGTGCTATTCGACGAAATCGAAAAAGCGCACCCCGATGTCTTCAACATGCTGCTGCAAATTTTGGAAGACGGTCGTTTAACTGATGCCAAAGGTCGCACCGTAGACTTCAAGAACACCTTGCTGATTTTGACTTCCAACATCGGTTCCAAGGTAATTGAAAAAGGTGGCGGCGGTATCGGCTTCGAGTTTGCTGAAGACCAAAGCGAATCGCAGTACAACCGGATTAAGTTCTTAGTCAATGAAGAACTGAAGAACTACTTCCGTCCAGAATTCCTCAACCGTCTGGATGAAATTATCGTCTTCCGTCAACTGAACAAGGAAGAGGTAATGCTAATTGCCGACATTATGCTCAGAGAAGTATTTGGTCGTCTTACCGAGAAAGGAATCAATCTCGAAGTGAGCGATCGCTTCAAAGAGCGCTTGTTGCAGGAGGGTTACAACCCCAGTTACGGTGCAAGACCCTTACGTCGAGCCATTATGCGCTTACTAGAAGACAGCCTCGCAGAAGAGATCCTGTCTGGTCGCATCAAGGAAGGCGACACTGCCATTGTTGATGTCGATGAAAGCGGTAATGTGACGGTAAGAGGCGAACAGCGCCGAGAATTGATGACGCCTGGAGTTGAGTAAGATTTTGGGTTGAATCTTAGAAATTTGAAAAGGTAGAGGGGTTACAGCCTCTACCTTTTTTGTTTACAAAATTTAGTTTTTTCTTGTTTGCACGAGTATTATAAATAAATTTATTTCGTATAAAACAAATTATGTCTGACATACCAATTTTGCTTGCCCAAACAACTAATACTATTCAAGTAGGTATTAATATCAATGGGATTGTTGCACTAATCGCAGGAATATTGATTCTGATACTTCCCAGGCTGCTTAACTATATAGTGGCTATTTATCTGATAATTATTGGACTAGTGCAGGTTTTTAATTTACGGATTTGATTTTAAGACAGATCATTAAGTATGGATATGTAGAAACTTTTACTTCGTAACTTATTGATCTGATTGTTCAAAATTATTAACAGTTTGATTTGTGCAAAGCAGTATTTAAGACGCAAGATTATAGTTAGTGGTATAGATTTTACTGTAAAAACCTGCAAGTAATTATCGAAATTCACAAAAAAATTACATAAATATGAAGAATAGGTGAGTGTTATTGCTGAGTTGGCACTATCAAGTTACATTATGCTTCATATATAGTAAAACACGTAAATTCATCATATTAATATTTTGCAGCAAGCATTAAAAGTCATGTCTACACACATAAAACCCACTCTCATGGGTTTAAACAGTTAGTCTGTTTTGGCGATGAAACAGTGCGTTGAAGGTGTAAAAAATTTTAAATAACTGAAATTTTATAAATTATTGTTTAGACTTTAGTACTTGATTTCAGGAGATGAGGTAATGGAACCGATTAGTTTGATTGTTGGCGCACTAGCCGCAGGTGCTGTAGCTGGTACAACAGCAATTGCTGATGAAGCCATTAGAGATAGTTATAAAGGTTTGAAAACACTTGTTCAACAGAAGTTTGTAGGGAATCCATCAGCAGAATTGGTGTTAGCTGAACATGAACAAAAGCCAGAGATTTGGCAGGAACCACTAAAAGCAAAACTAATAGAGGCTTCGGTTCACAAAGATCAAGAAATTATCAACGCAGCGGAAAAACTCATCACACTGATAAATCATACTCAAATTGGTTCACAAACTATTGATAACCGTAGTGGTGGTGTTTACTTTGAAAAAGAGGCCAATATCACAGGAGATGTGGTTGGCGGTAATAAAAATCAGTTCAGCTAGCAAATACCTGGTTAAAGTGTTCTTTGGAATGTAATTAGGTAACTGATTTAGCATCTTGAGGATCTCAGAGGAAATAAGCCAATGAGTGATGAACTTGAACAGGCTCCTTCATCTATAAAAGAAACTGATGAGAAATTAGAGGAGGCTGCTGAAAGTCAGAATACAAAAGCATCAAATACCACTAACTCAGTAGAAGATTTCATCAAAGACTTTGCAGAGAAAGATAAAGCTGAAGACATTTCTGATTTATTGCGATCGCTTGGTGTTGCCAATGTATATATTGACGCCCGCAGTGGTGGTGCTTATTTTACAGATCAAGTAGAGATTACTGGTGATGTAGTCGGAGGTAATCAGACTAAGAGAACTAAACGCAATTCTGTAAAAGAAGTTGCGGGACAAATTTTAAGTGCAAATATCGAAAAAATACGTAGTGTTTATGTAGAAACTGATAAATATCAGCACGTAAAAACTATTTTAGACGAGAAACACCTACTGATTCTGCAAGGACATCGACGATTTGGTAAGCAAACTACAGCAATTCATCTACTTTCTACTTTCAATGCAGAAGAGATTTTTGAAATCGACCCAGCTATTACAGACCTGAGTTCATTGCAGTGTGAAGCCAAGCAGGTATATTTAATTGATACATTGGCTGTTGGTAGCGCGGAAAAACTCAATGGTTATGTGTTGAACGGTCTGAGTCGCAAACTCAAACAACAACAAAGTTATCTTGTCATTACCCTAGAAAATCACATTTCCATTTCCCAAGAAACTTTGAGAGGATATCTCTTTCATTGGAAGGACTTACCATCTACCGACAAATTGTTAGAAAAACATCTGAGATGGTACATCACAGATCAAGCAATGCTTGATAGTGGTTATTGTGTAGCGCAGTCAGATGCTGTGCGCCAACTACTCGACAAGCAACTTTTACCGAGTGAAATTGATAAATTGGCCTCACTCTTAGCCAAGGTAGCAAGCCAGGAACTCAACCTTGAAGAAGCATTAGCCCGTTTTGGCTCTAGCGCCTACGAACAAGTGAAAAACTGGTTTGAGCAAGATAAGCGAGAATTCAGCCAACGCATCTTTATGATTGCTTTGGCAGTTCTCAGTGGAAGTAGCTATCAAGCAGTCAAGGATGCTAGTCAGCGCTTGCAATTGCTCGTCCAACCCCCATCAAAAAAAGACGAGGAATCTGATCCTGTACCAGTATTTGATCAAACACGTAGTCAATTACTCAAAGAGGTTTTTGCTAATTTAGTCCCAGGATACGAAAATACGGAGTTTGGACGCAGTCCTGTCGAACTAGTTGAGTTTAAGAATCCGACATTTCAGCCTGCTGTTATATCTTATGTGTGGCATGAATATGATTATCTACGCGAACCCTTACTGATCTGGTTACACGAACTTGGTTCCCATAGTGATTCTGAAGTTCGGATTAGAGCCGCAGCTGCAATTGGCGAACTGAGCAAGTATGCTTTTAGAGATGTTCTGAATCAGGTATTACGACCTTGGGCAAATAGCCAAAATAGGAGTTTGCAAAAATTAGCAGCCCTAGCTTTAAGTGTTCCAGTATTTGAAAGCAATCTTGCTCCTCAAGTGCTGGGATTATTGCATTCATGGAGTACTTTAAAAAATAATTCTAACTTGCGTTGGACTGCGACATCGGCCTATGGCGGGTATGTCGGACTGCGCTTTCCAGATGCTGCACTGCGTGATTTATTTGCCATAACTTCCTCTGGAGAACCATCTTTATTTTCCGCAGTTATCGAAAGTATAGTCAATCTGTTTGCAAGCGGCAAATTCTTACCAAATCAATATCTCAACGTCCTTAGTGCTTTACAAGAATGGACAGCACAAACCAAAATGACCACACCCAACCAATTAGGTTTACTCATTTTTTGGCGACTGATGTGTGAAGACAAAGTTCGCGCAGATGTAACCGAAATTAATAATAATCATGTACCGACATTATTATGGCTGGCACAAGAAAACCAGATATATGAAGACTTAATTGTTTGCTTATTACGACGTGCTTTAAACTTCAAAGCCACACGTGTATCTGTACTCAATGAAATTCATAATTGGCTGAGATTCGTTGATTATGACCACAGATTCAAGCGAGTATTGGGACGAATAATTTACACATTAGTAGCTCAAGGAAACGAGCGTGAACAAGAAAGAATCCTTTACAAGCTCAACCAGTGGGCTTTGATAGAACCACCCAACTTTGCAGGTGAAATTTTATCAGTTATTAAAAAGCATTTACAAAGTTACTCATGGAGGTAATAAAGTGACGGAAATCTACAACCCTATCCTGATTAGAGAAGAAATTTCACGTTGGCGAATTTTACAGTCACGTCCAATTCCAGATCCAGGAACTGCGCTAGTTTTTTCTGGGGAAGGACAGTCTTTACTTACTATTAAACAAGGTGAAAAAGGCCCTACTAGCGGGGAAATGCTGTGGGGTAAATATCATTTAGTTTACAAAGTAGACATGACTGAACATCCGTTACGGTTTGTGTGTAATCTACCTTGTAAAACAGATGCTTTTGACTTTCAAGCAGATGTGAAATTTACTTATGCGGTGCATGATCCAGAAATGATTGTCAAACGTAGCGTTACTGATGTGCGCCGAGTCCTAGAACCTTTAATTACGGAGGTGATGCGAAACATCAGTCGTAAATACGAGGTTGAAGAAAGCGGTGCTGCGGAGCGAGAAATTAGCGACCACATCAAAAAGGCTATATATGATCAAGGTTTCTCTGTTTATCAGTTCACAGTTTCTCTGTTTTTAGAACAGGAAGCCCGTGAGCGAATTAGAGATAAAAAACGCCTGCAAGATGAAATTGAACGAGAAAAAATCCGCCAAGCTTTAGAAAAGCAGAAAGCACAATTAGCAATTGAACAACAAAAACAAAGAGAGCAATTAGAACTAGAGCGAATTCGACAACGGAATCAATTCCAACGGGAAGAAGAAAAAACCCACATTCAGTCAGAAATAGAGCTACAAAAGCTTAAGCAAGATTTGGAAATAGAAAAAACACAGTTTGATATTATCCAGATGCGGCAAAAAGAACAACTGGAATTAGAATTACGTAGACAGCGCGAACAATTTGAACTTGATAGTATGAAAATCAAGATGGAGTTTTACTCTCCATTATTGCAAGGTGGAAACTTTCAGTTACTTGCACTTCAACTTGCACAGCGTCCCGAAGATGTGACAGTAATTTTACAAGCGCTCAACCAACAAAAACAAGGTGAAAGAGAACATCAGGTCAAAATGCTCAAAATGTTGTTAGATGCAGATGCACTTGAAGGTTCACAAATTAATGAAGTTGGAAAAAACCTTCTACGACAGTTAGTTGGATTAACGGAACAATCTACTGCTGTGTTGGAAAGTACTTCCGTAGATGTCTCAGAAACGCAAGAAGCTTTACCAGAAGCAGACAACACAGAGAGCAATAATTCTACATCTGATATTCCCGAAGAATTTCGACGAGAAGAATAGTTTTAGAATTTTATGACATCAATAAATAGTGATGATAAGTGAGTTTATTCAGGGCATAATTAAACCTATTTGGGAAGTACTTGTATTTGTACCAATGCCATGGCGAGCGATAGTAGTTGTTCTTGTCTTAATGCCTATCTGCTCTTGGTTTTTCTGGCGAATATTTCCATGGCTACTTGTTAAATTTTTACAATTAATTTCTGTTGGGTCGGAATTATTAGCAAATATGCTACTTTTTGGAGAATATTTGTTGACGAAAAATCTCAGAAAAAAGGGACATCAACCGCCAGAATATGTCTATATTTTTGCTGATTTTCTTCGCAACATAGTTAGTTTTTTATATCTATGTAGCCAAGAACTGGATAAAGTTCGTCAGAAGGCATTAAAAAAACGATGGCTCCCACGCAGAATCTGGTTAATTATCACAGGAATAATCATTTTATTAACATGGTATGCACGTCCTGTATTTGGAGAAACTACTGTTGGTAAGTTCATTGACAATAGTGTCATTTTTTGGTATTCCTTTGATAACTGGCTAATGAATCCTCAATCGAAATTATCGACATTAAATAGTTATTCACCGACAGAATTTGTTAAAGCTTATTATTCAACTATTAATAAACGTCAGTATATTGCTAGTTGGAATTGTCTATCACTCAAATTTCAAACTAAGAAATCAAGTTTGCCAAGTGGTTTTATTTCTTATGTCAGCTGGTGGGAACAACAAGTAGAGCGAATAGAGATTACACAACAACCTAGCGTAGAAAAACAAAATAATAATTCTGCAATAGTAAAAGTTCAACTGCAATACTTGCTAAAAAATCAACAAAAGTTATCTGAGCCAGAGTCTGTACGTTTATGGCTGGTACGGGATGGTAAAACGAAAAGATGGATGATTAATCATTCAAGGGTTATTTAGCTAATACCAATTTCCTTTAAAAGTGAAAGATATTTTTTTGTAGAGACGTGCCAATAGCGCTGTAGCGCATGGCTTTGCTAAGGCACGTCTCTACATTATTTATGTGTATCGCGATTAACGTGAAATGGTATAAAGGGTGCGTTAACCGAGTGTCATACACCCTACAAAACTACTACAAAATTACAACTCTTGCACAAACTCCGTCAAGAACCTAAACGCCTTCACCACATAACTAGCGCACTCTTTGGGAGAAGTATTGTAAAACGATCGCCATGCACTACCTTTGTCTTCATCATAGCGATCGCCTCTTTCTGGATGTCCATCCAACCATGCTAATCTCACAGCATGACCGATTAATACATCTAAAACTATATATTCTTCGATTTGCAAGTCTGGGTTATTGGATGCGATCGCAGCTAATTCCATTAATGTTTCGATATTGACTTGGCGATATTCGGGAGCCTCTATTTTATTTAGCAGATGTTCTACTTGCAGGGCAAAGTTTTTTTCGCCGGCTGTCATCTCCGAGATCATCTCTTCACTTTCTAAGCGGTTGCGGCGTTCTAGTTTGTCGCCAATCACCAAACCCTTACAATGATGCATTAACAGCCAAACTTGTTTATAAAAGTCTTTGGGTGTGCGTCCTGTGGCGCCTTCAGCTTGACGGAAGCGTCGCCAACCACCTGGTTGGACTTCGATGTCCTCAAAAATAATTGGTTGTACCACCCACTCAATATCGCTTTCTTTTTGCTTGACGTGTAAAGACTCTTGCTGGCGTAATAACTTACTCATGTCTGAGTACTCACCTAATACCTGGCTTAACCGGGTTTTGACTTCAAATGGTGAAAGTTGCATCAAGGTTTCGTAGGCTTCATCTTGAGTAACTTTCAACTCCTGCGCTAGTTCGCTGGTAAGCAATAAAATTAGATAACCAACTCTCAGGGTGAGTAGTCCTTTAAACAATTCTGGTTCTGATTTGATTAAAGTACTCAGATAAATGAGGATTTCTTGAGTTAAAACGCGATCGCGTATATCTTCACGACAAAAATGATTGATTTTCTCGACAATCTCGTTGTGGGAGAGGGGTACAGTCATTAATGATGCTTCACTGTAAGCTTTACCAACTGCAATTTGTTTACCCCGGACGATAATACTTGTAACTACGTCTGATAAAGCAATATACGCCATTTGCCGCAATCCTGCTGCACGCCGTACAACCGCCCAAATCCCTAATTCTGCGGCTTTAGTGTAAACTTCATCTAGCAAATCCCCGACTGTAACAATATTTCCTGGCCCACCAAAACCTGTATTAAAATCTAGTCCTTGCAAACGTGTTAGCGTCTGCAACAATTCTATTTGTTCGTAAATATTTTCTGAGGAACGCAAGTAACCAAGCAATAACCCAAAGTTGGTTTCGTACTCTACTTGGAATTCTTGAGTATGTCCCAAAGGCCAATTTTTATCTGGATGTAGTGCTAAATAAGCGCAGCGGGGTCTAGCATCTTTGACGGAAGACAAGGTAAATTCAAACTCTGGCAGAAAATCAATTCGTTCGATCGCTGCTGTCAACATCAACTGATTCAGCTTTCCTAATTTTACCCGCACGCCGTTACAAATACTATCTTTGAGTTCTTGCATGAGGTTTAGTAACGCTTCGGAACCAGTTTCCAACATTGTACGCGTCAACATTAAAGTCAGAATCGGACGCCCTAAATCACTCCAATACTTTTGAATATAAGCAAGTTCACTGCGTAATTGGGCGATCAAAAAATGATAATCCAGAGTTAAATAGAATTGCTGAGAATCTAAAAATGAAGGTAAAAATACAACTGTTTCGCTACCAATACGGAAAATTCTTGATGTGGTTAAACTCCGAGGACGACGGGGTGGACGTCCAGTTAAACCGAGTTTTTCACTGCGTCCAATTTGAGCATAAATGTTAATGAAATCATCAGCTTGGCAGACTTGAATTGGTTCTACTTGTTTGGGTGTTTGGGTTTCAATACCGTAAACTTCTAGTTCTGCTTGTAAATCTTCATCTTCTGCTAATAAAGCAATTTGCACTAGAGGTTCTCGGTGTTTATTCATGCGTAAGTGTCGCCCCAAGGGATCAATATCTCCTACGGCAATTAATTTTTCACTGAGCATTTGACCGAGATAATATAAACTCTGCGCCCACACTAAAGGCACATTTTCATTAGGTAAGCGTGGCTGAGTTGATGGTGCTTGTTTTTCTGCTTCGATCAATTCTGCACTTACATAATAAAGTTCTGGTAATAAGCCCAAGCCATCTTTTTCTACAAGTAAAAATTCTAGACGCTCTTGGTAATATTTAGCTTGTTCTTGGTTGCCACAAAATAAACCATCTAAAAATAAATAGGTGAAAAATAAAGGCCATTCACATTCAATATTTTCAAATTGTTTCAGTTCCCACGCTTCATAGTGCAAGCGTTTGTTGTCTTCTAAAACAGTTTGGTGTCCGTCACGTAAAAAACGCTTGCAACCGTATTTACCTTCGAGTTTCGTAATAATATCATTACGAGTGCGATCGCGTAATTGTATATCTTCAACTGCAAACGCCGGAAAACTAATCACACTCAAAAGTGCTGCATCTATTTCTTTAGAAGCAGATTCTCTTGGTAGTAGAGATTCAAGAGTAATTCTGGCACGCGCAATTTCATCTGGTAATACATGAATTACTGATGCTTGACTACCACGCACACCAAATAAATCTAGTCCATCAATTGCTTCTAAAGCAGCTTTTGCCATGCCAATAGAACTAGCATTTAATTCTGCATTACCATGATTGATTTTATTGCCTCTTTCCCAAATTCCATAATCTGGTGTACGATAAGACCTACCAATGTAGTAAACCAAATTTTGAACAAAGTTGACTTCATCAAGAGTGAAAATTATTTGCAAACCAGAAGAAGTCATTTGTGCCAAAATTAACAAAAAAATTGATGTTGCATCTAGTTGTAAATGTCCCCATTCTTCATCACCAACAACAATATCTCCTGTAGCGGTATTGTACTTGGCATGTAAAGCATCTAAAGGTGACTGAGTATGTTTAAAATTTTCTACTTTATGGGCCTGTCGCATCATCGCAAACAACAAACCCCGCATTAATTTGACGACGCTGTGTTCTAATTCATAGGCGCGTCCTTTGTCTTCATCAACCTTGCGATATGCTAGCGCTAACCCCCAAACTGCCAAAATACTGTAAACATTATCACGTACCCAAGCATCGGTGTAATCACCATGAGCTGTAATTGCTGTACTTGCAGGTAGTAGACCAGTAATTGGATTTTGACGTGCTAAGATTATTGTCTTGATTTGTTGATAATAATACTCTAGACGTTCTCGCAATTGGGAAGCTTTTTTCATATTGAATTAGACAGTAGATTCTAGAAATTAACCCTGTAACTTTGTATTTAATTATGTCGGCTAACCAAAATTTTTATTGAATCAAAAATAGTATTATATAGCAATCATAAATCATTTGCAATTTTTTTATTCTCTCCTTACTCGTGTACTTTGTGTCCTTTATAGTTCATTCATCAGAATCATTTTTTACAAGTTATACAGGACTGCTATATCTTGAATTATTTTGTTAACTTTTTTATGCTCAATTCAACAGAGCTATGAGTTTTTTCAAATTTTTATTATGCAGCCGTCCTATATAGGTTATAAACATAATCTTTCTGAACGTAGACGCGCAAGCGGCTTGCCGCAGGCTACAAAAAAAGTACACAAAAAATTTAAAAATAAGAGCATTAATGATGTATTCAGCAACAATTTAGGTTCGTTGGAAATAAAATTATTCTGGATATTTTATTATGCTTAATAATACCCGAACATTTACTATCCTTACAATTCTATAATTAAAGAATATCTGCTGATTAATGATTGAGAATAATTATTTAAAATGCTGTTTGGTAGTTGTATATGAAACTTGTTCAAAGGAATTTACTAAGAATTTGATAACTTCTTGACTGCCAGCTTTTAGGTTGATAGCAGTAGCAATTGCTATCAGGCAAACTATTAGTGTCAGCTATGATTGCCGAATTTCTGCCTATGAATGCCTTGAAAGTACCTTGAAATAATCACTAATTCTAAAGTAGTAATTATTTTAACTTTGTGAAGTTAAAAAATTAATCCTGAGAGAAGCTTGACACATTTGCTAACAGTAGTAGAATCTACTCAAAGTAATCAAAAAATCAGGGTAGCTAAGTGGGTTGCTTGTGTGTAGCATCACAGAATATCCACTTTGACGCTTAAGCGTTCACCGGATGCTTAACAGTTCCGGGTTAGTATGAGATTGAGCGATGCCTTGATTGGTCATCGATGTTGAGTTCCAGAGATTTTATGGACCAAAGTCCACAAGACGGTAGTACTATCCTCCTCTAAGCTGGCGAGTTTGTCTCCCAGCGCGGGGGAGGCAATTGGGAGGTTATAATAAATGCTTGTACAGGACGTTCGCAATTCTGTCATTGACGTTGCTGACTTGAACCAGTTGAAATGGGATTTAAATCGTTTACAGCCGGTTGATGTGGGAGAGTACATTACCCAATTACCCAGTCAACAAAGAGCGATCGCATTTCGTCTACTTAACAAACATCAAGCTACAGACGTTTTTGAATATCTACCTCCAGACGTGCAAGAAGAATTAATCGATTCTCTGCATGATGTGCAGGTTGTGCAAATTGTCGAAAATATGAGTCCCGATGATCGGGCAGAATTATTTGATGAGTTACCTGCAAAGGTTGTTAAACGCTTATTACAGCAGCTGAGTCCGGAACAAAGACAAGTAACAGCAACAATTCTCGGTTATCCTGAAGGCACTGCTGGTAGGGTAATGACCACAGAATATGTACGCTTGCGGGAAGGATTGACTGTAGGCGAAGCTTTGAGCAAAATTCGTCGCCAAGACGAAGACAAAGAAACTATTTACTACGCCTACGTTACTGACGACAACCGCAAGTTAGT
Organism: Fischerella muscicola SAG 1427-1 = PCC 73103; assembly: GCF_000317245.1. GTDB lineage: Bacteria > Cyanobacteriota > Cyanobacteriia > Cyanobacteriales > Nostocaceae > Pelatocladus > Pelatocladus muscicola_A. The sequence continues at coordinate 74,778 of NZ_AJLJ01000375.1, forward strand.
GAGTGTTGTTTCTCTGCGACAATTGTTGTTTACTTTTCCTGATGTTTTGATCGGGAGTATCGCTGGCGATCGCGTTGTCAAAGTCAAAACAGAAACGCCCCAAGAAGAAGTCGCCCGCATCATGCAGCGTTACGACTTGATTGCTTTACCTGTGGTTGATCGCGAAGAGCGATTAGTTGGTATTATCACCATTGATGACGTAATTGACATTCTTGAAGAAGAAGCCACAGAAGATATTCAAAAATTAGCAGGGGTGAGTGGTGGTGACGAAGCGACTTTGTCTTCTCCATTAATCACACTCAAAAAACGTTTACCGTGGCTATTTGGAGTGATGCTGCTGTATATCGGAGCATCCAGTGCGATCGCACCGTTTCAATCTACTATTTCGATGGTGCCAGTTTTGGCTGTAATTATGCCCCTATTCTCCAATACAGGTGGTACTGTTGGTATTCAAGCTTTAACAGTAACAATTCGCGGACTTGGAGTCGGAGAAGTCACACCCAAGGATACTGTTAAACTTTTGCGTAAAGAACTTACAGCAGGATTGGGTACAGCTATAGCTTTGGGTTTGACAATGATTTGTCTTTCCTTAATTTGGGCGCCTCCTCAAGAACGCTGGGTATCATTGATCGCTGGAACAGTAATGGCCATAAATACCCTTGTCGCCGTCACTTTAGGGACTTTGTTACCAATGGTCTTAAAACGCCTCAAACTCGACCCAGCATTAGTTAGCGGGCCATTAGTGACAACTATGCTGGATGCGATTGGGTTTGTTATTTTCTTAACTCTGATTTCTAGTGCTTTGCATATATTTCACTTAAAACCCTAACTTCTACTATTTTTTAGTTATTTTCAGTCATAATCCCCCATTTCATTGGGGGATTATTTCTGTTAACTTTTATTAACGATATATCGTGATATATCTATAATCGAAATAGAAGTATGCAAGAGAAAAATTATGTTTTTAGGTCTTCCTAGACATCCTCATTTTATGGGTAGGTTTTTGGGTGTTCCTATGCACTCTGATTTTTTTGAATCAGGATGCAACGATAGACCCCGCAGAGGTAGACATCACCGATCCTCGAAGTGGGATTGGAAAGATGAGCAACGCACACCGCGTGGTGATATCAAATACATTCTCCTATCGTTACTAGCGGAACAACCGAGACATGGATATGACTTAATCAAAGAATTAGAAGCACGTTACAGTGGGTTTTGGAAACCTAGCCCAGGTTCCGTTTATCCCACACTCCAGCTACTTGAAGAAGGGGGTTATCTCATTTCTGAGCAAATAGAAGGTAAGAAAGTATACACAATTACAGAAACTGGTAGACAATTATTAGCCGAACGGGGTGATCCTCAAGACTGGATGACCAAAAGAAACAAACCCCAACAGTGGATGGAATTAGGAAATGCGATCGCTGATTTAGGCGGAGTAGTAATGCAAGTTGCTCGCAGTGGCAATACTGAACACATTAATAGAGTGCGTGAAATACTCAATCGAGCCAAACGCGAAATCTACACCATCTTGGCGCAAGAGGAGTAATACGTTTTGGGCATGAGACATTGGGTATTGAGAAGAGACTTGTTAAATGATTCTCCCTTGTCCACGCCACGTGCTACAACGCTCTTAACCCGACGCCAGGTGCTACCCTGCGGGAACGCTTTCAGCGAACAAGCCGGGGAACCCGTCCAACGCACTGGCTCCGCAACGCAGTGGCTCCCCTTGTCCTCCTTGTCTTCCTCCCCGTACTCTATGAGAAGCCCTACCCTCTGGGAACGTCTTCGACGAACGGGTAGTTCCCTCCGGGACGCTACCTGCGGAAGCCGCTCCGCGTCTACGCGAACGCAGTCGCACTCTACGAGAAGCCGCTTGCGCGTCTACATGGGGGAAACCCCCAAGACCGCGCTGTCTCACGGCTTGCGCGTCTACGCGTAGCGTCTCCTCTGGAGAATCCCCAATCCCCCTACAAGGCTTCTGGTGGTGAAATATCTGGTCCGACAATCACACCAGCATCGCTAGACTTGATTCCCGGTATAATTTTAGACTCGTTATGTTTAAATGAGCCTGAAATGGAAGAAGAGGTAGGAGCAGGAGTAACTGCATTTTGATTCATAAGTCTGCTAGTTTCTCCTTGTTGGGAAATATAAGATAACCCGCTTACAGCACCAGCAACAAGAGCAGTGTAGCCTACATACAAATGCATGGGGCGGATTTCCAAGCCTACTTTTTTAGGAGTTTTTTTAGACTCACCCCAAGAGGGTAAAACGGATTTTGTTGTTTCTGATGCTGGTAAAGAAGTGACTAAAGCTGTCCCATTGAGTCCTAAAACATTTGCCATTGTACGGATAAAACCGCGTACAAATACATCTTCTGGCAATAACTCCCAGTTCCCATTTTCTATAGCTTCCATTTGATGAACTGAGATGTAAGTGTAAACGCAGAGTTGATCAAGAGAAAGACCTCTAGACTCACGAGCTTGTCGGAGTTGTTCTCCTATTTGACGCAGACTTTCTGTACGTTGTTGTTCTGTGGTTTGCGTTGTGACTTCTGTTTGGGAAATTGTTTTGTTTTTGAGCCACTCTAAAGGTGTTTTTACTACCGTAATATTTTCGTTATTAGCTATATTTGTTACTAATTCCTGCTGAGGTGCTAAGTTTTCTGTTTTAGTATTTTCTTTGTTTTCAAAGGTATGAAATTTTACGTTTGTTAAACACTCTGATAAGTTATTGTAATTATCTTGTTGCGTTTTTTGCGTGAAATCAGCAGTTTCTGCTTGTGGTTGATTATCTGTAAATTTTTCCAGAGGTTTTTCAATTTGTTGATACTTTTGAACTAATTGTTGAAATACTAAATCCATCACTTCTCTAGTCACGGCTTTGATCAAGATTTTACCTTGGTCAGCAGAGTCACCAATTAGTTTTTGTATAATAGCTAAAGCACGACGGTAAACAAGAGAATTATGTAGTTCTACCTCTATTTCTTCTAACAGCGATCGCAATTCATCTTGAGAAATTTCAATAGTGGGATTCTCTAATATTTGTGAAAAGTACACAGGTGTAGTAACCATTACTATAAGTCTCTTTAGTAATCAAAGCAAAAAAAGTTATACCTATGTCATTTCTTCTATAGTTATGTCCACAAATCCGGATTGTTATGTATAAATTTATCACTAAATTGAAAAGCAATCACAAGTAAATTTAATAGTATTTTCAACAATATATTTTTTATTTTTTATATAGTAGTATTTACTTAATTTACTATTAAAAATCATACTTCAAATAAAAACTTTATTTAATTTTTATTTGTTTAATCCTCCCCCTGACAAAGCTGCTTGCATAAGTAAAGCACTGCTTGTAAATACTCATCATTAGCTACTTCGGCTACGTTATTATGTCCAGCATCAGCAACCAGAAGCAACCTTTTTGGTTCAGGAGCAGCAGCATATAATTTTTCACTCATGAAAGCAGGGATAGTGATATCACTGATCCCATGAATGAATAAAACAGGCATTTTTAACTGAGGTACTTTTTGGATTGATTCAAATCGCTGTGTCAATATTAAGCCGACAGGAAACATCCGAAAAATGTTCCGGTAAGCCACCACTTGGCGAATTGAGGTAAAAGAGCTTTCTACAATCAACCCAGCTGCATCTGGCTGTTTAATAGCTAGATCAATAGCGATCGCACCTCCTAAAGAATGACCGTAGATAAAAATTTGACTGGGTGCAATCTTTTGCTGATGTACTAAATAATTCCAAGCGATCGCAGCATCTTCACACACTCGCCTTTCATTGGGAAAACGACCTCGACTGTTACCATAACCTCGGTAGTCAATTAATAATACCGAAAATCCTAGTTGATAAAATCTACTGGCATTAGTAATATTGGCGCCAATATTTATACCATTCCCATGTAGATAAAGTAAAACTTTCTCACTTGATTGATTTGCTCTCAGCCACCAACCGTGAATATATTCCACCTGATGCGATTGAATTTGTATAGGTATCCAAACTTCTTCGTAAGGTAATTTTAAAAACGTTGGTGTTGTTTCAATCATAGAAGATGGAAAAAAGATAAACCGTGTTTGTTGTAAAAAAGAAGTATACATACAGCACAGTAGGCAAGTACTGTAAGGATTCCAACCCAAAATAAGATATTGGTGAACAATTGTATTTTATGTTGCAGCTTAATCTGTTAAATGCCAGTATTTATGTGTACAATATAATCGCAAAAGCTTGTAAATTTAGTATTTGCCAATTAACATTGTTTATCAAAAAAATTATGATTTAAAAGTTTAATAAATAAAGAATAGTAGATTATTCAGTAGATTTTGGGAGATGACAGTGACGTCCTTTAATGAGGCTCAACAAGGGCAGCTCAAGGAAATCGGAGCATATTTACGACAGATACGCGAAGAGAAATCCGTGCGTATAGAACAAATAACTGCTCAAACCCTGATCAGACAAGCGTTTCTAGAAGCATTGGAAGAAGGCCGATATGAAGACTTACCAGAGCCAATTTTTGTACAAGGGTTTATCCGACGCTACGGTGACGCATTAGGACTTGATGGTGTAGCATTAGCCAAAAATTTTGCAATTAACTTTTTCCTGCTCGATTCTGGTAATGATGGTAAGAAATCACAGAAAAGCTCAAGTATACATATACCTCTTGCTGTTCCTTATGTAGTATTATTAACAATTGCTTCTTTTATATTGTTTTTTCGTCTTAATCCCAAAGGTCCAGCAGATTCTGTTGCTCAAGATCAAAAATCCAAAGCTTCCCCACAAACAACAGTATCTACAACTGTAGCTGCGTCACCAACATTGTCTCCATTTACCACACCAACAACTACAACTCCATCACCTAGTGCATCCCTAGCTGCGTCACCAACAGCTGCGTCACCAACATTGTCTCCATTTACCACACCAACAACTACAACTCCATCACCTAGTGCATCCCTAGCTGCGTCACCAACAGCTGCGTCACCAACATTATCCCCATTTACCACACCAACAACTACAACTACAACTCCCTTACCAGAAACATCTCCTTCCACCCCAGTAGAATCTCCAGTTGAAGTGACACTAGAACTGCAAGGGGAATCATGGGTACGAGTTAAAGCAGATGGTAAAACTATGTTTGTGGGGACTTTAAAGAAGGGAGATCGAAAAACTTGGACAGCTAACAAGCAATTGACTGTACGCTCTGGAAATGCAGGTGCAGTCTTGGTTTCCGCTAACAAAAGTGAGCAAAAACCGCTTGGAGACATAGGAAAGATCAAGACAGTAACTTTTACTCCTGAAACTGTCAATGCTCAAGAGTCAATAGTCAATAGTCAATAGTCATTCGATTTTGGATTTTGGATTGACTCCACTCATGAAATCTGATTGCTCTGTACCATCAAATAAGTATCGGTCAACAGTTTTTGACCATTGACCATTGACCATTGACCATTGACAAAAACTATACTTGTGGCATACGCAAATGCCACTGAGTAGATTGTTCATAAGCATAAGCCACTTGAAACAATTGGTCTTCTCGTAAAGGCTTACCAATTAACTGTAAACCAATCGGTAGTCCACTGTCATCAAAACCGCAGGGTACACTTATACCTGGTAGACCTGCTAGATTTACGGGAATAGTCATCAAGTCAACTAAGTACATACTTAGAGGATCAGCAGTTTTTTCCCCTGCTTTGAATGCTGTGCTGGGAGCTGTGGGACAGGCTAAAACATCAACATGTTCAAAAGCTCTTTCAAAGTCTTCCTTAATTAGGGTGCGTACCTTTTGTGCTTTCAAATAATAAGCATCATAATATCCTGCTGAAAGAGCGTAGGTTCCCAACATAATCCGGCGTTTGACTTCTGTACCGAAACCGCTTGCACGAGTACGGGTGTACATCTCAATCAAGTTTTCCACTTCATCAGCACGATAACCGTATTTAACGCCATCATAACGAGCTAAGTTTGCTGAAGCTTCCGAAGGAGCAATAATGTAGTAGCTAGGCAAACCATAACGGAAGCGGGGACAGGAAACAATATGAATTTCTGCACCCAAGTTTTGCAGTTGAGCAAGTGCTATGTTAATAGCCTCTTCAACTTGCGAATCTAGACCTTCACCAAAGGTTTCTTTGATCACACCAATTTTGAGTTGTCCTTTCGGTTTGAGTTCTGGCTGTAAACTTGCGGCGTAGTCGGGAATAGGAACTTTTAAGCTAGTAGAATCTTTCGGGTCGTGACCCGCGATCGCTTGTAACAATGTTGCTGCATCTTCCACAGAACGAGCAAAAGGGCCAATTTGATCCAAAGATGAAGCAAACGCGACTAAACCATAACGTGAAACTAGTCCGTAGGTTGGTTTCATCCCCACCACACCACAGAAAGAAGCAGGTTGACGAATCGAACCCCCAGTATCAGAACCTAGAGAAACAGTACATTCTCCTGCTGCTACCGCGGCCGCCGAACCACCAGATGAACCACCCGGAACTCTCGATAAATCCCAAGGGTTCGCAGTCAAACCATAGGCTGAAGTTTCTGTGGAACCACCCATAGCAAACTCATCCAAATTGGTTTTACCCACCATCACAGCACCAGCTGCTGCTAACTTTTGTGTTACCGTTGCCTCATAGGGCGGCACAAAGTTTTCTAAAATCCGGGAAGCACAAGTAGTGGTAATTCCCTTTGTACATATGTTGTCTTTAATGCCGATGGGAATGCCTGCCAATAACCCAATTTCTTCACCTGCGGCGATTTTAGCATCCACCGCTCGCGCTTGCTCTAATGCCCGTTCGGCAGTTACGCACAAAAAACTGTGTAATTTTGGCTCTAGTGTTTGAATGCGGTCTAAAGCTTCCTGAGTAATTTCTACGGCAGAACGTTCTTTTTTTACTAGCTGTTTGTGCAACTCGCGGATGGATGCCATGATTGCTTCCTTAATGACTCAAATCATTGATTTTAGTACAGTTTGACAATTTCTGCTCAGGGAATTGGCGATTGGGCTTCCCTATGCCCTCACATTCTTAATTAGATTAATATGTATTCAATACTGAACAATTTTATAGAATTAACTAATTCTTAAGACTTAAATATATTAGAGAACTTATGGTTAAAATTGTAACGCGCAAATTTTTGGGTATACAGAACGTATATGACATTGGAGTAGAGCAAAACCATAATTTTGTGATTAAAAATGGTTTGGTGGCTTCCAATTGTTTCAATAAATCCCATTCTACAGCTTACGGTTATGTAACTTATCAAACTGCGTATTTAAAGGCTAATTATCCTTTAGAGTATATGGCAGCACTGTTAACAGCTAACAGTGACGATACAGATAAGGTGCAGAAATATATTGCTACCTGTACAAATATGGGTATTCAGATCGATCCACCCGATATTAATCGTTCTGGAATCGATTTTACCCCTTTGGACGGGAAAGTTTTGTTTGGATTGTCGGCAGTGCGGAATGTCGGACAAAATGCGATCGCTGCTATTTTGGAAGCGAGAGAATCCAAAGGTGAGTTTAAGTCTTTATCTGATTTTTGCGATCGCGTTGATTTGGGTACTGTGAACCGTCGCACTTTAGAATCACTAATTTATTGTGGAGCTTTTGACAAAATTGAATCCAATCGTAATCAATTACTTCATGATTTGCCTTTAGTTTACGACTGGGCCCAATCCCGCGCCAAAGATAGAGCGACAGGCCAAGGTAATCTCTTCGATTTATTAGGCGGTGGATTTGCTAGCAATAGTAATAAAAATAATATCCAAAATAGTTTTGATAGCGCTCCCAAAGCTAAACCTGTTCCTGATTTACCTCCCCAAGAAAAGTTACGCAAAGAGAAAGAATTATTAGGTTTTTACGTATCAGATCATCCGCTTAAATCTGTACGCAGTTCAGCACGAGTCCTCGCACCAATTAATCTTTCTCAATTAGCTGAACAAAAAGAAGAATCAATTCTATGTGCAGTAGTAATGCTCAATAATGTCAAAAAAGTCATCACCAAAAAAGGTGATCCCATGGCAATATTGCAAATAGAAGATTTAACTTCCCAATCAGAAGCAGTCGCATTTCCTAAAACCTACGAACGCATTAATTCACTTCTGCAAGTTGATTCCAGATTAATAATTTGGGGTAAAGTAGACCGACGAGATGACCAAACTCAATTTATTGTTGAAGATGCAGAAGCTGTAGAAACAGTACAAATGGTGATGGTAGAGTTAAATGCTCAACAGGCAGCTACTATTGAAGAACAGCATCGTTTACGAACTATTCTGCAAGAGCATTCTGGGGATAAAGAAAAAGCCAAAGTACCGGTGATTGGAATTGTTCAAGCTGAAAATTCTCGTCATCTCGTCCGTTTCGGACGTCAATTTTGGGTACAAGATTCTCGAAGTGCTGTTTTGGCTTTACAAAATGCTCGCTTCTCTGCTCATGCACAGTTACTTACTAATACATAGATATCCTGGTAACAAAAAAGTTATCTATAATCTTTTTTTTCAAATAACAATATTTTCTGTTAAAACATCTCCATGGAAAATTAAGAACAATAATGCTTATTTTAATTTTATAAGTATAAAGCCGTAGAACTTAGAAAATATAAAGTTTTTTTCGTTACTTCTGCGGATGATGCTCTCCTGGTAAAAATGGTATCTTTTGATGCCATGAGAATAAATGCAGCAACCAGGGTAAGGAGCAAATACTTGGTAACGGCAAATGCGATAGGTCACTTTGTTGCATATTGCAAAAAAATTCAACCCCAATCTCAAGAAGAAATTAAAAAATTTTTTGAAGGGGTTGTTGGATTTCCTTATGATAAGGAACTCCTATTGCAAGCATATTTATTTTTAAATATCAACAAATTATTTCCGACCTGCGCTGAACTGCTGTTATTTGAAAAGTCTCCTATTGCCGACTATACAGATTTAGGTAAATGTGATTTTGTCTACCTTACTTCTCAAAATAAATTGTTTTTAATTGAGACAAAATTTATTGATACGGAAGCAACAGGAGCAACCGAAAGAAAAAGAAGAAACAAACATAGGAACAAAGTATTTGAGCAGGTTATTACTTTAAAACACCGATTCAGTGAGTATTGGAATATTAAATTGGAGGAATTAGAATGTGGTGTTTTTACAACTGATGCAGAAATTGATTGGAGAGGAAATGACGTAAATGTCATCACTAAATCAGTGCCGATTAATGAACTTAAACACTGGCGAAAGCACTATAACGTACAAAGTGAATTAATGAAATAAGATAATAAAAGATAATAAGGTAAAGGTTAAATATATTTCTTCTTTAGCTCTTACCCTTTTCCTTTTACCTCTTTCTCAACTATGAATATGTAACACTAGAGAAGAAAAGCGCACACAAGAGGTATAAAGAAGGTGTTTAGAATACTTTTGGTGATTGCCATTGGTTTCTTACCATCGTTACTTTCCCTGTGGTTAATGCGTAAAACCCAGGCGAGGATGCGATCGCACCTTAGACGCGTGGCGAGAAATTTTCCCAGAGAAGCAATATCAATAAACACTAGACCAGATCCAAGCGATCGCTACTACCTGGAAGGAGTAGGTTATCTCATTGGTGATGTCAGCTGTCGGTATAATGCTCGTTCTGGTTACTTACGCTGTGCTGTCAATCCTAGTGGACCCTGTGAAGGTTGCCGTTACTATGAAGCTAAAGAATTCACTAATAAATTATGACAATCTATTGTTAGAGTACTCGTGATCAATCTCAAACATCCCTAACAATTCCAACGCCTCTGCGCCGTCCAGTGGCGATCGCTTGATTGATAAACCTCTACTGCTTGCAAACCTACCTCAGCAAGTAAATCTTTCACTTCATCTATAGTTAAAGCAGCGTGCAGAGAATCACGAAATAATTTTTTTTGATGTACGTTGTATTCAGTACCAATACTGTCAACTAAAGCATTCATTGTTGCTTTGTCGCACGGTCGAAATAAATCCCGAATAAAAATTCCACCGTTGGGTTTCAATACACGCTTGAGTTCTCGGAATAAAGATAAAGGATCTGGTAAATGGTGAACAAGACTATTTGATACAACTATATCAAACTGCTCATCTGCGTAAGGCATATGTTTAACATCTACCAATTCCAAACGAATTTGGTTTTGCAAACCAGCTTCTTGAACATGAGAAGAAGCAATTTTTAGCATACTTGCAGCTAAATCAATCGCAACAACTTGCCAATTAGGCCGCATTTGACACATTAATATCGGAATTCGAGCCGTACCAGTACCAGCATCCAATACCACAGCTTGTTCTGAAGACCCCAAAGCGATCGCTTCTTGAGCAAAAGCACTATTTACCTCAGTAAAGTCCATTGCATCATACTCAATAGCTTCTTCGGCGCTATCCATAACTTCTGGTTCTAATACTCTTTCCATATTTAGTTGATTATTTCTCCCTTGTCTCCCTTGTCTCCCTTGTCTTCCTTGTCCTCCTTGTCCCCCTTGCCTTGTCCCCGTTTTCCAGATAGAGTCCCCGCAGGATTGTCAATAAAAGATATATTTAGCGTCAAGATAAGTAAAGTGTTCGTCTAATTTTGGAACCAAATAGTTAACTTCTATGACCCCTCAAAAAAGTAATACACAAGACGCTTCTGCGTCGTCAGGAGTATGGCGCAGTGTGCGGGAAAATTTGGGTTTGATTGCTATAGCCTTAGTTTTGGCATTTTTGATCAGGACTTTTATTGCTGAACCTCGCTACATTCCCTCAGATTCAATGGTGCCTACTCTACATACAGGCGATCGCTTAGTGGTAGAAAAAATTTCTTACTCTTTTCACCCTCCACACTTGGGCGACATTATTGTTTTTCAGCCTCCCACAACACTACAACAAAGAGGATACCCAAAAGATCAAGCTTTCATTAAGCGTGTAATTGGTGAACCAGGTCAAACAGTGGCAATTACAGGTGGCAAGGTTTACATTAATGGAAAACCCCTACAAGAAGATTATATTGCCGAACCACCAATCCAGCCATTTACACAAGTGCAAGTCCCAGATGATGAATTTTTTGTGATGGGAGATAATCGCAATGATAGTAATGACTCCCGTTACTGGGGCTTTTTGCCCAGAAAAAATATTATTGGTCGAGCGGTTTTTCGCTTCTGGCCATTTGACCGCCTTGGATTAGTTTAAGGGCATGGGGCATCAGGCATGGGGATCAGGCATGGGGCATTGGGCATCGGACATTGGGCATCGGACATTGGGCATTGGTTATTCTCCGTTGTCTCCGTTGTCTCCGTTGTCTCCCTGCTACCTTGTCCCTTGTCCCCGCTCCCAAATCTAAAACCTGAGATAATACATCAGCTGGGCAAGGATATCACCAGAGAGATTCAAGCGCCGTTGGAAATCCACCAAGTTACGATAAGGCCCAGCTGATTGGCGATTTTCAATCATTGCTTGAGCGATGGATAGTTCTATAAATGGTATTTTTACTAAACTCTCAACTGTCGCTGTATTGGGATTAATTTTATAAGTAATATTATTTACAGAGTCGTCATCATAATAACTAAAATCTAAAATTATCTCTAAAGACTTGAGTCGCTGTACCGATATACTCAAAGCAGCTGCTATATCTTCAAGACAGTAAAATTTGACACCACTATGAGATAGTTCTACAAGCGATCGCGCTTGATGAATAGATAAACCAGGTAGGCGCAACCAATCATCCACAGTTGCTTGATTAGCGTCTATGCGTATACCTAAAGATACTGCGATCGCGATTTCTTCTGTTGACTGTAATCGGTAGTAAGGATCATTCAGCAGTTTAGAACGCAGTTTTTGCAATCTAGGGTTGAGTGGAAATGGCAGCCTATTTGAGTTCATTTCACTTTTCAGGTTAGTGGTTAGTGGTTGGTTAGTGGTTATACGAACTATCAACAATCAATAAACAACAAACAACCATCAAGCAACAACTCAAGAAATTTGATCAAGCAAATGACGGCGTTTTTGTTCAAATTCATATTCAGAAATCAATCCATCTTGACGCAAAGCATCTAACTCACGCAAAGCATCTGCGATCGCTCCGACTTGATTGGCTTCTGAGCGTACAGAACGAACTACTGACTTACCTTCATTAAAATTCTGATCAAAAGCTTCTTCGTCTTGAGCTAAATACCATACTCCTTCAATCGCACTTGCTACCTTGGGAATTGGTGTCCACGACAGCAGCACATACAATATACCCCACAACGGCTGTCCTAAATAAAATTTATGTAAACCAGAAATTGTTAATGTACCAGCAAACGCTAAAATTGCAGCAACACTCCGGCTTTTTCGCTTAGTCAACATCTTTGGTTCTCCTCATCCAACTAACCACCACCATACTTTTTATTGTATTGAAGCTAAGGGATAGGGTATAGGGGATCGGGGAAATGGGGAGAGTAATCCAAAATCCAAAATCGAATGACCAACCACTAACCACCAACTAAATCGTCAAGTGTTGATATCTCGGTAAAAACTGTAATTTAACCGAAGCTTATTTTCTAGCTTAGTTTCCCAGAGTAAAGACTAAAATAAACCTAGAGGCAAATTTTAAGACAAAGTGAGGTACTGATCATCAGTACTTATAAGAAATAGAAGCAACATGGGATTCTTTGACTCTGAGATAGTTCAGCAAGAAGCAAAGCAGCTGTTTGAAGATTATCAAGCCCTAATCAAACTTGGCAACAATTACGGCAAGTTTGACCGCGAGGGTAAGAAGCTGTTTATTGAGCAAATGGAAGCGATGATGGAACGTTATCGCGTCTTTATGAAACGATTTGAGTTGTCAGAAGATTTTATGGCACAAATGACTATCCAGCAGCTGAAAACTCAGCTTAGTCAGTTTGGCGTCACACCACAACAAATGTTTGATCAGATGAATATCACCCTAGAACGGATGAAAGCGGAACTAGAAAAACAGAACTGAAAATTAGGGGCTACAGTCTAGAGAATTCAAAATGAAAAATTTTTAATTTCTAAATTTTTAATAGATTTATCCCTAATCTCCAGTTTTTGATTCCTAACCCCCTACTTTTTGGGACGAGGGAACTTAGAAGGTGGCTTAAAGTACTCTACAGGTGTGTCTTTAAGTGCCTTGAGCATAAAATCACGCCAGACGGGAGCTACCATAGTGCCTCCTGTAGCACCAGTAGCCAATTGTCTATTGTCGTCTCTACCCACCCAAACAGCGGTTGTCAGCTGGGGTACTGTTCCGACAAACCAAATATCTTTTTCTGAAGAGGTAGTTCCCGTCTTACCAGCCGCAGGACGGCCAATAGCTGCATTTTTGCCAGTACCATCAGTGATTACTGATTGCATCACATTAATTACTGCTGCTGCGGCCCAAGGTTCTAGAACTAGCTGAGGCTTGGGAGTGTTATCTAACAAGACATTACCGCTACTGTCGGTAACACGAACAATCACTGTTGTTGGTGACTGCCAGCCATAATTAGCAAAAGTAGCATAAGCACCTGCCATTTCCATAGGTGTCACCCCGATAGCACCAAGTGGTAAAGAAGTCACTGGTTCCATAGGACTCATAATTCCTAATGTACGGGATGTTTCAACAACTTTATTCATGCCTATAGCTTTACCGACCTTGATGACTGGCACGTTACGAGACAACTTTAAAGCAGTACGAATAGACATTGCACCGCTATAACCGCCATCGTAGTTGCGTGGACTATACCAACCACTGCCATCTCTGTAACTTACAGGAGTATCATAAACAACCGTATCAGGCGTAAATTTACCAGTCGCAAAAGCGGCATAATAAACAAAAGGTTTAAAAGAAGAGCCTGGTTGTCTATAAGCTTGGGTTGCACGGTTAAACTCACTAGTTTTGGAGTCTACACCACCCACCAATGCTTTTACGTAATGGGTGCGGGGGTCGATCGCCACCAAAGCAATTTGATTTTTAGATAACCCTTGACTGCTTAGTCTTTTATGCCATTTACTGACAGTTTCTTCTGCCATTTCTTGGAATTTGGCATCTACTGTGGTTTGTACGCGCATTCCGCCTTTTAACAAGGCTTCACGACCAAACTTCCTTGCTAGTTCTTGAGATACAGCGTTAGTAACATAAGGTAAGGCGCTACCTTGAAATGATCTAATTCTACCTAGTTTAATTTTTTCTTTTAAAGCGTCGTCATATTCTTTCTGGGTGATCCAGCCCAAAGTCAGCATTCTTCCTAAAACTTCCTTCTGCTGATATTTAGCTTTTTCCATATTGACAAACGGGCTATATTCCTCTGGTGCTTGGATCAAACCCGCCATCATTGCCGACTCACCTAAAGTTAAATACTCCGCCGACTTATTAAAATAGCTACGTGCTGCCGTTTGTACGCCATAGTTATTGTGACCCCAATACACTTGATTGAGGTACATTTCCAAAACTTGGTCTTTTGTCAGTATTTGTTCGAGACGAATTGCTAAGACCGCCTCGGCTATCTTACGGGTAAATTGACGTCTCTGGGACAAAAACAGGTTTTTCACCAGCTGCATAGTGATGGTAGAACCACCCTCGCGCACTCCACCAGCTACCCAGTTGGTTACTACAGCACGCCCCACACCTTTAGGATTAATGCCGTGGTGAAAGTAAAAATCAGCGTCTTCGCTTGCTAGTACTGCACGTTTTAGTTGCGGCGAAATTTTGTCTAGCGGTACAACTTCTCGGTTAGCTTCACCGTGAATACTCGTTAATAACTTACCCTTGATGTCATAAATATAGGTAGTTTCTGAAGGGAAAAAATTACGTAGCTGTCTTACATCAGGCAAGTTGCGGAAACTAATGGCTAAACCAACTAATCCTCCCGCGACAATGGAACTCGCTAGCATGGTAATTGATAGCAGAGTACCGCCAGCTACCTGACCTACTCCTTTCAAAAACTCAACGCCAGATGAAGGGCTACCTTGGGATTGCTTATCTTCAAAAGTCCTAGACGACACGGCGTTCTCACTTCCTCACTTGTAAATATAACTATAATTTCTTTGGCGCAGCAAGACGGTTAAATTTTTGCAATTATATTAGTTTGGCAGATACAAACAACGGAAGCATTGCTAGTGACTATAACCTACCCAACTTCCATATTGCAAAGTATAGATAACAGTCAAGATCCTAATAGTATGGTGCAGAACTTTTCTTGGTTACGTCGTGGCATTGTCGAAATTTTTCCCCAACCAGCTGATTCTGATACCGAATCTGAAAGTTTAGAAAAGCGCTTGACCACAACCGACCGACCCTTGCGGGTAAAGTTGGGCATTGACCCAACAGGGGCGGATATTCATCTTGGTCATAGCATACCAGTAAGGAAACTGCGAGCTTTTCAGGATGCTGGTCATACAGCAGTGTTGATCATTGGTGATTTCACAGCACGGATTGGCGATCCTACAGGTAAGTCAGATGTGCGTCGCCAACTTACACAACAAGAGGTCGAGGCAAACGCTCAAACGTATCTTGAACAAGTACGACCCATATTAGATTTTGACACACCTGGAAGGTTAGAGGTGCGATATAACTCGCAATGGCTTTCCAAGCTGGATTTAGGAAAAATTTTAGAGTTACTTTCAACCATGACTGTGGGACAAATGCTAGCAAAAGAAGGATTTGCTGAACGTTATAAAAAAGAGAATCCGATTTTTTTACATGAGTTCCTTTATCCGTTGATGCAGGGTTTTGATTCTGTGGCTGTGGAGGCTGATGTGGAGTTGGGTGGTACTGACCAAAAATTTAACATAGCAGTAGGACGAGATTTGCAACGTCATTTTGGACAAAAACCTCAATTTGGTTTGCTACTCCCGCTTTTAATTGGTACAGATGGCGAGCAAAAAATGTCTAAGTCTTTAGGAAATTACGTAGGTTTACGAGAGCATCCGAGCCAAAAGTATCAAAAGCTGCAAGGTATTCCAGACCACTTGCTAGAAGATTATTTTGAATTGTTGACGGATTTACCTCTAGATACACTACCTGAAAACCCACGCGATCGCCAAAAACTCCTCGCGCAAGAAATAGTCCGGCAGTATCACGGACAAGACGCCGTCAATAATATTGAAGCAGGAGATCTACCCGAATTTTCTCTATCCAAAGTAGAATTTCCGGCAAAATTGTCCTATATTCTCAATGTTACTGGCTTATGCAAAAGCGGTGGAGAAGGAAAGCGGAAAATTCAAGAAGGCGGTGTGCGACTAGATGGCGATCGCATTACTGATGTGGATACTTCTTTTGAAACTGCCAGTCAATTGTACGGACGAGTTTTACAACTAGGAAAAAATAAGTTTGTCCGACTTGTTGCATGATCGCGATCGGGAATAGGAGACAAGGGGAGCCACTGCGCCCTTGCGGGTTTCCCGCGTTGTAGCATGTGATATGGACAAGGGGGAGAATAATACCCGATGCCCAATACCCAATCCCCTGTCTCCAATCCTCAATCCCTAATCCTCATACCAGTAATGAACACAGACAAGCAAGTTATTGTGCCTTTAGATGTGGCAAATATTGCAGATGCGATCGTCTTGATTGAAAAATTGCCACAAGTCAGCTTTTGGAAAGTTGGTTTAGAATTATTTACCAGCACAGGGCCGCAAATTCTGCAAGAATTAAAATCTCGGCAAAAGCGGATTTTCCTAGATTTGAAATTTCATGATATCCCTAACACAGTTGCTGGTGCTTGTCGGGCGGCAGCGGGTTACGGTGTTGACTTGCTGACAATTCACGCCACTGCTGGTAGAGATGCCCTTAAGGCAGCAACAGAGGCTGTGCAAACAGGCGCAGCACAAGCAGGGGTGAAACCACCAAAACTTATTGCCATTACACTGTTAACTAGTATTTCTTCCCGACAGTTGGCATTTGATTTAAAAATTCCCTTAGAATTGCCAGAGTATGCACTAGAAATGGCATTGATGGCGCAAGAAGTTGGCTTGGATGGGGCGGTTTGTTCGCCTCAAGAGGTAGCACAACTGCGAAATAGTTGTGGAAATGAGTTTTTGTTAGTTTGTCCAGGGGTACGTCCTACTTGGGCAGAAAAAGGAGATCAAAAGCGATCGCTTACCCCAAGCCAAGCAATACAAGCAGGGGCAAATTACCTTGTGATTGGACGTCCTGTCACTGCTGCTGTTGAACCTGAGTTAGCCTGGAAAAAAATTTGCGATGAGTTAGCAACTGTGGCATGAATTCCAAAGCTAAAAAAAATAGATCTCAAAGAGTTGGGGAAAGGTTAAAGGGTAAGGGAAAAGGGAAAATTGCTAACCCTTTAACCTTTCTCCTTTGCCTTTTACCCAAATTTTGCAATCAGTCTAGTTATTACTTGTGGCTTATAGGTTTTGGCTTTTGGTTATTCATTTCAAATTGCTTTACTTACCAAGCATTTGCCCAGAATTTTACCTCTTCATCAACAAGCAGAGAAAAATCTTTTTGTTCACAGCAAAGTGTTGAATCATTAACTACAAATCTGCTGCTAGATTTACCTAGCTATGCCAATCGTGTGATTCAACGCGCCCGCCGCACCAGCAGAAAAACCGATGTTTTTAGTTACGTTTTAGTAGCAGGAAGACCGGAATTTACACCGCTACCCCTGAACTCAAGCGGAGATATTCCCAAAGAATTAAAATATACTGCAAAAGATGTTAACCAGGTGTTTTTTACTACTTTAGAACGACAGTATATTGGAAAAAAAGTTGTGGAATTACAACAATTTCACTGGCTATTTTTAACAAAAGCTGATAATGGTTGGTGGATGGTAATGATGTTTTCTCGGACTGGTTCTGATCCTAAACAAGAACCTCCCACACCGCCACAGGATAGTAGTAACGGTGTTGTTGCTCAAGGTATTAAAACTTGGTTAAGAGATTGTCGTGCAGGAAGTGCTAGTTTTTCAACTCATCCGACAAGTCAACAAAAGCCAATTTTTTATGATCAGCAGTAGCTGGCTTTCAAAAAGTACAAAGTCTAAAACCAATGGATAGCATATTGTTTCGTTTTCATGAAAAAATTAGACTGAATTTAGCCGTTAATCTCATTTTCCAATTGCCGTCCTAAAACTGTATAATGATCCACCTGAACTAAATGAAATTGATAATTTAGGAAGGATAAGAGACTTATGGCACGTAGTAATGGCTTTTGGGCTGATTTTCGTAAGTTTCTGATGCAAGGTAACGTCATTGATTTAGCTGTGGCAGTCATTATCGGAGCTGCATTCGGCAAAATCGTTAATTCCCTTGTGGAAGATATCATTACACCAGTAATTTTAAATCCTGTACTCAAATCAGCAAGAGTAGATGACTTACAAAATTTATCAGTCAATGGCATCAAATATGGTGTTTTTCTGTCCGCAATTATCAACTTTTTAGTAATTGCTTTTTGTATTTTCCTGATCATTCGTGCTTTTGAAAAAGCAAAGAAAAGATTTGTTCGTAGTGGTGAAGCTGCTGAAGCAAGTGCAGTTGACCCGGCAGTTGTAGCCCAAGAAAAATTGACCAACGCCATAGAACATTTAACAACTACGATAGAATCTCAAACAAACAGATAGTTAATAATCAAAATAGTGGATGCTATCGAGCCTCTCAACTAGAAAATTGGTACTGGATTATCAAAAATAACTTGGTAAGAGATTGACATTTTGTACAGTACCAATTTCCTTATACTTATAGATTGTGTAATCGATTTTCTAGCCTTGAACACCCATCATTTCATCGTATTTCGCACGCACTGCTTGAATATCTTGCCACATCAGCCATTTTGGACTACCAACTTCACGAGATTGATTACGCAGCAAATATGAAGGGTGAAAAATCGGCATACATAAACGTCCTTCCCATTCCATCCAAGTTCCGCGAATTTTAGTAATCCCTCGTTTATCGCCAATTATACCTTTAACAGCAGTTGCACCTGTCAAAAGAATAATTTTCGGATCTACTAAGCGAATTTGTTCTAATAAATAAGGTTTACAAGCCTCGATTTCTTCATTTGTAGGAACACGGTTGTTGGGTGGGCGACATTTATTTATATTGGCTATATATACATCTTTCTCTGTATCTAATTTGACAGATTCAAGAATTTTTTCTAAAAGCTGCCCAGCTCGACCAACAAATGGTAGCCCTGTTTCATCTTCGTTTTGTCCAGGTGCTTCACCTATAACCATGATTGGCGCTTTAAGATTACCGCGTCCGACAACAGCATGAATACGAGTGTTTCCTAATTCACAGCGATGACATTGGTTGCAATGCTGTGCTATTTCGCTCATATCGGCATAAATTCCTGTTGGAATAGGAATTTTGGCATCTGTAGGAATCAATTCTTTTTTGTCAAAACTAGATTCCTGTAAATTGGATTCCCCAAAAAGATTGAGTTGATGTTCGCTACTCATGAAATTTTCAATATTAATCTAAGCACAAGGTGTTTAAGCTGAGTTAAATATTTACCCAAAAACTTGCACGTTCAGCCCAGCAGCGCCGCGTCTTATGTCTGCTGATACTAATACTACGAAATTATACTTTCATTGTGCTATTTCTGAACGTGCGTGGCACTCAAACTGTTCTAAGTTTAACAAAATGGGAAATTTTTTAAATTTAACAGAAATTCAGTCATGATCAAAGCAATGATAGCTTCATGTACTGGGGGAAAACAATGTCAGATACCCCGCTTTTTACTAATCGTACTCAAGCTGGAGAGAGGCTAGCCGAAGTTGTTCAGGCAACCTTAATTAAACAAGCGTCTGAATCTAAAATCAAGCCTGTACCAATTGTCTATGCTTTACCACGAGGAGGACTAGAGGTAGCAGCACCAGTTGCGCGTGTTTTGGCTTGTCCATTAACGATATTGGTAGCGAAAAAGATTAGCCATCCAGAAAATCCAGAGTTGGCAATTGGTGCCGTAACTGCTTGTGGTAGTGTAATTTGGTCGCAGCCAAGAAGATCATACCAGAGACAAAATTTACGATCGCATCAAACATCATTAGATGCAGCAATTTATCAAGCTACATCTTTGGAAACACAATTAAGTGTCGCTTGTCCACAGGTGAATCCAGAAGGCGCTACAGTAATTATCGTTGATGATGGGATCGCCACAGGAATGACAATAGCTGCTGCTGCTGTAGCGATCAGAAAACTTTCTCCAGCAGAAATTTGGTTATGTTCGCCAGTTGCACCTCTAAAATTATTACCCTGGTTACATCAATGGGGCGATCGCATGATTATTTTAGCCACACCAGAACCCTTTGCCAGTGTTAGCAATTTTTATCAGCAATTTCCTCAAATAGAAACCACACAAGCTCTAACATATCTTCAAAATCAGTAGTTGGTTGTTGATCAAGGGTCAATTGTCTGTCAATTGTCATTAGTTATTCTCCCCCATCTCCCTTGTCCTCTTTGTCTCCCATGTCCTCCTCCCCCCCCTCACACTCCCTGCACACCCAGTCGCACAGCTTGTACTAAATCATTGGGTGTACCAATATCTAGGTATGTTCCATCTACAAACTTTTCAGCTTGTACGTGAAAACCCTGAGTAATTGCAGCTTGAATGATATCTCCTATCGGTATTTCTGGTAACTGTGGCAAATTAAGATTAGCCTTGAGAGGAATAAGATACTCATGTAAAAACTGAGTAAAAGCAGGTGTCCAAACAGCAATACCCCACATATAACGCAAATCCGACTGAGGAGGCTTTTCGACAATTAGCTGCACTCTACCTGTATCATCGAACTCAACCATACCAGCTTTCTCTGGTTGGTTGGTGGGGAACAGTCCTAAAACCACATCTGCTTTAGTTGCTTGTTGACGTGCCAATATCTTTACAAATGCATCTTTGGGTTGAAACAAAATATCAGCAAAACCCAATGCTACCACTGCATCCCGAACAAAAGGATAAGCTTGATCCAAAGTAAATGGCACACCATAAGGCAAATCCATAATTAGATAGCCCAAGCTCATAGAAAGCATTGTACCATCCCTGAAATATTCCGGAATATCCCACTTTCCCGGACGCAAAATAAAATATGCCTGATTTATACCTGCCAGTTGCATTTTTTCCAGCAGATAGTGAGAAACAACCTTTGGCCGCCAGTTCTGTTGATCACCAAAATCTTGAAACCCGACAGGATATAATTCTTTGCTTAGTGGTAAAGGAGAAATACGTTTTGCCTGTCCACCTGCTGGTAGAAGTCCAATAATTTGGCGATCGCTCATAAATAATTTGTTGGTTGTTGATAGTTAGTAGTTAACCTTGCCTAATCCAAAATCCAAAATCCAAAATTGTATAAAAAATACCCCCCTTCCCCAGCCATTCTGGCAACAGAAGAGGGTTATTTCATTTTAAGATCGCAGTTGCAACTACTTAACGGAAACTGCATCAACATCCACAGTGGCACCGGAGGTTGAATCCTGAGTAGTATTAGCAGCTTGGGTATCTACATTGGCGTCTACAGTACCCCGACGCGCTTTGAAGCCTTCAATTACCAGCCCTGATACCTCAGTTACTAACAAAGTTAAAAGAAAAACATCATCAATTTCTCCCACAATAGGGAAAATATCTGGAATTATATCGAAGGGGCTGACAAAATATAGCAATGTTCCTAAAATCACCCACCAACGGTATTTAGGGCTACGAATTAAGTCGCGATACCAATTATAAAGAGATTGTATTGAAAATTTCATGACCTTCACCTCTCGTTACTCTTAATTTTGGCAAATCATTTTCCACACTTCTTGTGGGAATAACCGCCCTAAGATGGTTGGAAGATGCTACAAAAATGGGGGATCGGGGATCGGAGATTGGAGAAGGTGGGGCCCTACCTTTCCCGACCCCTGATCCCTTATCCCCTATCCCCTACTTAAACTTGTATGCCACCTCAACTTTGGCCTTATATTAGTCCTGGTATTCCCGATGATTTATTCGAGCATTTACCGGGGATTCCCCTCAGTCAGAGAGAAATTCGACTGTTGTTGATTGCCCAATTACGTCTATTACCCAACACCGTTTTGTGGGATATTGGTGCAGGTACAGGTACTATTCCTGTAGAAGTCGGATTACTATGTCCCAAAGGGCGAATTATTGCCGTAGAACGAGATGAAGAAGTTGCTAACCTCATCCGTCGTAACTGCGATCGCTTTGAAGTCAAAAATGTTGAAGTCATTGAAGGTAGCGCCCCTGAGTGTTTGCATGAACTCAAAGAAGCACCCCACCGTGTCTGTATAGAAGGTGGACGAGCCATCAAAGAAATTTTGCAAGCAGTTTGGCATTATTTGCCGCCATCAGGTAGAGTAGTCGCCACAGCTGCTAATCTAGAAAGTCTGTATGCAATTTCTCTAAGCTTTGCTCAACTACAAGCGAGAAATATTGAAGTTGTGCAGTCTGCGATTAACCGCTTGGAAACACGTGGTTTTTCTCAAACTTTCAGTGCTGTCGATCCAATTTTTATCCTTAGTGGTGAAAAGCTAGATTAAATCTATTTACAACAACTTAGGAGATTACTAAATTAAGAATTTTTAATTTTTAGTTTTTAATTTTTAATTGAGTAGTGCCTATTCTCTAGTTTTTAGTTCCTAGTTATGCCTTGGTCTCGAATTTTTAGTGGAATTGTTGCGATCGTTGTCGCTTTATCGGCAACTATTTTGGGCGGATGGTACTTTACCATCGTATTTGCAGTGATCATCTTTTTAGGTCAAAAAGAATTCTTTAATTTAGTCAAAGCTAAAGGCATAGCTCCCACTGTGAAAACTACTATGGTTGTTAGTCAAATTCTCCTAGCAATTTGTACGCTAGATGGAAATTTGGCTGATGCTGTTATGCCTATAGCGGGTACTTTTATCTGTTTTTACCTATTATTTCAACCCAAAATGGCGGCGATCGCAGATATTTCCGCTTCAATCTTGGGGCTTTTTTACACTGGTTATTTGCCGAGTTACTGGGTAAGGTTAAGAGCGTTTAATACAACAGCTAGCAATCTTCCTTTGGGAGGCTACTGGCCACCAAGTTGGTCAGATTTCCTTTCACATAGACATTATGTTTCTTTGCCAGACGGTCTGACTGCTACAATGCTGACTTTCCTTTGTATCTGGGCAGCAGATATTGGCGCTTATACCTTTGGTAAATTTTTTGGCAAAACCCCTTTATCTGATATTAGCCCGAAAAAAACTGTAGAAGGTGCTGTCTTTGGTGTTGCGGCTAGTGTTCTCGTTGCGTTTGCTGTGGCTTATTATTTTAACTGGCCCAAGTATCCGATTACTGGTTTGACGTTAGGCTTGTTAATTGGTGTAGCTGGTCTTTTAGGTGATCTGACTGAATCAATGCTCAAACGGGATGCTGGGGTAAAAGATTCAGGGCAATTGATTCCTGGTCACGGTGGCATTTTAGACCGTACTGATAGTTACATTTTTACTGCTCCTTTGGTTTACTATTTTGTATCCCTTATATTACCGTTGCTGCTTTAGTTATTAGTTATACCCCAGGCGAACGCACCATTCCAGATTTTTGGTGCGTTATATTATTTCACAAAATTTTTGATACAAATTCTTTCCTTTGTCTTCTTCGTCGATACATTATTCTAACGTATCTTAATATTTAATAGAGTGATTACTCACAATAAAGAAAAATTTTAAATCTAAGTTTTCTATTCTCACTGAAATTGATTTTTGATCAATTTCTCGATAAAAATATATAGCTAATTTGTCAAGTGAACCAGAACATCAAAGAGTTGAAAACTTATGCCACATAATAGTTTCCAGATTTCTCATGTTGATGAGACTAATGGATAAATGCGTAAGCAAGAATTTTGCCAGAGGGATTAAAGCGAATAAAATGTGTAATAAATCTATTGAGATTTGTAGTTATCCTGATGGTAAACATTACAAATTTGAATTATTTACTTGTGTAAGTAAACCTGAAAAATATACTTTAATAAGGAAAAGAAAAATATTGTCTCAATAAGTTCATAAAAGTGGCTGTCTTGCAATTTTACAAGAAGCTGCGTCCATTTCTAGGCTGCATTTCATTAATCACTTCGTACTTAATACAAGTACTGTTTTGAAAGAAGGTGGCAGTTACAGCCCAGCGGCAAAGGAGAATGTAATGCAAGGGGAAAATTCCCTGGCCATTGATGTGACTAGATTAGATGCTCGTAAGTATGTCCTCACCAGAGCGCCCATATTATCTAGTCATGAATCAGGATGGAAAAATCTGGGTTTGGAGTATCACATCCAACCTGCCTATGAAAGCCCTGAACATTACTCTAAGAATTATGTGCTTGTAATTCGGCTGAAATGCCAGTTAGAATTACAAAGATGGCTGGGAGAATGCCATAAAAGCGAAGACTCTTTGCCAGGAGACGTTGCAGTAATACCGCCATACATAACTCACAGAGCAATTACTGTAGAGGAGTCTGAATTTATTGCTTTGACTTTGGACTCTAATTTCGTAGCAAACATAGCTTACGAATCTGTTGATTCAGACGCGGTTGAGGTAATACCACACTTTTCTAAACCTGATCCGTTGATTTACCAAATTACCCTTGCCCTCAAAAAAGCATTAGAATATAATGATACGGGCAGCGGTTTGTATGCTGATTCTATGGCAACAGCATTGTCAGCCCACTTGTTGCAACACTACTCTGCACCTAAACATTCTCTACAAAACTATCGTGGTGGTTTACCCAGACATAAGCTACAACGGGTAACAGAATATATCATTGATCATTTGGCAGAAGATTTGCTGCTAGGAACAATGGCTCAGGAAGTTGGCATGAGTAGATACCACTTTGCCCGATTATTCAAGCAATCCACAGGGCTTTCTCCTTATCAGTACGTAATTCACTGCCGCATTGAGCGTGCTAAAATGTTGCTCCTACAAAATAAACTAAAAATTTCTGAAGTAGCTTCCATCGTTGGTTTTGCGGATCAAAGCCAATTTACACGGCATTTCAAGCGAATATTGGGAGTCACGCCCAAAGAAATCCGGAAAAAATAGCAATAATTTTCTAAAAAAGCAATAATTATCTATACAGCAACAATCAAGTTGCTATACCTTTAGATAGAAAGATTTAAAATCCCTATTGTCCTCGGCTAGTGGTGTTCAGCCCTAGCAATCCCCTTATTTTTGACCCAAGTAGAGCTTGTCTACAACCCAAAAATTGATGGAGGGATGGGAAATTTGGGAGATGGGGAGATGAGCAATCATACTTTTTCTCTCCATTACCCCATCACCCTATCCCCACAACCCCTCAAAATTTCTGGAGTAACAATATAGGTGTGACGGGGGATTAAAGCTTAAGCAAAAGTCTGAAGAGCAATTACAGATACTTGTGCCAAAAGCGCTAGCTGGGCGTTATACCACTAGATCCTTTCTTTCTTTAAGGAAATCTAATGAACGGTAGTAGCGAACCTCTCGGTAAAAGCCTTAATCAAGCTGAAATTAGTCTACCTTTACAAGTTCGAGCGCAACTGATCGATATTCTCAATCAAACGCTTGCAACTACAATAGATCTCAAGACTCAAATTAAGCAGGCCCATTGGAATGTTGATATTACAAAATCCTGTAACCTACACGAGTTGTTTAATGAAATCGCCACAGAATTAGATGTGTATATCGATTTGCTTGCACACAGAATCACAACTCTTGGGGGTTTGGCAATTGGTACTGCTCGGAGTGCAGCAGGGCTATCAGTTTTACCCGAATATCCCTTTAATATTACAGAAGGTAAAGATCATGTAAGTTCGATCGCAGAGCGTTTGGCTATATACGGAAATTTGCTCTGGGAAAATATTGATCGTACGGCTGTTTTGGGGGATGCAGATACAGCCTATCTTTACGCAGAAGTTTCTATGGTCGTTGACAAGCGTTTGTGGTTCCTAGACGCTCATCTAGTTAGTTCAGTTTTGCAAGTGGAGCCTCAGTTAGCTGAATATAACTAGATTAACGGCATGGAGTCAATGGTTAATTGTCCATAGTCAATGGCCAATAATTTATAGCTATTACACTTGACATTTGATATTTGACATTTTGACGTTTGACAAAATTAGTTAAGGGTTGACATTAATTCGTCCTTGACAAAATAGCTTTCTTGGCATCAGCTTTAGTTGTTGGATATCAACATCAGAACCTAAATTGAGATAGTGTAGATCATGAGTTTCTAACACTAATCCCATATTATCTTTAGCTTGAATGTGCGATAGCTCTAACTCATGACTACTGAGTAAGTTGATCTCTGCACAAACTTCTGAGACTTTGGAAGTGTTGTTGGGAGGTTGGGAAACGTGAAGTATGATCCGGCTGTTGTCAAGAATAATTTTTTGGTAAAAAATTGACTTGGATTTTGGACACTGTTCTGGTAAAAGTTTATCCAGTACATCATTTAAGGCAGTCGATAATAAAGTAGATGAAGTAGAGGCATTAAGTTCATCTTCTTCTACTACTAGTTCGCCAATTACTGGTACAGTTTCTAACAGTCGTAACGGCTGACCCTTGAGTACTGAACCAATGTTGATACGAATATTTTCGGCTACAAGTTGAATTTGGGTAATATGAAGATCTTGATAAACCGCATGACTAGCAAAAATCGACACCCAAGGAATGCAACCAGAGAGAATTTGGCGATCGCTCGCTTTAATCTCCACTTCCAACTGAGATACTTGGCTGACTTGGGATCTCAGCCATAATTTCAGTGCTGTCGTCAGCACGTTCGTAATGATACGAACTTTTCTGCTGGAAGTTTGAATCTCTAAATTGTTTTGTGCCATCTACCACTCTATTGATTACTTATGATTAATTACTTACAAATCTAAAAATATTTAAACAAGTCTTAACTTTATCATTTGCGGCTATTAACTACAAACCGCAAGGGTAAAATTTTGTGCAATTAGTTGTATGTTTTACTATTGACTCAAAGTCAAGTAATTTCCGCATGGAGGAAAGACTACAAAAAATTTTATCCCAATGGGGTATTGCCTCACGCCGCCAAGCCGAAGACATGATTAGGCGATCGCGCGTGCGGGTCAATGGCGAATTGGCGTACTTGGGTCAAAAAGTTAACCCTCAAAAAGATACAATCACAGTTGATGGTAAGTCAGTATCACCTGACCAACGTCCAGCTTTAGTGTATCTGCTACTGCACAAAGAAGTAGGTGTAGTTTCCACTTGTCATGATCCCCACGGAAGAAAAACTGTTTTGGATCTATTACCAACAGAATTACATTCTGGTCAGGGTATTCACCCTGTTGGTCGCTTAGATGCAGACTCTACAGGAGCAATTATACTTACCAACGATGGAGAGTTAACATTTTGGCTAACCCATCCACGTCATAATATCCCAAAAACTTACCAAGTTTTAGTAGAAGGGCATCCGACCGAATCAGTAATACGCACTTGGCGTCAGGGTGTGCTGTTAGATGGGAGAAAAACACGACCAGCACAGGTGAAATTCATCGAAAAATTTGCCGATAGTACTTGTTTGGAAATCATTTTAAAGGAGGGAAGAAATCGTCAAATTCGTCGTATCGCCGAACAGTTAGGACATCCAGTAATTAAATTACATCGTACTGCCATAGGTAAGATTCAACTGCGATCGCCTGGAGGTAAACCCTTACGCGAAGGTGAATATCGTCACTTAGAAGAAAGTGAAATTCGCTTTTTACAAAAAATTAAAGCAGATTCCTATTAAAGATTCAGCTGGATTTGAAGGAGTGTAAATAAAATATGAAATGGTTAAGCAAGAAAAACAAGCATGAGTTCATAAATTCATTGGCTCATCAGCAAAGAGAAAAACTGACAGCAATGGGCGCACAACTTAGTTCCTCACGTCAGGAAAAAGGTTTCTCATTAGACGAAATGGTTGTACTGACCAGAATACCCCGGCGACTGTTGCAAGCAATTGAAGAAGGTAATTTACAAGTCTTACCAGAACCTGTTTATATTCAGGGTCTAATTCGGCAATTTGCTGATGCATTAGGCTTTAATGGTGCAGACTTTGCTGCTGATTTTCCAGTTGGAACTCATCGAGTTAGCTTAAAATCGGGTTGGAAAAATAAATCGATAGGTGAGTTACGTCCATTTCATCTTTATTTACTTTATATATTGATGATTTTTTGTTCTGTAGGTGGTTTATCTCAGTTATTGAATGCTAATGCTTTGCAAACAGCAAAAAATAATCAAAATATTTCTAAACAGAATCAACAGACTGTAAATCCATCACACAAGTTTCAGCCTGTTAGCAACATGACTAGCAATCTCAATAATGCTCAACAGGTACAAATAGGTTTGACCTTAACAGAAAAATCTTGGATTCAGGTATTAGTTGATGGCAAAGTAGAGTATGAAGGCGAACTACCAGAAGGAACTCACCGGATTTGGAAAGCTCAAGAGCAACTCACTGTGAGAACTGACAATGCTGGTGGCGTATTGGTAAGTATTAATAAAGAAAAAGCCAAGCAACTGGGAGAACCAGGGAAACAAAAAGAAGTGACGATCGCTGCTAATACGAGGTCATAGTTAAATTGTGACTGATCAACTTGTGCTGTCAATGCTTTGTGCATAGCAGCACTATTTTTTTATATATAAATTTATAGATTTAAGGCAATAGTTAATGCTTGTGATACTAATTCCATTTCATCATTAGATAGTAGTCCTAACTTTTTTACTAATCTAGTTTCAGAAACTGAACGAATTTGAAATGTATCTACAGCAGAAGTTTTAACTAAGTTGTTTTCTGTGCTGGGTTCCAATCGCACCATCCAAGGTCTAACTGTATATCTTTCTTTCCATTCAGTAATTGGGACAATAACCTTCAATGGCAAAATTCCTATAGCATTGTCATTAACGATAACACTTGGCCGAGTTTTGCTGATTTCTGTACCTATTGTTGGATCTAGATTAACCAACCAGATTTCTCCTCTACGCATGTGCATTTGACTCGTTGAGGTCATCACCTGGATAATCGTAAAAATCTTCTCCCTCTATATCAGAGAAAACAATTAATTCGCTATCAGGACTGTAATCTGCAATGGCAGTCATTGCTGCTATTGCCATTTGATGCTTTTGCTCTTCTTTTGTGATTGATTCTTGTTCTTGACGAATTAGTAGCAAAGCTGCTTCAGCTATCTTTAAGCGATCGCTAACACTAAGTTTTGGCAGTGCTTGGAGAATTTCTTTAGTTTCCATATAACTGTAGTGACCATCTTAATTTAAATTTATGAGTATCAAAAATGCTTTTCTAGGGTGACGACACAATAGTAACTCATCTTTCTCTTCTACATGATATTCATTAAATTCCAATCACCTTTCAACTCATTCTGATTAATATAGGTTAGGGATATACTTTTGTAGGAGCATCCCAGCCATGAGTCAAGCAAAAGTCGCAGTAGTAGTTGGTGTCGGGCCAGGATTAGGTGAAACTGTTGCTCATCGCTTTGCATGTGAAGGATTTAGTATTGGGCTGATGGCTAGAAATGTAGATAAACTCAGCCAAATTCAAAAGGATATTGAAGCTAATGGTGGGAAAGCACTGGCTGTTGGTTATGATGTCAGCGATCGCGATTCCCAAACAAGCTGTTGTTAGATCACAATTAATGTATGCGATCGCATCCAAATCTAAATTTTTACTTACGAACTGCTTCCCCACGAACAGTATTTTCTTTTCCTACTTCGTTAGAATAAACTCCTATCAGCTAATTTCTTCTATTCAAATCTTAATTTAGTCACCTACTATTACTGAAATCTGGTGATTAGTTGTGTTTGTTCATGCATACAAATTACTTGCCTCACTAGTTGTTAACTCTAGTTAATCAACTTGAATTCCTGGCTAAGTATAGCTTAACGTAGGTATGCAGTAGTTTTTTATGAATAAGCTGGAAAAAATCTGTATTTAAATTGACAGATTAATATTTAACCTTCCAAGGGTGCTATATACCAAAGTTTACTTAGTAATTCTTAATTTATCGGAGAGCCAAAGTGTGATTATAGTTGCGGAGAACAGGAACTGTATGGATAAAATCAAGTTGTTCTGCATATGGAAAAATAACAAAAAAGTTAAATCTTAAATTCTCTATTTTCTCTACGGGAATTGTTTATTAATTATCTATTATTCTCTTGAATTTCTTTAAAATTATCTGCACAACTGATTGCTGGCGCTATAAGTTTGCAGTACCCTTGCGAGGTTTTTGATGGATTGGATTAGCTTACTCAAAGCTCAACAAGCTGATTTCCTGCAACGAGTGAAAAAACCAAGAACTCATGACGTATCTTTGTTAGAAACTCAAGTCAGAGGTTGTCACACTGAAATCATGGCATTTTCAGGCGAAGCACTGGAAAAAATGTTGACAGTTGCTTGCCAAAAAGCAGAAATTCTTGGAAAAAATCCACCTCCCATACCACCTGAATATCCAGAGTTCTCTGACTGGAATATACCCTTTGATGCATACTTCCAGCAGCAAGCAGAAGATTATATTTTGCGGGAGCAAATTGTTGAGCAAATCATGCATCAATGCTTGGGTAAGTCTGTGAAAAAAGTGCCACAAGATGCCATCAAAAACATGGTTTTGGATGATGAAGGAAACCTACGGGGAGAGAGCAAATTTCCTTATTTATTTCTGGGCAATACCAGCAATCAAATTCTTGTTTGTGTTGCCGATGGAGAAAGTTTTAATGGAATTAAGAAAAATAAAATTAAATGGTCAGTTACTCAAGAAGATATTAGAAATTACAGAGTTTTGATTTTTGTCTGTCTGTTTTATCCATATCATGGTGAAAGTGGCTATGAGAAACAAGCCATAGTTACTGGTTTTTTGCCGACAAATCAAATTGAATTTAGCGAACCAAAAATTTATGTATCTCCCAGTAACTTGTTGTATGCGGGTGGATTGAGTTGGTATTTAGCAACAGGAATTACCAAACAAGATACGCCGCCATTATTTGATGAAACATTTGTGCCGGAAAAAACCCAAACTTTACCACCAGAGCATCCCCTCAAAGGCATAATCGGAGATTGGCAATTTTGGCAAACACTCAAAGGGCATAGTAGAGGAATTAACTGCCTGGCTTTTTATCCTGGAAGTAATAATAGCGGTCATTCTACTTTAGTAGCAAGTGGAAGTCGCGGAGAAACAAAATTATGGGATTTAACAAGAGGAGAACTAATAGGTACTTTATCAGAGTATCCCTGGATGTTATCTGGATTAGTAGATGAAGTCAATGCTTTGGCTTTCAGTCCAGACGGGCATACTTTGGTAAGTGCTGGTGCAGATTCTACAATCAAAATGTGGCACGTCGGCGCCAGGGATTTGATCGATATTCTGCACAAACATAATGGTATGGTGCGGTGTGTGGCTTTTACTCCAGACGGACGTATGCTAGCCACAGGAGGAGACGACAGAACAATCTGCTTCTGGGATTTGATGCAACGCCGCGTTATAGTTGCTCTATCGTTGGATGATACTGCGGCTCATTCTCTAGCTTTGAGCCAAGACGGAGAAATTTTAGTTACAGGTAGTTACCGCAAAATCAAGGTATGGCAAGTTTGTCAACAACCAGAAGGTAAGGCTCCAAATGCTCAATTATTACATGCTCTGACTGGTCATTCTCATATTGTGAGTTCTTTAGCGATGAGTAGCGATCGCAAAATTCTTGTCAGTGGTAGTCGAGATAAAACCATTAAAATTTGGCAACTAGAGACAGGAGAATTGTTGCACACCCTCAAAGGACATGAAAATGGAGTGTATGCGATCGCTCTTAGTCCTGATGAACAAACTATCGCTAGTGGTAGCGCTGATAAAACAATTAAATTATGGCACTTACAAACTGGTGAATTATTAGCTACATTTACAGGTCATCATCACACAGTGACAGCAGTGGCGTTTACTGCTTCAGGGGAAATTTTAGTAAGTGGAAGTTTGGATAAGACAATTAAAATATGGCAACGGAGTTAAATGAAGGGAATACCAAATTTACCCAAGCGCGATCATTTAAATCAGAAGTATATTCTTCTATGATTCTATCTTCTGGGTTCATTATTTATGACATGTTGACAGATCTGGTTCTTAACGCTACGGGTAGAAATAAATTCCCTCAGTTGCGATCATCCTAATTGTACAGACTTCTGATGTTTGCGTTTGCGTAAAAATAAAAATTAAAGAAACTTGTTTGTTTAAAATAATGGTTCTTCAGTACTTGTTATGCTAAATTGTTAGCTAAAAGCGTGAGT
>NZ_AJLJ01000376.1 GCF_000317245.1 Fischerella muscicola SAG 1427-1 = PCC 73103
TAATAGTAAGTACGTGTTACTTAAAAATGAGTCAGACTTAAATGAAGAGCAAATAACTAAACTTGCTGAAGTGAAAATTGTATCTCCTGTTTTAAAAGAAATGCATGAATTAAAAGAGAAACTTAGAAAGGTTTTTAATCAGACAGATAACTGGTATCCGGGAGTTTTTAAACTGGGTATGTGGTTAGCAAAAGCTAAAAAATATTTTCCCAAAAGTAACAATACTATTATCCGTTGGTTTGATGAGATAATCTGTAGCCAGAAGACTTGAAAATCCTACTGCCTATTTTTAAATTTTTGTCAACTCATAAATCTGAGAAAATTTAAACACACAAAAAATATTAAGCATAAATCAAGCTATTAGCACAACAAATCTGCGGAACTCATATTTTGTATTTAAATTTTTCTCAAAAAAATAAGAAAAAATTTATGGTATGTTATATCTGTGGTTGTTTTAAAGTCGGTAAATATAGACCATAAAAACTAATTTTTGGCTATTTTTATCAAAATTAAGTAAGAGGGTGTAGACATGCCTTTGCGATCTTGTAAACAAAAAACTGTTGATCTATTTAAGTAGTGAGATTTTTAAAAGATGGTTTGTTGGCGTTGCTTTGTAGCCTCTGGGTTCATAACTTTATCCATGTTAGGCTGTGGCGATTTGGCAAATTCAGCAGGAAAAAATAGTAAACAAGTTGTCCAAGAAACTAATGTAGCCCAGTTGCTTTCTGAAGCAAAAACAAATCAAAAAGCAGAAGTTTTTTTTCAGCAAGGTAATACTTTCTTAAACTCCCAGCGCTACAAGGATGCGATCGCAGCTTTTGATCAAGCTATTACCATAAAACCTCGATTTGCTGAAGCTTGGATTAATCGAGGAAATGCTTTAACAATATTACAGCGTCATGAGGAAGCACTAGAATCTTATAATCAAGCGATCACCATCCAACCTGATAGAGATGAGGCATGGTACAACAAAGGTAATGCCCTCAACACATTGCAACGCTATCAAGAAGCATTAGTATCTTATGACCGAGCGATCGCAATTAAATCAAATAAATATGAAGCTTGGATCAATAGAGGAATCGCCCTCACAAAATTGCATCGCTACCAAGAAGCACTAGCATCCTATGATCGAGCGATCATCATCAAACCTGACAAAGATTTAGCTTACTACAATAAGGCATGTGCTTACGCTTTACAGAACAATGCGGAACTAGCCGCTGAAAACTTACAAAAAGCTATGAAGCTTGTTCCTGGTAAGTATGAGAAATTAGCAAAAACCGACTCTGACTTTAACAAAGTGCGTAGCAATAGCCGCTTTCAAGATTTATTACAGTAACCACCATTAAACTTTAATAAACCACCGTCGCCGATACATGACATAGGCAACTGTCAACCATAATAAAACAGTGGCGATCGCCAAAAATAGTGAACCATTGTATGCACCAGCCCAAGATGCAAAAAAATTTTGATAAATCCAATCATAGGTGCTAGGAGCATTTTCTCCTGTACCAACGGTAGTTTTTACTAATATCTTAATTAACAACACAGAAGCCACAAAAATAGATATGGGGTTAAGTCCCATCATTTCCAAAGGTTTTGTCCAACCTCGTATTCGCCTAACATCAATTAATTCATAACAAAAGCTAAGTAACAATAATGCCCAGCCTGTAGAAAAAACTACGTAAGAACTTGTCCATAATTTTTTATTAATCGGAAATGCTAAATCCCAAATTCCACCGATAACCAAGCAACTCAAACCAAACAAAACTAAATCCATGCTGGTTTGCGAATTAATCTCTTTTCTGGTGCGTATCCACTGTCCAGCAAAATAACCAGCCAGAACACTAACAATAGCGGGAATAGTGCTGAAAAGTCCTTCTGGATCTCCCAGAAAGTTGTAATTATCGCCTTTATAAAGATGCGCCTTTGGAATCATCAAGCGATCAATGTAAGCGCCGAAATTACCGTCTCGCGTCAACACACCAGCACCATAACCAGGTACAGGTACATACATCATTGCTAACCAGTAACCAACAAGTAGTACTCCCGCCAAAATCCATTGACCTTTACGCGGTAGATTGAGAACTACCAGGCTAGCTAGTAAGTAAGTTAAGCTGATGCGTTGCAAAACCCCCATGACGCGGATGCTATTGAAGTCAAAAGTCCAAACACCTTGATTCCAAAAGCCATTGAGAAATAATCCTAAAGCAAAAAGGATAGCAGCACGACGAAAGATACGCCAGTAAAGCGAAGGTAGAGTTGCAGAAGTATTGTGTGCATTTAATTTGCTATCGGTGTACTTAGCAAAAGAAAAACTCATGGCTACACCGACAATAAACAGAAAAAAGGGAAATACTAAATCGGTTGGTGTACAACCATTCCATTCAGCATGAAGTAAGGGTGAGTAGACATTTGGTTCAGCAACACTGGCCATGTTGACAAGGATCATACCAGCGATCGTTATCCCACGAAAAACATCAAGAGAAGTTAAGCGCATAGATATCATTTTTTGAAATGACCTATAACTTACTTCCCTCGATGCCGATAATCAAGAGGTCTCACCAATGACAAATGACCAATGACTATTGTACAGACGCGATTTATCGCGTCTCTACCAATGACCAATGTAATTTTCAGTATCCCGACCAACTTAACCCATTAAAATGACTGTATCAATAACATGAATGACACCATTATCAGCTTCAATATCTGCGGCTAAAACAGTAGCATTTTTGACTTCAAACCCTTCAGAGCAGTCAATTTTAATTGTTGAACCTTCCACAGAAGTCACAATCCCAGCTTGAGCTAAATCTGCTTGCTTGAGCTTTCCCGGTACAACATG
This sequence comes from Fischerella muscicola SAG 1427-1 = PCC 73103, assembly GCF_000317245.1. Taxonomy (GTDB): domain Bacteria; phylum Cyanobacteriota; class Cyanobacteriia; order Cyanobacteriales; family Nostocaceae; genus Pelatocladus; species Pelatocladus muscicola_A. The sequence continues at coordinate 2,843 of NZ_AJLJ01000376.1, forward strand.
ATACTTTAATATGCGTGTTAGCTGGGGAATATTCTGCACGAGGGTTTGTATGGTTCCTGGCGGTAACTTAGCAAAAGCGTCATCATTAGGCGCAAAAACAGTAAATGGGCCAGGACTTTTTAATACATCCACTAAACCTGCGGCTTGCACAGCAGTTACCAAAGTTGTAAAAGAACCTGCACCAACAGCAATATCAACTATATCAGCCATTTATTTCACCATTACTCTAAAAAAGATTTTAAATGAGAGTAAATTATTATTCGTTTTAATTAAGTAATGATACATATCAATAAATATGCTGTGTTGAGAATAATGCTTGAGGTGGATTTTCTTGAAGATGTGAGATGCTTTCCTTCAGCTACCTTAACAAAGGTATATTCATCCATTGTGAGACGAATTATCAATTTGTATACGGCTTTACAGTAAAAATTTAAATTAAGCTCGCAAACGTAACAAGCAAACACATTGATTGACTATTTTTAATCCTACCTTTTGATAGAGATAAATGAAATCTATTTAAGTTGAATGGAAGGTATTGCAGCGCTTTTCGGCTACATAAACCCCAATACCGATCCAAAAAATTTATTCTGATGTCAAAAATCAGTTGAAATGTTATTTCTGCGAGTAGCTGAGATAAAGCGAAAAATAACACAAATAAGGGGCTAATAATATGGAAAACATTAACGCAGCCAAAAACACAGAGCGTTACTGTGCTTTAACTATTGGCATTCTCTTTCTCATACTGGGTTTGGCTGGATTCATACCAGCTTTTGTTTCATTACCAGGAACAACAGCATCTTATGTTCCTCCTACTGTAGCTCATGATGCCTATTCTGCTGGATTTGGCTACATATTTGGGCTTTTTCCCACTAATTTCTTACATAATATCGTGCGCTGTGCAGTAGGTTTGCTAGGAATTGCTTGTTATACCAGCGCTAGCAGTGCGCGACTTTTCAATGCTACTTTCGCTGTAGCCTATATCATCATAGCCATCATGGGATTGCTGCCTTTTGGTAAGACAATGTTTGGCTTAATGCCTCTGTTTGGTAACAATGTTTGGTTGAATGCTCTAACTGCGATCGCAGCTGGCTACTATGGCTTAATCATCCCCAACAAGATAGCAGGAACTAGTGTCTCACATAACGTTTAATATACATTACCGTTGTTTCTAACAGATGAGTTTTTAATCTCGCCATTTGGGTTAGATGTTGAATTTGTGCTTAACCCAGAATCAACCTGCCAAATGGCGATATTTCGACTCTCAGCCACCAGCTACAGCTGGAACAATACTTACTTCATCTCCATCTTTCAAAGATGTTTTTGTTCCTTCTAAAAAGCGAATATCTTCGCTGTTGACATATAAATTTAAAAATCGTCGTGGCTGTCCTCCCTCATCACACAAACGTGATTTAATACCAGGAAAAGCTTGCTCTAGAGATTCAAAAAGTTCCGCTACTGTATTAGCGTTGCAATCTAAAGTAGCTTGATTCTCAGTAAATTTTTGCAGAGCAGTAGGAACTAATACTTTTACAGACATTTTGAATTGTTAGTTGTTGTTGGTTATTGGTTGTTAGTTGTTGGTTGTTGGTTCTTAACCACTAACTACTCATTTTTAATTAAACAAGAACTTGTTGCCATTCCAGGCGTTCAAGTGTACGAGAACGCTCAAGAGCTTGTTCAAAACTATCGAGCTTCGCTTCTATTGTCAGAGGTTCACCAATGTAGCCCTGCACCGCTTCTTGGGTTTTTAAACCATTTCCAGTGATGTAGACTACGGTGGTTTCATCTGGATCAATTTTGCCAGCTTCTACTAATTTTTTGAGTACAGCAACGGTTGTACCGCCAGCGGTTTCGGTAAAAATACCTTCAGTTTCCGCTAGTAACTTGATGCCTTCTATAATCTCAGCATCAGTTACAGATTCAATGCTACCACCTGTTTTCTTGGCAATTTCGACAGCGTAAATACCATCTGCTGGATTACCGATCGCGATCGATTTAGCAATTGTATTTGGTTTCACTGGCTGAATAAAGTCGCGGTCTTCTTTAAAGGCTTGAGCAATGGGTGAACAACCTTCAGCTTGAGCGCCACTGAATTTAACTGGCTTACCTTCTACTAAACCAACTTCTACAAATTCGTTGAAACCTTTATAGATTTTTGTAAATAGCGAACCTGAAGCCAGAGGTGCAACTATGTGATCCGGTAGTTCCCATCCGAGTTGTTCTGCGACTTCAAAGCCTAGAGTTTTGGAACCTTCGGAGTAGTAAGGACGCAAATTAATATTGACAAAACCCCAACCGTGTGTGTTAGCAACTTCCGAGCAGAGACGGTTGACTTGGTCATAATTACCCTTAACAGCCATTAAAGTAGGGCTGTAGATGAGGCTACCTAAAACCTTACCGGCTTCCAAGTCAGAGGGAATAAAGACACAACAATCTAAACCAGCATGAGCTGCGATCGCAGCAGTAGAATTTGCCAAATTACCAGTGCTAGCACAAGACACTGTTGTAAAACCCAACTCTCGCGCCCGTGTCAAAGCAACTGATACCACCCTATCTTTGAAACTGAGGGTAGGCATGTTCACAGCATCATTTTTAATGTAAAGCTTATTCAAACCCAAACGACGTGCCAAGCGTTGAGAACGCACCAAGGGAGTCATACCAGTTCCAACATCAATAGGATTCTCGCTAGCTACAGGCAAAAACTTGCGATAGCGCCACATCGAATTTGGTCCCGCTTGAATTGATTCACGGGTGACAGTTTGACGAAGGGTGCTGTAGTCGTAACCTACTTCTAAAGGCCCAAAGCAAAACTCACACACATGACTGGCTTTGAGTTCGTATTCCGCACCACATTCTTTACATTTCAAAGCTTTGAAAGCGGTGGTTACTTTTTGGGTATCAATTGCCTGAGTCATAAACTAGCTTCTCCCTGGATGTCCCTCAACTTCGCTTGATGCTATCACGAGTAAAAATACCAGTCAAACATACCCGACATTTTTTATCGGGATTAATTAAGATTATGGAATACTGAAAAATATACAAAAAATTGTGATGTTTTATGTTATGCAAAAATACTTGCCTTAGTTAATTATTTTACAATAAAATAAACAATTATCTCATTATAAATACTTAATAAATAATTTTTTTAATTAATGAAACTGACATAAAATCAAATTTCATTGTTTTTACTATTGGTGTAACTTTGTGTCAAAAGTTACTGTATTTAACATAAGTTTAACCTACTAATAATATATCTTGAGATAGATTAATTAAAATAAAAATTTGGTATGCTAAAAGTCTTTATCTAAGCAATACTTATAGTTATGAGGTGTATATTAAGACAAAACATGAACACTTAGAAGAAAGTAGGAATCAGTTAGTAGATTTTTCGGCAAACCATACTTCGTTTCTGAATTCCTACAAAGTCTATCTTTTGTACTGCTTTATATCACTCAATACTGAAAAGCTAGGTAATTAATAGCCAGGTTCAAATCTCGATCCATCAGGTGTAGCCTTTACTAACACAGTTCGCAATAGCGGTACTAATCCAAACAATATTTCTTTAGTAACCCTGTTTTGTCACTTTGGGATAATCCAATCGCCCAAACGGTTACGGGGCTTTAGTTTCCACTTTTTGTCTATAAATTTTAGTTTCTGTTAGAAAATAAAGCCTCAAACCTGGATTGAATCAAAGTCTCAGAATTTGACCTCGATTATTGTTTTCCGAGAGTGACAAAACAGGGGTAAGTAGTTAAGCAAAATTATTTATATATCTCGTTTGCCTCTTTGGTTTGGCAAATCAAGGATATAGAATAAAAAATGTCTAATTAATTTTGCATAGGTACTTATTTCTTAGCCAAATCTATTCGGGGTGAAATCGACGGTGAATCTGTCAATGTCACAGCTGAACGCAATGGCTCCAACGTGATTTTCCGGACAAATACTGTAGTCCCATCGCAGAAAGTATTAAATATTGCTTATGCGGCTCAACTCACTCCAGATTCAGTACGGGGTTCAGGACGCAACTTAGCTAGTAGTTCACCACATTGATTTTGATAGGTTGGCCAGATCCCCGACTTTTTTAAAAAGTCGGGGATCTAACCCCTCGCAACCTGTCAAAACTGATGTGGTTGAGTACTAGTGTCACTACTCAAAGAGCAGATAACCGTTTCATTACTAAAGACGGCCCAGGCAGCCATCAGTTACAAATTAGACCAGGAATTGTGTCTGACTGCGGCACAATTAAACGCAGACATGGTATGGTGTTTCCTTATAAAGATGGAGCTAACACTATCACTACCCAAGTGGTAGGTTCTAGTGAAGGGCCTGTGAGTATGCAGGTAGTAGTTCACCACATTGATTTTGATACGGCTATGGGGGTAGTTGCGTATGAAGGAGATGTTGGTTTCACAGGCGATCAGTTTTTCTTAGATGGGGATGGCACTTAGGCTGTTGACTTTGTTGGTTTTCCGGCGAAATTATTTCATACAATAATGATGTCGTCGGTATCGAGCAAAGTCAAAGTAAATGCAGGAGTTTAAAAGCCCAGTTAGTAGGTTAGCACGGTTGTTCCGGAAGGGTCGAGATAATTGGAGAGAAAAAGCCTTAGAAAAACAAAAAAAGGTTAGAGCTTTAGAAATAAAAGTCAGAGATTTATCTGATTCACGAGAGCATTGGAAAAAGCGTGCGCTGGCAGCAGAGTTAAAACTGAAAGAACAGAATGTCGGAGCAGAATCAGAAGAAAAAAAGAAGAAATCGAAACCCAATCAACCAACTTAGAAGCCAAGAATTCTGGTGAAGAACTAACGATCAAGGGTCATTATTACGACGCTAGAACAATTCAGCTAGCGCTAGAGCTTTTAATTGAATGTGGGATAAGTTTTAGAGGAATAGAG
>NZ_AJLJ01000377.1 GCF_000317245.1 Fischerella muscicola SAG 1427-1 = PCC 73103
CCCATTTAAAGAGATGGGTCAGATGTTATTAACAATTTGTTTATCTACTATGAATATAACAACTACTATTGTTAAAAATGCACTTTCCACTGTTAGTTTTGCAGATGTTGAAGCATGGCTAGCTGAAGTTTTTAGTCAATCTATGCTCTCGAAAAGAAAAACTTTATTCTCTGCTGATGTTCACGACACAAAAACTGCATGAACTTTTATCCCTTAAAAAGGCACAGAGTCAACAGCCTAGATGGCACTGGTACTAATAAGACTTTTGTGGCTGTGGGTGACTCACTTAACCCAACTACTAACTTTTTCAACAGTTCCTACACTTTTTTGGGAACTAGGGTGACGAATATACCGTTTACTTCCTCTCCGCAGGTGATGCAACTGCACCCAAAGTTTTGATGTGCGATCGCATCCCTAATAATGTCAGCTTCATTCCCACCACTTTTAATAGCTTTCCCACCAAAAACAGCACTGGCTTACAAAACACTGATCGGGGAATTCTCTGGCAGTATAAGAGTAATACCGAATCTCTTAGCAATATCAAAGATGGAGATATTGCCCAATATTTCCCTCCTGGTGAAGATCCAAAAACAATTTATCCTAGTGTTGATTGTGGTGGCGCCAATACCAATGGTGCAATAGTTGTGAACTTAGGAGATTTACCTAATGCGATCGCTCCCGGTACACCCACTGATTCCTATGGCTTCATTCGCTTCCGGGGACGGGTGAAATAAAGTTAAAGGGCGCACAGCTATACGCCCTTACAAATATGTGTTACATTATTTTTTACATACAAAAATAGAAACAAGGAGAGGGCATAGACGAAGTTTAAATACTTTGTTATATACACTCTCCTTGGTATTCAGGCTAACGCTCTTACTGTATATCTCTCTTTATTTGTATACGCATACATATAAAAAAAACACAGTAATTTTACTGAGTTTTATACTAAATAGATTAAGAAAGCTTGATGGAATTTTCTCAAAATTATTAGGAATTACGCAAAACTACACGTGAAATTAAAGTTTCGGCTATTATTTGCGTACATCCCGAATGATTCGGGTAGAATCTAGTCTTTACTGACAGCAATGACAATCTTCTCCACAGTCAGGACTATTTTTCACTGGTGCAGGGTTGAGTAATCACCGTAAATTAATGTTTATCTAGCCAATCTAGTAGAAAGTGATTCGTCTTTTCAGGTTGTTCAAGCATAAACCAGTGTCCTGCTTCTTCGACTCTTTCATATCGCCATTCTGCTGCTACATATTTGCTTGATTCTTTGATTTGGGCTTCCCAGAGAAAATCATCTTGATCACTCCAGATAGCAAAAGTCGGAACAGACACCTGTTGTGGTTCCGGTAATTTATCCTGTAGAAAAGCAAGCAGAATTTCTGGAAGTGAGTTTGCTTGTTCTAATTTTTGCATAGCTTCGAGTACGCCAGGTTTTAAAGCAAATTCTACAATTTTTTCCCTGTCTGGGTGAGTACGCAGCACTTCATGCAACAAACGACCATTGCTAGCACGATAAAGCTGAGGTGCTATCTTATGAATGTTCAAAAAGTAAATCCATTCATAGCGCAGAATATCAAAAGATAAATCTAGTAAACAAGCCAAGTGACCAACTGACATGGTGACAAAAGTTTTTAAACGAGTTGAGTAGACTGTTGCAATTTCCCAGCCGATCACAGCACCATAATCATGGGCGACTAAATGAACTTTGTCTAAATCAAGACTATCGAGTAGCGAAATAATATCATTGGCGAAAGCAGAAATCGTATACCTTTGAAGATCTTGGGGTTGATCACTGAGTCCATAACCAAGCAAGTCTGGACAGATAACGCGATAACCAGCATTCACCAAAGCTGAAACTTGATTTCGCCATAACTTACTATCGTCAGGCCAGCCGTGCAGTAATAATACACATTCTTGACCCGAACCTGAATCTTGTAAATAGTAGCGATCGCCTTTTACTTCTATAGTTTTTGTCTTCAGAGTCTCGTACATGAGTTTTGGTGTTGAGTATTGCATGTCAAACACTCTCAACATTACCTAGACTCAGAGTATATAGTCGTTCACATTCTTGCTATTGGGAGCATATTTGTGCTAATAGTTCCGAAATTTTTTAGGAGACATTCCAACCAAGCGCTGAAAATGACGGCTGAGATGACTTTGATGAGCAAAACCACACATAATTGCAACATCTGCAATACTAAAATCCAATTGTTTAAGCAACTGCTTTGCAAGTTCTACTCGCCTATAAATTACATACTGATGCGGCGTCATCTGTAAAGATTGTTTGAACAGGCGACAAAAATAATAACAACTAATTCCAGCTGTATTTGCCAAGTCTACTAATTTGATATCTTCACTTAAATTTGCTTCGATGTAATCTATAACTTGCTTGAGTTTATATTTTGGTAATCCATCATAGTATTCAGGGAAAAAATATTTTGACACCGAGAAATTTTTAATTAAATGTACTGCTAAAGCCGTACCAAAAGACTCACCATACAGCCTTCCTGCTGGACACCCAGCTTTTAAATCAACTTTAAGAGCATTCACTACATTTTGAATTAGGGGGTCAAATATTTTCCATTTCTGCACAAATTCAATTTGCTGACTATCTAATATCTCATCAGCAATTTTTTCAAAAAACGGAGATTGAAATGTCAGTATCGTAAAAGATATTGTTTCTTCCCAGGATGTCCAATGACTGGTATGAGCAGGACACAAAGTAATTTCACCACCACCCATTCGATATGATAAATGATTTCCACCCATACGACGTTCATGATGCGTCCACGAATTGACATCCATAATTTCTAGCGTCAACTGTTGCATCGTATGTTCACACGTTTCTGAACCAGGATGTTGATAGTGAGCGAGAAAAATGTTGTTCCAGTTAGCTTTTTGGCTAGTCAATAATGGCGGATGATAAAGAACTTGATTCAAATCTTCCAAATTTGTCATATCTAAATTTGGTGACGTGGATTTAGGCATAGTTTAATTTCAGAATGTAGAAGTACGAAGAGTGCGACTCGTTCTAGAGCAAATACATAACTCTAGGTGAGAACGTCAAGGATAGAACCTTGAAAATCTCATAACTGATTTACGGATGGAGGTGTAAGCCCTCCTCTGTAAGGGACACAGTAACTCCCAATCTGCCCACAATGACTAGACTCGGAATTCTAGAGGTTGAAGTTGGGGTCAGGGCGCAATCAGAGCCAAAGCAGATAAGGCACACTGGCGCTAAAGGGGAGACGGCATGGTTAAAACATAACCTAAAAAAGCGTCTTAACTTCATTCGGCAATCTGAATCAAAATGCTGAAATTACATCTTAATCTCGCGGAGGTATCCTTCGGCTATCCGCTATCCCTATGAGATGGATGTAGGCGAAGTGGTTAAACCTAACCCGTCAAAACAATCTGTAAATCGGAACGAGGAAAAACGATGGTGAAGTTTTGGGACAGGTCGAAACCCAAGTAGGCGAGACGAGACGCGGAAATCTTCACATCGGGTAGGACGAAGCGTAACTGCTTCGAGGCATTCAGAACACAGCAAGTAAAGTAGAGCATAGTTAGACACATGACTGATACCAGACATAGTGAACTTTGGAAGAATTTACCCTGGCGCAAGCTGAGGAAAAATCTTTTCCGCCTACAATGCCGACTGTGGAAAGCTATTCGAGAAGGCAACCGGAAACGGGCGGTGAACTTGCAAAAGCTAATACTGAAGTCTCGCAATGCTAGATTACTGGCTATTCGACAAGTGACTCAGTTAAATGCTGGCAAGAAAACGGCTGGCATTGATGGCAAAGCATCCCTATCCTTCAAGGAAAGGTTTGAACTCGAAGAAAACCTGAAAGCCACTGCTCATCAGTGGAAGCACGGAAAACTGAGAGAAATTCCCATTCCCAAAAAAGATGGAACCAAGAGAATACTCAAGATTCCCTCAATTCGAGACAGGATAGTCCAGGCTGCTGTGGCGCAAGTCCTAGAAGCAATATACGAACCAATATTTCGTGATTGTTCAATGGGTTTCCGCCCAGGGCGTAATCCGATACAGGCGCTGCGCCATGTAGCACAAGCTTATAAAGCTGGTGCGACTTGGATTATCGAGGGCGACCTGGTTAAATGCTTCGACTCGATTGGGCACGGAGTCATTCTCAACTGCTTGCGTAAACGCATCTTTGATGAGCAGTTCATAGAACTTGTCCGTCAAATGCTAAAAGCTGGAATCATGGAACAAGGAAACTTGATAACCACTTATTCTGGAACACCACAAGGCTCTTTAGCCTCGCCAATTTTGTGTAATATTGTTTTACACGAATTTGACTGCTGGTTAGAAGACCATTGGCAAGCAAACCCTCCACGTCTGTCCCCAAAAGAGCAAGCCGCTAGAGCAAACCCAGAATATGCTCGCCACAAACGTAACCTTGTACGGTGGAGAGCGCAACTATCTGGGCGAATTCCAATGGGAAGGCAGACTCCAGATGGATTACGAGCCAAAATCAAGCAAGCCCTTCACGCAAGGAAGC
>NZ_AJLJ01000378.1 GCF_000317245.1 Fischerella muscicola SAG 1427-1 = PCC 73103
AAATTCCTTCGGTTTTACCTCGACGGCTCCTGAGCTACTGTCGATACGCTGATGATTATGTCATAGTGATGTGCCAGTACTCCAAAGCTGAAGCAACAAAGCTGAAGCAGGAGATGGCAAATTGGTTGCAGTCAAATCTAGGTCTAACACAGCATCCAGAGAAGACGCATATCACCCACTGGGATAAAAGGCTTCGATTTCTGGGGTATGACTTACGCGGACGGCGCAATCCTAATGGTACGCGTTGGCTGCGCCTAGAGATTCCCCCAGAAAAAGAACGTGAACTCAAGGTGAAGGTGAAACATTTATGTGGCTTCACTCAAATTCCAGAACTTGACCTATTCACCAGCGTCAACGCACTTATGCGCGGTTGGACAAATTATTTCCGCTATGCCCATAATGCCACACAACGCTTTGGATACCTTACCGGAGTAATGTACTGGCTTGGGGCGCACTACTTGGGACGCAAATACCGTTGTTCCATCAAAAAGGTGATGCGTAATCACTATGGGGTAGACCCGACAAGTGGAAAACGTGCTTTGTATACCAGTACTCAAGCAGGAAAATGTCTTTACATTTGGAATAAGCCACCGAGGCGATGTTCGCTATTTAATAATGTGGTTCAAGCCAAAGATGTCCAGCCGTTACCGATGACTAGTTGGGCAAGTGGACGTAGTTATGCACAGCGAATGGAAGTTTACAATCGCTCAGAACAACATTGTGAGCATTGCGGCAACATTTCGTCAACATTAATAGTCCATCATCCCCATCGGTTAGGTAAATTGCCCAAACGCAAAAAGGGAAAATCAAATGTGATTGCTTCTGGACAACAGCAAAAAGTAAAGTTGCTTTGCTTTGAGTGCCATAAGTTACATCACCCTGGAGGATGGAGCGGCAAGAACAAGAAATCTGAGACAGAAGATTACTGGCGAGCTGGGTGCAGCGACGAGTTGCCTGCCCAGTTCTGAGGGCGCTGGGCGGAAACGTACTCCAGTAATGGAACAACGCGCCGTCCTTCGACCCTAT
>NZ_AJLJ01000379.1 GCF_000317245.1 Fischerella muscicola SAG 1427-1 = PCC 73103
ACTAAGTAATAAATCTCGATTATTACCAAATTACTTATTTTCAATCTTTTTGAGACAACTCATCAAGATTTATTGTCGTGGTTTTTAACAAACTTATGTAAATAAAGTAACCTTATACTTAAATATACGTTTTAGCGATCGCTCGTTTAAAGTCCGACATCACAAATTCGCGTTGCCCCCGACACATTTGACTGTTACAACACCATTTCACAAGCTGGGGCCAAAGCGGTAATTCCACCGCGCAGTAACGCAAAAATTCAACAATGCACAAACAGCAACACGAAGCCTCATCCTAGAGATGAAAATCTGCTGCGGGTGAACCAAGTCGGATGTAAACAATGGAAACAAGAAAGTGGGTATCATCGACGTTCATTATCCGAGACAGCTATGTTTCAACTCAAAATTATTTTTGGCGGTAAGCTAAGACGGCACTTTTTTGACAATCAAGCTGTTAAGTTATTTCTGCAATGTGCTGCACTTAATCGCATGATTCAATTAGGCAAACCAGATAGCTACTAAGTGGAAAAATAATCATTAACTCTGCTAATAGTTGGTGTATCTTTTTTCTGTTTCATGCAACAAAACCTAAAAAAGGCATTGCACTCTAACCTCACCACCCCAGTTGCTCAATAATCTGCTCGCCAAGCTGCAAGACATTGAACGGCTTCAGGATCACTCCAGCAAATTCAGAGAGGTCAAATCCCAGCGAATCGTCTGACGGGTCTGTGGCGGTAAACAAGATAACCGGAATCGACTGCGTAGTCGGATTAGTTTTCAAAGATTGCAGCATAGTCAGTCTATCTTCACCATACAGGCTCAGATCGAGCAAAATCACGTCTGGTTGCTGCGTTTCTGCCTGCATCAGTCCTGCCTGTGCAGACTCAGCTGTGAGGATTTTCCAGCTTTTGAGGCGTTCTAGCGTGAACTTGACAATACTGCACAGGTCAGGTTCGTCGTCAATCACCAGGATGCATCGATTTGTATAAGAGGACATAATACCAATTCGTAATGAAGGGGCGTTAGATTTAATCTGGTTTCATACGATCCAACTTCTCTCTAAATTGATTGATGGAAAATAACAAAGTACGTTCGCGTAGCATTGCCACTAGCATCATTATTTGAATCAATCCCTTGAGAGCTAATTTGTAAACTAAAGTAAACTACTTGTCTAGTAACGGTTTTAGGTATTTAAGTTAATAAAGCGCTTATTCGCTGAAACTCAGACCTAGTAATGAGTTAAGTACCCTTAAGATTTTCTTTACGAATCAGCTCTAAGGGATGAAGTATCAATTACTAATTAGGAATTTCCAAGAAATAAATTATCCAATTTATTCATAATTCTATTTTTCTTACTCCCCCTGCTCCCCTGCTAACACAGTGATTGGTTATTTTTTTATTTGGAAGTCCCTTATTTTAAATCTCTACCAGGAATTGAAATTTAAAATTCGCTGAATCAAATCGGCTTCTACGATTGGTTTTAAGATATAATCATTTGCCCCCGCTGTTAGGGCCCGGTACAGGGTATCAGCATCGGCATGAGCCGATAACAACAACACAGGTAGCCGACTCCAACGCGGATCGCTCTTGACTACCTGGCATAGTTCAATGCCGCTAAACCCAGGCATAGCGACATCCAGCAATAGCAGATCGGGAGTGGTGGCTTCCAAGTATTGCCAAAACTGGCTTGAATCTGCCAAGGTTGTGACCTGAAAGCCCCACGGTTGCAGTTGGGCTTCTAAAATGGACAACAATGCCGGATCGTCATCCACAATGAGCAGTCTAGCATTGATAGTGTCAATTCGGTGGAGGAGTTGGCTGACGGCTTGAAACACTTCGGTAGGCGTGGCAGGCTTTTGCAAAAAGGCGTTGGCTCCTAAACGGGTGACTTCCACGCGCTTGGTTAAATCGCCAAGTCCTGTCAGCACCAGCACAGGAATAGTGGGAAATTGGTGCTTCAACTGTGCCAGTAGAGTCAAGCCGCTTTCGGTGGTATTGGGAAAGGTAAGATCCAATATGATGGCATCGGGCGTGAGGTACTGAAGGCGTTGGCGGGCGAGGGTAAGGTCAGTGACGGTTTCCAGGTGAATGCTCCAGTTTGAGGCATTTGCCTGCATTCGCTCAATCAAGTCAGTATCATCATCAATCAACAAAACCACGCGATCGCTAGTAGTCTGCCAAGAGAACTTTGCGTGGTGGCAAGCAGGGGAGGTAGGGGAAGCTGGGGAGGCTCTTGAGGAATTTTCTCCCCCTGCTACCCCTGCTACCCCCGCTTCCCCTGCTCGACCTACACGGCAATTTTGGCTTGGTGAACTACTAGACTTCAGTACTGGAGTGGGCGCTGTTGTAGCAAAAATAGGTAACTGCTGGATAACTTGCCTCAGTTGCCCAAGCAGCGATTTTAGTTGAACCGCTTCCTCTGATTGGACAGCAGCCGTTGGTGTTTTCAAGGTGCGTTCGATCTGGCGGGCAAGTTCTGCTGCTTGCGGCATACCAAATGCCCCCAAAGAGCCAATCAGCCGATGGGCGATGGTCTGGGCGAACTGCCGTCCGTCAGGGGTGAGACTATTAGTAGAGAGGTGGGCGATCGCCTCCTCCAGCTTTGCTAGTTGGCCCTGCAATCGCTCCTGAGAATCCTGCCACATCTGCTGAATTGCCGCCACTGCCTCCGCCTCTGCATCATATCGATTTGCATTTAGCAGGTAGGATGAGGAAGACGCAGAGATGGGGAGATGCGGTGAACCAGCACCTTGGACTGAGCCGCTTTGCGGTGAAGAAGTCGGAGTTTTGGATGCCGCATTCTCCACTTGGGGAGCCACCCCTGTGGGCGGGTTTCCCGACTTGAGGGGAGTGGCGTGAGATCCCAAGACCGGAGTGGCTCCATTTCCCGTCGAGTCCGTTAGCGCAGCGTTAGGGACGTTAGGAGCGTCACTTCTGAACCCAGAAGGCAAAGACTTGTGGCGACTGGTGGCCCCAAAGGGTAACGCGGAGAGCCTATCAAATATATTCCCCGTGTCCCCTTGTCCCCGTGTCTCCGTATCCCCGTGTCCTTGCTCCGACCCCTGCTCCTGCTCTTCTGGCACAGATTTCAGCCGATACCCCAGCCCATACAATGTTTCAATTGGATCGGAATTCAGCCCAGCCATCTGGAGTTTGCGCCGCAACCCGCGAATTTGAGTTGTTATAGCTTCTTCACCGGGACATTCATCAATCGAACAGATGCGATCAAGCAGAGTCCTTCGGTCAAAAATCCGCCGCGGATGTCGCAAAAATAGCTCCAGCAGTTTGTATTCTTTAGGCGTGAGATGTAAGCCTTTGCCTTGACACATGACTTCGCAATTATTCGGATCGAGCTGCAACTGACCCCAGCAGAGTACTTTGGTTAATACTGTGCTGCCTCGTCGCAGTAATGCCCGAATCCGAGCTAGCAGTTCTGATAGCTCGTAGGGTTTAGTAATATAGTCATCTGCTCCTGCCTCAAAGCCTGCTATTCTATCTGCCGGATCAACCTTCCCTGTGAGCAGCAAAATAGGCTCTTGCTGATTCTGTGTCCTTAGTTGGCGACACAGACGAATTCCATTCTCATCGGGTAGCATAACACCTAGCACGATCAGGTCATACTCTGTTGCCTCAGCAAACTCTAGTGCTGATCGACTATCACTAACGGTATCAACTGTAAACTGCTGTGCTACCAAAGAAGTGGTGAGAGCAGCCGCCGTATCTCGATCATTCTCAACGATAAGCAGTTTCATAAAACCTATTTTTCAGGCAATTGAGCCAAGTATTTCAAAGGCAACCCGAAGCAAGTTATGTTTTAGAGAATGGTTTTCAGTAATTTCTCTCGCGCAGTTTCATCTTTGAGACGGGCAAAGAATTCTCAAACTTACCTAATTAGGTAACAAGCATTTTAGTGAATAAAGCTTTACAAACCAAACTCTGGCTTCAATTGTGTAACCCAAGATTTGATTCTTTCCTCTGTTAAATCGGATTGATTATCTTCATCAAGGGCAAGACCTACAAATTTACCATCACGAACAGCTTTAGACTCGCTGAATTCATAACCTTCTGTAGGCCAATAGCCAACTGTTTCAGCACCATTTTCTGAAATTTTTTCCTCTAGAATACCGAGTGCATCTTGAAATGTATCTGGATAACCAACCTGGTCTCCAGAACCAAAATAAGCAACTTTTTTGCCCGTGAAGTCAATGTTATCTAACTCATCATAAAAATCTTCCCAATCACTTTGCAATTCTCCAACATTCCAAGTAGGACAACCAACAATGATATAGTCGTAATTATTAAAATCACTTGGTTCAGCTTGTGAAACATCATTTAACGTTACAACACTATCACCACCAAACTCCTTCTGAATTATTTCGGATTCAGTTTGGGTATTGCCTGTTTGAGTACCAAAAAATAAACCAATTTTAGACATTTGTACTCCTTTTATAAATTTTAAAAATTATTTAAATCTACATAGTTATTAATAATTAGTTGTTAGCTATCTTAGAATAAAATTTTAAGTGTAATAATTGTAAAAAACATTGGTAAAGTAAATGTAACTTTTTTATTTTGCGTTATTTCAAAAATATTGAATTGTCTTATGTTTGAAGTGCCTTGTGCTATAATATATTTTTATATATTTTTCATTTATAAATAGGATCTCAAGTTAATGTAACAATTTTTATATTTATATAAATATAAAAATCTTAATCAAGATTACAATTAATTAATCTTAATAACACAAAATAAGTATTAATCTGTAATGCAACTAAGCTTAAATAAACTAACATAAGGCTTCATCTATCCAACGGATTGAAAATAGTTTATGCCTAATGACGTAAATTCATATTGATTTCATTTGGGTATACTCATCTGATTTAGGGTTTTAACTAAACGTGAGTTCGACGGAGCTAAAACAGGGCAGGAGGTAGTACAGGCAAGTGTTTAGGGTAAATATCAATAGACGGTTTGTTGGGTAAGTAGGTATAAGCAACCAAGCCAGCTACTAAGTTAACTAACGGGACTTATACCATTTCACGAAAACCCTGATACAAATACAGATCCTGTAGAGACGCGAAATTACCCTGCGGGAACGCTAAAAGCAAACGCGTCTGGGACAAGATTCATATGTATCACTATTAACGTGAAATGGTATTAGACAAAAATTAAGCCCAAATGTAGCCCAAACTGGCTTGATAAGCCGAGAATTCATAGAGCGTGCGTAAGTCCTAAAACAGCTTAACGCTTGCCTTCAATGGCGATCGCAGTTTCCAGGAAGGCATATTTAGGCGCTTAACCATTGTTAATCTTGGTATTTGACAAAAAAGCGGAAGTAGCCCCCGCCCATTTTTCGATGCCGTTCCATCTATTTACTGAGTCTACAGCAGCAAGTCAAAAATGCTGAAGGCGCGCTCCCACTGCATCGTCTGGGGGTTCTTGAGATCAGGATCGATGATCTTGAAGGTGCGGGCAAGTGCCACACTAAGTCCACCCACGATGTCTGGAAGCCGTGCCTCGGTCTCTTTACTGTAGTCCAGGTCGAGCAGTGGCCGCGTCGTCATGTAATCCAGTATGGGCTTTAGCTCAATCTCCTCGTTGATCTCCTTGAAGTTGTGAATTCTCTCCTCCAGTCCCTTTGTAATAGGTACATCAAAAGGTTCGATGATGTCGCGCCCGTTCGCCTTCGCCGTAGCCTGGCCACGAAGGAGAAGATCGTAGGTTTTATGATTGACGAAGTCGCTGTAACGCTTAAGGTCGTTCTTGTCCACGTCTAGACCTGCCACAGTGCGGAAGAAGCGCTCGAACTTAGAAATACTGATTACTGACATGATTTAAATCCTCTTTGAGAACATTAAACAACCTCAGTGTTTAACGGTTGAATTGAGCAGATGCTAATAACCTTGAACTTAGTACTGGCGGCTCTCTTCAGTCCGCTCCAATGAGGTTTTATTTCAATACAGTTCGGTTAATAGTAGCCGCACCCTTTAGCCTGTGAGCTAAATCTCACAACCAATCACATTTGCGGTGCTTTGCAACTCAGCCGATATCTGCAACTATCAGTACATTCCACCATCGTACTCAATTAAGCTGAACCTCAACAGAAATTCTTGCACGCCCGGTTTTTGCCATACAACTGTTTTGCAACTTCCATGATTTCCTCAGAAAGTCCTTAGATTTTTTGGTTAAGGTAATAAGCACTGAGCAGTATTTTTGACAAAAAAGGTAGGAGACATACTGCGGGGTACAGAAGAAAGATGACAAAAACTTTAGTTGTGGGTTTAAAGCCCACTCACTAATGTACCTACTGCCTCCTGACTTCTCAACAGGAGAATAGCCTATGGCAGTCGTATCGCTGAGTATTTCGACAGTAATACCATTGGGCGATGTCTGCGACGAGCTACGCCTACGCATCTTTATTAAGGTCGCGCAAGCGGAAGAAAAAACTGCTGGGGGAATTTTATTGCCCGACACCGCCAAAGAAAAGCCACAGATTGGAGAAGTGGTGCAAGTCGGCCCGGGGAAGCGTAATGAGGATGGATCTCGTCAGCCAATGGAAGTGAAAATTGGCGAGCGAGTTCTCTATTCCAGATATGCCGGAACCGACATTAAACTCGGTAGCGAAGAATACGTGTTGTTGTCTGAAAAAGATGTCCTGGCGATCGTGGAGTAAGCAGCTTTCAAAGGGACTGAGTATTGGGGAAAAGAGAGCAGGGGGAGCAGGGGGAGATAAAACTCCTAACTCTTGTACAGACGAGATTTATCGCGTCTCTATTCAGCACTACTGAAAACATCCTAATTAAAATTAACAAGGACAACATTTCTATGGCAAAGACAATTCTGTACAAGGACACGGCCCGTTGGACATTGGAAAAAGGCTTTGACGCTCTGACCGAAGCCGTCGCTGTCACCCTCGGTCCCAAAGGGCGGAATATAGTTTTGGAGAAAAAATTTGGCGCTCCTCAAATCGTCAATGATGGAGTAACTATTGCCAAAGAAATTGAACTAGAAGATCCCACTGAGAATACCGGGATTTCCTTGCTACGTCAAGCAGCCTCCAAGACAAACGATGTCGCGGGTGACGGAACCACCACTGCAATTGTGCTGGCTCACACGATGCTTAAAGAAGGGCTACGCAACGTTACGGCTGGTGCCGATCCCCTGACGGTGAAACGGGGGATTGATAAAGCTACAGAATTCGTCATCGAAAAAATTAAAGAACACGCCCGTCCAATTAAAAATTCTAGGGACATTGAGCAGGTTGCAACCATTTCAGCGGGTAATGACCCCGAAGTGGGTCGGATTGTGGCTGAGGCGATGGAAAGAGTGGGCAAAGAAGGTGTAATCTCTCTAGAAGAAGGCAGATCCACAACGACCGAACTGGAAGTCACTGAAGGAATGCGCTTTGATAGAGGCTACATTTCGCCTTACTTTGTGACCGATCCTGAGCGAATGGAGGCAGTGCTGGAAGAACCCCACATTTTAATCACCGATCGCAAGATTACAATGGTTCAAGATTTGGTGCCGATTCTGGAGCAAATTGCTCGGACAGGCAAACCCCTACTAATCATTGCGGATGACATTGAAAAAGAAGCCTTGGCAACTTTAGTAGTCAACCATTTGCGCGGTGTGCTGCGAGTCGCGGCGGTGAAGGCTCCCGGCTTTGGCGCTCAACGTAAAGCCATGCTGGAAGACATCGCGGCGCTCACAGGTGGTCAGGTGATTAGCGAAGATACGGGCTTGAAGCTAGAAAATGTCAGGTTAGAAATGCTTGGTAGAGCAAGGCGAGCGATCGTTACCAAAGACGACACAACCATCGTGGCAGAAGGCAACGAAGAAGCTGTCAAAGCTCGCATCGAACAAATTCGTCGCCAAATCCAAGAAGTTGAATCCTCCTACGATAAGGAAAAACTGCAACAACGGCTGGCGAAACTGGCAGGTGGTGTCGCGGTGATTAAGGTCGGTGCTGCCACCGAAACTGAACTCAAAGACCGCAAGCTACGTCTAGAAGATGCAATTAATGCCACCAAAGCCGCAGTTGAAGAAGGAATTGTGCCTGGTGGCGGTACAACAATAGCACACATTGCTCCCCAGCTTGAGGAATGGGCAAAGAGCCAAATGAAGGATGAAGAGTTGACGGGCACTATGATTGTGGCTCGCGCCCTTTATGCTCCACTACGTCGTATTGCTGATAATGCTGGTGCTAATGGTGCGGTGATTATGGAGCGCGTCCGTGAACTGCCCTTTGATGAGGGATACGATGCCGTTGCTAATAAATTTGTGAATATGTTCGAGGCGGGCATTGTCGATCCAGCGAAGGTGACTCGTAGTGCTTTGCAGAATGCTGCATCTATTGGTGGTATGGTGCTGACCACTGAGGGTGTTGTGGTAGAAAAACCTGATAAGCAGGCGAAAGCGCCAGCTGGTGTCGGCCCTGGACCTGGCGAAGGCTTCGATTATTGAGACTGGGTATTGGGGAGCCAGTCGCGTGCAAAGAGAAGTGCGGTCTTTGGGAGACACTGCGTTGCGGTGAGGGGGTCGCAGTCTTGGTGAGTCCACTTGCCGTCTTGGCTTCTGCCGAGATGGCAAAGTGGCGAACCCGAAGGGCGGTTTCCGCCGATTGCGACCCCCCGAACCCGTTCGCTGAAAGCGTTCCCGAAGGGTAGGGAGGTTCCCTCGTTGAGTGCAAGTGTCGTCTTTGCCCCTTCGGGTGACGCTCCTGCGTCGCTAACACTACGAAGATCGGAAGTTTCAACTCGACGGGAACCGGAGCCACTCCGGTCTTGGGGTCTCACGCCACTCCCCTCAAGTCGGGAAACCCGCCCACAGGGGTGGCTCCCCAAGTGGAGGATGTGGCATCCAAGACTTGAACTTCCTCACCAAGTGGAGCAACTTCGGAGGGTTTCCCCCGTTGAGCGAACTGGCGTAACTGAGAAAGGTTAAAGGGAAGTTATTTGTTTTTCCCCTTACAATTTTGCCTTGTCCCAATCCCCAATCATCATTATTTCCTCACAAAGCCCTTAGATTTCTTCTCTATAGTGTCAACAGAGTTCAGCACTGGCATGATAGCAACGCTGTTTCAGCGACTGACAAAACCCAGTCTAATGCAGAATTCTAAACACTCAAGTATAGATCATCAGGAGACTTAAAATTATGGCACTCGTTCGTTGGGAACCTTTCCGAGAAGTTGAAAGTTTGCAGCGGCAGTTAAACCGCTTGTTTGATGAGATAGCACCGACAGGTCGTAGAGAAGAGGAAGGCATTGCCTTTATTCCCTCCGCAGAGATTCAAGAAACCCCTGATGCGGTTCATCTCAAGGTAGAAATTCCCGGTGTAGACCCCAAAGACCTAGATGTGCAGGTATCGCCAGAGGCAGTATCTATTTCCGGTGAGCGCAAGTCAGAAATCAAAATGGAAGAAAGAGGCATCACCCGCACCGAATTTCGCTATGGCAGGTTTCAGCGCGTAATTCCGTTGCCTACCCGTGTCCAGCACGATCAGGTGCAAGCAGAATACAAAGATGGCATTCTCAAGCTGAGGCTGCCCAAGGCTGAAGAAGATAGGAACAAGGTTGTGAAAGTAAACTTAGGTGACGGGCACAGGGGCAACGGGCAAGGGCAGTGACGCAATGTTTTCCAAAGCACTCCCTTAAGAGCAGGAGGTGACAACATGATCACAACAGCAACAGGCGAACTTAGCCTCCCAGTTAGCGATCGCGACCATATCCGAGGGCCAAAAAACGCACCCGTCACCCTCGTGGAATACGGCGACTATGAGTGTCCCTATTGCGGTCGTGCCCATTTCATCGTCAAAGAACTACAGCAGTTGACCGGGGATCTCATGCGCTTTGTCTACCGCCACTTCCCATTAATCAGTATGCATCCCTACGCTGAGCAGGCAGCAGAAGCAGTAGAGGCAGCTGGGGCGCAAGGTAAGTTCTGGGAGATGCACAACCATCTCTTTGAACATAAACAGGCGCTCGATCGCAAACATCTAATAGAATATGCCGCTAACCTCGGTCTTGATGTGCCTCGGTTTAGTCACGAACTCGCCGAGCACGCCCACGCAGCCAAGATACGCGAAGACTTACTCAGCGGAATCCAGAGCGGGGTCAACGGCACGCCGACTTTTTTCATCAATGGTGTGCGCCACGATGGCTCTTACGACCTCCGCTCATTGTTAGCCGCAATTCAAAACGCAGCCGAATCCTGAGTGCTAAGGAGCCAGAGGGCAGAAGGTTCAAGGATAGATTCTTCCCTCTGCCAAAAGGTCACAAGCCCACGCCAGTTTGCTCAAGTCGGTAAACCCTTACTTTCAGAAGCCGTTGTTAAATCCCCTAAATTTATTTATGGGGATTCCCCTTCTGCCCTCTGCCTTCTTAATACCATTTATTCAACTTGTCCTGAATCCAGACTCTCAATTTTTTATCTTAATCTTTGAAGGAGGTTGCTAACGATGGCAAAAATCGTTGGTATTGATTTAGGAACTACCAACTCCTGTATAGCTGTAATGGAGGGCGGACAACCCGTCGTTATTCCGAACACAGAAGGCGGTCGCACAACTCCGTCTGTGGTTGCCTACACCAAGAAGGGCGAAAAACTTGTCGGGCAAATTGCCAAGCGCCAGGGTGTAATGAACCCAGAAAACACTTTTTATTCTGTGAAGCGGTTCATCGGGCGCAGGTATGATGAAGTCACCCAAGAGGCAAAACAAGTTACTTACAAGGTGGTACGTGACAGTAATGGCAACGTCAAGCTATACTGTCCCGCTCTGAACAAGGAATTTTCACCGGAAGAAATCTCGGCTGAGGTCGTCCGCAAGCTGATAGATGATGCCAGCACATATCTGGGGGAACCAGTGAGGCAAGCGGTAATTACCACCCCTGCCTATTTCAATGACTCTCAACGGCAGGCCACCAAAGATGCCGGTAGAATTGCCGGGATTGAAGTTCTGCGAATTATCAACGAGCCAACGGCGGCTGCCCTCGCCTACGGACTTGACAAGAAAACCAATGAAACCATCCTAGTCTTTGACTTAGGTGGTGGAACGTTTGACGTGTCTATCCTAGAAGTGGGTGATGGTGTGTTTGAAGTGAAAGCTACCAGTGGCGACACCCACTTGGGCGGTGATGACTTTGATAAGAGAATCGTAGACTGGCTAGCAACCGAATTCCAGCGTAACGAAGGCATCGACCTCCGTAAAGACAAACAAGCCCTGCAACGCCTCACCGAAGCAGCAGAAAAAGCCAAAATTGAACTGTCAGGCGCAACACAGACGAACATTAACTTACCTTTTATTACCGCAACCCCAGAAGGCCCGAAACATCTAGATATGACCTTAACGCGGGTACAGTTCGAGCAAATGTGCGCCGACTTGTTCGATCGCAGCCGCATTCCCGTTGAACAAGCCCTGCGCGATGCTAAACTGAGTCCCGCAGATATTGACGAAGTAATCCTAGTGGGTGGTGCAACTCGGATGCCGGCTGTCCAGCAACTGGTACGGCAGATAATAGGCAAAGACCCACACCAGGGTGTCAACCCGGATGAAGTCGTAGCAGTGGGTGCAGCGATTCAGGCGGGTGTGCTTGGGGGTGAGGTAAAAGACGTACTGCTCCTAGATGTCACGCCGTTGTCGCTGGGTGTTGAAACTCTAGGTGGTGTGACGACCAAGATTATTCCGCGCAATACCACTGTCCCAGTGAAGAAGTCTGAGGTGTTCTCAACGGCGGCTGACGCACAAACAAACGTAGAAATCCATGTTCTGCAAGGTGAACGCGAAATGGCATCCGACAACAAGAGCCTGGGAACCTTCCGACTAGATGGGATTCCTCCAGCTCCCAGAGGTATGCCACAGATCGAAGTTACCTTTGACATTGATGCTAACGGGATTCTGTCAGCAACTGCCAGAGAAAAAGCCACAGGTAAAGAACAGTCTATTAGCATCACAGGTGCGTCTACCCTCGATAAATCTGAAGTCGAGCGGATGGTGAAAGAAGCCGAGCGCAATGCGGAAGAAGACCGTAGGCGGCGCGAACAAATTGATACCAAAAATATGGCCGATTCCGTCGCCTATCAAGCCGAGAAACAGCTTCAAGATTTGGGCGACAAAGTGCCACCAGCAGATAAGTCCCGTGTGGAAGGTTTAATTCGAGACTTGCGTCAGGCAATTGAGCAAAACAACATCGATCGCATGAAGTCTCTCACCAACGAAATTCAACAAGCCCTGATGCAAATCGGCACTGCGGTCTACTCACAAGCAGGTGCATCTCCAAACGGTGGTACTTCTACAGACCGTCAAGGCGGCGGTGAAGATGTCATCGATGCAGACTTTGTGGAACAAAAGTAACAAGACACAGCGAGCAGTCCGTTGCTCTTCCAGAGTTAAAGGAACTGCTTTAGCGAGCCTGCGTGCGTCACCCTCTGGGTGACGCAGTGAAATTATCAAATACTCTCTTCCTTATCCCCGCGTCCTTAAATCTGCGTCACATTTCGTGATGTTATCTAGTTTTTTAATTTGGAGTAATTTTTATGACTTATACATCTGAAAAAACCGCCCTCAAAAGTGTCTCTGCTATCTTCAAAGATGAGAAGAAGATGCAAGAAGTGGTTGAGCGTCTAATTGATCGCGGTGTTCCCAAAGATCACATTTCGATTATTGGTCGCGACTTCCACGCCGAAACTCGTATCTCCGGATTTGTGACTAAACAAGATGTGATCTTGGATGGACTCGCCACCGGAGCGATTTTTGGATCGCTGTTTGGTTCTCTGTTGGCTTTACTTACGGGCGTGGGCGTGTTGTTCATTCCCTTTTTGGGAACTGTAGTAGCAGCAGGCCCTTTGGGAGCAGCATTATTAGGAGCGGCAGGCGGTGCTTTATATGGTTCCTTGGGAGCAGGCATTGGATCTGCCTTAATCGCAATGGGTATGCCGGAGGACAAAGCTACTATTTACGAAACACGCCTGAAAGCAGGTGAGTTTTTACTGGTCGCGGAAGTACCACAAGAACAAGCAGACGAAGTTGTCTCACTGTTAGAAAGTGCGGGTGCGGAAGAAGTCGCTATCACTGACATGAAAATTCCCCGTCAACCAAAAGGTGAACTGGCAGATAATGAGCAGATTTCACCAGAAATTAGAGCAAATCTGTCGGACGACGCGCAAAAAACTTTTGTTGATACCTACAATCGGTCGTTCAGAGAAGCCAATGGAAAAGATAATGCCTTGACGAAGGCTTGGGATCGGGTCAAACAGATGTTCGATCGCGACGAAAAAGGCACTTATTCCAGGTCTAAAGTCAGATCGTAAATTTCCAAAGTTGCAATCGCGACGAACAAAGCACTTATTCCAGTCACAAAACAACTTAAAAAACTAGGAGAACCATCATGAACTGATATCACCGGCTCCTTAAAGGGCTGCAAGTTTTGATCGTGGGCTTTCTTTTTTCCTCCCTTGAGTACTTGTGGCAGCCAATGCGATGTTGTTGCGCCCCGTGAAACTAGCTGAGGGGGCCTGAAATGAAATTTAGTAGTTCAAACCATAGAAAGAGGATGAACAAGCTATGGTAAGCAATCGTGGAGTAGTCTATATGGGTCCTCGGAAAGTCGAGGTTCAAAGTATCGACTTCCCAAAACTAGTTGACCCTCGTGGCAAGAAGTGCGAGCACGGTGTCATTCTCAAGGTGGTCACCACGAATATCTGCGGTAGCGACCAGCACATCTACCGGGGCCGCTTCGCCGCTCCAGAGGGGATGACGCTGGGTCATGAGATTACTGGTGAGGTCGTCGAGGTGGGCCGGGACGTGGAGTTTATTAAGGTCGGCGATCTCGTCTCGGTTCCATTTAACGTCGCCTGCGGCCGCTGCCGCAACTGCAAGGAGCGGCACACCGACATTTGCATGAACACCAACCCTGACTTCCCGTGCGGAGCCTACGGCTTCAACCTGGGCGGCTGGCCAGGCGGGCAGACCGAGTACCACATGGTCCCCTACGCTGACTTCCAACTGCTGAAGTTCCCCGACAAAGACCAGGCGATGGAGCGCATCCATGACCTCACCCTCCTCTCGGACATCCTGCCCACGGGCTACCATGGGTGTGTCATTGCGGGAGTTGGAACGGGATCCACGGTGTACATTGCAGGGGCAGGACCGGTGGGTCGGTGTGCCGCCGCCAGTGCCCGCCTCCTAGGGGCCTCCGCCATCATCGTCGGGGACGTGAACCAGACCCGATTGCAGCTGGTGAAGAAGTCGGGTTACGAGACTGTGAACCTGACGCAAGACGTGCCGCTGGCCGATCAGATCGAGTCGATCCTTGGCGTTCGCGAAGTGGACTGCGGGGTGGACGCCGTGGGGTTCGAAGCCCACGGCCATGGGAAAGACGCTGGCGAGCAGCCGGAGGCTGTATTGAACGACCTGATGTCGGTGGTTCGCTTCGGCGGGGGAATGGGCATCCCTGGCATTTATACTAGCTCCGACCCCGGTGGTCCCACGGACCTGGCTAAGCAGGGGAAGTTGATCCTCGACTTCGGCAAGGCATGGATCAAGTCGCAGTTCGCCATGTGGGGGCAGTGCCCGGTGATGAAGTACCACCGACTCCTGATGCAGGCCATCCTCGGGGGCCGAATGGACTACCTGAGCGAGGTCACAAACATCGAGTTCATCTCGCTCGACCAAGCACCAGAGGCGTACCGGACATTCGACCAAGGGGCACCGAAAAAGTTCGTCATCGACCCGCACAACAGCACCAAGAAAGCTGCATAGAGCAGGATCATCCTGTGACAGAAGCAGGTGTTAGAGCCTTTGAAATGAAGTTTAGCAGTTTTAAACCATAAGAGTAGCTCAAAGGAGAAACAAGCATGACAACTGCAACCGCAACCCGAACTGACGAGGAAATCCAAAAGGATGTGCTGAATGAGTTGAAGTGGGATCCCCGCGTCCAGTCTACCGAAATCGGCGTAGCCGTCAAAGACGGTGTTGTTACGCTCACAGGCTGGGTCGATTCCTTTCACAAGCGGTGGGCTGCCGAAGAAGCTGCCCACCGCGTCCGTGGCGTACTGGCTGTGGCCAACGACATCGAGGTTCGGCTGCCGGTCTCTGCCGAGCGCACTGACGCCGACATTGCCGCAGCCGCCATTCATGCACTGGAGTGGGATGCCGACGTGTCCATCGATAATCTCGAGGTCACGGTCTCCAAGGGCTGGGTCACGCTCAGGGGTGTGGTCGAGTGGGAGTACCAGAAGCGCGATGCCGAGCGGGTTGTCCGCCGCCTGAAAGGCGTCAAGGGAGTGACCAACTTGCTCACCATCAAGCCCCGCGTGTCGCCGTCGGAACTCAAGCAGAAAATTGAGCAGGCGCTGGTGCGCAGCGCGTCGGTCTCCGCGCTGCGGATCACGGTCGAGGTGGAGGGGAGCAAGGTCATCCTGAGGGGGGCGGTGCGCTCCTGGGCTGAGAAGCAAGAGGCGGAGCGGGCAGCGTGGTCGGCACCAGGAATCACCTCGGTGGAAAACTGGATCACGATCTCGCCCTAAGCCTGACCGTCAAAACGGCCGCCTCTACTGTCATCGAAGCAGGCACAAAGGTATGGTGGAACACAGAATCAAGTCAACTATGCAGAAATCACGAGCATCAGCGGAGTCGGACACCCAGCGGATTGAAGCGTTTAGCGATGCCGTGTTTGCCATTGCCATCACGCTGCTGATACTGGAAATTCGCGTGCCAGAGTTGAACTCTACGGAGGGAACAACCAACACACTAAGTCTTGCCTCAGCATTATTCGTATTGTGGCCGTCCTACTTCGCCTACATTTTCAGCTTCGTGGTAATTGGAATTTTCTGGGTAAATCATCACTACGTCTTCCAACTCTACGAACGGAGTGATCAAGTATTTAAGCTGTTCAACCTCTTGTTTCTGATGTGTATTTCGTTTCTGCCTTTTCCCACGGCGGTCCTGGCTAGATGCATTACTGACGTACAGCAGCTGCAAACCGCAATCGTCTTGTATGCGTTGGTATTGTTCTTATCAGTGTTGACATGGCTGCTCATCTGGCTATATGCCAGCCGCAATCATCGATTGCTGAACAGAAATCTCGACGGTCGATTCATCGCTTACCTCACCCGCATGTACATATTAACTAGCGTGTTGTACTTCTTAGCGCTTGTGCTGTCGTTGTGGAACGGTATCGCCGGATTGGTGTTAGGCGTGGGATTGACATTACTATACACGCTACCGCCGAAAAAGCCAGTGTATCGTAGCAGCGCATAAACGTGAGATCTCCTGAGGACATCAGGAACGAGCCTGAGGATGGAGAGTGAGGATCGCATCGGCGCGTTCGCGCAGCGTACACAGAGTGTAATCGCGCAGTGTACACGAAGTGTAATTGCTAACTTGCAAAAGAAAAGAATCTAATCAGGAGAACAAGCATGGAACAGCGTCGGTTTGGTTCCACAAAGCGTGAGGTCGCGGTGATCGGTCAAGGGACTTGGTACATCGATCGCAGCGATCGCGCCTCCGCAATCGCCACGCTGCGTCGAGGTCTCGATCTCGGCATGACCCATATTGACACCGCCGAGATGTACGGCATCGCCGAGGAAGTGGTCGCCGAGGCGATCGTCGGGCGACGCGATGAGGTCTTCCTGGTCTCCAAGGTACTTCCCGATAATGCCTCTCGGCGCGGGACGATGGCGGTTTGCGAGAAGTCGCTTGCTCGCCTCAAAACTGATCGACTGGACTGCTACCTCTTGCACTGGCGCAGTCAGCACCCGTTGGAGGACACAATTGCCGCCTTCGAGCAGCTTCAGCACGAGGGGAAGATTCTCTCCTGGGGAGTGAGCAACTTCGATCTGCCCGACCTTGAAGAGGCCCGGGCGATCGCCGGCGAGGGTCGTTTCGTCTGCAACCAGGTTCTTTACCATTTGAAAGAGCGCGCGATCGAGCATGCCGTGATTCCTTGGTGTGAAAAGCATGGCGTCGCCGTGGTCGCCTACAGCCCGTTCGGTCACGGGCACTTCCCAGATCCGCACACGACCGGAGGCCGCGTGCTGCAGGAAATCGCCGCCGCGCACAACGCGACCCCTCGCCAGGTTGCGCTTCGGTTCCTAGTGCGGCGGCCCTCGCTCTTCGCAATCCCCAAGGCCTCTAGCCCCGAGCACGCAGCCGAAAACGCCGGGGCTGGGGAGCTCCAGTTGACCGAAGCCGAGCTTGATCGGATCGATAAAGCTTTCCCGCCCGGCCCCCGTCCCCACGTGCTTCCAATGCTGTAGCTCGCCTGCAACCAACGAAGAGGCAAGGGAGCAGTCCGAGTGGAGCAGGGGAGAAGCCTCTGGTACAAGACCAAAGGAAAAACTAATGGGCTAGTGAAGGCTTAGAAGTAGATCGAACAATTGTTTGATCGCGATGAAAAAACACCTATTCCAAACCCAAAACAAATTAACAAACAAGGAGAAGATTATGAACTCTACGACATTGAATCAGCCCAATCATCAATCTCAGCAGGAGATTGAACAGGAGAGGCAAAAGGCAACGAATGAGGCTCAAAGTTCCCTAGATCAGGACGCAATCGCCGCGCTCGAAGAAACTCGCAATGCAATCAACGCCATTGATCAGGAAAACACTCAGGAAACCATTCAAGCTCTGGAACGGGCAACTGGAAAACTTGATATTCTCCTGGCACGCTACCCTGAACTGGCTCTGGTTCCTGTGTCAACTCAGATAACCATTATCGATCTTGCCCCTCGGGATTTTGATTTGATTGAGCCAATTCGCGATGAAGCTAAGAGGGCTGTGAATGAGGAAGATTTTCCGACTGGGCGTGCACTGTTGCACAACCTAGTGAGCGAGATTCGCACATCAACCGTCAATCTGCCACTTGAGACGTATCCTGATGCCATCAAGGAGGCCGCCCGATTGTTGCATCAAGGGAGAACCGATGAAGCCAGAGCGGTAATGCAACTGGCACTCTCAACTCTGGTGGTGACAGAACAATCTCGACCCATTCCACTGATTAATGCCCTTACTGAACTAGCTGCTGCAATCGCTTTAGCCGCTCAGGGACAGGATCAACAGAATCAGGATCAGCAAAATCGGGACCAAGTACTGCGGTTGCTGGAAGATGCTCGCACCCAACTCAAGCTGGCGAGAGAACTGGGCTATGCTAGACGCGATCCCGAGTACAAAGAACTTGACCGGGCAATCAGAGACATTGAGCGGCAAATCAGGGCAAAGGAGAAAACAGAAAGTCCATTTGCCAAACTCCGGGAAAAGTTCTCTAGTTTCTTCAACCGGGTGTCCAGAGTCAACAGACCATCTCATGAAAGTCAGCAAACCCAAAGTCAACAAACAGCTAATGCTTGATTGGGTTTAAACCTATCAAGGTGAGGGTTAACCATGCTGCAACCCTGATCAACAGTGGCAACTTGCAAAACACATGCAAGACTGTTGCAAAACGCCGATTTGGAAACCTTATCCAAATCGGCAACAATTCTCTACAGCACGCTTGTGACCAAAGAAAGGGTATAAGGGTGTGGGGGAGCCACTGCGGTGGTGTTAGCGTAGCGGTAGCGACGCAGGAGCGTCGGCAGTCCGGTCTTGGGGGTTCTCCCCCAATCCCCACTTCGTGGGGGCCCCGAGTCCCCCAGAAGGAACTGCCGAAAGGGTTTCCCGGCATAAAGCACCTAGCGTCGGATTAAGCGCGTTGTAGCGACTGGCATCAAGTGGCGTTGTAGGGGAAAACCTGAATAATCCTTAGACCCAAAAAGGTACAGATGTTTGATCGCGACGAAAAAGGCATCTATCCCAGGCGCAAAGCAAGTTTACAAACCAGGAGAATAATCATGAACCGATATCACAGATTCTTTAGAAGGCTGCAAGTCCTGCTCGTGGGTATTCTTTTCTCCTCGCTTTTATTCATCGCTCCCGTTCATGCAGTTAGCTCTGCTGCGGTATCTCCTGAAAGATTGAATCAGCTTGATACTAGTCTTCAGCAGGAGATTGAAAAGGAGAGGCAACAGGCAACAGCTGAGGCTGAAAGTAAACTGGATCGAGAAGCGATCGCCGCAATCGAAGAAACTAAAAAAGCGATCGCTGCCATTGAGCGGGGAAAGGCTCAAGAAGCAATTGCTGCCCTAGAACGAGCAACTGGAAAAATTGACATTTTAGTAGCACAATACCCTAAACTAGCTCTAATTCCGGTGGCGGCTCAGGTAGCGATAATCGATTTTGCCCCTCAGGATTTTAATTTGATTGACCGAATTCGCAAACAAGTGAAGGGTGTTGCAATTGCAGAAGATTTTCCGGCGGCTCGCGAACTGTTGAACAACCTGATAAGCGAGATTCGCACAGCAATCGTCAATCTGCCATTAGAGAGATATCCAGATGCAACAAAGCAGGCAGCTCGGTTGTTGAACGAAGGCAAAATTGATGAAGCCAAAGGCGTGCTGCAACTTGCGCTCTCAACTTTAGTGGTGACAGAACAAGCTCGACCCCTGCCGCTAGTCAAAGCCCATACCAATCTAGTGACTGCGGTTACTTTAGCACAGAAGGATCGCGACGCAGCACAGAGGTTGCTAGAAGATGCTCGTGCCCAACTCAAGTTAGCTCAAGAACTAGGATATGCCAGAGGCGATCGCGAGTATGCAGCATTTGACAAAGCAATTAAAAATCTAGAGCGGCAAGTTAAGGCACGTGAGAACACAGCAGGCGCATTTGCCAAGCTTCAAGAACAATTTTCTAGTTTCTTCAACCGAGTATCCGAAGTCGTTAAACCAGATGATTCCTCAAATAGGGCAGAAGCCAGGAGACGCGATTAATCGCGTCTCTATAAGAGTGAGGAGTTTTATCTTCCCCTGCTCCTCTGCTCCTCTGCCCACCCGTCCCATCGCGTTAATCTCAAGAGGTGCTGATGGTTGCAGCAACCGATTTCAAAGATTATTACGAAATTCTGGGTGTCAGTAAGAACGCCACTCCGGAGGATATCAAAAAAGCCTACCGGAAATTGGCACGGAAATATCACCCGGACTTAAATCCTAACGATAAGCAAGCCGAAGCGCGGTTCAAAGAAATTAACGAAGCTAATGAAGTGCTGTCCGACCCGGCAAAACGCCAGAAGTATGACCAGTATGGTCAGTACTGGCAACAGGCTGCGGCGGGTGCACCTCCACCCAGAGGGGCGGGTACACAAGGTTATGACTTTAGCCAGTATGGCAACTTTAATGATTTCATTGATGAATTGCTGGGAGGGTTAGGTCGCAGTGGCGGTCGTACAAGGCAGCGCACAGCTAATTATCGCAGTACAAGAAGACCAGAAGGATTCCGGGAATACGCCGACTTTGGCTATGGAGAAGACCCCTTCGGCCGCTTCACTGAAGTTCCCGCACAGGATACGGAAGCAGCGATCGCTCTCACTTTTTCTGAAGCGTTTCACGGTACACAGAAGCAGCTACAAATTGATGGAGAAACTATCACTGTTCGCATTCCGCCGGGAGTAAAATCGGGAAGCCGCATTCGAGTCAAAGGCAAAGGACAGATGAGTCCTTTTAGTCAGCAACGCGGCGATTTGTATCTGACAATTGAATTATTGCCCCATCCTTTCTTCAAATTTGAGGGCGACAATCTTGCTTGTAAAGTACCCATTAGCCCAGAAGAAGCAGTGCTTGGCGCACAAATAGATGTTCCTACGCCCGATGGCAAGGTAACGATGGCAATTCCGGCCGGTGTGGATTCCGGCCAAGCACTCCGGCTACGTGGCAAGGGCTGGCGCGATCCAAAAGGTAATCGTACCGCTTTGATTGTGCGGTTGAAGATTGTAACACCCAAAGATTTGAGTCCCCAAGAAAGAGAGTGCTATGAAAAATTGCGACAAGTTAGCAGTTTTAATCCCCGTCAAGGCTTAGAAGAGGTGCGATTATGATTTCTAACCTGAGTTTGTCTTGTGTGGTGTGGTCAGAAACAGGCGATCGCCTCTATAGTTTCGAGCAAGCCGCCTACCTGACCCAAACCTCGGTTTTATTGCTAGAACGATTTGCCCGCCTGGGATTAATTGAACCTGTAGGAATCATGCTGCGCCGACAGGATCTCTTTCGCGTTGTGCAGATTCAAAGGTTGCACCGCGATCTGAACTTGAATTGGGCCGGAGCAGCAATGGTGCTAGATATGGTAACTGAAATTGCCCAACTCAAGGCGCAACTGCGCGCCTACCGTGCTGAATTACAAATTCGTAATTAAGAGCGTTAACAAATTGAAGAAGGCAGAAGGCAGAGGGCAGAAGGTTATGTTCAGAAGGGTATTCTAACCCCTCCTGAACAAGAGCCACCTTTTTTGAAATTTGGTGGGGGTCTTAAACCCTTGTTCCCTACCCTGCGGGAACGCTGCGCGAACGGTCACGGGCAGAGAGCAGGAATCAGAATTCCTTCTGCCTTCTGCCTCCTGCCCTCTGCCTTTCCCGATAATTTATTTCTCAGCTAAGGGGCACGATTATGCAACCAACCAATCCCGAGCAATTTACCGAAAAAGCCTGGGAAGCCCTTGTTCGTACTCCCGAAATTGCCAAGCAGTTTCAGCATCAGCAGATTGAGAGCGAACATTTGATGCTAGCGCTACTGGAACAGGAAGGACTCGCCAGTTCTATTTTCAACAAAGCCGGGGTAAATGTTCAAAAACTACACGAGCGCACTATCGACTTCATCAACCGTCAGCCCAAAGTATCGGGGGCTAGCAGTGGTTCGGTATACATCGGACATAGTTTAGAGACGCTGCTCGATCGCGCCGAACAATACCGCAAAGAGTTTGGTGATGAATATATTTCTATTGAACATTTAATACTTGCCTTTGCCAAAGACGATCGCTTTGGTAAAGGGTTGTTTCAAGAATTTGGACTGGATGAAAAAAAACTCCGCAACATCATTCAACAGATTCGAGGGAGTCAAAAAGTGACAGATCAAAACCCGGAAGTTAAATATGAAGCGCTAGAAAAATACGGACGCGATTTAACCCAATTGGCACATGAGGGTATACTCGACCCAGTGATTGGACGAGATGAAGAAATTCGCCGCACGATTCAAATCCTTTCTCGTCGGACTAAAAATAACCCCGTACTGATTGGTGAACCCGGTGTCGGTAAAACAGCAATTGTAGAAGGATTAGCGCAGCGCATTGTCAGTGGTGATGTCCCGGAATCATTGCGCGATCGCAAACTAATAGCTTTAGACATGGGTGCGTTAATTGCCGGAGCCAAATACCGGGGAGAATTTGAAGAACGCCTGAAAGCTGTCTTAAAAGAAATCCAAGAAGCACAGGGACAAATCGTCTTGTTCATTGACGAAATTCACACTGTAGTTGGTGCGGGTGCAACGCAAGGATCGATGGATGCTAGCAACTTGCTCAAGCCGATGCTCGCTCGCGGCGAATTGCGCTGTATTGGTGCCACCACGCTAGATGAATACCGCAAGTACATTGAAAAAGATGCGGCTTTGGAACGTCGTTTTCAGCAGGTGTATGTCGATCAGCCCAGTGTGGAAGATACCATCTCAATTCTGCGCGGTTTGAAAGAGCGCTACGAGTTACACCACGGCGTGAAGATTTCTGATAGTGCGTTAGTTGCGGCAGCTACTCTGTCTGCGAGATATATTAGCGATCGCTTCCTACCCGACAAAGCTATTGATTTGGTGGATGAAGCTGCGGCTAAACTAAAAATGGAAATTACTTCTAAACCAGAAGAATTAGACGAAATCGATCGCAAAATTCTGCAACTGGAAATGGAGCGGCTGTCACTGCAAAAAGAAACAGACAGTGCTTCCAGAGAGCGTTTAGAACGGCTGGAGAGAGAACTTGCGGAGTTAAAAGAACGGCAAGTTGCTCTCAATGCTCAATGGCAGGCAGAGAAGCAAATTATCGATCGCATTCGCCAAATTAGACAAGAGATTGAGCGTGTCAATGTAGAAATTCAGCAAGCCGAACGCGATTACGACCTCAACCGGGCAGCAGAACTGAAATACAGCAAACTCACTGAGCTGCAACGACAACTAGAAGAAGCCGAAGCGCGACTAGCTCAAATCCAGACTAGCGGTAAATCTCTGTTGCGCGAAGAAGTCACCGAAGCTGACATTGACGAAATTATCTCCAAGTGGACGGGTATTCCGGTGAGCAGACTGGTTGAATCGGAAATGCAAAAACTCTTGCATCTGGAAGAAGAGCTACATAAACGTGTGATTGGTCAGGACGAAGCTGTAAGAGCTGTTGCTGATGCAATTCAACGTTCCCGTGCTGGGTTGGCAGACCCGAATCGTCCCATTGCTAGCTTTATTTTCTTAGGCCCGACCGGGGTGGGAAAAACAGAACTGGCAAAAGCTTTAGCGGAATATCTGTTTGATACCGAAGATGCACTGGTGCGGATCGATATGTCCGAATACATGGAGAAACACGCTGTTGCCCGTCTCATCGGTGCGCCTCCAGGTTACGTGGGCTATGAAGAAGGCGGACAACTCACCGAAGCGATTCGCCGCCGACCTTATTCTGTAATTCTGTTTGACGAAAT
Source organism: Fischerella muscicola SAG 1427-1 = PCC 73103 (assembly GCF_000317245.1). Taxonomy (GTDB): domain Bacteria; phylum Cyanobacteriota; class Cyanobacteriia; order Cyanobacteriales; family Nostocaceae; genus Pelatocladus; species Pelatocladus muscicola_A. The sequence continues at coordinate 23,513 of NZ_AJLJ01000379.1, forward strand.
TGAGAAAGCTCATCCTGATGTGTTCAACGTCCTGCTGCAAATCCTGGATGATGGTCGCCTAACTGATTCTCAGGGACGCACAGTAGATTTTAAAAATACGATCGCGATTATGACCAGCAATATTGGTTCAATATACATTTTGGATGTGGCAGGAGACGATAGCAAGTACGAACAAATGCGCGATCGCGTCATGGAAGCAGTGCGAGAAAGTTTCCGCCCCGAATTCCTCAACCGCATTGATGAAATCATTATCTTCCATAGCTTGCGGAAGGACGAGTTGCGCGAAATTGTCAAACTACAAGTGCAGCGTTTAGAGGAGCGACTGCGCGAGCGTAAACTCTCGCTCAAAATCTCCGACCAGGCTCTCGATTGGATTGTTCAGGTCGGTTATGACCCAGTTTACGGTGCTCGTCCCCTGAAGCGGGCGATTCAGCGAGAACTAGAAACTCCGATTGCCAAAGCGATTCTACGCGGCGAGTTCCACGAAGGCGACACAATCTACGTCCATGTGGAACACGAACGACTGGTGTTGAAGCGCTTATCACCTGAACTGGTCAATGCTTAGAGGGGGCAGAGGAGAGGAGCACAAGGGAGAGATAACTCTTGGAAAGACTTGGGTTAATCGCGTCTCTCTTTCAAGATTTAACAACATATCAAAACATTTTTGGAAAAGCTATGACTTCTGAAGATTTTAGAGAAACCAGAAAAAATTCAGCATTGCCAATTGTCTTAGGTGTTTTGATGATTCTGCTGGGAATTGCAGCGATCGCAGAACCATTTATTGCCACTATTGCCATCACAATCGTATTCTCCTGGACTTTAATTATTGCTGGCATCGTCCGAATTGTTCATGCATTTCAATCACGTCACAAACGAGGCTTCTGGACAACACTAGTAGTTGGTGTTCTATACGTAATTGGTGGGATTTTGTTGATTAGCAACATCTTTGGTGCTGCACTCACCCTCACCTTAGCTTTTGGATTTATCATTTTTATTGAGGGTGTATTGGAGGTGATTGCAGCATTTCAAATGCGTCGAGATCCAAACTGGGGTTGGGTACTATTTAGCGGTATCATGGCTATTATTCTAGGGATTTTGATTCTAGCTCAATGGCCTGTCAGCACAGTTTGGGTATTGGGAGTATTTGTAGGGATTAATTTTTTGTTGACGGGCCTTTGGATGATAATGCTTTCATTAGCTTCTCGTAGTCTTCCTGACCATAGGGCAAGAGTTTAAAGCAGTTATCAGTTATCAAAGTTTGAGTTGGAGATTTAGACCCCAACTCAAACGTAGCACGCAATAGTGGTGAGGAACTTTGACTCCCAACTGAAAAACAGTTTACTGTTAACTATTTACTAATTTGTTGAAATAACTTTCGGTTTTATTGGTGAGCTAGTGGTGCCTCACTGAAATAAGGATAATATGATTACAACAGATAACAAGCACGCTGTTGGAGTATTTACTAACCGTAAAGCAGCGGAGCAATCAGTTAATGAATTGAAAGCCTCAAGCTTTCCAATGGAAAAAGTTGCGATTTTTGCAAGATTTGCAGATCGCATAAATCCTATTGGCGAAGTCTCAGTCAGTTCGCGTATCAACAATCAAAGTGTAGATACAACTGGAGCAGTTGGTGACGCTTTAACTACAAGTTTTTGGGGAAGCGTATTAGTTGGTCTTAGCAGTTTGGTACTTCCTGGCGGTATTGGAGTAATAATTGCAGTCGGTTCAGTTGGAACAGCATTCATTATCAGTGTAGCGGGTGTTGCAGTTAGTACTATAGCCACAAATCATTTAGTAAAGGTGCTAGCTAGTTTAGGTATTCCTGAAGACCGAGCTAGACGTTATTGCGATCGCATCCAGTGCTGTGAATATTTACTAGTACTAAAAGGCAAAGATGAGGAGATTCAAAATGCTGAAGTCATTTTGAAGAAGCATCATATTAACTATTGGGGTATCTATGAGCTACCACAGGTTTAAATAAGCCTTCTTGGGTGGCCGCCGAGATACGGATACCGTTGGCGAAATATTGCTTAACAAAAAAACGGTGGATTTACCGTGTATTACTTGGAAAAGATAGATATCCCTTTTCGTATATTACACGGGAGAAAAAAATTAAGTTATACCATTTCACGAAATGCCTGATACAAATGATTGGGCTTTAATTCTTTCCCCCTGCTCCCTGCCCCCTGCCGCCTATTTGTATCAATATTAAAGTGAAACGGTATTAGCTGCCTCAATAATCAATAAACTAGAAGAAATACTTATGGAGGCAGTATATGTGCTTACATTCCGAAGAACTTCCTCCTATTCCTGATGAAACGGTACGTGTAGCCAAAGCCGCGTTCCCCAAAGGTAATTTATATATGCGACTGCGTGATGAACTTGGAGTCTTTTATAAGGATGAAGATTTCGCATCACTGTATCCACAACGGGGTCAGCCAGCGCAAGCACCTTGGCGGTTGGCGATGATACTGGTGATGCAATATCTAGAGAATTTATCTGATAGACAAGCAACTCTTGCAGTGCAAGGGCGGATTGAGCGAAGGTGCTTCTGCGCCTTTGGTGGGTGCAGACCGTGAGAAGAGTCGGCGCGAAAAACAAACACTTGTCTAGAGCTTATTCGAGAATGTTGCAAGGAGAATCATGGACGACAATCAAGAACGACAAGACTTCGATCTAACCGAAAGCGATGAGCAACTCAGCGCGGACGAAAAAAAAATACTCGACGAACTCGGTATTGTTGGTGCTGCTCGCCGAAAATTCTTGGGGCAAAATATGGCTGCGGCACTCGGCACCTTCGCCTTCCACCTGCTGGCTAAAGAAGAGGTCTTTGCCACGCTCGCCGCTTCGCCCGACGCAGTTTTCGCTTCGACCGCTGGGGTGGAAAACGCCGTTAAGGTCTTGTTGAAAATCAACGGCTCTACTCAACGCCTGGAAGTGGATTCGCGCACGGTGCTGCTCGATGCGCTACGCGAAAGACTTGGATTGACCGGCACCAAAAAAGGGTGCGATCAAGGACAGTGCGGTGCTTGTACAGTCATCGTTGACGGACGCCGCGTGCTTTCGTGTCTGACACTTGCCGCGAGCTGCGAGGGAAAAGAGGTGACGACCATCGAAGGGCTGGCTGACGCCGACAATCTTCATCCGATGCAGGCGGCGTTCATCAAACACGACGGCTTCCAGTGCGGTTACTGCACGCCGGGGCAGATATGTTCGGCAGTGGCGCTTTTGCAGGAAGCCAAAAACGGCGATGTGAGTCACGTCACTAACAATTTGCGGACGAGTCCCCAGAATTTAGAGCTCTCTGATGAAGAAATCAGAGAACGCATGAGCGGCAACATTTGCCGTTGCGGCGCTTATCCAGGAATCGTTGCGGCAATCAAAGAAGTTCATTCCGAGCGCGAAACAGCCCAGACCAGGCATTTTGCAAGCGATGAAGAAATTGCCATTGCATTCAATGAGGGCAAAGCCTATGAAATCGTTTAAATATTCTAGCGCAACCGACGCAGCAAGCGCCGTTGGCACTGTTTCCGCTAATCAAACGGCACAGTTTCTCGCAGGCGGGACAAATCTGATTGATTTGATGAAAGAATACGTCGAGCGTCCCAGCGAACTTGTTGACATCTTAGGTTTGAATCTGACAGAAATTCGATCAACCTCGAACGGAATTTCTATCGGCGCGTTAGCCAAAAATACTGATACGGCTAACCATGCCCTCGTCCGGCAAAATTACCCGCTTCTGTCAATGGCGATTTTAGCTGGTGCCACCGTACAGCTTCGCAATATGGCGACCAACGGGGGAAATTTAATGCAGCGCACCCGTTGCCAGTATTTTTACGACATCGCTATGCCGTGTAACAAACGCGAGCCTGGCAGCGGATGTGGAGCTATTCAGGGACTCAATCGCATTCATGCCATTTTTGGCTACAGCGATAAATGCGTGGCAACTTACCCGGGCGATATGGCGAATGCGCTTTGTGCGCTTGACGCAGTAGTGAGGATTCGCGGCACGAACGGGCAAGAACGCACAATCCCGATCCAGGATTTTCATCGCTTGCCGGGCGACACGCCGGAAAAAGATAACAATCTTCAGCATGGCGAATTGATCGTTGCCATCGAAATGCCGAGGAATAACTTCGCCGACAAGTCTTATTACCTAAAAGTTCGCGATCGCACTTCATATGCTTTCGCACTGGTTGCCGTGGCTGCTGCTTTAGAAACAACAGGCAACAACATCAATCAGGCACGCGTTGTTTTGGGAAGCGTCGCGCATAAACCTTGGCGTTCAGCCGAAGCGGAAAGAGTTTTGATCGGAAAACCAGCGACGGAAGAAACTTTTCGGGCTGCTGCCGAAGTGGCTTTCAAAGATGCGAAACCCCTTGAACATAACGGTTATAAAGTCGAACTCGGAAAACGCGCCATTGTTCTCGCTTTGCAGCGAGCGATGTCGGGCGGTGTTGCGTAAGTAGGGAGAATGAAGAGAGCAGGGGGAGCAGGGGAAGCAGGGGGATTAAACTAAGCCACCCACTGGGGGTGGGGTTTCAACCTACCTTGCGATACAGCGAAAAGTCGGAGCGCCGGCTTCCGGCGATCTGAACTTTTCAAGACAAGGATTTTTTCGCCCACTAGGGGCGAGGTTTTGAACCTTTACTTTATTTCATAAAAGAAATGGCAAGATACATCGGAAAAGAAATGAGCCGCGTAGACGGCATCGCAAAAGTGACGGGCAAGGCAAAATACGCCGCAGAATTTCAGGTTTCCAATCTCGCTTACGGTTTTATCGTGCTGGGAACCGTAGCAAAGGGCACGATTAAATCAATCGACACGGGTGAGGCTGAACGCGCTGCGGGCGTAATTCGCGTCTTCACGCACCTGAACGCACCAAAGCTTGAACCGAAGTTTTCCACGGTGCAGGCTCCGTCGTGCGCTACCGATGAGCAAGACAAGTCGTTTCGGGCGCTCCAGTCCGACAAAATCTTCTTCAATATGCAGCCTGTGGCACTCGTCGTCGCCGAGACATACGAGCAAGCGCGTTATGCGGCACGTTTGGTCAAAGTCTCCTACAACACAGAGCCGCACACGACCGACACCGAGGCGGTGCGAGCGATCGCGCGCGTCCCCACCCAAGCGCCGCCTCTAAAGCCGCGCGGTAATCCCGAAGAGACGATGCGTACAGCGGCGATTGAGAATCAGCCGTTAGTTGTTGAACATACTTTAACGCGCGGTAATCCCGAAGAGACGATGCGTACAGCGGCTGTGAAGGTAGAGGCCGAGTACCGCATTCCTATCGAACACCACAACCCCATAGAGCCGCACGCGGCCATCGCGGTCTGGCAAGGCGACAAGCTCACGATCTTCGACAAGACGCAGGAGGTCTATGGCGTGCGCGCACATTTGGCTTCGAGCTTCGGCGTGACCGAGGAAAACGTGAGCGTGCTTTCACCCTTCGTCGGCGGGGCTTTCGGATCGTCGCTGCGCCCGAACTATTATCCGGCGCTGACAGCGATGGCTGCCCGGGAACTCAAACGCCCAGTCAAGGTCGTCTATACTCGCACACAAATGTTTACTGGCCACGGCTATCGTCCGTACACGATTCAGAAGGTCGCGCTCGGCGCAGAGCGATCGGGAAAGCTCTCCACGATGATTCATGAAGTCGTACACAACACCTCCAATATCGAGGAGTTCTCAGACGAAACCACGCTTTTCACGCGCCAGGTCTACGCCTGCCCGAACCTCTACGCGCCGCTGAAGATTACCAACACTGACCTCCCCACCCCGACCTGGATGCGTGCACCGGGGGCCGTTAGCGGTATGTTCGCGCTCGAATGCGCGATGGACGAGCTGGCCTACGCGCTCAAGATCGACCCGCTCGAACTACGGCTGATCAACTACGCCGAAGTAGACCCCGAGAGCGGCAAGCCATTTTCGAGTAAGGCGTTGCGGGAGTGCTATCGGCTCGGTGCGGAAAAATTCGGTTGGAAGAAGCGCCAGTTTGAGCCGCGCTCAATGCGTGACGGACGCCTACTCGTCGGTTGGGGTATGGCAACCGGCGTCTGGGGCGCTTTCCAGATGCCTGCTGCCGCCCTCATCACGCTGCGAGTGGATGGCACGGCGCAAGTTGCTAGTGCGACCAGTGACATCGGCCCCGGCACCTACACGGTGATGACCATGATTGCTGCTGAGTATCTGGGGCTGAAGTTGGAGCAGGTGAAATTTGAACTCGGCGACACGAAGTTCCCTCGGTCACCGTCGCAGGGGGGATCTTGGACGACGGCGAGCGTCGGCTCGGCGGTGCGCGGGGCGGCTCTGGCCATCGGCACGAAGTTGCTCGCACTCGCGAACCAGGAACCGAATTCTCCGCTTAAGGGGGCAGCCGCCGATGATGTCGAGATGCTCGACGGGAGACTGCGACTAAAAAGCGACCCGTCGCGTTTCGTCAATATCTCTGGAGTGATGAAGCGTAATGGTCTCACCGCAATCACGGAAACATTCGAGTCGCGTCCCTCAGAGGAGCGCGAGAAGTATGCGACGTTGGCGCACGGCGCGCAGTTCATTGAAGTGAAGGTCGATCCGGATGTGGGGACTGTCCACGTTACGCGGGCCATGGAAGTGACTGCCAGCGGCAAGATCATGAATCCGAAGGCCTCGCACAGCCAGGAAGTTGGCGGCGTTGTCTGGGGCATCGGCATGGCACTGCAAGAGGCGACTGAAATCGACCATCGTTACGGGCGGATCATGAACCCGAATTTGCAGCACTACCATGTGCCGGTTAATGCCGATATCTTGGAGATCGAAACGATCTTTGTTGAGGAGGACGATAAAATCGTCAATGCCCTCGGTGTTAAAGGCATGGGCGAACTCGGTATGGTCGGAATTCCGGCGGCGATCGCCAATGCGGTTTTTCACGCGACCGGCAAGCGAATCAGAGATCTGCCCATCACGCCTGACAAACTCTTGTAGAATTTGCGGCAGCAAATTTAGCGCTATTACATAGTTTCGTAAGTGAGCAATAAGTATATGAACGAGTTACAGCATATCCTGCAAGCATTTGTACATAGCCAAAAGTCAGCACAGCGTAGTGCTTTAGCAACGGTAGTACAAACAAGTGGCTCGGTTTATCGCCGACCAGGAGCGAGGATGTTACTGGTTGAAGATGGACAAATGATTAGTGCGATTAGCGGTGGCTGTTTGGAAGGTGATGTTTTTGAACGGGCGCAATCGCTGATGTTTGGCGGTGGTGAACCGATAGTAGTAAGATATGACACTACATCGGATGAAGACATCGTATTTGGCTTTGGGTTGGGGTGTAATGGCGTTGTCGATGTTTTGATTGAATCTTTAGGTGATGAAACTGCTGCGAGCCAAATGTTTTTCATTCAAGATTGTTTGCAGTCTGGGCAAGTGGGAGCGATCGCTACTGTCTTTAAAATAGAGGGAGCGTCAGATATTACAGTTGGTTCTCGAATGATGCTGAAATCAGATGGCACTGTCATCAATCACGTTGCTAATATTTTCATTGCTCAAAAGATAGAAATAGACACTCACCAAGCACTGAGAAAAAAACAAACTTGCGTACAATCATATACTTTACCTCAAGGACGCGTTGATGTGTTGATTGAAGTAATTCATCCATTAGTACCACTGCTCGTATTTGGTTCTGGATATGATACGATTCCCGTGGTACATTTGGCGAAACATCTGGGTTGGCACGTTACCGTAATTGATGATCGACCAGGGTATTTGAGGGGCGATCGCTTTCCTCAAGTTGACCAAATTCTCTGGTGCGAACTCAATGATTCCCACTCATACAAACATTTGCTGACACCGAAAACTGTAGCAGTTGTCATGACACACCGCTATCTAAGCGACCTAGCATTTCTCAAGACTCTGATTCCGTCCCAGGTGCGTTACCTGGGAGTGTTAGGCCCAAAACGCCGGATGCAAAAATTGTGGGATGATCTGTCTGAAGACAATATCATTACCACATCTGCACAAGAACAACGAATTTATAACCCTGTAGGACTAGACATTGCTGCGGAAACACCCCAAGAAATCGCCCTGTCCATCGTGGCAGAAATTCAAGCTGTAATTGGCGGAGGTAGGGGTAGTTTCTTGCGCGATCGCCCAGGCTCGATCCACTCTCTCTTAGAGCAACCATGTCTAACATTGGCATTATAATTTTGGCAGCAGGCGCTTCCACAAGGCTTGGTCAGCCTAAACAGATCCTAGCTTACCAAGGTAAATCACTAATTCGACATATCACGGAGGTGGCGATTAATTCTCAGTGTCGGCCAGTTGTTGTTGTGTTGGGTGCTTACGTCGAAACTATTGAGCCGCATCTGAGAAATTTAGATATCCACATTGTTTATAATCAAAAATGGTCAACTGGTATGGCCAGTTCCATTCGATGTGGACTAAATGCTATTGGGGCGATCGCATCTGAGATTGAAGCGATCGTACTGATGTTATGCGATCAACCGTTTGTTTCCTCCGACCTGATTAATCAACTTGTTACAAGATATCAAGCTACAAATTCGATGATAGTTGCTTCGGAATACGCGGGTATCCTTGGTGTTCCTACTATATTTCACAAAACGTTATTTTCAGAACTAGCTCTTCTTCAGGATGATATCGGTGCTAGAAAAATCATTCGTCAGCATTATTCAAACTGTTCAAGTATTTATTTTGCTGAGGGAGTTATTGATATAGATACTCTTGAGGATTATGAACAACTTCACAAGCATCATCGTTAACAAGTTAAGCTTTAGGGCTATTAGTCAATAAGCAAAAGTACGCAATAGACTAGCATGAATGCTCATACGACTGTAAGGGGTGTAGTCAAAAGTGGGTAGTTGGAGAGCGAAAAATTTCGGGTTCTTTCCCACTTTTGGTGATCTTGGTTGGGGCAAGGCAGAAGGCAGAGGGCAGAAGGCAGAAGTAAAAAGCACGAAGAAGTAAGAAACAAAATTTTAATCAAAGCTTGTGGCGTTTGACTACATAACTAATGGTTCAGATGTCAACCAAAAGCCCAGTTTATACGGTTATGTGAGGACATCCGTAATTATTTATTTTCTGTAGTTGCCTATCAATTAGCTATAACAGCTGGTATGAATGAAACACCTATACTAGCCGACCCAAAAGCACTGACATTAGAAAAAATTACATCATTAGATGGTTTGATTATATTGGTTGTGAAGACAACTCAACAAAAAGCTCTATGTCCTAGTTGTCACCAACCTTCGTCTCGCATACATAGCCACTATCAACGTCAAGTGGCAGATCTACCTTGGCAAGGAACCAGGGTGCGAATGCAGTTGCTAACTCGTAAGTTCTTTTGTCTAGAGGTAAATTGCCCACAAAGAATATTTTGTGAACGTATTGGGAGTGTAGTTGCCGCTTATGCTAGACAAACGATTAGACTTAACGATTCACTGCGTTTGATTGGGATGATGTTGGGTGGTCAAGCAGGAACTTTCCTTGCGAAGCGATTGGGAATGCCAATTAGTGGAGATACGCTGCTACGTCGAATTAGGCAAAGTTTATTACCTGACAATCCAACTCCCCGTGTCTTGGGCGTTGATGACTGGGCGTTCCAAAAGGGGCATCGTTATGGAACGCTCTTAGTAGATCTTGAACGACACCGACCAGTTGACTTATTACCGGACCGAGAATCGTCAACTTTGGCCAATTGGTTGAGACAACATCCTGGCGTTGAAATTATTAGTCGAGACCGTGCGCTTTTTTACGCGGAGGCTGCTCGTGAAGGAGCGCCTGACGCAGTACAAGTCGCAGATCGTTGGCATCTATTAAAGAATCTAGGCGAAGCAGTTGAGCGTTTTGTCACCCGTAATCAGTCAATCTTAGCACCCTCAGCAGCAAAAGTAACTCAATGTCAGCTAATAGAGTACGCTAATAAACTTGAACCTGTTTCAATGTTGTCTTCTCGCAATCCATCTGAAGTTGCACAACGCCGAGAGCAACGATATGCTCGGTATTGCGAGGTAAAGAAGTTGTATACTCAGGGTGTTTTGCAACGTGATATTGCCAGAGCCACAGGGATAAGTGAACCTACTATTCGCAAGTACATTCGGGCAGAAAATTTTCCAGAGAGAGCAAAGGTTCAGTTAGGGAGTAAGCTTGAGCCATACATTCCTTATCTCCACCAACGTTGGGTTGAAGGCTGTGAAAATGCTACACAGCTTTGGCACGAAGTCAAAGCGAAAGGGTACTCGGGTAAAATTAAGATGGTTGAGCGTTATGTCAGACGACTGCGTAAACAAAGGAAGAATTTTACACTCCAACAGCAGCGACAATTTCTACAAGCCCAAGCAACTTTTAAACTACCCAATGCTCGCCGTGTAGCACGATGGTTACTAAAACCATCAGAACAATTAAAGCTGGAACAGCAAACATTTATCAAGTATGTGTGCGATGAGTGTCCAGAATTCCGGACACTACAAAACCTCGCACTTTCATTCCAAGAGTTGATTCAACAACGCCAACAAGCAGATACTTTAGATGAGTGGTTGGCACAAGCTCTTGGGAGCCAATTTCTTGAAATGAAAAACTTTGCATTAGGTATTCAGCAAGATTACCTGGCAGTCGCTGCTGCTCTCAAGTACGAGTGGAGTAATGGTCAAGTTGAGGGACAAATTAATAAGCTTAAGCTGATTAAACGCCAGATGTATGGTCGAGCCAAATTAGATCTACTAAAAGCCCGTATGCTCCACGTATTTTAAAACACAAGGGCTGGATTGCGTCTTCAATAGATTTAGGCTCGTTAAGATACGATCGCATTTAATCATTTCATACTGACCATTTTCCACAATTGTTTAATCTCTTCTACTGGCTGGTTTTTCTTTGGTAGAGTTTTCAACTTTAAGCTTATTTAAAGTAGCAACTAATATACTTTGCATTTCCTCTACTTCTTTCAATAGGAGAGTAAAAAGATTTTTCTCAGCCAAATCTACCTCTTTGGCAATGATTAATTGTGTATCGAGTTCTCTCAAAGAACCATTAGCAATATGCAGAAACTGTACATATTCCTGTTTGGAGCGCCTTCCATAGCCCTCTGCTATATTGGATGCTACAGAGACAGAAGAACGCCGTATTTGACAGGTTAAGCCATACAATTCTGATTTAGGGAATAGGTCTGTAAATTTATAGCAATGGATGGCAAGTTGAACAGCTCTTTGCCATATAAACTGATTTCTATAGCTCATGATTAAGTTTGAAGTCGAAAGTTTGAAGTGTCTTGATTATACTCCTTTCTCCTTTCTTCCTTCTTCCTCCTTCCTCCTTCTGCCCTCTGCCTTCTGCCTTAAGCACCATCACCAAAAGTGCGGAAGACTCATTTCGGGGGAGATGGGCAAGAATTAGCCAAGGGCTTTTTTTCGTTCACCCGCTTGCCTGTGGATCTATATCAACAAGCAGGACACGGTTTTGATTGGTTGCTAAGTGATAACCTAGGTTCTGTGTAAGTGTAGTTTTAGCAACGCCCCCTGATTA
>NZ_AJLJ01000380.1 GCF_000317245.1 Fischerella muscicola SAG 1427-1 = PCC 73103
TATTGGTTAAATAGCGCGATGACAATTGTTTTGTTCACAAGTGTAAATTGTAATGACCAAAATTAATTTCCTTAATACGGCAGATTTTAACGTTAGGTAGTGTCCCACACAACTACTTTCTTCCAGAAAGGCTGTGATGAAAGTTACGGGCGCGATTGGCAATTGCGATCGCTGCTTTAGGCCTTTCCAATTAATAAAATGTGCCGCCCTCGCGTTCCCACGTGGTGGGAACGCTCACCAGTCCTTGGGTGAACCCAAAATATATTTGATAGGGCGGCACATTTTATTTTCACCGAGATCCCTTAGCACCCGCGCAGGAATAAGTTGGTCAGGCTTGGCAGCGCCCTTATGGGCGCTGCCAAGCCTGACCAACTTCGGAATTGCTCAACCCCTTAGCACAGGCATTTGCTATGCTGATGGTAACGTCAAGGACGAACGCTCTTTGGTAGTCGAACAAGCGATCGCTGGCTTGCTTTGATTTCGAGAATTGGCCTAAGGTTTCCATTTTTCATATTTCAAGCTAGCGTTCGCTTTTGCGGCTCAAGAGTGAGCATCGCTCCATATGCAACTTACACTTGGGTAAGAGATTCGCAACTAATTGAGGAGCGATCGCACAATTGAGTGACCTCAAATAGTTACTTTTCCATAACTGTTGATTGTTGCAATAGCACAGCACAGACAAGAAGAACGCCACCCTCACTATTGCATAATAACAAGGCTAGGTTTGTCTTCTGTGAAGATCTATTTCATGTGGAGATAGAACTTTTGGTTTCATCTGTTGCAGGTCAGACAACACGGTTTTAATATCATCACAATTAAATTTATAGTATTCTGTCAAACTACCAATGGGGTGATTAAAATTTCGATAGCGGTGTTTGAAATACTTTTCTACATTCCCTCTGTGATTCCAACTTCCTAGCACCATAGGAGCAACAGTTTGATAATGGGCAAGCAAATCTTGTTTGATTTGTGCTACTCGCTCTTGAATCGGTCTTGTAGTGACTCCTATCTTATATAAAGTATTCTTTGAAGTTGGAATCTCTAAAAAATAGAGAGTACAAGATAAAATGCGTTTGAGTTGAGCGCGATACAGTTGTAAATCAGTTAGCTTATATGATAAATCTGGAGATTTTTTGTGTTTCGCATGTGCTACAGATAGCTCTAGTTTTAGTAATTTACTCTGCAATAATGGCTCTTGCACTTCGTTAAAGTGCATCAACTCTAATGCGCCAACAGGAATTTTACCTAAATTAGTAAACTCATAAGCTCTGGAAACTGTGTAAACATTTTTCCTTAACATTCCTGCTTTTAATAAACCAGGAAAACAAACGTGAGCATCAATTGGGTAATTTTTAGAGCCATACTCTTTCCACAGTAGTTTTAATTGCTCTAAATCCTTACTAGATACATTGATATTAAAGTTGTCATAAAATGGTAAAACTGGAAACTCACCCTTAGCAACTCTACGGCAAGTTTCGTGGTTATGAGCAAAATGATGCTCTTTGACTTTGCCTTTTTTAGCAGTTAGCCCACTACCACAATAGGGACATTTCAGTGAAGTTTTTCCCCTGGTAACATCTTCAATACTTACTAAATTACCGTCGGAATTTACACCAAATTTTAACCACATTGAAAAACCTTTGATAAAATTGGCAGATGCAGTTGGTGATCATAAAAATCAAGTTATCAAATCAGGATAGTTTCAACAACGATAATTGTTCCTAACTATTTTGCTTCATCTATGACAAAATGCAGTACAAACGTGCAAGGAAAATCTTTTCAGCAATTACTCATCATCTGGTAAGGGGAGCGTTCGCTTCCGCGGCTCAAGAGTGAGCATCGCTCCTGTTATGTGTCCAGTTTGCGGCACTGGTACATTTATGCGCTTGTGCGATCACCTTTGATTATCCTCCAGAACTTGTGCCAGAGCGATCGCACTCTGGCAATGTTTTAACTTGTCAATAATTGTGGTTATAGCTCGAATGGACGCAAACCCAGCTGAATCAACCTTTCAGCAAGCTGGGTGTACCGTTGTTGCTTATAATTTCATGAGAACCCTAGTAATTTCGACCTTTTCGGGGGTGGGGGGGTTAATTAGCTGTTGCAATACATTATTTAGGTTGCGGGTTCCTACCAGCCCTCGTGCCATTGGGCAAAGCACCTGCACATCGGTAGCTGTGTTAAAAGCAAGGTTTGGGAGAAACTGAGAAATAAGTTCACTAATCGCCTGTACCCCATGTTCTGGCTGAAGTCCGTCACCATACCACAGACAATCAGTTTGGCGTAGATATAGCCAAGCTGTAACGAGGGGCAAGTAGTATAAAATCTCCGTTTGTAGTATGCAGTAACATAGCTAAAATCCTTATTCTTTCGTGACAAGATTGTGGTAAGGGATCTCCAAATAATAAAATGCCCATTATTTGGAGTACTCTAACTGGATCGCTGCTGCTAAAGCTCAAAGTCTAGCGAAAATGTTTCATTGCTTGAATCCTCTTGTTCAGAGTAGGTCGATACATTGGTAACAGACTGTTGGGGTGCTCCGGAATTGATATCTATTCCATTGAAACCAGATGTATGTGCTATTGGTTGCTGTATATTCAACACTCCTTTTTTGAAGGCAAAATAGCAGTCAATTATGAAATGGACTGTCTCCAAATAGCTTTTATCTAATTGTTTAGCCTCTGCTAGTATACGTTGACGATAACTATTTCTAATGCGTACTTTGTCTGAGACATCATCTTGATTATTGAACATAGCTTTTTCCTACTGGGTTTTTAAGAATTTTTATTGACTATTGCTTTGGCCATTTCCAATAACCCGACTGCATTAGCCTCTACCGGATTGTCCAGGACTTTAAACCCATTTTTCTCCAATAACTTTCTAAACCCTGGCAATAGACAACCGCCACCAATTGCCCAGATTTCATCGCCTTGGTGTTTGGCATCCAATGCCATGTTCACGACTTTTTTCAAATACTTCTCATACCAATCTTTAAAACAAGCCATGTAGACATCTTTGATATCAATGTCCCGGCTATATCTGGTATGTCCCATTTCCAGCGCATACCGTACTTTCGATGCCTCTGCGACCTTGCCACCGTTGAGATGTTTCATTTTTTGGGCAATCTCATCGATGAGGACTTCTACGCCTACAGGGTAAGGAGTATGTACTTCTCGTTTGCCTTGGGTGTATCGAGAGTACAGCGTTGTGCCATTACCAAAGTCGATAACTGTTAATTTTTTGGGTAATGCTTGACCAAACAATGCCCCCATTCCTTCGGGTACCACTTTCAGGACTTCTACCTTAACCTCTGAGGGTTTGCCTGCGAGTATTGCTTGGTATTCTCCATTGAGGACTTGCGTTAAGTCTTTTGCTAGAGCGACATCATGTAAGCTGACGACTAACTTCAAATGCCATGCTTTGCGGTGTGGCAAATGTGCTAATGCTCCCAACAGGGTTCTCAGAGCATTCTTTACCTTATTCTCATTGCTATCGGTGTTGCGCTCGAAATGAGCTCCAGCACGGAAAGCAGATTCTCCGACTGTGTAAGCTGTTCCATCAAATTCCACTCTACCTGGAACGTCTTCCATATCTGCCGTGGAAATGTAACTGGGTACTCTCACCACGTCAAAGCCATCGACTAAAAGTTTCAGGCTACCATAACCGTTATCAAATCCTGCGGCAAAAATTTTTTGCAGTGCGTGGATATTCGTCATCGGCGTTAATTGCGGCATTAAAACAGAACTTTTTGAGGATACCCTAAATGAGGGTTAATTGTAACCTACTTAACCCCTATTTAGCCCCCACAACCAATTTCTGATTTTTGGGGGTTATATGACCCCTATTTAATCCCCATCTGCAATCTTTCATTTTTGACTTTGTTCATATATTTTTCTGGATTTGAAAAAACTGGACTAGGGGAGGAGCCGTTAAAAAAAATCCCAGCCTTGGGGATCTCCAAGAAATAAAATGAGAGCGCCCTATCAAATATAATTTGGCGAGCGTTCAAGAACTGGTAAGCGTTCCCACGTGGTGGGAACGCGAGGGCGCTCTCCTAAAATATTTTTTGAAAGGCCTTGGCAGCAAGGCTCTGATTTTTTTTACGGCTCCTCCCTTACTGCTGCGGGTCTCTGGAATTTCTAGTTGATGGCTGCATAAATTAATCAGTGAAATCGAGAATTCCATTTCATCATTTTTTGTTTTTATTTAGCAACAAGTCTATTAGGCTGCTATTTAAATGAGGGTGCGATCGCAGCCGTTAAGGGATCTCAGTGAAAATAAAATGTCGGTGCCCTATCAAATATATTTCGGATCAACCCAAAGACTGGTAGGCGTTGCGCCTGGGGGCGCAACGCGAGGGCACCGACATTTTATTACGAGGATTGGCCTAAAACAGTTTTTGAAATAGCGAGCGTCTTCAAGTTTTCGTCTCTTGCGAGAGTGCGATTTAGGCCTTTCCAAATAATAAAATGCCCAGCCGTCGCTTTCGCCTTAAGGGCGAAAGCGCCGTTCATACTTGGGAAGGCGCCAAAATATATTTAATACGGCGCTTGCTTTTATTACTTGGAGATCCCTTATACGAGTGGGGAGAGTGACAAAACTGAAGTATGTTAATAATTTTTGTAAGTATTAATACATAAGCACAGGCAGGTACAATCCTGCCTCTATCTTTAGAATGATGTCGAGTCTGAGAAGAAATGGGGTCTTCTCATTCTAATAATGCTTCAATCTGCCCTAACAACTTCTCTAAAGTCTTTGCTTTCTTTGGATCTTGCCAAATTTTAGATTGTTTAACTCGCCGATAGGTTTCCTTCATGCGACTAGGAATGATATGAGGCTCAGAAGCTAAAGATGGCTTGATTGATTGAATATAATTTTTCATCTCCCTAACTGAAAGGTTTTCTTCAATAGTTTTCATTAATAGTTCATGTCGTTGAGCTTCATCTTTTAGTTGAGCAATCATACGCGCTTTGGTATATTCTATTTTTCCTTGGCGCAAAATTTCTAGAACATCTTTAGGTAAGTTGAGTAAAGGTAGCCGATGACTACGAAAGCTATCAGGAGTTACCCGCCCAATCACTCCAAAGATATGCTCTACCATCTCCCACTGACTACGAACAACGTTGTTCGTAATTTCTGTTTTTTGCTTTTGCAGGTTCGCAACATGATTTAGTAGTGAAATCACTTCTGTTTGAGAACATCCTAAACGGATTGACAGCAGTTGCAAGATCGCCTCTGTTTCCTCAACTGGATTTAAATCTTCTCTCTGTAAATTCTCAAGAAGTGCTACTTGGAAAGCTTCTTGCTCGTTGAGACAACGGATGATCACTGGAACTTCTTCTATACCAAGTGTTTGAGCTGCTCTCAAGCGACGTTCCCCAGCGATCAGTTCATATTTCCCCGATTCTAATGGTCGGACAAGCAATGGTTGCAAGATGCCATGTTCACGAATAGAAGTAATCAGACTTTCCATTGCTTGAGCGCAAAAGTAACGTCTCGGTTGATCAGCTGCCAGACTAATTTGAGTCAGAAACAGGAATTTTTCACTCTCACAATCCTCACTGTTTTGAGGATTGTTGGTAACTCCTACTAACTCAAGGAATTGTCTGGTTTTATTCGGAAATTCCATTTCATCTGCCATTGACAAACGCCGCTTAGCCATATTACACCTGTCCTGCCATTTCCCTAATGATTGCTCGATACGGTTCAATCAATTTTCTTTCTGTGGTATATCTATGAATTGGTTCACGCGCTAAGTTAGACTCTGGAAACTGAACAGATTTAGGTACTGGTTCAAAAATTTTTACCCCAGGCAGTTTAGTTTTAAGAGTTTTGAGAGCATCTTGGGTAGTTAGTGTCCGGTCTGCCATTGTAGGCAAGACCCCTAGAATTTGTAAATTAGGGTGAGTATCTTCATCACGCATACTCTCAATCGTTTCTAACAATTGTCGTAACCCTTCTAAAGCAAAGAACTGACATTGGACAGGGATCAAGACTGTATCTGCTGCCATTAGTGCATTTAGAGTCAGCATACCTAAACTTGGTGGACAATCAATTAAGATATGGGCAAATTCTTGCCGTAAAGGATTTAATTTCTTTCTTAGGATTCGGCTATTATCTGCCGACGTCAAAATTTGCTTTTCTCCAGATGCTAGAGATATGTCCGCTGGAATCAGCTTAATCTCGTACTTGGTGTTAATAATAGTTGAGTCGGCGCTCTGTTTACGATCTGTAAGTACTTCATAGGCAGTCTTCTGACCTGGCTGAATTTTGATTCCTAAACCTGTGGTCAAATTGCCTTGGGGATCAAAATCAACTAAAAGGCAGGAGGAACTCTCTGCCAGCAATCCACCCAGCGCAATCGTCGATGTTGTCTTGGCTACTCCTCCCTTTTGATTCGTGATTGCAATGATCATGTTTCCTTTTGTATGACACTATTTTTCTCAAAAATATATTCAGTTTGATCGAATGAATTGATTCTAGGATAATTTCAGTCAAACGAAAAAATTTTTGTAAATTTTTCGATGCTTGCT
>NZ_AJLJ01000381.1 GCF_000317245.1 Fischerella muscicola SAG 1427-1 = PCC 73103
CCCTGTTGAATCTGGAACAGACGACCAAGTTTCCGTCCTACTCGACGTTTCGGTGTGTGATTAAAACAATTAACTTTCATCCATTAATGGATTTATTTAATACTTGGGCAGCGATAACAGTACAGCCAAATCCAGGAGAGCGATTAGCAATTGATGGTAAAAGTATTCGTTGTACAGTGAGTGATTATAACGAGTCCTACCAAAATTTTATCAGTATGGTTTCTGTTTATAGTCATCAACGTGGAATGGTACTGAGAACACAAACCATATCTAACAAGTTAGAGAGTGAAATTGCTGTTGTCGAGAAATTAGTGAATGAATTTTGTGGTTGTGAAGTAGTTTTCACCCTGGATGCTCTGCACTGTCAAAAAAAACTGTCCAGCAAATCATCGCTGGTGGTAACGACTATTTAATTGGACTAAAACAGAATCAACCTACTTTATTTAAAATGGCTCAAACTCAGTTACAGCAGGCTATTCCACTGAGTTGCGCCACCCAAATACAAGAGCGTCATCATCGTAGTGTACAACGTCAATGCCAAGTTTTTGCTGTACCTCCAACCGCTCAGAAAATCTGGTCTGGTCTCAAGACGTTTGTTGTTGTTGAGCGAAGTGGTATCCGAGATCATCAGCCTTTTTATGAGCGTCATTTTTACATTTCCAGTCAGATTTTAGATGCTCAACAGTTATTAGCTGACACAATTGGCCATTGGGGAATTGAAAATCGTTTACATTGGGTCAAAGATGTCACATTTTCTGAGGACTTTCCCCCGCGTCGTGGTGGTTATGCTCCTGTGAATTGGGCTATCCTACATACTTTCTTTATTACGATCGCTCGCAAACTTGGTTTCCGAACTATTCGGAGAGCACAACGCGCCCTCTCCAACCAACTCGATAAAGTTTTTTCTTTCTTTGTATGAAACCACCCTGATCGCCCCTCGTTGGTGAGGGGTTTGTTATTGATTGGTGGTGTGGTTGGTAAGTGCAATATAACCAGATAAAACGCTTATTTTCCCCTTATTTTTGGTTTATAGACTTTAAAAAAGACTTCAAAATAGTCGCCCTCCTGCTAATACAGGAGGTTTTTTAATGCCAACCGCCCCAACCCTATCGCCCGCCGCCATCGCCCCTCGTTGGTGAGGGGTTTGTTATTGGATGGTGGTGTGAATGTACCTGAGATTGGTTGTAGGGCATTATCGTGTGTGGTGTGGTTGGTAAGTGCAATATAACCAGATAAAAGGCTTATTTTACTCTTATTTTTGGTTTATAGACTTATGAGTGTGAGAGAAATGACTAGATCTATAAACTTAACTCTGATTTGGTATTACTTATGACTACTGTATACCCCTCGTTGTGAGGGGTTTTTTGTGCCATTGAGACGCGGTTGTCCTTTTGCGTCCGGTCGCAAATTCCCAGGTGCGATTCAAACGCGATAACCGCACGATGTCCCCGACCTCAAGTCGCCAACATTCCCAGGAGCGAGATGCCATCCGGCACGCTGCGTGAACGCACTCCGTCCCGCCTTCATAAGTACAAATGCACGTGTCATTAAATGGCACCCGCACCACTTACCGCACCACTTTCAAAAATTGCCCTATCGCCACAACTCCTTCACAGCAAGCTTTTTGGCGTTTCTACCCGCACCACTTTTATAAGAAATTGAAAAACAATGGAGAAGAAAAAAATAAATCGCGTTTGAAATTTTAAAAAAATACTTTTTAGACTTACCTCGAAAAGTGGTGCGGGTGGTGCGGCATCCCTTGCGTAGCAAGGGTTCTAGAAAAACAACTGGCGCGAAAGTGGTGCGGGTGTCGTTCAATGAGACTAAAGGTGGTCGGGATGGTCGGGCTAAACCATAGAGAAATACCTTGGCGATCGCACACAATTTTGGCACTTAGAATCTATGTATCTCAAAATGCTTTGCGAATTCCCAACCACTGATGAAAACATCAACTAGGGGTAAGATCACCGAAGTTGACGTTTGCCGCCACATAACGGCTAAAATCCTTACTGTGCAAGAGATTTGCTCATAAAAATGCAGTTGCTCACACATATAGTCGTATGTAGTACGCTACTGCTGTGCCAATTGACCTTTACGCTGTTTGGTACAGCATTTGGCAACGTAGCCACAAGGATTTCAGGCTGCAAAATTTAGTGAGGTTTAAATGGTACAACTTTCCATAGTGTGTTAAGCTGTCGAGTTTCACATTATCTGACCTCGATCCGGAATTATCTGACCGTTATTAAGGAGTGTGAAATCAATGTGAGGGGAGAATTT
>NZ_AJLJ01000382.1 GCF_000317245.1 Fischerella muscicola SAG 1427-1 = PCC 73103
CTATGCATTAGTCGCATCTTTCTTAACAAAAGGGTGAAGAGTTATGATAGATGCGTAGTAAGGGTTTGAGAGAAAAAGGTATTGGATGAGTAGAATGGAGATGAGGTAAAAAGCAATAAAAGTAAATATGAATTGTGTATAAATTAAACAGAAAATGTAGAAGAAAGAAGAAAATTGTAATTGAGTGAAAAATCAGTAACAGATAATAACAAAGTGTATTGAAGAGGCTATAAGGTATATGAGGTAAGGGTTTGAGGTTATTTCCGGCTGAAAAAAGTTAACAAAACTTAAGTAGCAACAACTAGTTAGATTTAAGATAAAAGTGATCAAAAAGTGATCTAAAAGTAGCAACAACTAGTTAGATTTCAGAAAAAAGTGATCAAAAAGTGGAAAATGGAGTAGAAAAGCGATCGCTTTAAGGATCTGCAAAAAAGAAAATGTGAGCGCGATCGCTTTGAGGGTCTGCAAATAATAAAATAAACAGTGATAAGCTACCAGCGATATTGGATTGAAAGAGGAGAAATCTCATGAGCTGGGCAGCAGAAGAATTAAAGGGAGCGGATTTGGGAGATAAACGCCGAAATCAACGATTAATAACGATTGTGGAAGATTTATCAGCACAACCGAATGAGAGTGTAACCCAGGCTTGTAGAGATGGAGCGGCAGTGCAAGGAGTGTATGAATTCTGGGCAAATCCGCGCATCAAGGCGGAAGCGATAATTTCTTCACATGCAAGTAGCACAGTAGAACGGATCAAAGATCATGAAACAATTTTGGCGATCCAAGACACAACAGAATTAGATTTTAGTGGGCATAAAAGTAAAAGAGGCATGGGGCCACTCAGTAACCCCGAAGCCAAAGGCTTGAAGGTTCATACAGTTTTAGCAGCGAGTATTGAAGGTGTTCCGTTAGGAGTATTAGATCAAAAAGTTTGGTCACGGGAGAAGACAAGATCTAATGCTAGCAAGCAAAAGCGACAGGCGATCGAGAATAAGGAAAGCATACGTTGGTTAGAAGGCCTGGACTTGACTCAAGGATTAATGCCTGGGTTAACTACTGTGATCACGGTAGCAGACAGAGAAGCAGATATATACCAATTGTTTGCGCTTGCTAGACAAAGAAACTCTGAGTTTTTGATTCGAGCAGCACAAGAGGCAGGGAGCAGGGTGCAGGGAGAAGAATCAGGCATGGGAACTCTGAGTTTTCTAGCAAGGGAGAGGAACTTCCCCCTGCCCCCTGCCTCTTTTGGTGAGGTAGTTCCCTTATTTGAAGCAATTCGTACTACACCAGTATTAGGCAAATTGACTTTAGAGTTGCAGCGTACACCCAGACGTAGCGCTCGCAATGCACAATTGAGTGTGCGAGTGACAAAGCTATGGTTGCAACCACCAGCATCACTTCAATCTCAGTCAATGCAAGCAATAGAAGTTCATGTCATAGAAGCTTGTGAAGAAAATCCTCCCGAAGGCGACGCATTTGGCTAAAGAAAAAGGGGAGGCTTCTATTGAGAGATCCAATCAGCCCATAGATAAATCACCTTTGCTTTAAGCCTACCCTTTTTCTAAGATTCGCCCTCGTGAAAAGCCGATCTCGTGGCTATTGTTAACAACAATGGAAGTGAAAGATTTTGAGTCAGCTTGCCAGTGCTTAAAATGGTACAGCGATCGCTGGCTCATAGAACGTTATCACTATTGTTTAAAAAGTGGATGTCGGATAGAACAATTGCAATTAGAAGACGGTGAGCGAATTAAACGGGCCTTAGCGACATATGCGATCGTAGCGTGGCGACTGTTGTGGTTAACATATGAGGCACGTAAAAATCCAGAGCGCACAGTCGAAGGAATCTTAGAAACTCACGAGTGGCAAGCATTGTACTGTAAGATTCACAAAACTAACAAGCCTCCTAATGAGGCTCCAAGTTTAGGTGAGTGTGTACGGTGGATAGCTCGTTTGGGTGGTTTTCTTGGACGAAAAAGTGACGGAGATCCAGGTATCCAGACGTTATGGCGTGGATTTCAACGATTGAATGATATAGCAGGAATTTGGCAGTTATTTTACCAAGATGATTTTTAATTTAGATCGATCATCCAGTGATCATTTACTGCCAAAGCTCTAATTAATGTTAATCGCAAATGTAAAGAAATATGTGACTAAAGGACAATAGAGGAAGACAAATGCTGAAAAAGAGAAAAAGTTTATAAAACTACATGTATAAAAAAAGACTGATAAACTCGATAATGATTAATTGTGATGGGCAACTAGTTACATAAATGATGAAGAGTTCTCAAAATAACTAACCAGTTAAAAAGAAATAACTAGTAAGAATAAAAGTGTTTATAACGAGATAGACCATAGGCGATCGCGTAGCAAATACTTTTGGCGAAATATTATTTAATCAGAAATGTTGAATGTATTAACAAAAGTTAATATGGTCAGATATAATCATGCTATAAAGAGGTGAAATATCAACATAGGATAATATTTTCCATCCAATGTACATAAGGGATCTCCAGAAAATAAAATGTCCCGCCCTATCAAATATATTTTGGCTTAGTCCAAGGATTGATCCCGGATTTCTCACAAGTTAGAAAAAAATATTGATATACTCAAGATTCAGACTAATCGAATTTATACATAAATAACTCAGACTTTAAAACCTAGATATCCCTCAATATTAATACTGAGCATACTAGATAATTAAATACTCTGAACACTGAAACAATAAAATAAAAAACCTCTGGAGATAAAATCTAGACACGGTAAAATTAGAATTGAATAAATCCAACTCTAAGTGTAAGTTAATAATTCAAGTTTAAATCAACTAAAATCAAGTGAAATTAGGCAACATACTCAAATACTTGTAAGCAATTGCAAAAGTCTCTTGGTAAGGGCAAGCATTAGTAATCGCAATCAAAATTTGTTGGGTGCTAAAAGTGAGAGTTGCACCTAACTTCAATAATTTTGTCCGAATAGTACCAATTTGGGCATTTCGTAGTTCTGTTTTAGCTAAACACTGTTCTCGTAAAGCGTTCATTAAAACATAAGCAATAGACGAAAACCACAAACGTAATTGATTACCAACGAATGTGTGGGTACTGGTTGTGTCACTTTTCAATTCTAGTTTTTGCTCCTTGAAACGATTCTCCATATCGCCTCGCGGACAATATTTGCGGGTGTAAAGTCGTCCTGGAGGCACTAATTTAGTAGGTAGTGAAGTCACAACAAAGCGAGTATTTGCCCCTTGCTCACCATATTCAATTTTTGAAACCACACGACGATTACGACTCCAAGAGTCTAATGTTTTATAGTCGAGTGAACAATACCAAACTGATTCATCAACTAATGTTGTGGCTTGCTTTTTCAACTCTTGCTCAGGAATAAATAAGGTTTCAAAAAAACTGACTAAGGTTTGAAGTTTTTGTGAATATTCTTCAGCAGCTCGGTTTTTGGTTGATTGAGATAGTTGTAACAACCTACTGTTCGGTGCTAAGCCAAACACATAA
>NZ_AJLJ01000383.1 GCF_000317245.1 Fischerella muscicola SAG 1427-1 = PCC 73103
TTGGTCGGCAAACATTTTTCGATATCCAAGAGCGATCACACGAGTGAAACAAGCGCTGCAACAGGGGTCGTGTGAAAATCCCACTGGTCTATTCACGCCTGATCTGCATTTTTTGGGGCTAAGGGGAAAAATACGGTGACATCCGATGTCAGTGCATGGTTTGAGTGGGCGAGGAAGCTCCCGGATTGTGATTGCGATGTCGGGAGAGACGGTAGAACTTGGGGAGATGATACGGAGGTTTATACATCATCCGGAGAGGCGGTGGATGTGCTCTCGATGATGCGGAGGTTTCCAATGAGGGAGTAAATTGGCTCAATAGTAGCGAAGCTGCAACCAGCCGCCACGCATCGCTTGAAAGCTTTGCCCAGTATAGGTTTCGCCCAAAAATCACTTTGGGGTCTATTTTCGAGGATTGAATTTTCTACAAAGCTTATGCAGCAATGGTTTCAAGGATTAAAGGGTTGCTGCTGACGGAGAATGCCACAAATTTTTCTGAAACTCCTTACCAGAGAGGTTTTCCAGCTTTACATGGCGGCTGGTTGCAGCTTCGCTACCATTGGGCCTACAAAGGCGAGAGTGGGCGGTTGCCAACGGCAACCGCCCACTCTCGCCTCTCTTAAATGATTATCATTCTTATTTACATGTCCTCTCTTAAGTTTTTTTGTATGATTTATTTTTTGGAAGTCCCTATTCATTTGCAATCTGCTGTAACCCTTTCAAAATTCCGAAAAATAATATGCTCAGTTTGTATTAAGGATTGAACACTAGCAAATTTCTCACGAACCATAATAACGTGAAAAAAATCTTAATGTTATCAGCCAATCCCAAGGATACAAGCCCTTTACGCTTGGGAGAAGAGGTACGGAAAATTCAGGAAGCACTGAAACTAGCTAAACATCGAGATGAATTTGAAATTGCTACCTCTTGGGCGGTACGAGTAGAAGACTTGCGCCGTGCAATTTTAGATCACCAACCTCATATCGTTCATTTTTCCGGACATGGAGCAGGAACAGAAGGTTTAGCATTTGAGGATAATTCTGGGATAACGCAACTGGTAAGTGGCGAAGCTCTCGCAAGTTTGTTTGAACTATTTCGTGGAATAGTTGAGTGTGTCCTACTCAACGCCTGCTATAGCGAAATTCAAGCCCAAGCAATTCATCAACACGTTGATTACGTAATTGGTATGAATCAGCCAATTGGGGATGTAGCTGCAATAGAGTTTGCCACTGGTTTTTATGATGCTTTGGGTGCTGGGGAAAGTTATGAATATGCTTTTAGCATGGGATGTACTGCTATTACGCTAAAAGGTAGCAAGGAAAATTTAACACCAGTACTTAAATCTAGGCCATCTTCTGTTTCTGTTAAACAAACTGTGACATCAGATGTTATCTCAGAAAAAGAATCACAACAAAAACCGAGTAATGGAATTTCTTTTAATATTAGCGGCGGTAAAATAGGCGGTGGAATACAGGCAGCACAGGGTAACAACAACGTGCAAAATATGACCAATCACGCTGCTGAAACACAGTCAAATTTAACAGAAACTGCCAAAGAGATCCAAAAAACTTTACAACAAATAGAAAGGACTAATCCTGCTACAACGG
>NZ_AJLJ01000384.1 GCF_000317245.1 Fischerella muscicola SAG 1427-1 = PCC 73103
AAAATTACAGCGTTGATGACTTTGGGTAATAATTTATACTTTGACAGATTCCAAACCTTTTTTATGAAAAAGCTTATTAAGAGCGGATTGATATGAATTTTCCATTTTATAGAGGTGATGGAACTCGACAGCAGTGTGAATCGCCAGCAAAACTGCCTGTACCTGCCCGTTCTCAACTGCTTAAGCCAGAGTATTACATTGCTGATCTAGGACTTAAAGATGCTTGTAATGTAGCTCTGCTACTAGGACAGGCTCTGCTCCTTACAGGAGAACCGGGAACAGGAAAGACTCAATTTGCCTACAGTCTTGCCTGGGAACTTGGTTTCGACCCACCGTTGAAGTTTGAAACTAAGTCTACTAGTACCGCTAGGGATCTATTCTATACCTATGATGCTTTGAAACGCTTCCAAGATGCCCAAAGTGGTGTTATCTTAGCCAACCCCTTGGATTATATCACCTACCAGGCTCTGGGGCTGGCTGTTTTACGAACCCGAAATTCGGATGAAGTTGGTTATGGTGGTTGTGGCGTGCTCACCTGTTCTTAGAACGTCATGGAACTACGGAACAGCCTGAGCTACATAAGATTTCCATCAGTGACTTTGAGCAAAACTTATTCCCTACAATTATGTTTATACACACTGCTCAAAGTTTAAGGCATCGAATCCGTATCCCATCTAATGAACTTGATGTTGATAAAACCATTGATGCAACTCTTCGCAAAGGAGGATGGCTGACACCAGTATACGGTACTCGCCAAGTTCTTCCGGAGTATCTCTTTCTTATTAATCGTGCCAGCTATCGAGATCATCAGGCTAAATTTATGGAAGAGATGGTTGATCGCCTTCGACACAATGGAGTTTTTATCACAAGCTATTTCTTCGATGATGATCCGCGAATTTGCTTTCCAAGTGATAGTACAAGTTCTCCTCGAAAATTTAATGAAATAGCAGCAAAATATACTCAACATCGCCTTGTTATCGTCTCAGATACAGAGAAGCTATTTAGTACTCAAACTGGTGAACTAGAACCTTGGGTAAGTCAAATGACAACTTGGGGTAATCGAGCTATTCTAACCCCAAAATCTGTGGAAAATTGGGGATATCAGGAGTTAGAACTCGCACAGCAGTTTATTGTTTTACCTGCAACACCTAATGGTTTGCGGGTGCTTAGCCAAGTTCTACATCAGGGAGCAGCGACCTACGTTCTCTCTGAAAAAGCTCAATTTCCTCTACCAGAACCGTTGCGTGTTCGACCTAATTACTGGATTGAGCGAAATCCACCGAAACCTGAGCACCTCAATGCAATGTTGAACTCATTGCAAGAATATCTCGGCAAAGATGGTTTTTACTGGCTCAGTGCTTGCGCTGTTTTTCCAGAGTTGCACTGGAACATCACAATCTATCTGGGCAATGTGCTTAAAACGGCAGAGGGGCATTGTCTTCTAGAGGTATGTTCACTGACTAATCTGGCTCGCTTACCCTGGTTTCGCTATGGTTACATACCAGATTGGTTGCGCTCTCTTCTGATTGCAACCCTTACAAACGAACAGAAACATATAATCCGCACTGTACTACAAGATTTACTGGTCACTGCTGTTCAGGGATCTGTAGGTAGACTGCAATTAGAAGTTGCAAAAAAGCATCACAGTTTTCTGCCCAAACTTGCTAATCCGATACTCCACCTCTTATCTAGAAGAGTGCCTGAAGGTAGTCCATTACGAGACTATTTGTTTTTAAGCTTTATGACAAGACAGCCAAAACTCGCTATTGAGGTGCCAGATGCTTTCAGTCGTCTACTACAAAAGCAAAAAAGATTTTACTGGTTAATTGGAATTGGAATAGTAGTTATTATTACTACCACTTTGTTCTTTGGAACCTACTATTATTCTTCACAAATAGTTCAAACGGGACAAAATGGCTCATCAACGTCTGAGCAAGGAGCGAATCAATTACCAGGAACGAGTACAACAAAACCTCTGCGAACAATTAGAGTACCTTTATCACAATGGGAAATAGTTCGTTCTGTCGCAATAAGTCCTGATGGCAAGGTTATTGTTAGCGGTGATGATAAAGGAGAGGTTAACCTTTGGGATTTGAGTACAGGAAAATTACTCCAAACCTTGTTGGGACACTCGAACTGGGTTCAGTCAGTAGCCTTTAGTCCTGATGGGAATACTATTGCTAGTGGGAGTGTTGACGGCACCATTAGACTTTGGGATTTGAGTGGGAAACCAATCTTCACATCTCGGAACTCAAAGGGACTCTATTCATTAACATTCAGTCCTGATGGGAAGATTATCGCTAGTGGTGATGGTAGTGGTATGATTCAACTTTGGGATCGTAGCGGGAAATTAATCCGTTCCATTAAGGCACATTCAGGTAATGTTGTTTCTATTGCTATTAGTCCTGATGGCAAAACTCTTGCTAGTAGAGGTTTTGTTTCTATCAGTTCTGTTAGCGACAACGATATAAAGCTTTGGGATTTGAGTACGGGTAGCTTGATTCGTACCTTTACTGCTGGAGAAGGAGGTGGTGTTGATTCTCTTGCTATCAGTCCTGATGGAAATATCCTTGCAGGTTATCTTGCCCAAGGTAGAGAAGCAGTTAGGCTTTGGAGTTTACAGACAGGAGAAGTTATTGGAACCCTTGATGTAAGTATTGAAAGACCTCATGCCATTGCCTTCAGCCCTAACGGACAAACCTTGGCAGTTGGAGGCTTTTCTAATCAAATTCAAATTTGGAATCTATCAACACTGCAAAAGCTGCGTACATTCATTTCAGATATTTCAAGTAGTCACACTTATTCTCTTGCTTTCAGCCCTAATGGTACAACTCTTGTTAGTGCTGGTAAGACTGGTAATGAAGGATCCATAATGGTTTGGGAAGTAAACCCAAACAGTACACAGTCTCAGCAATCCCAAATAATAGGAAATATTTCTCGATAAAATATAAGGAACTGCAAACAGGGGCAAAAGTAGCGAGCGTGACACAAGCCGCCATGCGACGGCTGAAACCCATGCCAAGAGCGAGTTTCAGAAAAATTTTTCAACTTTTACCCTAAAAATGAGATTTTGACTAACTGAGTACACATTCAAAGCTGTACCATTTAAACCCTACTGAATTTTATAGCCTGAAACCCGCATGGCTAAGTTACCGAATGCTGTACCAAATAGCTTAAAGGTCAATTGGCACAGCAGTAGCGTACTACATACGACTATATGTGTGAGCAACTGCATTTTTATGATCAAATCTCTTGCACAGTAAGGATTTTAGCCGTTATGTGGCGGCAAACGTCAACTTCGGTGATCTTACCCCTAATGGGTGCAAGCAAAATCAATTTATGCAATGCCTGAGATGAAAAAGAGAAATTCCAAATAAGCCGCCAAGCGTGAGCGCCTTTGATTATCCTCTTTTATCAGCAACAGCGATCGCCGATATTTGTTTTATATCAATAATTGCTGTATTGTTCATTGAGTAAGCAACTCAGACGATGGACTCAAACCCACTTGAATTAACCTTTTAGCAAGCTGAGTGTAGCGTTGTTGCTTGTCAACAGAACGCACAGCCATACCAATGGCTTTTTGAGAACCAATGACAATTGCTAACTTTTTAGCACGAGTCAAACCTGTGTAAAGTAAGTTACGCGAAAGCATGACATAGTGCTGGGTATACATAGGAAGTAACACAACGGGGTACTCAGACCCCTGCGACTTGTGGATGGTGACAGACCATGCCAGGGCAATTTCATTTAAGTCTGCATAGTCGTAGGTAACTTCCCGGTCTGCGTACTGCACCGAAACTTCTTGTTCTTCGGTGTCAATCTTGGTGATAAACCCAACATCACCATTAAAAACTTCGCGCTCGTAGTCGTTGGTTTGTTGAATAACCTTGTCGCCTACTCGCAGCGTATTACCACCCCTAGTAATCTCAACCTTTTCGGGGCTAGGTGGATTAATTAGCTGTTGCAGTACTTGGTTAAGGTTGCGAGTTCCGACCAACCCCCGACTCATGGGAGAAAGCACCTGCACATCGGTGATGGGGTTAAACCCAAGAGTCGGAATTAAGCCCCCAATAAGTTCGCAAATTGCCTGTACTCCGTGTTCTGGTTGATGTCCGCCGCCGTGCCACAGACAATCGGTTTGGGGAGTATCTGAAATAGGTTCGATTGACGGGTATTGACCGCGATTAATTTGGTGGGCAGCGGTGATAATTGCACTACTTTGCGCTTGACGAAAAACCTGGGTGAGGCGCACAACGCTGACTTTACCCGAATTTATACTGTCAGCAAGTACATTTCCTGGCCCCACAGATGGTAGTTGGTCAATGTCTCCTACTAGCAGGAGTTGGGCATTTTCTGAAACTGCATTTACTAACGAATGCGCCAGAAATAAATCCAGCATACTGGCTTCATCAATGATAATTGCACTGTGCGGTAGGGGATTGGTGCTAGAGCGTTTAAAACTGCGAGTCCTGGGGTCAAATTCCAATAGCCGATGTATGGTTTTTGCTTCTAATCCCGTCATTTCACTTAGTCTTTGTGCCGCTCGTCCTGTGGGTGCAGCTAGGGCGATTGATTTACCCATTGCTTTCCATAATGAAGTAATAGTGCGGACACAGAAAGTTTTCCCTGTTCCAGGGCCACCGGTCAAAATCGTGAATTTGCCATAGGCTGCTGTCTCTACTGCTTGTTGCTGTTGCGCTGAAAGTTCGATTTTACAGGCCTGGGTAAACCGCTCAATCCAAAAACGAACACGCTTAATGTCGCTGTTGATGGGTCTTGTGATGCGATCACTCAATAATTGTGCAAGATTTTGTTCAGTGTAGAAGAATGTAGGTTTGTAGCAAAGTAACGTTTTATCACTAGCACTTTCTCTGACTAGTTCCGAAGCTAAAGTCATTTTTTGGATGATTGGTGCTAGAGCGTCTGTTGTTGGTTGATGGGATTCAAAAGTGAGTAGTTCAACCGCCTGCTGTATCAGTTCTGGCTGTGGTAAATAACAGTGTCCATCCTCGGCAGCTTCACTTAAAACATGAGTGATGCCAGCACGATATCTAAACTCGGAATCAGGTGGTATTCCTAAGTTACGGGCAATTTTATCAGCTGTAATAAAACCAATACCGTAAATGTCAGCTGCTAGCTGGTAGGGGTTGTTAGTTACAATAGCGATCGCAGCCTCGCCATATTGTTTGTAAATTTTGACTGCGTAGGTAGTAGAAACACCGTGACTTTGCAAAAAAACCATTACTTCCTTGATGGCTTTTTGTGTCTCCCAAGCGCTCTTAATCATATTAATGCGCTTTTTGGCAATGCCGTTAACTTCAGCTAAACGCTCTATTTGGTTTTCAATAATGTCAAGGGTTTCTAAACCAAAATGGGCAACAATGCGTTTAGCTGTAACAGGGCCAACACCTTTAATTAGACCACTGCCCAGTATTTCTCAATTCCCGTAAGTGTTGCTGGTTTAGTCTCTTTATAGTTGGTGACTTGAAACTGGGGGCCATACTGCGGGTGTTCGCGCCAAAACCCCACCAGTTGTAATGTCTGTCCAGCCTGGATGTTAGCAAAGTTACCAGTAATCGTGGTTAGTTCCTTTGCGCCAGGGCGTTGTAACCGTGCCACCGTGTAACCTGACTCTTCGCTGTAATAAGTCAGGCGTTCCACTACTCCCGTAATTGATTCGTGTTTGGGGGCAGCACTTACTTGTTGATGCGTTTGGTTGGGTGCAGTGGTCATTGCTTTGTCAAAAGGCACGGCACGCGGTAATTATACTGGATAGTTATGAATTTTTATAGTACTTATGTATTATTAAATCAGAAATTGCGATCGCTTTGTGGAAATCATCCTCCGTCCGCATAACGAAGAACATGTAACCTTGGAACGAGTCCCACCGCGACGGACACCCGCTCTTATATTCTTGGATGTATTTTTAATCACCTTTACGCCCAAAACCTGCCCCGATATGATTAACAATGCTGCCGAGATGACTATATTTATGATTAACCTGGTAAACCGAGGCATAAGAAGTTTTGGAGTCTATAAATACTGTTAAATTAAGTGCGATCGCTCTACACGCTATCATCCATCCACCCGCACTCACAAACGAACATGCACCCTTGAAGTGTAGTCACGGTCAAATTCGGCTCTACACTGAGGGCATTTACCCGTAAATAGTGGGTGCGTGTCCAGTAACCAAAGCTGTTCCTCCCTCGTCCAGCGCTGCGGCGGCTGAATAATTTCCTCACCGTTATAGGTCACACGCTCTATAACCAGTTCCGAATCAACATACCTCGCCCCTTGTGGTTCCCACTGTTCTTGGTCATTGTTATCACCAATACCTAAAAAATCTACAAATTGTTTACCCTCTAGTTCAGGGTCAGGACGGAAATCAAGGCAAGTGTCATCATCTGGCCCTGTGGAATGGACAGCACAGACGATATGAGGATCATGGGCGCAAAATAAACAGTGATCGCACTCTTTGATTTTTGGCATAGCACCAGTTTAATGCTTCTGAAATAGGATGCGATCACACATAAACCTTGACATCTAGTTACTAGCGCCTTTTAGCCGATTTTAAAAAAGTAAAGGGAATTCCTAAGGCCTTTCCAAAAAATAAAATGTCCAGCCCTGCGTTCCGCCTGAAGGGCGGAACGCTTACCAGTCCTTGGACGCTCGCCACAATATATTTGATAGGGCTGGACATTTTATTTCTTGGAGATCCCTAAGCGTTGAGCTATACGCTGCACTTGCCCTATGGTTTTGTGGGAGCGAATTTGAGAAGCGCCCTTGTTGTTGTGATGCCTGCGGTCTTTCATTTGTCTGTTTGCCTTTTCAAGGGAAAAACGATTGAGGTTTTGGAATTGCAACCGGGGTTGCAACTAACATTAATCCCTATTAGGGATTGAAACGAATAGATTGAAATACCCATTCACCATGTATATTTTTGTTGCAACTAACATT
>NZ_AJLJ01000385.1 GCF_000317245.1 Fischerella muscicola SAG 1427-1 = PCC 73103
ACTGGAAAACAATATATTTTAGAGGCTTTACCTGTAGCTAACTTTTAGAGACTTGGTATTAGATTTAAATTTTTTAATTAAGAATTATAAATTAGCATCATGGCATCAAATTCATCTAAGAAAACAACTTTTGCGGCGATGGGTGCTAATCTGGCAATTGCTATAAAGATGACTCTGCTTTTGTGCCAATAATACCGCATCTTGATAAACCTGCTTAAACAAAGCTAGCTGTGCATGACTACCACCAATCTCATGCAAGCGTGGTAAAACTGGTTTGAGTGTTGTTATGGCTGTATTAAAATCATCTTTGGCATGAGCAACCATTCCCTTAGCTGCGGGAATTGCTACCTCTAACCAACTTTGTCGCAGGAAAGGATTTATACTCAAGGCGTATTGCTGCATACTCCATAGCATCTGTTTTACCCATTCAATGAATCCGGCTTTAGCTAAAGCATAGACGTAATGCAAGTCTTGGAAAGGTAAGGCGTGTTCATGGATACGATGGTAAAGATAATAACTTAATTCAGACCAACGATTGCTGACATCAACACCACGCAATTCTAACCGCAATAGTAGTGAAATTGCTCCAACTTGGTCTTTGGGCGATCGCTTATTAGCATGTCCCCAAATATAAGTATCGTAAAGTAACAAAACTTTCTCTATGTCATTTTGCTCTAAATAATATAGGGCAACATGCCACCAATTATGGGTATACAGCATAGAATTACAGCTTTCCCAGGTAGGAGCTAAACTTTCCATCCAAGCGATACCTTCTTCCAGTCGCCCTTGAGTTTCCATCACATGAGCAACAGCATGATGCGCCCAAGGATCATAGCGATTTAGATCAGTTGCCTTGCGCCCTATGACTTCTGCTGATGCTAGCTGATGGCACTGTTCCAAACCAAACGCAACCATACCATATAGATAATGATTGTCTAAATTAGGTGTCAGGACTTTTTGGGCAATTTGTAGTAACCTCTGTTTGTTACCCAAGTAAAAGTAGTGATATTGTCCCTGCTGCACTGAAATCAAATCTTGAGGAAAGTGATTGGTAATCTCTTCGTGCAGTGTGATCGCTACATCAATTTCTTTGTTTGCCCAGGCTATAATTGCCTGCACATACCACTTTTCTCTATCAGTAATCTTTGCCCAATTCTTTTGTGCTGCTAGCAAATGGACTTGTGCTTGCTGCCAAGCTATCCTGTTTTCTTGCGAAAGATAGTAAGCAGCAGTGTATGCATGAGCTAATGCACAAGTTGGATCGGCTGCAATTGCTTTTAAAATAGCTGTTTCTGCATCTTTGCCATAAAAAAGCGACTGATCTATAAAGCGGTTAATACCTGCGATCGCATCTGGTGAGTCTGTTGTGACTCCCAATCCTTGCATATCTTTGAGCATGATTAATTCCTCACACTTCCTGTGTGTTTCTTAGTTAATCACATAGACACATAAAAATACTGTAAGTCTATCGAATTAGTGTAATTGATAATTTTGAGTATGTCACAATCTTCTAGAAATGACAATAAAGTAAATACGGTAATTTCATCGATAAACAGTATTTTATTTTGTAAAGTATTAGTTGATCAATATGACGTGAAGTTAGGTCGAGGGGGAGTATTATCTCCCGCCCCTCCCATTTAGAACCGGACATACCGTAGGGTAGGCAGCCAGCGGGTTACCATTCATTAATGGCACTTTTCCAACCACCCCCCTGGTAGAGTCGATGGGGGCTATTAAACCCCGCACCTCTCTGTTAGATCGCAGCGTGCAAGTTTTCCCTGCACTGCGCTCCCGACAAAATCAGCTTTCGCTTTGCTTCATATAGATATATTA
>NZ_AJLJ01000386.1 GCF_000317245.1 Fischerella muscicola SAG 1427-1 = PCC 73103
ATTTACTCACAAGGTGCTGATGTCTGTAAATTTCAGCTTAAACCTTGTGAGCTTTTTTACGATCGCTCCCCACTTTTAAAACATCCTCTAATGACAAAGGCTTTAAATTGGGCTGAAGGTAATCCTAAAGTGAAAATAATAGACTTGTCCGAAAATTTCAAAGCCAGACTGCTCAAAGCTTTGAGGCAAAACTTTGATATCTTCGTAAAATCGGAGTTATGAGGGTTTGAGACAGTTAGTGATAGTTTAGAGGCATAAACATTAACTCCTAATTTATTAGACTTTATGATTATTACTAATAGCTAAGTTGGGAGAACTAAGCTACCAATTCTTAACCTAACTAATCCGCAAACTGTTAAAATAATCTGTTCATACGTCTCAAGATTTAAGCGAAACCTTTGTGAAGCAATCCGAAATATTTTCAGTAATCTAATCAAATGCTCGATGAATATCCGATTACTAGACAAAGCAATATTATCATCTTTTTGCTGTTGACTTAATTCTCGTTTTGGCTTTCTCTTATGAGGAGTTGTAATGTTTTCGCCTCCTTGAAAGCCCTTATCACCCACAAAAGGTTGTGACTTATCAAATTTTTCTTGAGACTTACGCAATAAGTTTATATCTGCTGTTGGTCCAGGGACACCTATTTCTACTTCGACAATATCCTTACCTGACGGCATCCCAACTATTAGACTTTTTAATGTATGCTGTCTTTTCTTACCTGAGAAATATTTTTGTTGTTCTT
>NZ_AJLJ01000387.1 GCF_000317245.1 Fischerella muscicola SAG 1427-1 = PCC 73103
CAAGAATACGTACAATTTTTGCATATTGCTCTAGGTTCTTTAAGAGAACTCGATACACAATTAATCATTGCTAAAGAAGTAGATTTGGCAGAGAAAAACCTTTTTACTCCCCTATTAAATGAAGTTGAGGAAATGCAAAGTATATTAGTTGCAAGTTTAAACAAACTCAAAGTTTGAATCTATAATTTCCTTCTTCCTCCTTCTGCCCTCTGCCCTCTGCCCTCTGCCTTCCCCCAACCAAGATCACCAAAAGTGGCCAAGAACCAA
>NZ_AJLJ01000388.1 GCF_000317245.1 Fischerella muscicola SAG 1427-1 = PCC 73103
CAGCGTCCAGAAAATTGCTTATATTTTCCAAACAGTGATTCAATCACATTCCTATGTGGCTAAAAAAATCCCTTTGTCCTTAATTTGCGAAGATTGAGCAGCCAGGTAATC
The DNA here is from genome assembly GCF_000317245.1 of Fischerella muscicola SAG 1427-1 = PCC 73103. Classification (GTDB taxonomy): domain Bacteria; phylum Cyanobacteriota; class Cyanobacteriia; order Cyanobacteriales; family Nostocaceae; genus Pelatocladus; species Pelatocladus muscicola_A. Next base: position 112 of record NZ_AJLJ01000388.1, read on the forward strand.
AAAAATATGCTGTTGAAAATCTTGGAGAGAGCTATCGGCGAATACAAATTTATTTTGCTCAAAATAGTCCAGAGATTGATGATTAAGTCCTG
>NZ_AJLJ01000389.1 GCF_000317245.1 Fischerella muscicola SAG 1427-1 = PCC 73103
TATATCTTCATCGCAACTAAAAAATGGTTTCGCCTTGGCAACTTCCACTCCCGCTAGAAGAGTACGCAAAAAATCGGGTTGTTGTCTACTTTTACGGCAATAGGTGGATTCCAATTAAGTATTGTTTCTTGCAAAAGGCAATCGACCTCTATCAAAAAACACTACTCTTATCAGGACGGGAGATTCTGTTATTTCCTATCGATTTAGATCCCAACAGCTTCGAGTCTGCGACATTGCTCAAGGACGTTACGGCTAGTTTACAAGAGCACGCTCAGGGCGAAGAGGCATCTACATTTAATGCTTCAAGCCTCCTGTAACTAAAACTAAATAGTTAGGAAATACGAGCATTTTTAAAGCCAATACCTCGCAAAGCTATTGCAAGGTATTGGCTTACTATTATTTTTGCTCAAACATAAAAAAATGTTTAGGGACTTCCAGAAAATAAAATATACAGCAAATAAGAATGATAATCATTACGAGGGGAAGGAGAGGTTGCCGTCGGCAACTGCTCTCTACATCCTCAGAATGATTATCATTCTTATTTGCTGTATATTTTATTCTCTGGAAGTCCCTTAAATAAAAAACCTGCCCTTGAAAGCCCTGCTCCCCTGCCCCTCTGCTCCCTCATCCCCTATTTTCAAGCGATGAAGTTGGTTTGCGTAACACTACCCCTAATAGTAGTTTTACTACTTCTGTGATTAACAGCTTCGGGGTAGAAGACTTTTGAAGATAGATATGAAACCCAAACGCCAGAGCCTTTTCAGAGGCATTATCTTCAACACTGCCAGTAAAAGCAATTGCCGGAATTTCTCTTTTTTGTGGATGCGTAAGTGTTCTAACTTTCTGTATTAACCAATACCCAGACTTTTCTGACATAGCAATATCACTTATTAAAAGATCCACCGGGAATTGTTTAATGATTTCAAATGCTGCCGCAGCTGATGATGCGGTCATCACATGAATTCCATAGCTTTCAAAAATATATCTAATTAGAATCAAGATATCGTTTGTGTCATCTACCGCAAGAATTGTCAACCCTTTAAAGATATCTATATCATCTTGAAGATGCAAATCAAAAAAATTATCTGACACGCTCGCAGAGCCTCCCTAGTTGCTTGATCAATTTTTAGGCAAAGTTGGTCAAGTGAGTATATTTTTGGGAGCTTGCTAATCAAGCCCCTTTATCTATGAAGTTACTGTTTTTATTTAGCTGGAAGCATTGATTCAATGCGACAAAAAGTTTGATATTTAAACCTCAAGCAGGTAATTACAATTAAATGACTAACAGCAATCTTCGTCGAGTCGTGTTGTATGTTCCACACTGTCTCAATTAAGTTTGTGCAAGGCATTTTCAATGCAGCGCGTGGTGTCAACTTACAGCCGGAAGCGCTCTTGGCTGCCATTGGACTCGATGTATCCATCCTTGAAAATGCTGATGCCCGAATTTCCCGCGAACAGTATTATGCTCTCTGGCAAGAGATTGTTCATCAGTCTGGCGATCGCTATATTGGTTTACATCTATCAGAATTTAATGTCCCCGCCACCTGGGATATACTTGGCTATGTGATTAATAGCTGCACAGACGTGGCTGAAGCGTTGTCAAGGATAGTCCGATACTCGGAATTGTTACACACAGGTCTCAAGTTCTTTCTGAAAACCGAAGACAACGTAACCCAACTGACTAGTATTACTTTCGGACTACCTCAACCGCCTGTGGTTTGCGTTCAGTGGGGTTTAGCAAGTATCGTCGTTGCTGTTCGCAGGATAACTGGACTAGATTGGGTGCCAATCCAAGTCAACTTTCCGATCTCAACACCAGAAGATATTTCTGCTTACCGCTGTTTATTTCGGGCTCTGTTAGAGTTCAATCAACCAACAGCGGAAATTTTATTTGATGTTGCTTTTCTTGGGCAACCAGTGTTGAAATCAGACCCTGGCCTATGTAGCATCCTTGATCGCTATGCTGAGGATTTGTTAGCTCGATTACCACGAAATGAAACTCTTGTAGACAGAGTACTTCAGCTGATTAGTGAAGGACTGCGTACTAGTAACCCTAGCTTGCAAGCGATCGCTCATCGTCTAGGATATACTCCTCGCACTCTGCAACGCCAACTTAAAAAAGCCGGAACTTCTTATCAAGAACTGTTAGACCAAATGCGGCAGCAGTTGTCCATTTACTATCTCCAAGAACGCCATATCGCCATCTGTGAAGTTGCCTTTCTCCTTGGCTTCTCAGAAACTAGCGCCTTCTATCATGCCTTTAAACGTTGGACAGGGACTACACCAGGCGAGTACCGCCGTAGTGTACATCTCTCGTTCCCAGCTTAACTTTTGCTTCTCGTTGCTTTCCATTTTTACGGATATGATTTGAATCACAACGTGGACACTTCATGCCTATTCACCCTAATTCATATTCTTATTATGCAACGCCAAATATTAATTTAAATCGTCATATTCACAGCTATCAAATACTTTTATCTCATATCAATTTGTTGTTCATAAGCTATGATGTCACCATTGTTTTACCTCTGCTAATTAATTAGATGCTGCCTCCTTATGTATTTCTCTTTTGGCAAAATTCGCGAGCAATTGCACTCAGGCGCTCACCTGCAACAGGGTGCTTATAGCAAGTCCAATCCTCGAAATAAAATGCCCAGTCTTATCGTATTTCTAAGACATATTATTTGTACATCAGCAATCACTGTTACACTTAGACCAAAGTACAAATCATCTCATACAAACTGACAGTAATTACAAATTAATTTATTAATTGATTCGGCTTTAGAAATAAATATTGATTCACTGATGACATGACTTTGAAGTGCAAATTCTAAAATACAGCAGGGAACTCTTAACAAAGTTGAAAGTCTCTTGGTGTATGGCTTTGTTTTGAAAATTTGTACCTCATTTACCTGAAATCTGCTGTATTGATTTTCGACATTGAAAATATTAAATAATGTTTCGCCAAAAGTATTTGCTACGCGATCGCCTGTGTTCTATCCCCTTGCAGAAACCTGGACAAAACTAAAACTGCCCGCTTGCGTGCGGCGCGCTTTGTTTGACGGTGCTGCAACCTAGTACTCAACCACATAAGTTTTGACAGGTTGCGAGGGGTTAGATCCCCGACTTTTTTAAAAAGTCGGGGATCTGGCCAACCTATCAAAATCAATGTGGTGGACTACTAGTTGATTTATATAAATCCCGCCACGCCGCAAGCCAAAAATAGTGAATCTACTCACGGAGATTTGGGTAAGGCGCGTGGCTGTTGTCTATTTTTAATAGAACCCGTTATAAACACTTTTATTCTTACTAGTTATTTATGCTTAACTAGTTATTTATTCTGAGAATTTCTCATCATTTATGTAACTAGTTGCCCATCACAACTAGTCATTATCGAGTTTATTAGTCTTTTTTTATACATGTATTTTTATAAACTTTTTCTCTTTTTCAGCATTTGGCTTCCTCTATTGTCCTTTAGTCACATATTTCTTTACATTTACGATTAACGTTAATTGGATAACGTTAATTAGGCACATCTCAATTTATGAGCTTTGGTAGTAAATGATCACTGCATGATCGATCTGAATTAAAAATCACCCTCGTACAATAATTGCCAAATTCCTGCTATATCATTCAATCGTTGAAATCCCCGCCATAAAGAGGCAGGGGGCAGGGAGTAGGGGGCAGGGAGAAGAATCAGGCATGGGAGCAGGGAGCAAGGGAGAGGAACTTCACCCTGCTAAGAGCACCCTGCACCTTGCCTCTTCACCCTGCTCCCCGCACCCTGCACCCTGCCTCTTCACGGCTTCTCTGTCTGCTACTGTGATCACAACAGTTTTGGCAGGCATTAATCCTTGAGTCAAATCCAGGCCTTCTAACCAACGTATGCTTTCCTTATTCTCGATCGCCTGTCGCTTTTGCTTGCTAGCATTAGATCTTGTCTTCTCCCGCGGCCAGACTTTTTGATGTAATACCCCTAATGGCACACCTTCTGTACTCGCTGCTAAAACCGTATGAACCTTCAAGCCTTTGGCTTCGGGGTTACTGAGTGGCCCCATGCCTCTCTTACTTTTATGCTCACTAAAATCCAATTCTGTCGTATCTTGGATTGCCAAAATTATTTCATGATCTTTGATCCGTTCTACTGTGCTACTTGCATGTGAAGAAATTATTGCTTCTGCCTTGATGCGAGGATTTGCCCAGAATTCATACACTCCTTGTACTGCTGCTGCATCTCTACAAGCCTGGGTTACACTCTCATTCGGTTGTGCTAATAAATCTTCCACTATCGTTATTAATCGTTGATTTCGACGTTTATCTCCCAAATCCACTCCCTTCAATTCTTCTGCTGCCGTTGGGGAATTCTGTCCAAAATTGACCAGCCTTGGTCGCTGGGCGGTTTTGTATGACTTAAATACACGATTTCTCTATCAACCCGCCCAGCGACCTCCTCCATGAAAAATCTTCGATTGAGGTTGTTTAATGAAGGCTGGTCAATTTTGGATTACTTTTAATGAAATCCCAGCTCATAAGATTTCTCCTCTTTCAATCCAATATCGCTCTTCGCTTATCACTGTTTATTTTAGTTACTCATACCCGTTAGAAATTTCTAATACCTTTTTCTCTTACATATTTTCTCAAAGCGATCGCGCTCACATTTTGTTATCTACAGATCCTTAAAGCGATCGCGCTCACATTTTATTATTTGCAGACCCTCAAAGCGATCGCTTTTCTACTCCATTTTCCACTTTTTGATCACTTTTATCTGAAATCTAACTACTTGTTGCTACTTTTA
>NZ_AJLJ01000390.1 GCF_000317245.1 Fischerella muscicola SAG 1427-1 = PCC 73103
TTCATCTCCACTCTCTTTACTCAATACCTTTTTCTCTCAAACCCTTACTACGCACCTATCCTAACTCTTCACCCTTTTGTTAAGAAAGATGTGACGAAAGGATAGCGTGTCTTCAATGTCAACTTTTCACCACTCCATCCGAGCGATCGCTTCCGTTGCTTTTGAGCTTGTTTATCCATCTCTGATTGCAATATCCGGTAGACTGTGGCTCGGCTTGGATAATCACATATTCCTAATTCCTGTGCTCTTGCTGCAACGAGCACTGCCACTTGCGCTCGGCTCATTCGCCTTGAGCCTCGGTTTCCCTGACGATAAGTCTTGAGGATATATTCTAGCCACTGTTGCGAGACTCGATGTGAGCCAATGTCTTTTCGCGAGTGCCTGATAATACCACTCATTCCTGAGTTGCGCCATTGTTGCATCAACCGTTGTACATTCCGCACAGTCATTCCTAACTGCTTGGCTACTGCTCGTTGCCTTTGAAGATAACTTGCTTTGTCTGGTGCGCTGCTAAGATATTGCATTGCTCGGATACGTTCGATTGCCGCATCCGATAGTTCTACAGACGAAATCAAGTGACCTGTTTCACCGCTTGCAGTTTGATTGCTAGTTTCCACTTTCCTTGGCAAAGATTTGTATTACTCCAGATTTTACGATATTTATTTTGATATTTTTTAAAGTTTTTCTTTCAGTTAATTCCTTATAAATAAAGGCTTTAGCTTTTACTTTGTCATTTCTATTCTCTTATATCAGATATTTTATTTGAGATTTTCTTTTTATAAATTTACGACACTGAATTTGAGATAAACCACATTTGAGTTGAACACAGACGTGATAATCCTTACACTACAAAGGTTTCACCTTCTTTACATCCTAACATTTTCGCTTAGGTACACGAAATTTATTTTGACACTTTATTAGAAAAATTTACGTCTTTTTATTTGAGACGAAATTTTGGTATCAAACTCTCTGTACTACTTTTACCTCTAACCCTTCCCACACAACACTTTCACTCTCTTTCAACCGCGTAATCTATTTTGAGATAAACGAAATCTATTTTGATACTCGACAAAGAAGCAATCCCCGTGTAGTCAAAAAAACCAGAGCTAAATTTCCATCCAAAAAGCCGATACACAAGGGGGCGGGAGTCAAATTGGAAACGCTCTCGTTTTCCATACTCAATACTGCTTAGAGCTTAACCGAACCGTATTGACTGTTACGCGAACGTTTAGCTAACCGAGTTTGGGATGACCTCGATACTCTAGAGGCGGTTTTATCCCAGCGTTGTCTTTGGCTCATGCAGAATCCGCAAGTGGTCAAGGGAGCCGCAGGCTTTGATTGGCTATGTAATATTTAATGCTTTGTAAAGATACTATCTTTGACAACTTCGTATAACTTTCTTTTGTCACTCTAGGCGGAGGAAAAAGAGAAGTAGTCCTCCCAAAGGGATAAAAATAGATGATTGTGCAGGGTATTCATGATGCTAATCAGGTAAGAAAATCCCGTAGAAAGTTGGGGAATAGAAAATACCTTGAGCCAAGGTTTAATCAAATTGAAAAGGATGTGCATTCTCTAACCCTACTACCTTGGTTATCTCTGGTAAAGATTTCCTTTTTATTTCCGACGCTAATAATAGGCGCAATACCTATTTCTGCAATACTAAAATTTTTCTTGCCAGTTTTGGAATATTTTGCATTGGGTGTTCGTTAAAGGAAATAGGAATGGTTCACGATTAAGTTCACAAATAGACAAGGAAGTTTGACTATCAGCAAACATTTTACTTGGATATTTACCTTGATGTGAACTGTGACTGGTAGCGATGTGTGTACCTTTTCGCTATGAAAAAGGG
>NZ_AJLJ01000391.1 GCF_000317245.1 Fischerella muscicola SAG 1427-1 = PCC 73103
AGATGTGTACGGTAATTGACCGATTAACAAGATTACCGATAAAAGTGTGGTTTGATACAAATCCACTGGCTCATGATACTAATTTTATAGATGATTTAATCCATCTTGTTACTTCCAAGACCTTGCTGATTCTCGACCGTGGCTTTTATGATTTTGGTTTCTTCTTAAGGTTAATTGCCAAACAAGTCGATTTCATTACTCGTATTAAATCAAACGCTGCATTTGAGGTTGAACGAATTTTAAGCTACGACTACGGGATTCGAGACAGGGTAATTTATTTCAAAACAGAGGATAAACACCAACAAAATTTACGTTTACGCCTCATCGAAGTAAAACAAGGCAAAACCTGGTACAGATACATCACTTCTGTTCTAGATCCTCAAGTTCTTCCACCCTATGTCGTTGCTGACTTGTACAGTCGTCGTTGGCGCATTGAAGAGGCTTTTTATGTAGTTAAACGTTTATTGGGACTCTCGTATTTGTGGACTGGTTCTATTAATGGTGTCAAGTTACAAGTCTGGTCTACTTGGCTCTTTTATGCAGTATTAGTTGACTTGGGAGACGCGGTTGCAGACGAATTATCTCTGCCATTAGACTTGTCCGAAAACTCCAAAGCCAGACTGTTCAAAGCTTTGAGGCAAAACTTTGATATTTGCGTAAAAACGTAGCGATAAGGCTTTTAGTTGTTTGGTGTTAGTTTAGAAGCATAAAAATTAAATCCTCTTTTTTAGGATTTTTTGACTATTCTTAGTAGTTAATTTGGCAGAATTAAGCTGCCAATTCTCAACCTAACTAACCCACAAACTGTTAAGATAATCTGCTCATAAGTCTCAAGATTTAACCGAAATCTCTGTGAGGCTATCCGAAATATTTTGAGCAGACGAATTAAATGCTCAATAAATATCCGATTACTGGACAAAGCTTTATTTTCATCTTTTTGCTGTTGAGTCAGTTCTCGTTTCGCTTTTCTTTTATGAGGAGTAGTGATGTTTTCGCCACCTTGAAACCCCTTATCCCCTGAAAAAGGTTGAGATTTATCAAATTTTTGCTGAGATTTACGAAATAATTTTATATCTGCTGTTGGTCCAGGAACCCCCACCTCTACCTCCACAATATCTTTACCTTCTGGTATTCCAATCATTAAACTTTTTAATGTATGTTGCCTCTTCTTGCGCCTATAAATATTTTTGTTGTTCTTTTTGGTCGGAATCCCTATATATTGGCTGTTCTAGGCTATCTACTAATAGCCTAAAATTGGTTAATACTTCCTGAACAAAGAGTAATTCGCTTTCATTATTTGATACTTGCTCTAATAAACTTGAGGGTAA
>NZ_AJLJ01000392.1 GCF_000317245.1 Fischerella muscicola SAG 1427-1 = PCC 73103
GATATCTCGCAGTATTGGTATCCAATAATGAAAAGTATTGTTAGCTTTTGTCTTCGATACCCCAAATAACATTCCTAATACTTGAAATGTTGGCATCTGTCTTAGATAAAATAGGCATAAACATACTTGTTCTTCGGTTGATAACAATTCTTTGCGACCACCACCAGCCGCATTAATTCTTATTTTTCGGCTTTGGAGTTTTGTTTTAATTTCTTGGTGACGTTTGCTCGCGCAATTCAACAGTGTTTGCAACTGTTCGTAACTAATTCCTAAAATTTGTTTTGTCCGGTGGGGATATTTCTGGATATAATCAAAAACCATAACTAATATCGAAAAATGGTAAACGCTCAATTTAACGTTTTACCATTTTTCTTTTCCTAAGTTAATATTTCGGACAAGTCTATTTGACCGCATTTCTTTGGAGATGATTTTTCGTGGTTTGTACCATTTTAGTGTCGCAAATAACTGAGGATGCGATCGCTTCACTAACTCCCGTTTATTTTAAGTAGTGCTAAAAAATAACATGAACACCTCACCCCAGCCCAAACCAGAAAGTAATCAAATAACTTCAGGGCGATCGCTGTTAGCACTACTGACGCAGTTTATTCCACTTTCTCTATCTGATGTGGCTATGACTCTTGGCGATCCGCTTCAGACATCTGCACTCAGTCGCCTAGCCTATCCGCAAGAGACATTAGCTGGAGTCGGGGTAGTCAAAGGAGTTGCCGTATTTCTGGAAAGCCCGATCATCATGATTCTTCATGCCTCAACCGCACTGGGAGGTCAAGCCAAATCTCGACGCGCACTTTGGCAGTTTACGATGATTGCGGGATTATCTCTAAGTGGTATCTTTCTGTTACTCACCTGGGAACCCTTGTATAACTGGCTATTGCTTGATGTATTCGGCGTCAGCTCATCAATTGCTGCCAGAGGAAGAACTGCTTTTTTATTGATGTTTCTGTGGCCTTTCGTGATTGCTTGGCGGCGATTCTTTCAAGGGTTGCTAATTCGCGCTCAAAAGAGCATAGCTGTAGGTTGGGCAAGTGTAGCGCGATTGACTTGGGTAATTGTGTCGCTGGCAGTGGGAGTAACTTTACGGTTAGATGGCGCATTATTGGCAGGTATCACCATGATGGGAGCCATACTCATTGAGGCAGTATTGGTGACATGGTTTTGTCTGCGTCTTGGTGCTATTTCTATTCTTAACCAACAAGGATATTCTGAGACTAAGAAACTGCCTCAAACCTTGGGTGGAGTAACATTTTATTACCTTCCTTTAGCCTCAACAATGCTTGTGGTTTGGGGTGCAAGAGCCATACTTTTGAGTTTGATTGCTCGCTCATTTGATGGTAGTCTTGCCCTCGCAGTGTGGCATGCGGCGTGGGGGCTAGTTCTTTCAGTTGCTAACGGTACACGGATGATTCAACAAGTGATCATTTCTGCTTATGAAGAAACTTCTAGGCGAACACTGGTTGCTTTTGTCATGATTGTCGGGCTAAGTTTTACTTTCATACCGTTTTTTCTTGGGTTTACAGATAACGGATTATTTTTACTGCGTCAGTTTTTGGGGAATAATCCCTCTCTTGTAGAAGCATCTCGTCCAGTTATACAAATACTCTCATGTTTCCCCCTGCTCTTAGCTCTGCAAAATACGTTTCAAGGGCTACTAATTCACAGGGGTAAAAACTGGTTCATCAACATAGCAACAGTAGTTGCTGCAACCTTTACTTTAGTAGTGTGTGGAAGTTTAATTTTTACCAGACATAGCGGAGCTACTTCAGCAGCCTATGGAATGCTTGCGGGTGTAATTAGTGAAATAATCGTGCTTTTCTTCGCGCTTCAAAGGAAATAATCAGATCAATTATGACTACATATTATAGCACTATTAACACGGAACAAAAAGTATGATGAAGTACATAATTGCTAACACGACCCAAAACAAATTCTTCCATACCAGAAAGCCACCGCCGCCGTCCAATTACAATCAAGTCTGCTTGACAATTTCGCGCAAATTCACAAATGGTTTCGCCAGGTTGACCAATGTGTTGTTTGTATTCTACTTCTACATCTGCTGCTGTTGCTTCTGCTGTATATAA
>NZ_AJLJ01000393.1 GCF_000317245.1 Fischerella muscicola SAG 1427-1 = PCC 73103
TGCAGCATTTATAACTTTGGCTGAGAGAATTTATCTAACATTTTTTGGCTGTGTTTTACGGCTTCGCTGTCTTTATCTGGCTCATAGTAATTTAACAGTTCAGAGTTATCTAAATATCCATCTTCTTCAGGACATACAACATTAAATATCATCAAGTTAGCCTTGGTGAGCTTTGCTAGAGAAAGTGCTTTTTCAAAAACACGCTTGCTAACTTTAGAACAATCTATTGCCAATAAAATTTTTTGAAACATAAAAAACGCCTTAGCTTTCGTTAAATAAACCTAATTTAGGTAAATAGATTTGCTTTTGGTATTTCTTGTTTATACAGCTACTCTAATTTCCGAGTTTCATAGGTGTGCTACAGCTTTAGTAGCACACCACTAACAATTTCACAAGTTTTTTCTACATTTTGAATTTGTTACCTGGATATAAAACTGTTGTATAGCCGAGCTATTAAAGCTGTGTAAAGAGCGATTCCTACAGTCCAAAATAGAAGACCAACAATAAAGCTTCCCCAGGTAATAACCCTAGCAATATTAGTCAAGTCCATGTGCAGGACATAACTAAAAAAAGCCATTGCTGCTTTTGGTGCTATTGCTACAAACAGAATACAGGCTATATAGACTAAGGCTGTGATTATAGCTGTAGCAAGGGCAAGCGATTCCCTTCGGGACGGCAAAGCCGAACGCGTGTTTAGCTTGTTACTAGGGTGCCTGACATTATGTTGATTTTCTCGATGATGACTTTGCGATAGCATAATTCACCTCTGATTAACTGAGTGGAAAGCTTGAATAAATTCAATTTTTTAAAAATATATTTATTCCACACTCACAATATCTCTCATTCCTAACCAGTTATAACGTCGAATCACCCAAGGCAACACTATAATTACAATGAGGAAAATAACAGAAATAACCATTCCTAAAGGTGTTCCTACGCTTAATGCTCCTCCCATATATGTCAGTAAAAATGTTGAAGGAATCATGCCTAAAAAAGTAGCAAGGGCATATTTAGGGAGAGAAATACCAGCGATTCCCGCAGCGTAGCTAATCAAATCAAAAGAAAATATTGGCAGCATCCGAGTAATAAAAATTACCCAACTTAGATAAGTCTCTCCTTTGTTTTTCGAGAAATAAATGATTTTACCGGTTAAAGCTTTAATTGCCGATCGCCCCAAAGTTCGTCCCAAACAATAAGCAATTAAACCACCCAGAAAACCTCCTATTATGCTGTAGACTCCTGCCATGAATGTCCCCCAAATAGTGCCAGCTATAACTGCGAGTGGCGCACTGGGAATAGGACCAATAACTACAGATAAAGCCAAGATACCAATATAGACAAATGGGCCAAGTAACCCTAAATTTTTTACAGTTTGTCTAAATCCTTCTGGTGTTAATATATTTACCTGGGGATTCAGTAGCCAATAACAGACGGCTAAACATAGGAGCAAAATTGCCAATGCAAAGGCGTTTTGACGATTAAACAGGATTTTGATTCTTTCCTGTCTTTTCACTTACTTAGTTCTCCCAATATTTTAGGTATTACTTCTCTTGGTGGTGTCTCCCAGACGAGGGAAAAAAGCTGGTGTATTGCTGGCATAGCGATCGTACTCTGCACCAAATTCTGCTCGCACCTCACGTTCTTCTTGGCGTGCTAGTTGTGTATACATCCACACCAGCACCGGAAACATCAATAATGTAAGAATTGTCGGCCACTGAAGCAAAAAACCAAACATGATACTGATAAAAGCTAAATACTGGGGATGGCGAATTGTTGCATAAGGGCCAGTAGTAGCTAATGTGTGAGAACGCTGGGCTTTGTACAGAACCTCCCAAGCTGATGCCAATAAGATAAACCCACCAAAAATAAGGATGTTACTCAAAATGTGCAACAGATTAAAGTGAGGATTGCCTTTCATCCCCAGCATTGTCCACCAGAGATGCCCTACATCATGGGAAAGTAAATCCAACTTTGGATAGCGGCTTTGCAACCAACCTGAAAGCAGGTAAATTGTCAAAGGTATGCCGTACATTTCAGTGAACAAAGCCACGATAAAGGCAGAAAAAGCACCAAATGCTCGCCAGTCACGGGAACTTTTTGGTTTTGTAAAGCTGAAGGCAAAGATAATAAATACCAAAGAGTTGATAATCACCAGAGACCAAAGACCGTAGGCGGGTGCGTCGTCGTTGAATATCTTTAACGACTTGGGCTTTATCACCAGGTAATACCTCAGCAATTACCTTATCGATTCCTAGTTGACGGGCGATCGCTTCGGCTGTACGCTGGTTGTCTCCAGTGAGCATAACGACTTTAACTTTTTCCCGCCGCAGAGCAGCGATCGCTTCCTTGGCTTCAGGTTTGATGGTGTCGGCTACTGCCACAATCCCCATCAGAAAACCATTACAACCAACCAGCATGGCTGTTTTACCGTCAGATTCCAGACGAGTTAGTATCTCTTCTGTTGCCGGATTTATCTGATAGCCTTGCTCTCTAAACAAGCGGCGATTACCAAGTAAAATGCGATCGCGATTGATTTCTCCCCGAATCCCATGTCCGGGAATTGCCTCAAAATTATTCACTTTCGGAATATCTAGCATTTGGTGTTTGGCGGCGCGCACAATTGCTTCACCCAAAGGATGTTCTGAACCCGCTTCTACAGCCGCAGCCAACCGGAGAATTTCATCTTTTGGGCGTTCTGCCAAGGCTACAATATCCGTCACACTAGGCTCACCACGAGTCAAGGTTCCAGTTTTGTCAAAAATAACAGTGGAAAGCTTTTCAGCTCGTTCTAAAATTTCACCACCCCGAATCAAAATCCCGGCTTCTGCGCCCTTACCCACACCAACCATCAACGCGGCGGGAGTCGCAATACCCAAAGCACAGGGGCAAGAAATAATTAACACAGCAATAAATGCGAGTAAAGCTTGGGGAAAGTTCCCGACAAGTAACCACCCAAGAAAAGCAAGCACGGCAATTCCCACAACCGCAGGCACAAAATAACCCGTCACTTTATCCGCCAACCGTTGGACTTGAGCGGTAAACCACCTGCTAGGAATCAAAGAAACAAGCCAAATTCTCTTTCCTACTGCTGCCTGGAATTCAACTTGCTTCAGGCTTTGACTTATACCAAGCCTGATACCATTGCTCCATCTGCTTAATTTCAGCTGTTTGAGTTTTAATGATGGACTGAGCTAAATTACGAATTTCTGGTTTGGTAGCTTTTTTAGTAGCCATCTGTGACATCATTACAGCCATACGATGATGAGGAATCATCTGACGGATAAATTCTTTGTCAAAATCTGGTGCATTTTTCAAGGCTTCCAAATCTACCTTCATACCCATCATGTTGCAGTTCATCGGCATTTTCATCATGTCTGGGTTCATTTGTTGACTCATGCCTTGGTGCATTGCCATCATTTCTTGACGATTTATGGCTGTGAGGAACTTGTGAGACGAAAAATTTTAAATTAAACTCAATAAAATTGCTCAGACATCAAGTATTATGCAAGTTTTTTTGGCTTCACTTTTCTTGCAAAAATCAAGTTAATTTTTTTCCAATCAAATAGCTAGATCGTTTTATCTTCAACAAAAACCTATAATTTAAGATTTACATCTAGAGATGAAAAGAGGATGAAATATTCTTCTTGTACACGTTTCTTTACACAATCAAGGCAATCGCATCCTTACTAGTGTCGTGATAGATGCGATTGCCCGAAGGACATTGCTAAAGGCAATCGCGCTTTTTGCACTTTGTTTGACATCCATACTTAATTCAGGGGTTGGCCCACACCCACTGCTAGCAATTGGTCACGAGTTGGTTTACCTGTCAGCACTAATACTCCATTGATAGCGATGGCTGGCACTGACTGAACTCCATAATGTTCAGCTTTCGCTAGATAAGTCTGCTGCTCCTGACTTGAACTGGCAGACAAGCGATCGCATGGAAAATATCTGGTGGATTATTGATGATTCACTAATCGGAAATCGTTTCCATGCGTTATCTGAAGAGGAAGTTCGTGCTTGGCTTGCACAACATCACTATGCTAAATCTAACTCATCACAGAGTATTTCAAGTGATGTAGACTTTATTATCAAAAAAATCTAGTTTATAACAAATAGAAACATAAAGGCAGAGGTAATA
>NZ_AJLJ01000394.1 GCF_000317245.1 Fischerella muscicola SAG 1427-1 = PCC 73103
TGTACCTGGACGCTAATAATTACACGGCAGGCTTCGGGTCAAGTCGAAGTATAGTAAGGTTTGAGCGCGTAATCTATATAAGCCTGCCGTGTAATTATTCCTGTCTTCCTACTTACTTTTAGTTTTGCCCCTAATCGATATCGAACCCATGCATAAACTGTTGCATACTCGATATCAAGCCCTTGCTCTTGCTTTAGCCACTCGACTATTGCACCATAGCTACTAAAACCTTTTCCTGTTTTTAATTCCTCCTCAAGTGCTGCGAGCGCTGCTGAGTGAATTTTCCGTTTTGCTCCTGGAGCTTTTTTGATTGACAATAATTCATCTAGCCCACCTGATCTATACTTTTGCAACCACCTTGTCACAGTTGAGGTATCTCTCGCCAAGCGTTCTCCAATTTCTTGCTGCTCCTTAACCTGCTCGCTTTTTATCCACCACAACATTTGTAGTTTTTCTTTCTGACTCCCTAAGTTAGCTGTTTGTAACCGTTTTTTAAGTTCTTCTTCACTTTCTGCGATTTCAATCTTAAAAGGGCGGCTCATGGTTATTTTCATTTATCGAGTTTGTTTTCTCCATTATATGCAGCTTCATATTTAATTGGTATAATACCGATTCTGTATGAAGATACACTCATCTAAAAGAGAAAAAACTTAAACAGGAAGAAATGTAGAGACTTTACGTATAAGCTCTCTACACATATTACACAAATATACAAACTGTTGTACATTTAATTTGATCATGTTTGAAATAAATTCTGTAACGCTAACATTTGTTCTTTTAAGCTAACTACTTCCTGACGCATCAGTGGCGGCAGCCTATCAATTTCTCGGAGTTGATATATCTGAGAACGCAAATGCTCATTTAGCGGTTGATAAATTTCCTCTGGACAAGATAAAAGAAACATTGTTAGCAAATAAGCTAAGTTTTTCTCTTGGAGTTGCCACTTTCCTGTAACAGAAGTTTCAGGGAAATTTCTAGTCAACAGTACGTCTTGAGCAACTGTCCATAAAGGATGCGATTTAATTTCTTCCAATAAACAGCACCATATCTCAAAAAATTCATTTGATAGATTATCTCCAGTAATGCAGAGAACAGAAGTTAACTCTAGTGGCAAATTTATTAATATCGTATCCAGTAACGCAAATAATGAATCTGGCTGTTCTTGAGCCAGTAAAGTTGGTGCAATATCCTTAAAATAAGGCGCAACTATCGCCCATTGATGTATATCAACTCCTACATAAAAGAAGTTTTGACTGGAAATATTCTTATTAGAAATAAGGATATAGCCACGACACTTACCAGTTGCAGTATCAATGGGTTGTAGAGCATTCCATAAAACATTTAAGGGAACCCAGTGAGGTGGGTATTTAAAACGAGCTACATCTAAAAGCAAAACAAGGTCACGTTCCGGATGGTATCCTCCCACTGGTGAAAAGTGTCCATCCCCAGTTTGTCCTACAACTTGTCGTGAATAGCAAACAACTAAATGTAAACCTTGAGGTAAAAAAGTAGCTTGCTTAACAGCTTCTCGGAACTCTTGTAGGTTGCTTTGGTCGTAACGATAGGGTTGTACTTTAGCTCCATTACAACGTGCTAAACAGACAAATTCGTCAAAAGTAATACCTTGATTTTTAACTGCACTCAGTGGTTGGCAACATTCGAGAAATTCTTCACTGTACCATCTCCATACACCTTTCCAAATTCGCCCAGGATCAATTGATAAGGCGTTGAGAACCATGACCAACGTACCTAACCCGCAAAAAGCTGGCTCTGATTGGGTATGAAATTGTTCGGCAAGGGGAAAATAACCCTCCATACCCCCTAATGCGATCGCTTCTTGAAAGATTTGTCGCCCCTCAGGGGAAGCAAAGGAAATACTAGGAGGAGGTAAGGGACGACGATAAAATCCTTCAGTAACCATGAACAAAGAAAATCTCAACTATGATGGATTGAATTAACGTGAGTTCGACGGATATG
>NZ_AJLJ01000395.1 GCF_000317245.1 Fischerella muscicola SAG 1427-1 = PCC 73103
GAATTATTGCAGATATTCAGATATATCATTGGTTAGTTATCTGTTGTTTTTAGCATCCAATTGTGTAAGTATAACTGCGGCTAATAAAAGCCCAGTTCCTAATAATCTGGGCGCACTGACGATATGACTCATAACCCCAAATAAACCAAACTGGTCAATGATCAGTGACATCAGCATCTGTCCAAATGCTACAGCCATTGTTGTGTTTGTCAAACCTAATTTAGGAATGCTGAGAGTATTGAGCGTTACGTAAGTTGCTCCTAAAGCACCGCCAAAGAAAGCCCACCAAGGAGCTTGAGACAATTGGTTGAGGGATAGCGGGCCGATGACTCCCAGCACCATCAGTAGTGCTAAAGTTGTAAATCCAATAGTGAAATTAACAGTAGCAGCACCGATCGCGGAGCGAATTACTTGCATTAATCGAACATTAGCAGCACTACCATAAGCAAGCAGTCCGCCAGCAGAACCAGCACCAGCGATCGCTAGCAAAATTTCCATACTAATACTCCAAACTAAAAACTCTTATTTCAAAGTGAGAAAAAAAACGGCTAAGAGTAATAATGCTCCAGCAATGCGTCGGTTAGACGTGAGACGACGAGGCTGCACTGAGAGCCATCCAAAATGATCTACCAGCATCCCCATGAAAGATTGACCACTGACAATCAACGCAATTGTGAGCGTAGTTCCCAAGTTAGTTGTCAAGTATGCACTTGAGGTTATGTACCAAGCACCCACCAATCCGCCACAAAAAGCCCACCAAGGTGCTTTGGGTAACGCAGACCAATTTGGTCGTCCGAATTTGCCAGTTAATAGAAGACTTACGAGAACTATAGTGCCTACGAAGTAGGAAATATCTCCAGCTAGAGGGAAAGAACCTATTGACCGAGCTAACTGAGCATTAATTGCTGCTTGAATAGGCAGTACGGCTCCATTAAAGAAAGCAATTAACAGAGAAGGTGAAGGGGGACGAATTAAGGTTGAAACAGTGGGAGATTTTGAAACAGTGGTTTTTGTTGAGGGTAGATGGATGATGCTCATAGCTGTTAGTCCAGTGAATTACAAGTCCGACGCTGAACTATGCCAGAACCGCTGAAATGGTATAACCATAGGCAAATTTTGCCAATAACGCATTCCAAAAGCTTTCCGAACTTTAGATCAAGCTGGTTATTGTTTGCTGGAGTTTATCTTCAAATATCTAGTTCACTGGAGAGTCAAGAGACTTGAACAGAAATTTTTCCCCAGTTCAGTTAATGTATGAGAAATAGCCGCAAAGCTAGTTGAGAAAGGGATTTCTGCCTAGTTCCAATTTTTTTCCTTTACCCCCTTGACACTCCAGTTCACTGGAGCATTCAAGATGAAATCAGTCTTGAACACGACTTGATAATTGGAGCTTTGAAATGGAGAATGCCACACTTAAGCTACGCGGTATGAGTTGCGCTTCCTGCGCCAGAAGTATTGAAGATGCGATTAGTTCTGTCCCTGGTGTGAATGAATGTAGTGTGAACTTTGGGGCAGAACAGGCAAGAGTTGATTATGACCCCAGAAAAACAGATTTACAAGCTATACAAGAGGCAGTAGATGCAGCAGGCTATTCTGCCTATCCCCTCCAAGAACAAAATCTGATGGCGGGAGAAGATGATGAAGAGAAAAGATATCGCCTGAAAGAATCCCGTGATTTACAACAAAAAGTAACAGTAGGGGGCATCATTAGCATAGTGCTGGTGATTGGCTCACTACCAATGATGACAGGGTTAAACCTACCTTTTATTCCCACATGGTTGCATAATCCTTGGGTGCAATTAGTCCTCACAACTCCTGTACAGTTTTGGTGTGGTTACTCCTTTTACGTTAATACCTGGAAAGCTTTTAAGCGTCATGCCGCGACAATGGATACCTTAATTGCTTTAGGTACAAGTGCAGCATATTTTTATTCCCTATTTGCTACTTTGTTTCCCGGCTTTTTCATTGCTCAGGGATTGATGCCAGATGTGTATTATGAAACTTGTGCTGTCGTCATTACCTTGATTTTACTAGGGCGACTATTTGAAAACCGCGCCAAAGGGCAAACCTCAGAAGCTATCCGTAAGTTGATTGGTTTACAGGCCAAAACAGCAAGGTTAATTCGCAACGGACGAGAAATAGATGTACCCATTGAACAAGTAGAAATTGGTGATGTGGTGCTGGTTCGTCCTGGGGAGAAAATTCCGGTTGATGGGGAAGTAGTTGACGGGACATCCACAGTTGATGAAGCGATGGTGACTGGCGAGAGTGTACCTGTGAAAAAACAACCAGGGGATGAAGTCATCGGTGCAACCATCAACAAAACTGGAAGTTTTAAATTTCGGGCGACAAGAGTAGGAAAAGATACCGTACTGGCGCAGATTGTACAATTAGTACAGCAGGCTCAAGGCTCAAAAGCCCCAATTCAAAGACTAGCAGACCAAGTTACTGGCTGGTTTGTGCCGGCAGTAATTGCGATCGCTATCCTCACTTTCATCCTGTGGTACAACATCATGGGCAATGTCACTCTGGCGTTGATAACCACAGTTGGGGTATTAATCATCGCTTGTCCTTGTGCCTTGGGTTTAGCTACGCCAACTTCTGTGATGGTAGGAACAGGTAAAGGTGCAGAAAACGGGATTTTAATTAAAGGAGCCGAAAGCCTAGAAATAGCACACCAGATTCAAACAATTGTCTTGGACAAAACAGGTACAATTACCCAAGGTAAACCCACAGTTACAGATTTTCTCACAGTTGACGGTACACGTAACGGCAACGAACTGAAGCTGATACAACTAGCCGCATCCTTAGAACGCAATTCGGAACACCCCTTGGCAGAAGCAGTTGTCAGATATGCCGAATTTCAGCAAGTGCCATTAGCAGATGTCAGAGATTTTGAAGCGATCGCAGGTAGTGGTGTCCAAGGTATCGTTTTTAACCGTCTTGTGCAAATTGGTACACAACGTTGGATGGAAGAGTTGAGCATTAACACTCAAGCCTTGCAACAAGATAAAGAACGCTTAGAGTATCTGGGCAAAACAGCAGTTTGGTTGGCAGTTGATGGCGAAATCAAAGGATTGATGGGGATTGCTGATGCCATTAAACCCACCTCCACCCAGGCTGTGAGAGCGTTGCAAAGACTCGGTTTAGAAGTTGTAATGCTTACAGGTGATAACCGCCGCACCGCAGAAAGTATTGCCCGTGAAGTTGGTATCAAGCGGGTATTGGCAGAAGTTCGCCCCGACCAAAAAGCCGCTACAGTGCAAGCAATACAAGCAGAAGGCAAGATTGTAGCGATGGTTGGTGATGGTATCAATGATGCACCAGCTTTAGCGCAAGCCGATGTGGGAATTGCAATTGGGACTGGTACAGATGTGGCGATCGCAGCTAGTGACATCACCTTAATCTCTGGTGATTTACAAGGCATAGTTACAGCCATTCAACTCAGTCGCGCCACAATTCGCAACATTCGCCAAAACCTATTCTTCGCCTTCATTTACAACGTTGCTGGTATTCCCATCGCTGCCGGGATTCTGTTCCCCATTTTCGGTTGGTTACTCAACCCCATCATCGCCGGTGCAGCAATGGCCTTTAGTTCGGTTTCTGTCGTTACTAATGCCCTGCGGTTACGTAACTTCCAACCTAAAACACTCGCATAGAGGGAATAAAAATGCTCAATCAAGTGAAATTTTTCGGGACTTTAGCAGGATTGGGATTTCTGTTGGGAGTGATTTCAGGAATTTTAGTCTAGCTAACAATTTACACCAATTTTCTTTCAATCCCCAAAACTCAGACCATAGCTGACTTTCTTAATTACGAATTACGAATTACGAACTACGAATTATATCCAGGAGGTTTTTCAATGGTAAACAAAACAGCACTCATCGGTAGTATAGCCAGTTTAGGAATTGTATTCTCAATTGCCTCTGGTGAAGCAACTGCACAAAAATCCCATGATACACACTCATCTGCAACAGTCCAAACCAATCAATTTCAACGTATTGATCAGCCATTAGAAAACAAAATAGCCGTCACCCTCGGCGGATTGGGACTCATCGGCATACAACTTTGGTGGTTCTTGTTGAGTAAACCTAAATCTCAAAAAGCAGTGGCAACAGGTGGGAATGTCCAGGAAGTAACTATCACCGTTGATGGGGGATATGATCCCAGTCGAATTGTAGTGCAAGTAGGGAAACCAGTAAGGCTGAAATTTGAACGCAAAGATCCCAGCAGTTGCTTAGAACAAGTTGTGATTCCAGACTTTCACATTGCCGCAGATTTACCGCTTAATCAAGTAACCACTGTGGAATTTACACCCAAACAAGCTGGAACTTATCTCTTTACCTGTGGCATGAATATGTTTCGCGGTGAAATTCAAGCCGAAGCTTCAGACATTCAATCAACAGTAATAAAGGAAGAAAAAACGATGAAAGAACCACAATCCAAATCCTTCAGTTCAATCGATGAGCATGAAACAACTGTAGAGCAAAGAATTCAGAAAACCACCATTAATGTAGATAAGGGATATGCACCGAATCATGTTGTTGTCCAAGCGGGGCAAAGAGTACAACTCAACTTTCTGCGCGAAAATCCCAGTAATTGCCTTGCGAAATTGCTAATTCCTGAATTTGGTGTTGCTGCCGATTTACCACTCAATCAATTGACCTCAATTGAGTTCACTCCAGAAAAACCAGGTGAATATGCTTTCACTTGCGGCATGAATATGTTTCGAGGTGCAATTTCCGTCCAAGCCGCAGACGCTAGTGAAGAAAAGGTGTCCACTCAAATTCATTTCTCATAAAAATGACGGAATGATACTGCTTATGCTTGACTCTCCAGTTAGCTGGAGGGTTTAGTATATGATTCGGTAATCATATTTCACTAAGGATTTGCTAAGTATGTTAGCCCAAGCAGAAGCAAAACAGATTGGTGTAGTTGCCAAACACAGCGAAGTACCAATTAAAACTATTCGCTACTATGAAGAACTTGGTCTACTCAAATCATCCGGAAGAACAGAAGGCGGATTTAGATTATTTAACTCTGATGTTGTGGAAAGACTGCACTTTATTAAACGTACTCAAAGCTTAGGATTAAGCTTATCAGAGATTAAGGAATTTTTAAATGTTCATGACGAACGGGAATTACCTTGTGAGCATATCAAAACTAAACTAGAAGATAAGGTAAAAGCTATTGATGAACCAATTCAGCAATTACTGATTTTGAGACAAGAATTATCAGGGTTGCTTTCTGGTTGGGAAATAAAGCCTGATAATGACCATTCAACAATTTGTCTGATTATTGAACATGAATAAATTTTACAAAAAATAATATGAGTGAAACTATAGTTCGTAACCAGTACGACCAGTTAGCGGGTGTTTACGATCTACGTTGGAAAAGTTATATAAGTAATACACTATCTTTCCTCAAAAATTGGGCAGAGATATCACCAACAGATACTATACTTGATGTTGCTTGTGGGACTGGTGAGTTTGAACGTTTACTTCTAGCTGAGTATTCATCACAACAAATTGTTGGGGTAGATATTTCAGAGAAGATGCTGGCGATCGCCAAACAGAAATTTAGTGCTTATCCTCAAGTATCATTCCATATTGCAAGTGCTTCAAATTTGCCATTTGACAATGATAGTTTTGATGTGATTGTGTCTGCCAATTCATTTCACTACTTTGATGATCCACTTGCTTCATTAAAGGAGATGAGACGTGTCCTTAAGCCTGATGGTAAAGTCATTATCCTGGATTGGTGTAGAGATTATTTAACTTGTAAAATATGTGACCTGATTCTTAAGGTTTTTGATCCGGCTCATCAGCAGTGTTATACCCAAAATGAATTTCACCGCTTGCTTGAAGAAGCAAATTTTGTGGTTTCTCGTGCAACTAAAATTCGCTTTGGTGTTGTGTGGGGATTGATGGTAGCTACTGCAAGCCTAAAGGCTTAAGCCAATTTTATGTTTGATTGTTGCTTACTAACTTATAAAAGTTCCTAAAATTAATAGTGATGGAATATTACCACTAAATACAATAATATAAAGTCATCTTGTATATAAAAATACAGATATAGACAGACACATAATTTGTGTTTATCTGTATGCATCTATCTTGAAAAGTTCTGAGTGGAGTCAGCATCTGCCCAGAACTTTTTGTTTGATTTATTTGTGGTTGATTTTTTATTCTTTTTCGATTTTTCTCTTGACTCTCCAGGCAGATGGAGAATTTAAGCTAATTCCAGGTTGAGTAAAACAATTAAAACACTACTCAAACAAATAACCATTTAGTAGGAAAAAATCAGGAGTTTTCAGAGATGACACTACAACTTACTATCCCTAAATTAGCTTGTTCTGCTTGTGTAAATACTATCAACACTGCAATTCACAAAGTTGATACTACTGCTACTGTAAAAGCTGACACAAAAACCAAAACTGTCAGTGTAGAAACTCAAGCATCAGAGACGGCTATTAAAGAAGCGATCGCCTCTGTTGGTTATCCATCCATCTAGGAGTTTTTAAAGGTATATCAACGGTTAGCTTCTGCTAACTGTTGATAAAAATTTATCAATTAGAAATTATTTTGACTCAACTTAATTTACAGGAAATTGCTCAAACATGAACCCGTTGGAAAACCAAACTCCTATTCTAGATTTAGATGATGATTTGGGAAATCAGACTCCCATTCTAGATGACGATGATTTAGAGGCTGATTTACAGTCACCACACTCAAAAAGACCGTGGCTTTGGTTATTACTAACCTTACTATTAGTAGGTGGAGGTATTGTAGTTTGGCGTGTCCTTACTCCCAGTGCAAAACCTCCGGTGGCTACAGCTGTTACCCCTCCTGGTGTACAAGTAAAATTATCTTCCTTAAAAGCCAGCACAATTGAACAAAGTTCCAATTTTATTGCTAATCTCCAATCACGCCGTTCAGTTATTCTGCGTCCGAGAATTCAAGGACAGATCAGCCAGATTTTTGTGAAATCGGGTGATGAGGTAAAAACAGGTACACCAATTTTACAAATAGATGCGGAAGAACAAAAAGCAGCAGTTAGCGGTGTAGATGCGGCTGTAATGGCGGCGCGATCGCAATTAGAAAATGCCAAAGCAACTCTCAAATCTATAGAAGCTGAACGTTTATCCAAGCAAGCTGATGTCAAGCTAAACGAGTTGGACTACCAAAGATACTCTTATCTAGCTGCTGAAGGTGCGATATCTCGTCAGACTCAGGATCAATACGCTAACAAACTAGCTACAGCTAAAGCCAGTTTAAATGCGATTGATGCCCAAATTCAAGCGCAAAAAGCAGCTATCTCTCAAGCTGAAAAAGCTGTACAGCAAGCTCAAGCAGCTACCAAACAACAACAAGTCCAGTTGAAATACTACAAAATTACCGCTCCCTTTGCTGGCAAGGTAGGCGATATCCCCATCAAAATTGGTGATTTTGTTGATACTTCTACTCAATTGGCAACTATTACCGAAAATCAAACTCTAGAAGTCAATATCTCCGTACCAGTCCAGCAAGCAACCCGATTACGTCCCGGAATGACATTGCAGTTAATTGACGAACGGGGTAAAAATCTCGGAAACAGCCGCATATTTTTCATAGCTCCCAACACAGCCAACGATACACAGTCAGTCTTAGTCAAATCATTGTTTGATAATTCCCGCAGACAGTTGCGAGCCGACCAATTTGTCAAGGCTAAAGTGATTTGGGACAAACGCCCAGGAGTATTAATTCCCACAACGACCGTCATCCGTTTGGGTGCAGAAACTTTTGTGTACGTAGCCGAAACCTCACCCAAAAAACAGGAGTTAGTAGCACGCCTCAAACCCGTAGAGCTAGGTAGTATCCAGGGTAATCAGTATCAAGTGCTGAAAGGGTTAACCGCAGGAGAAAAAATTGTTGTTTCCGGTTTACTCAATTTAAAAGATGGCGCGCCTATTATCCCTGAGCCGTAGTTAAATCCAGATTTTTACTCACAAAGAATAAGTCTATGTTTGCGAATTTTTTTATCAAGCGACCTGTATTTGCGATCGCCTGCGCGCTTGTCATGCTTATGGTAGGTATCATCAGTATTCCGCTACTACCAGTAGAGCAGTACCCAGATATCAGTCCTGTACAAATCAATGTCACGGCTAATTACATTGGTGCTAGCGCGCAAGTTGTAGAAGATACAGTCACCACAGTTCTAGAACGCCAGATTAATGGTGTTGAAGGTTTGAAATATATCACTTCAACTAGCAGCAGTGACGGTACTAGCAACATCATCGTTACTTTTGACCAAGGCTACGACATTGATACTGCGGCGGCTGATGTGCAGAATCGAGTCTTGCTAGCCGAACCAAAACTGCCAGAAGTTGTCCGTCAAACGGGAGTTTCTGTTACTAAGCAATCCAGTGGTATCGTCTTAGCGATGGCTTTATATAGTGAAGGCGATAAGTACGATGACACTTTTATTAGTAACTACGCCGACTTGTATGTTTTAGACCGCCTCAGACGCATCAAAGGTGTAGGTAACATTGCAACTTTTGGCGATCGCCGCTATGCGATGCGGTTGTGGCTTGATCCGACTCAACTAGCTAATCGTAAACTCACAACTGAGGATGTAATTAACGCACTTCATCAACAAAATTTACAGTTAGGTATTGGGAGTATTGGACAACCACCCGCACCCAATGGGCAAATGTATCAAATTGAGTTGCAAACCCAAGGGCGGTTAAAAGAAGCTGACGAATTTGAAAACATGGTCATCAAAGCGGGTACAGATGGCACACTTGTGAAACTAAAAGATGTTGGTCGTGCTGAACTTGGGGCAGAAAATTACAGTTCCTTTGCTCGCTATAGTGGTCATGTTGCTGTCGGCTATCAAATCCTGCAAATTCCTGGGAGTAATGCTTTAAATATTGCCAAAGCGGTAAAAGCAGAAATGGAGCGAATTGCAGAGGATTTTCCACCTGGTTTGCAATATGAATTTCCCTATGATTCTTCACTATTTGTCGAAGCTTCGCGCAAGGAAGTTGTCAAAACTTTATTAGAAGCAATTGTGCTGGTTGTCATAGTCATTTTTATTTTCTTGCAAGACTGGCGCACTACCATAATTCCCGCAATTACAATTCCGGTTTCCTTAATTGGGACGTTTGCTTTTGTTAAGGTTTTCGATTTTTCCCTTAACAGCTTGACATTGTTTGGTTTAACCTTAGCCAGTGGCATGGTAGTAGATGATGCGATCGTTGTTGTTGAAGATGTCACTCGCTTAATTCAAGAAAAAGGCTTAAGTCCACGTAAAGCTGCATCTCAATCAATGCACGAACTATTTGGGGCTGTGATTGCTACATCCCTTGTACTCTTAGCTGTATTTGTTCCTGTAGGATTCTTCCCCGGAACAACGGGACAACTATATAAACAATTTGCACTAACGATCGCATTCTCAATTGTACTTTCAACTTTTAACGCGATTACCCTCACGCCTGCTTTGGCGGCTATGTTATTACGAAAAACCCAAAAACCGCGCGGTTTACCAAGCTGGATTTTTGGGGCGATTAATTGGTTGCTTGGCTGGATACAAAAAGGATATCAACAAATCCTCCGGTTGCTCATCCACTTCAAAATCGTTGTTTTGGTTCTATTTATTGCATCTTTAGTTTGGACAGGCTGGCTTTATCTGCGCGTTCCGACAGCATTTTTACCAGAAGAAGACCAAGGTTATTTTATTAACTTAATGCAGGGGCCAGATGGCACTTCACTCAACTACACCCGTGAAGTTGCGAAGCAAGCAGAAAAAGCACTGCTGAAAATCCCAGAGATTCAAGGTACTTTTGCAATGGGTGGTGTGGGTTTTAGTGGTAACACTCCCAACCGAGGCTTGATATTTGCACCGCTAAAATCTTGGGATGTAAGAAAAACAGCCCAACAAACCGCATCAGCAATTGTAAATCAAGCTAGAGGTGGACTGTCAGCAATTAAAGATGCAGCCGTGTTTGCGGTAAATCCTCCGACTATTCAAAGTTTAGGCAGTGTGGGTGGTTTTGTATTTCAGTTGCAAGATAGAGGAGACAGAAATAATAGTGATATCAATAATTTAGTCAAAATTAGCCACGATTTAATCGGCAAAGCAAATCAAACCCCAGGACTGCAAGGAGTATTTAGTACCTACACAGCTAACGCACCACAGTTACTTATCGAAGTAGACCGAGAAAAAGCCGAAGCTTTACAAGTCCCGGTCAGAGATATCTTTAGCACATTACAAACTTTCATCGGTTCCCGCTACGTCAATGACTTTAACGCTTTTGGTCGCACCTACCGAGTCTATGTCCAAGCAGATCAACAGTTTCGCTCTAACCCAGAAGATATTGGACAACTATATGTGCGTTCCGGGCAGGGTGAGATGATTTCCCTTAGTAGTTTGGTGAAGGTTACACCAACCACCGGGCCGCAAACAATTAATCACTATAACCTCTATCGGTCAATAGAAATCAACGGTGCAGCTGCTCCTGGTTTTAGCTCTGGACAAGCAATCCAAGCTATGAAAGATTTAGCCGCTACTATCTTGCCAAAAAACATGAGCTACGAATGGTCAGGTATTACTTTAGAAGAATTAGAATCTGGTGGTCAAGCACCAATTATTTTTGGTCTAGGAATTTTCTTCGTTTTCTTAGTGCTGGCTGCTCAATACAATAACTTCGTTGACCCTTTGATTATTTTATTATCAGTTCCCTTAGCTGTTTTAGGAGCATTGTTAGCTCAATCATGGCGCGGCTTGTATAACGATGTTTACTGTCAGGTTGGTTTAGTGATGTTAATTGGTTTAGCCAGCAAAAATGCAATTTTAATTGTCGAATTTGCTAACCAATTACGCGAACAAGGTTTTTCAATTACTAAAGCCACCGTGAAAGCTTCTGGAGAACGCTTACGTCCAATTCTCATGACTGCAATTTCTACTCTACTGGGAATTTGGCCGCTTGCTGTGGCTACAGGCGCAGGTTCAGCGAGTCGTCAATCTCTTGGTACTGCTGTTTTTGGTGGAATGTTCGTTGCAACTTTCTTGAGTTTGTTTGTTGTGCCTATCCTGTATATCGTGATTACTCAGATTCGCTTACTGTTTGCAGGCGTACCAAAGGCTAGGCATCAAGCAGGTAAGTTAGTAAAACAATCAGAAGTTGACGTACTTCCCTGAAAATAAGCGGGAATTTTGCATTCATCCGTGTTAAGCCAATTCGCTGTAACGTTTACCCACTGGACAATCCAGACAGTTTGTTTCATCACATAAACGGCAGATACTGAATGCACTATCCTTCGTTTTTGTCAAGGAAAACAAGATTTGGTTAGTGATACGGCACAAATGTAAGCGGTCTTTTGAAGATAGAGAAGCGATCGCTTCCTCAAGTGCCAAGAGCCGTGCTTGATGGATCTTATTCACCAGAGCTTCCCCTTCTTGGGTCAATTTCAACTCCACAGCTCTGCGATCGACAGCGCAACGTTCACGCAGAATTAATCCTTGTTTCTCCAGCCGCTCTACAAGTCGCACTGCACCTGGATGCGACATTCCAAGGGCGCGGCGCAATTGTTCAATCGGTATCCCAGGTGCATGTCTTACCAAGCAAAGAGCCTCGGTAGCTGGCCCTGCGTCATCGATCATTTGATCTGCTGAATGAGCAATCAAATCTGTTAAAGCAAGGGCTAAAGCACCCACTACATTTGTAAGGTTAGTGTTTTCCATCCCTAAATTATATGCTTCGTGCATATTGACATCAAGCAAATTTGTTAATTATTATATGCTTCAAGCATATAATTAAATTTTCCATGATCCGACCTACAAAACCCGAAGATGCAGAGGCATTGATTGCGGTAGCCAACACCATCGGTTTTGAGCCTAACGAGCTTGAGTATCTCAGCAAAATTCTGGCTGACTACTTTGACGGCAACAGCAGCAGCGATTCCTTCTGGCTCACCGACGACGATGACAAAGACGGCCCAGTTGGAGTCGCCTATTGTGAGCCTGAACGGATGACTGATCAGACATGGAACCTACAGTTGATCGCCATTCGCACTGACCACCAAGGACAAGGACGCGGTGGGAAATTGCTATGCTACGTTGAAGAAACTTTGAAGGCGCGCGGTGGACGAATGCTGCTGGTGGAAACGTTAGCAAGCTTCGAGCGCACGAGGAAGTTTTATACGAAGTGCGGTTACGAGGAAGAGGCTTGCATCCGGGACTTCTACACGGCAGGTGCTGATAAGATTGTGTTTCGTAAAGTGTTAAATGCTGACTAGGTTTTAAGCCATGTAAATTGGATCAATACCTACATCAACTGATTAAATCTCAGGGGTTTTCCTTCTCCTTCACTATTTTTTATAGAGTTGATGCTTGACTCTCCAGCCGACTAGAGAATCTAGGATAAGGTAGAGGGTTAAATTTAAGAGAAGTAATTATGCTAGTTCAAGAAAAGTCAAAACAGATTGGTGTGGTTGCTAAAGAAAGTGGAGTACCAATTAAAACCATTCGCTATTATGAAGAACTTGGTCTACTCAAATCATCAGGCAGAACAGAAGGTGGCTTTAGATTATTTAATACTGATGTTTTAGCTCGCCTGCACTTTATTAAACGCGCCCAAAGTCTGGGTTTAACTTTAGCCGAAATCAAAGAATTTTTGAATGTTCATGATGAGGGAGAATTACCGTGTGAAC
This sequence comes from Fischerella muscicola SAG 1427-1 = PCC 73103, assembly GCF_000317245.1. Lineage (GTDB taxonomy): Bacteria > Cyanobacteriota > Cyanobacteriia > Cyanobacteriales > Nostocaceae > Pelatocladus > Pelatocladus muscicola_A. The sequence goes on from NZ_AJLJ01000395.1 coordinate 12,693, forward strand.
ATATAAAAATCAAGCTTGAGGATAAGGTACAAGCTATTGATGATCAAATTCAGCAATTACTTATTTTGAGACAAGATTTGTCAGGAATGCTGTCTGGCTGGGAAATTCAATCCGAAACATATCATCCAACAATTTGCCCCATTATTAATTAAAAATCAGTGTTAATCTAAAATTTTTTTAACAATACGTTCATTTTTCATGAACGTATTTTTTATTAATTCAAATCAGAAAACTAAAAATTTCTTGCTTTTTCCTCTTGACTCTCCCCTCAACTAGACAATTTAAACTCAATTTATGTTGACTAGATGATTCCTAAATTACTCGCTCATCTTCAAATTGTAAGTATATAAATTTAAGCATCTGAGACACGGATTCAATAACTAATTAATAGCCGATGTTGACTATCTATACTACTCAATTTGAGTTTTTTGAATAACTTAATCCCTTACAAAAAGGAGAAATTCAATGAATAGATTTCTAAATGCGATCGCTATCACTACTACTTTGGTGCTAGTTCAAGCTTGCTCATCATTACCTAAAGCTGAAGAAAAAGTAATGTCTGTTAGTACACATCAGCATGAGGAGCGTTCAAGCAATGAAAGTCATCATGGAAACCATTCAACAAGTAGCACAGTTCATGGTGAGAAGAAAGCGTTGACTCAAGCAAAACTTAAAGTTTCCAGTGTCATCACCCCGAATAAAAATATTTCGCTATTGATTGATCTTCAAGATTTAAATGGGAAAGCGATCGCCAAGTTTGACACTTTCCAAGAAAAGCTCATGCACTTGATTATTGTCAGTGACGATCTTCAGTTTTTCAGCCATCTTCATCCCACATATAAAGATAATGGTCAGTTTCAAGTAGAAGCTAGTTTTCCAAAAGCAGGTGGTTACACATTCTTTAGTGACTACAAACCTACTGGTCAGTCAGAACAAATTTCAGTATTAAAAACACAAGTTCCAGGAATCACTATTGCTGCTCCAGAAATTGACATTAAGCGTAGTAAAACTTTCAATGATACTCAAGTCAATCTCGCTCTTTCTGAACCTACTGTAAAAGCAGGTCAAGAAGTAACTTTAATGTTTAAATTACAAGATGCTACTAACAATCAACCGCTTACAGACTTGCAGCCTTACTTGGGAGAAAAAGGACATTTAGTTATCCTGCGACAGTCAAGCTCATTAACAGCAGCAGATTACATTCATGCTCACGCCCTGAACAATACTCCAACTGGACAGGTTCATTTTATGACTAGCTTTCCGCAAGCAGGAAAGTATAAACTTTGGGGACAATTCAATCGCAACGGTAAAATCATTACTGCTGATTTTTGGATTAATGTGGTTTAATTTAGCTGATGTTTTCTTAATAAAACAAGAAGGGCAAAACCTCCTGCCTTCTAACTTTGGATGTACATAGTACCTATGTGAATTCACAACCTAAATAGGTTGTGAATTCTTGCTTCTAACTATCTCTAATTTAGGATTAACTCAATAAGAATCAAGCTTTTTAGTCATGGTTGCAAGTGGCATGACTAAAAAGCTTGGTGGGGTGTAAACATGAGGAGCATGTTTCTAATTTAGATTATACAAAGTATAGATGAAATCAAAATGAAATTAGGATGTATCAATGTACTTAAATAACAGTCACCCAAAAATCAGCAGTAATAATTTTTCCATTTCGATTAAATTGTCCCCACATTTTATATTTTCCCGGTTTTGGAAAACGGGTGATAAAATGAACCTCATGATCTGGGGTATTTTTCATAGCATGAGCATGGATATAGTCTGCTTGTGTTAACGGTGATGATTGCTTAAGAATTACTAAATGTCCCCTTTCTCCTAAATAAGGTTTTAAATCTGTAGGTGGTTTTTTAGTTGCAGCATCCTGTAAATTGAAAATTAAATGCACCTCTTGTCCAGCTTGAATTTCAGATTTAGATAATTTGAGATTAACTTGAGTATTATCAAAAGTTTTAGTAGTAGCTAAATCAATTTTTGGTTTAGCTGGTGATTGACCTGGAACTGGTGCTTTGAAGACTGACACTTGTTCTGCTTTTCCTGCCACTTTGTAATCACTGAAAAGAGTGTAATTAGAAAAATAGGGAAAATAAACTTGAACTTCAAAGCGTCCATTTCCTTTATATACAGGATGAATATGTTGAAAAGATTGTAAATCATCACTAACAACAATCAAGTGCATTAGTTCTTCTTGAAATTTGTCAAAATTAGCAATGACTTTACCACTTTTGTCTTTTATTTCAATCGCTATAGGAACAGGAGCGTTGGGAGTTATTTTGCTGGGAAGGGTAAGCTTTGCAGTAGCGTTCGCAGGTTCTAACTGGGAATGACCAGAATGCTCATTATGGGAATCCCCCATGTTATGGCCGTTATGAGGATGATCTTTTTCCTTTGAGGCTTTAGAATCCTCCGTATTGTGATCCGCATGGGGATTCGCATTACTTATGCTGGTGGGATTAGTGTCTGAAATTTCCCCAGATTTCACTTGTGAAGCACAACCTTGAGTCAATGCAAGAGTTGAAGTGATAGCCAGTGCAGTCAAAAAACTTTTCATTTTGATGAAAATAGTATTTGTGTGTAAAAATGTACGGTTGAAAAGTGAGATTGCCCTGAAAACTAGAATAATCAGCGTCGAAATCAAAGCCTGATAAATACTAGTTAGCGATTAAAGTTGAAACGCCCGGTTGCTTTTTCGTCTTTAATATCTGCCGTAATTTTCACTTGATACTGACCAGATGCTTTTCATCGGTGAGAGGTTAAGAAGATATTACTTTTGTCAATTAGAAATTATGCTGAAAAATCGAGAAGAGCAGAGGTATTAAGTTAACTCTTGTACTGAGCTTATAGGTCAAGAATGAATGATGCGTACCCAGATTACGCGATCGCCTGCGG
>NZ_AJLJ01000396.1 GCF_000317245.1 Fischerella muscicola SAG 1427-1 = PCC 73103
CGCTAAGTATCGAAGAACCGCTTATGGTGACAATTTTGATTTCCGGCAATTTTATAGTTCTAATACCTCAAAAAGAATGCGATCGCTCGAACCGAAGAATAAGTATTACAGCCTTTAAAGCGGCAAAATTATGGTTCCAGTCGCGGCAATCTTATTGACTCTTTCCCTGCTATGCTTGCTGTGACTAATATCAATGACGAAAAGGGACAGCCAGTAGGTTTACGTTGGCAGATGCGTGATATTAGCACTCGCAAGCAGCTCGAACAGCAGTTGCAGGCTGCTTGCGAGCAATTAGAAAAACGAGTGGAGGAACGAACCGCTGAACTTTTGCGCTCCAATCAGCTTCTACAACAGGAAATTAGCGAGCGCAAACAGGCAGAAGCCGAACTAAGCCATCGAGAACGGCAATTCTCAACCTTGGTCGAGAACTTACCTGATATAGTTTTCCGGTTGGATCATAACTTGCGTCATATCTACGTCAATTCCAATGTGGTGTGTGAATTCGGCATCCCTGCACAGCAATTTTTGGGCAAAACTGGACGGGAGATGGGATTGCCCACACATGCCTGTGATCTGTTTGAAGCAGCATGTTATGAAGCGATCACCACAGGGCAAGTAACCCGGATAGAGTACAGTATGCTTCACAAGCAATATGTCTCTCGCCTCATACCCGAAAAAGGAGAAGATGGTGTTGTAGCATCACTAATGGGAATTACAGAGAATGTAACCGAACGCAAGCAAGTCAAAGCAGCCGTTGAGGCAGACCTTAAAGATACGCAACTGTTGCGTGATCTGAGCGAACGGCTAATATCCGAAAATAACATTCAGGTGCTTTACAACAAGATTGTAGCGACCGCGCTCGCGCTGATGCGGGCGGATGGCGGTACTTTCCAAATCCTAGATGAAGCGACGCAAGAACTGGTCATGCTGGCATCACAGAACTTTGACCGGACGATGACCGAGCATTTCTGCCGAGTTAGCACCCGTTCAAATACCTCCTGTAGCATTGCTCTGAGAACCGGTAAGCGAGCGTTCATTGATTTCGATGTCCCAGAGAGTGAAGACCCCCATGGCAATCTGCGAATGCATGTCAAGGCTGGATTCGTCTGTGCCCAGTCAACCCCGCTCATCTCTCGGTCGGGCAAAGTGCTCGGTATGGTTTCAACCTACTGGTGCAACCAACACCGACCAACCGAACGCGAACTACGTTTTCTAGATTTGCTAGCACGTCAGGCTGCTGACTTGATTGAGCAGCGACAAGCCCAAGAGAAAATCAGCGAACAAGCAGCCCTGCTGGATATAGCATCGGACGCAATTATTGTTCGCGATTTCCAACACCAAATTTTCTTCTGGAATCAAGGTGCCCAACGTCTTTACGGTTGGCAAAGTGCAGAAGTGCTAGGGAAAAAGGCAACTGAACTTTTTTGTGAGAAAATTTTACCTGAAGCTGATTTAGCCCTCAAGATGACTATAGAGCAGGGTAAATGGGAGGGTGAACTACAAAACACCACAAAAGATGGCACAAAAGTCATTGTTCAAAGTCGCTGGACACTGGTGCGTAACAATATAGGACAACCAAAATTTATCCTCACTGTCAACACCGACATCACCGAGAAGAAACTATTCGAAGCTCAGTTTCTGCGCGCCCAACGACTAGAGAGCCTGGGTACCCTAGCAACTGGTATTGCCCATGATTTCAATAACATACTCTCACCCATCCTAGTAGTTGCTCAACTGCTGCCGCTTAAATTTCCCAACCTTGATCAGCAAAACCGTGAACTACTGGAAATACTAGAAAATAACTCTAAGCGTGCAGCTGATTTAATCAAGCAAATCTTATCGTTTGCAGGGGGAACCGAAGGAAAACACGTTCCTCTACAAATTAAACATCTGCTTAAAGACATCGAGCAGATTGTCATAAGTACTTTTCCAAAGTCAATCATATTTAGTACTGATATACCAATACAAAATCTTTGGAGTGTCTCGGCAGATCCGACCCAAATACATCAGGTATTGATGAATCTATGTGTAAATGCCCGTGATGCAATGCCAAACGGCGGTACTCTCAGCATTTGCGCTGAAAATTTCTGCGTTGATCAAACCTATGCCAAGATGAATCTGGAGGCGAAGGCTGGCAACTACGTTGTCATCACCGTATCGGATACAGGATGTGGCATACCAAAACAGACAATAGAGAGAATTTTTGAACCGTTTTTCACTACCAAACAACCAGGAAAAGGAACAGGATTAGGGCTTTCAACGGTGATTGGTATTATCAAAAACCATGGTGGTTTTGTGGAAGTGTACACTGAGGTAGGTAAAGGCAGTCAATTTAAGGTCTATTTACCGGCCTGTGATATACAACTCACGCAGCAAGCTTCTACCTTCGAGATCCCTAT
>NZ_AJLJ01000397.1 GCF_000317245.1 Fischerella muscicola SAG 1427-1 = PCC 73103
TTGTAAACGCGATCGCACTAACAAAAAACTCCTGTTTGCACAGGAGGGAAGGAGTCTCTAGGTTTGGAACAATCTACTTTCATAAGTCTATTGAGCAAAAATAAAAGCAATCTAAGCGCTTTGTCTGGGTTTTATTGCATATGCTCTGCCTCTGGCGATGACGGTGGGCGATCGCGCTAATAGGCGTAGATATAGCCAAGCTGTTACGAGGGGCAAGTAGTATAAAATCTTCATTTGTAGTATGCAGTAAAATAGCTAAAATCCTTATTCTTTCGTGACAAGATTGTGGTAACTTTGGTTTATTGAAAGCGATAATGGTTGAAATAATTTTAGGTCTACCCATAGCTGAAAAGGATATACAGCAATGATTCCAGACTTACTTTGCCCCTTGTAACAGCTTGGCTATATCTACGCCTATGTACTGAACAAGCAAACTTACTTACTTGTTTATAGGTAAAATCTACAACAAATCACGGCAGTTTATTAAGAGTAATTTGGGCAGTTTTTCGGAAAATTAGTGTCATTTTGATATTAGTAGATAGCAGATTTTATTTGGAGAGAATATTTTGTGTTGGTATAATTTTCAAACTTTATAATCGATTGGGAGTCGCAGTCAATTAGAAAAGGATAGTGATAAATAAACTCTGACTTGATTATTTATTTAATAACATTTTTTCAAACTAAAAAGCTTCGATAAGCTCTAGCAAATATGACTTCAGAACCATTAAATAAGCAGCTTCAGGAATCTTTACATCAAAGTGAAGAAAGCTTTCGTTTGTTAGTGGAAAGCGTACAGGATTATGCAATTTTTATGCTAAATCCTTCAGGATATATTGTTAGTTGGAACATTGGAGCAGAACGCATTAAGGGTTATCAGTCACAAGAAATTATCGGTCAACATTTTTCGTGTTTTTATCCGCTAGAAGATATTGAACGAGGTAAACCTGAACAAGGACTAAAAGTAGCCCAAAATTGTGGTCGAGTAGAAGACGAAGGCTGGCGGCTGCGTAAAGATGGCTCGCGCTTCTGGGCAAATGTCGTAATTACAGCATTACGAGACAAGAATGGCAATCTGCAAGGTTTTGCGAAAGTGACGCGGGACATGACAGAACGTAAAATGGCAGAAGAATTGCGAACAAGTCACTTTCTTGTCAATTCCGTGCTTGAAGGCATCACTGATGCTGTTTTTGTCAAAGATATTCAAAGTCAATATTTATTAATTAACTCTGCTGGAGCTAATTTTATTGGCAAGCCAGTAGCAGAAATTATTGGTAAAGACGATACAAAATTATTTGCAACTGATTCAGCCCTAAAAATTATCGCAGACGATCGCCAAATCCTCAGAACAGGCGCTTGTTTGACATACGAAGAAACTATCACGGTTGACAACATTACTAAAATATATCTCACCACCAAAACACCATACCGTGACGAGGAC
>NZ_AJLJ01000398.1 GCF_000317245.1 Fischerella muscicola SAG 1427-1 = PCC 73103
GCCACTAGAATTTAGCTGTCTAGTCATATTTATTACCAAATATTTCTTTCAAGATTGAAAACGCTAAGGGGTTGAGCAAAAATAAGTTGGTCAGGCTTATATTTATTCGACTCATTCAAAATCCTTTGTGGAGGGGGCAACGCCCTACCGGGCGTTGCCAAGCCTGACCAACTTATTCCTGCGCGGATGCTAAAAGCTATATGCAGCAAGCTTTTCCTTACCTTGAGCAATAGGCTGTTGTCGGTTAACAGATTGTTTGGGTTCTTCGCAACTTTTGATACTGTTGGCGAAAGCGTTACAAGCCATCTTACAGGCGTGTTGCATATATTAAAGAGCAACGACAAATTCAAGGTCTTAGTATTTGTAACTTTTCTGATTACGCATATGTAGTACATTCGCCAACAGTATCAAAAGTTGCCAATAACCACCTTATGCTTCAAACGCCTCTAATCCTTGCAGGCTATACATTTGAAAATAAAAGAGTTGATAA
>NZ_AJLJ01000399.1 GCF_000317245.1 Fischerella muscicola SAG 1427-1 = PCC 73103
TCTTCCACCAGAAACTTTAGATTTATCAACGCTCCCACGTATCGAAATACTGGCATCATTCTGACCATATATATTTAACTTGGCTAATATTTCAAATGCAAACGCACTTGCATGACGTGCTGCTATTTCTTGCCAACTATCTGCATCTGCTTCACTCTTGCCATTAATGAGATCTGAAATACCGCGAATAATTAGTGCTGATACTTGTGCATTAGCATGAGTAGCTTGAAGTAAACCCCGCCCTTCCATTTCTACTGCTAGTGCATCATTATAATTAGACTGAAGAAACTTAAAAACGCTAGACTGTGTTGAAGCAACTACTTTTTCTCCGGCTGCAATAGGTGCAACAAATACACGGAGAACTGGATTAGTTGGAGTAGATGTTAACCTTTGCAACCAATCAGTTTTCCTGGCTTCAGCCCTAGCTCGTTGTATGAGATTATATGTTGATAATCCGACATCAGGTCTTGGTAAAAATTCTAGTTTTGCTTTGCCAGATTCGTAGCCATATACTTTCGTGGCAGCGACTACATCACCCAAGGAAACATCCTTAATACCACCCGCTACCCCAACAAAAAGTATTACATTTGGTTGAAAGTGGTTAATTGCGCGTTCAGCTTCTACTGCGGCGACCGTATTACCAGCGCCAATTTCAACAATTACCACATCCCAAACCATGCCGTTAGCAGCAAATTTACCTCTTTCGTAAACAGTCCCTTGGGGATGTAACTCTTCTCGTAGTTCTGTTAAATGGCCACGAACAGCTTTATACTCAACAGGTATAGCAGTAAGGATAACCGCGCAAGGTAGATTTTGTTCTCGTTGTTGTGAATTTTGATTTCCTTGACTAGCGCTGTCAACTTGAATATTAACTGGTGGATTAATATTTTGTTTAGAATTTTTTGTCGTAGTGCTACTTACAATAGCTCTCTCAAGCTCCGAGGCTAAATCTGCCAACAGCTGATGACGTTCATCCGCCTCATCTATCTGCTCACTTAACAGCCGTACAAACAGCACAAGGGCATTTTCCTTAGTGTCGCTGCGATGCTTGTCAACCAGGAAGGCAATTACATTGTCCACCCTGCTGGTCAGGCTATCAGCTTGGGGTAAACTAAAACGCCAAGGACGGAGTGGCTCATAGGCGAAAATTGCTCTGATCTGGCGATCGCTCTCAAATTGTTCGCATTCCAGCAGAGCATTTCGCAGTCGGTGATGTAAGTCAGAGGGGATACCAGGCATATATTTTTTAACATCATTCTTTTTTTGCTTGGGATGAAGAAGAGTTTGGCTGGTTTGACTTCCTGCTCTGAGTCACCGAGTTTTCAATCATCTCCTTACTTTCTGCACCAGTTATGGGTGTACTACGACCGCCCGCAGCTCGCAAACTGTCTAAATCCTCAATTGGTACGTTAAGAATAGCATCTAGAATTTGCGGACGGGTTTCGTACCAGAGGGCGATCGCATTTGAGATTTCTTCAACATCATCTGGGAGGGTTGTAAGCAATTCTAGTACATCGGTACGGTCTTCTGCCGTTAATAGCTCAGGTTGGTTTTGTAATATGTATACAAAAGTTAGAATATTTTCTTCGTAAGGTGACATTTTTGACTCCATTGTAGATTGGCGGTTGACTTCCCGATTTTCTCCAACCAGTAGCAGATTAACAAGGCGTGAAATTTCTGGTTTTTGGTCTTTAATAATCTTCTCAAGTTGTTGTATATTATTATCCAGTTGTTGAATTATATATTGAGTATCTCTATCGCCCAGAGAGTTAAGAATACGCACAATAAAATTTAGAAAAACATTTTCAAATCTCAACAATGTAGCTTTCAGATCCTCTAAAAAATTGGGAATAATAATTGGCTCCTTAGGTAACGGAGGGAAATCTTCTGGTTGTGGATAGTTTAGTTTTTCGGCTATTACTTGAAAATTGCGTACAGTTTCATTTATCTCATTTAAGATAGTTTTACGTCTTAAATCCTCTAATTTATCTAGAAAAATTTTAAAATTGTTATTAATTTGATCTACCAACTCTCCTTGTGAAATTCGCAAACTCTTACCATTGTTATCAGAATTTGAAAATATAAGTCTTTTTTGTTCTTGTCTCCATTTTTCAAGTTCTTGAAGTAATAGATACTCACATCTATCTGGTAAACGAATAGTAATCGCGTACCAAAAACCTTTCAAGGTTTCTGCTTCTAATCTATTACGACCAAAACGCCTAGTTATACTGCCGTCACGAAGTTTTTTCTCGACACTACATACTGAAACTATCGGAGTAATCTTATCGCTAAATTTTTCTCTGAGCGGTTTGACTAATTCGGATATTTCATCATCTGTTACTAGGTCAGAATTTGTCACAACAATAACTATTCTATAGTTATCTAAAATAAGTCGCTCGATAATTTTATCTTCGTGTGGTTCAACTCTGTGTCCTCCTGCATTAATACAGTAGAAGACTGTATGAAACCATTGACTTGCCGGAAGCGTTACATCATGCTTTTTGAGTTCATCGTTAAGATTTGTGAGCCATTTTTCTGACTTTCCATGACCAACTTCAAGTCCGACAGAATCGTATATTTCTACATTGATATTTTCCCACCTAATATTATTATATTTATCAAATCCATTTTGTGTTACTGGCCTACCAATACCAGTTGCTGCTATGTTGTCACCATATAAGTAGTTAATCAAGGAACTCTTGCCTGAACCAGTTTTACCTATAATGAGAATGTTCAATGAACTTTGCATATCGACTACTATATTTTCTAAAGATTGATAGTATAAATCTATATTATGATCGTGGAATATTTGGTTTATATTTTTAAGACATTTAGTTAATCGCTCTTGTGGCAGATTTCTCGAATCTTCAACAAGGTGTCCTTCCCAATTAATGAATTGAAGCGTACCTACGTGTTGATAATTAACAGCAGGTAGTTGTAAATCAACAAATGGACGAAGCAAATTATTAATAAAATCTCGATGCTGCTGATATGGTGGAAGATGAGGTACAATATCATTTTTATTTTCAACTCTGAAATGTGTTATATTATATTTTTTGTATTGCTCCTGAAAATCTCGATCTCCTACACGTGGAGATCCGAACGTATAAACATTTATCAGAGGAAAATTATTAATCAGTCTGTAAGCTGCCAAAGTAGCTAATGCTCCACCTAAACTATGCCCTGTTAAACATATTTGTTTAGCATTAGAATTTTCTATAATAGCTTGAATATCAGGTAAAACTTCTTCTAGCAACAATGCAAATCCTGGGTGAACCATACCCTCATAAGCATGAGGATTATACTCACTTTGGTAATGAGAACTATCTCCTACTGCCAAACCATTGCAAATCATATTTAGGAACATCTCTTGCTGAAGTTTTAATGGTTGTTCTTTATTTGCTACAACTGTGCCTCGAAATGCTATAATTAATTCCCCATCTATAAATCCGGATAATGCTATTACAGGAACAGTTTTGTCAGTAGACTTAATTAACTGACTATCACTTAGTGATTGGGCATATTCACTGAAAGTAGGCCTAGATTCGTAAGTTGCACAGCATATATTTGCAAGTATTTTGGCTCTTTCCAGGTTAAACATAGTTTTACTACTGAGTAGATTCCCGTTTTCTACTTCAACCAAAGGAACTTCATCAGGAATCAACAAATTCACTCCAGCAATATCAACCTGACGTTCTCGCCTTGGCAGCTTGCTAAATTCTTCAGCCGCCCCCTTTAAATCCCCAGTCGTAAAACTCAACATTCCCCGAACATAAGTAAGCAGTGGTGCTTCAAATTTCACCAATGCTTCCGGTACAGCTTCTATAGATGATGCTAGACGAAACAGTTCTTTTTTCCAGTTTTTTTGTTTGAATCTCGACTCAAGAGCTTTTGCTAATTCACTATTAACTTGATTGGGTTGACTAAAAGCAAATGATATCCAATATTGAGGCTGGGTTAAATCTTTTTCCTGTCCTTCTTCGCTGCCAAATTGCTGTTTTAAATAATGGGTACAAAACTCGGCTAATTTACCTAATTGCGGTTCACCAAAACGCTCATCTTCCTTAAGTTCTGTTAGTAACAAATTTCGCACAGCAACATCCATTTCGTAAAGTTCATAACCCACCTCACGACACAAACGAGACAGAAGTATGCGAGCAACTGCTGTCCAAGGCGTTTGCGGTACAAAGCGTAACCAAATTTGGTAAAGTAAATCAGGTGTTAGTGTTTGCGGAAATGCTGCATGACAAGCTAAGTCTAGATGCGCCCGATCAAATCTTTGGGCAAATCCTACGACTCGCTCAACAGCAATATCTAAATTTATTGCAGTAGTTTCACTCATAGTAACTATAACAACATCCACTGGTAAGGACGCTCCCAGTAAACATAGCGACCGCGCAGAGTATTAATAGCTGCACTAAGTCCCTCACGACTCATTTCAAACATTGGCACAAAACGAGCAATTTCAGCAGCTGTGGTATACTGCCAGCTATCATTGGGCATGGGATTCAACCAAGCATAATAATTTACTGATTGCTGAAGCTGTTCAATAAACTTTCGGGTATACTCTACTCTTTCAGGATTATAGTTACCTCGTGCAGCACCAGCATCGCTAACAATTAGTACGGATGTTTTTTTATCAATAAATTCTAGAAAGTTTGTAATTAGTTGAGCTTTCAGCCGAGTTGGGTCATTATAAAGATATTTTTCAGGATAGTTTTGGAAGTAGTAAACACTGGTTTGCTTAATGTTTCCACCCCGTTCAGCTTTGTCTATCAATTGACGGGAAAGATGATGAAAAGGCACCATTGAGCCGCCTTGGTCAACCAGTAATACCAGTTTAACTTGGTTAGTATAGCGTGACATCATCACTGGTTCAGGTAAAATACCGTAGCGACAATTTTTTTCTACCGTACCCGCGACATCTAACTCCTGCAATGTACCTTCGCGCACGCGACGACGTAAAAAACGCCAACCCTGCTTTATCTCCCTGCTGGTTACTGGTAGATATTCAGCTGATAAATCTGTGGGGTAGTAGCTTATTTCAAAGCTACTAGATTGATTGCTGCGAACTGCTTGAATGACCTGTTCCGGTTCAATCTCTTGCACTATGTTAGTAGATGGGCTTGGTTCAGAAACTGGTTGTTGAGGCTGAGTTGGTTGATTTTCAAGCAGTGGCTGATTGGGTTCTTCGGAAACAGTTGTTGATGTCAAAGAATCTACAGGTTGAGGCGTTTCGGGTTTTTCTAGTTCCTTGATAGAAGATTGATTTATATAAGTTTGAGGTTGAGCTAGCACTTCCTCAAAAAGTCGATTTAGTACACGGGCTTCTTGTTCAGATTTTGTCCATAGTGTACAGCACAGACGCTCTAATGTTTGGCGATCGCCCATACCAAATCCACCTTGCAATGCCTGTATTGCCAACATATAATCTTCAACACCCAAGGGAAAACGGTATGACCGCAATTTATTAAATAAAATTAACAAAACATTGAGTAAGGGAATTTCAACGGGATTCATTTTTCTCCTCCCGTGGCAGATTTAAATAGTCCCGATAATCTTTCCAATACTTTAATAAAATGCCAGCAAATGGAAGTTCACCTTCTAGTTTTCTTAAAGCCTCGTCTTCGGGATATTGTCGCAAAATTGTAAACCAGTCGATTAACTCACTGGTACTCACTTTTTTACCAGTTTTACCGATATCTTTTTCCATCTGTGTTCGCAGTAGTTGAAAGCGTTTAACTGCTGCTCCTATAACTGCTGGTTGTGAGTTTGGAAAGTGAGCATTAAGAATGTTGATTAATTCAGATTCTTTAGGAAAATTAATATAGTGGAATAAGCAACGACGTAGGAAAGCATCAGGTAAATCTTTCTCATCATTGCTAGTAATAAATATGATTGGCAGGTAGTCTGGATTAGCTTGGATTTTCTCTCCTGTTTCTTGAATGGTAAATCGTTGCTCATCTAGGGCTTGAAGTAAATCGTTGGGGAAGTCAATATCGGCTTTGTCAATTTCATCTATCAGAACTACACAGCGTTGCGGTTTTTCTGGGGAGTTGTGTTGCGATTTTGCCAACGACTTCTGAAACTCACTACCCAAAGCACCAAGTTCGTGACGCTGCAATTCGTCCAGTGAGTATAAAAACGCACGACCCAAAGGCCCGAGCTTGATATAATTTTTAGGGTCATCCACTTTTGAGCGTCTCTGCTCATCATGCTGTGATAATTGGGCATCCTGGAGACGAGCGATCGCATCGTAAGTGTAAAAACCATCTTTTGCCCTAGTTGTAGACTGGATATACCAAGACTCATAAGGTAAACCTAGTTCATCCGCCACAGCACGAGCCAAGCGAGTTTTACCACAACCCGGTTCTCCCTTGAGCAACAAAGGGCGTTTTTGTAAAAAAATTGTCAGATTTACTGCTTCAATCAACTCTGGTGAGGGTATATAAGGCTCACGTCCATCCAGTTCGCATTCTTGGGGGGATGGTTGCTTTTCGCCTGTGTAGATGCGAGGTATTACTGAATCAACCATTGTGCTAATTTCCCCTCCCAACTAGAACCACAGTAGTAACAAATTCTTTGATAAACAAGCTCAGGAACACCCCCTTGGGACTCTAATAACAATGTTTCCGCACATAGACTTTCAGGTACTACCTCTGCGGCTTGTGCCATCCCTAACCATTCTTGCAGTTTTTTTGGTGGAAATCGACTTACTGGGGGTAAATATAAGGGAATCTGAGGATATTCAGGCTGATTAAGTTGCCAAGCTAAAGAAACTCCCGATTTACATACGTATCCTTTATTATCAACTAGGAACATTACCAAGTATGTTTCTTTGTTATTTTTTTGATGTATTTTATCTATAATTCGTTGCCAAAAATCCTGAAGTAACTCGGGCAAAAAACCAATATATGTACGGTTGACTTCATAAATAATAAAAATCAAATTTTGCGTTTGTAAAATTTGGCAGATTATATCTATAATTTGTTCCGATGAAAATGCAGAAGACTGATTAGCAATACCAAGGTATTTGGCAACTTCATCCCATAGATTAGAAATGTCGTTCATGCTGCAAGCTTTAATTTTAATTTGCCGCCCATTCCGTAGTTGAGGTAATTGAGAAAGTCGCGTTACCAGAGTTTCTTGACCAAACTTTTCCTCCCCATGAACCAGGAAAGCTGCTGTTTTTTTGTAGAAAGTTTGTGACTCTAAGGCTTGTTTTACCAAATCTTCCTGTTCGTCAAAGTCAATACGTAGAAGTGATTTAAACAGTCGCTGTTCAGACTCAGGTCTTTTTGGTAGGTATACTTGAGGTTTATTTATAAGTTCTTTAACCTTAACTGAGAGATTATCGAGTTTTCCTCGACGTGCATCTTCTTCCGGACAAGCCTGTTTCAAAGCTTCCAAAAAAGTAGGAAATATCCAGCCATATTGTTCATGTTCACTCTCAACTAAAATTGGTAGATTCAATTCATATAGTTCCTGCAAGTCAGCAGCTTTTTTTAGCTTCAGTTTCAAAAAATACAGCTTTTGATGTCCTCTACAAAAAGAGCAAAGTCGCTCATAACTACCAAATTGGTCGCATTCTAAAAGAATATCGTTACACAATTTATAAAGTTCATCTGGTAGCCCTTTCACAGTCAAGATAATCTCCCTAAAAATTGCACTGTTCCAGGGAGCGCTGAGATATCTCCAATGCATCCCATTCATTTTTTTCTCAATCCTGAAATTTTTGCTCCATCTTCAATAAACGAGGTTTTTATCAACACTAAATGTGATTATACATACCAAAAATTTTGTATTAATTTCAAGGCTATTAGTGACTCGTTTTTAGTTAAGTTAATTTTTTACATATTCTTACTGACATAGGGTTGCAGCAGTTCAAACTCTTTTGGGTTGGTGTGCTGGTTATCAGTCAACACTAGAGAATAATCTGGCACAATACTTCTCTGTCCCCCTTGTAGACGTGCTTCACGAGGCCAAAATATCAAATTACCTTTATTCTCGTTCACTTCTATTTTGCCAGCAGTGTAACCATGCAGACGTTGAACTTCTGTATTTTCTCTGGAATAGTATTCTAAACCAAAAAGCGAGCGACCTTGCCAAATGCGCCGAGCATCAGCCCCACCTTCTACAATTTCTCCAGAAAATGCTTCGTGTAAATGCCCGCACAGGTGAACTGCAAAACGTCCATGAGATATTACTTCCGCTTTTAGATGCCGTTGTGAATCTGGACTTAACCATCCTGGTGGGTGATGTGTAAGCAACAGGCAAGCGTTATGTTGTTTTGCCCAAGCTGAACCATCGCCGTTGCAGGCTTGATGAAATTGGCGGGGATGAAGTGCCAGCTTACCTTCATAGTTATCACCAGTTAGTTGGAGAAAGCTTGTATTCAAACCTACAATTCCCAGCTTCGCACCTTCCTTTTCAATGGTGGCTGAAAAATCCCCTGGTAAAGTTCCTAGTTTTAGGTCTTTGGGCTTGAAGGTTTGATTGTCCCACCATATCATGTAGTTTTCAAATGCATTTGTAACTACCTGACGATATGGTGACTCTGCCTCTTGCCAAAACTCTTCCTGTATGTCCGGTAGGTTTAGCCACTGCTGCAAAAGTCGTACCGCAGGATCTTTTTTATTGGGTCTAACTAAATCGTGATTGCCTGGTACTGCTAGTAACTTGGGGGATGAACCCAGTTTATCGAAAAAATCCCATAGTTCTTTCATGAGTCGATCAAGTTTCTCGAATTCTTGGGTACTTCCTAGCTGAGTTAAGTCTCCAGTAAATAAAACTAAGTCCCACGGCCCGCACTTATCATGAAGGCGTTTCAAATCTGCAAAGAAGATTTCCCTGACACCAGGCCAAAGCCAATGCTGTTCCCTCATACCTTGATGAAGGTCTGTGAGGTGCAACCAACTGAAACTGCATTTCAGGTTTTGCTTTATTTGATTTCCTAGAGAATTTTGACCACCAGTGTTGATTTCAGGGGGAATATTGACTGGTTTAAAAGCTTGATTAGATATATGGCGGGAAAGTACAACATTAAGTTCCTCTGCCAGTTCTGCTAAAATTTGATGGCGATCGTCAGCTGGGTCTATTGAGTTTGCGAGTAGACGCAGCAGCATAACTAAGGCATTTTCCTTTGTGTCGTCACGAAATTTATCATTTAAGTAACCAATCGCATCCTCCACCAGTTCAGACGGGCTACCAGTTTGCCAATGAGATTGCCAAGGTGTAAGGGGAGCATTTGCTTTAAAGAAATTTCGTAAGCGTTGAGCGGTGTCAAATTGGTCACAATTCAACAGAGCATTACGTAATCTACTGTAGATTTCAGGAGGAATCCCAGGCATGTTGTTGTTTACTGGTTCAGTAGCAATGGTTTCTTGAAGTATAACTTTTAGATTTTGCAGGCGATCACGTCCCCGTTCTAAGAAGCGCAAATCTGTTTGAATTTGTTTTTGTAATTTATTTTCGATATATTGCAAAAAAATCTGCCATAAATCCAAATCTGTTTCTGGTAATACTTGTAGCTTTTCTAACTTAGCCCTATAATTTTGTTCGTTAATAGCAATAGTATTTTCATGGTCTTTTATATCTTCGAGGTAGCGAGTATACTCCAAGCCGACTTGCCGTAACTCTGCTTGTAACGGTCTAAGCTGCCATTGCCTATTTGTTGCTTGAGAAATTTTACTAAAACGTCGCCTGTACTCTTCCAATTTGCTATAAAGTTGTTTTGCTCTTGCATCGCACCATCGGGATTCATAATAAACATACTGAATTTTATGGCGACACCACAGCAGATATAGTAGAATTTCAGCTACTTTATCCATGTGGTTTTGGTTCATATCTTGGCATTTCAACCAAACTAAAATATGCAGTTTTTGAGCAGGGTCTGTATGTGTGCTTTCATATTCAAAAATGGGATTGCCTAGTAGATAACCTGTACCGATTAAATCAGTCGAATTTCTTTCTGAAAGTATTTGTTTAACACAAGCATCAGCTAAATCTTGATAGTTGTCTTGTGGTTCTATTGGTTGACCAAAAAGTAATAGTGTTTGTCCCAGAGAAGCTTGGATTTGTGGAGGTAGTAGCAGATTATGGGAATTGAGACTACCTAATTGAGGTAGAGGGAACGTATCTTGAGAAGACAAAGTTAAATCAATTGCATAAGAATCATGTAATCGAAAAGGGCAAAGTAAACCTTGAAGTTCTAATTCGCTATTTTGAGGAATTAACCGAAAGTTGAAACTTTGTTCTCGATTACGCAGTAGATTGCTATATTCAACTCCAAGACTATCTTCTGCTTGTGGAAAATATTGATTATCTTGGTAACAAATAAGTTTTTGTTGTAGAGTTTGTAGTTCTGGTATGTGGAGTTTATTACCCAAATCAACTAACTGTTCCCACAACTGTGGTGCTTCTGCTACAGTCGGTTCTTCCCCTTGGTTGATGCTGTTTCGCAGATGGAAAGCATAAAGAGTAATACTAGGACTATGCAGTTCCAAATTCTGGGTTATTTCGTTCATGATTTTGGCAGATTCTACCGATAATCTTAGCTGTATATTATCGATATTTGATCGTTACTGACCGATCGCACAGAAAGCTGCCCAACAAAAAGGTGATTTAAAAGGTTTAGCATCATCCTCTAATTTATAAAAACGACGACGCAGACTTATCCTCACTGCTGGTTTTAATGGTAACTGCGTTTCTTCAATCCAGGTTTCCAAATCTCCCTTGGTCAAATCTTTTAACCAGAGTTGAGCTTGATTGAGTGCCAAAGCTACAGTAAAACCCTTTTGGAGGTTTTGATAAAATCGAATCATCAAAAATGCTGTA
>NZ_AJLJ01000400.1 GCF_000317245.1 Fischerella muscicola SAG 1427-1 = PCC 73103
TTGTGGATAAATCATTCACTGTCCACAGGGAACTGACGACACTAGAAGCACCCGCATAAAGAAAACCACTGGGCAAGCCAATATATTCATCGCTGGTGTTGCGAAAATCAATCAATCCGGTTTCGCAAGCAGATAGAGTGACAAGGCGACATTGTTCTAGATTTAAAGTAAAAATGCTATCTAAAGTAAGACACTTATCGAGGTCAAGTACGCCACTATTTTGCAAACTGAGATAGTTTTCTGCATCGGGTTGTGTGGGTGCAGAATTTAGCTGGGCATTGGCAAGAATCAGGGCAGATTTGCGAGGTTGGGTGGCGTTAAAGTAGCCGTGACAACTAAAGTGGGTGCAGTGGACAGTAGCAAGAGAAGTATCATCAACTGCTTCTTTAGTTGCTATTTTCTGTTTGAGGAGATTACTGGTGTTGAAATAGCTTTGAATGGTTTCAACTTCAATATCAGTATAGGTGAGGTCGCCTGTGGGATTTTGGACAGCAAATAGGTGAGTAAATTCGGGGCGTTGTCGAGTTTGGGCAAGTTGTAATAGTTGACAACTAGGTGCATAGCTGACTCCTTCAGGAAATCTGTCAAAAAGGCTGGAGTCTTGCGCCAGTGGCAACGCATGAAGTGGCAGCAAATGCAAGTAGCGATGGGGAATTAAAATTAACTTGTCGCACTCTGTTGGAATTTGCTTAATTATTTCATCAATGTGCAGAATTTTTGCCAGCAAATGTAGACGGGTAGTTAAGCGACGATGCCAGTGAGATTTTTTATAACTGTAAGCTTTGAGATAACTGTTTGCCCAATTCGCTAATTTGTTCAGGTTTATTAAATCGGGTGATAAAACAATGGGTTGTTGGGTTTGGTTGGTAATAATGAAGACAAGCAGCTGATTGTTTGTAATGTAAAACTCAACAATTGCCGTGCGATGCGAGAGAGTTGACTGGAATGGCTGAAATTGAAAACCAGAACCGATGGGTAGATATTGGTCTTGCAATTCGTTGCGCTGCTGTCGCAGGTGTTGGAGATTTTGGGCTAGTGCCGTTGGATCTTCTGCGATCGCATTTTGGAGTTGATATTGACCGCTGGCGATTTCATCTCGAAGTCGATCTAGTTGAGCGACTACTTCTTGTGGGAAAATAGTGTGGCGATCGCGGGTGAGTATAAGTTCTACTAGGTTGCGAGTTTTGCTCCGTTCTGCATACTCCAGAGCTTTTATAACTTGATTCTGCTCCATGCAAACTTCCACCATACCCTGGTAAAGTGAATTCCATTCTTCTGCCAGTTTCTGTTTATCTTCTTCTGAACCAGAGCCAAAGGTTATCTCACCACGTAGGACTTCTACAGTGTTAATCGCGATATCAAAAGAATTGTAAGCACAGGTCGGTCTGCGAAAAGCTTGATAGGTAAAACCTAAATTTCCCTGAAGTATAGCAAAATTTCTTGGAAAGGCTTCGAGGGTATATATTTCCAGAGCAGCTTGGTAAGCAGAAACTGCTAACTCAAGATTTTCGTTATTTTCTTTCAGAGGATAACTACTATATAAAATCCCTAAATTCAATTGAGTATCTGCCCAAGCTTCAGGAAAATTTTGACGGGTTCTAATTTCCAAAGCAGCTTTGAAAACATTAAATGCCTTTTGCAAGTTCTCAGTTGCATTTTCATCAATACATTGGCCGTAGGTGCTTGCTAGATTATTTTGAGTTCTTGCCCATTCCTCGGGAAATTCCTCTTGAGTGTAAACTTCTAGAACTGCTTGATGTATCAATAGTGAACGCTCAATATTCTCAGTTCTAGATCCATAAACTCTATCAGAGTAAACAACCGCCAAGTTTTCTTGGACTCTTGCCCATTGTCTAGGAAATTTTTCACGGGTGTATACACGAAGAGAATTTTGATAACAGATGATAGCTTGTTCCAGGTTTTCTACCTGGTCGCCACGAATACGATTTCTATAGGCTATTCCCAGGTTATTTTGGGTTTCTGCCCAATCTTGAGGGAAATCCTCAAATGTTCTAACTTCTAGAGCATTATTGAAAGCTTTAATTGACAGTTCAATATTTTCAGATATTTCTCCTAAAATACGCTTGCGATAAGCAATTCCTAGATTATGTTGAGTCATTGCCCACTGTCGGGGGAATGCTCTAAAGCTCCTAACTTCCAAAGCAGATTTGCAGGCAACAATGGCTTTCTCAATGTTCTTAAACTTCTCTCCTCGAATGCGATCTAAATAGGCGGCTGCCTTATTGTTCTGAGTCATTGCCCATTGTTGTGACCAGAAATAAATTGCAAGGTCATTTTTGGACTGAGATAAGAGTTCTAAAACTTTGAAATCTATTTCAGAAACAGTTTCTATAACAGTAATAAAAATTTCTAAGTTGTTAGCTTTGTCTCCTAAAGGAAACTCGGCAATCAAAGAGCTAAATTCCGAGATTGCAGGTTTAATTACAACAAGTGCATCAAATATATTTATCTTAGGCAATATTTCTAGCAAGTAGTCTCTTAAAAACTGAGGAAAATTACTATCTAAGACTTCTGTATTCCTTATCAAAATTGGATAAAGCTTTTCTAAGCTACCTCTACTAACTAGGGTAATTGGTAACACATCTTTCAAGAAAATGAGAGTTATTTCAGGAATCTCTCTATCCGAATAATTCTTGTCAATAAGATGTGAGAGACGAACGGCTAAAATAGGTCGAACAAGCGATTCAAGAAAATCAGATATTAACTTAATTAGCTTTAATCTCATAATACCTAATGTAGTAATTTATCTTCTATCACTGACCGATCGCACAGAATGCCGCCCAATATCGGGGATGTTGAAATAGTTTGGCGTTATCATCTAACTGATGCAACCTCCGGCGTAGGTTAATTTTTAGCGTAGCATCAAAAAATCTCTCGTTAGTTTTTACCCAAATTTCCAATTCTGTTTTCGTAACTCTTAATAGCCAGCGTTGAGCCTCGTTGAGAGCGACGGTAGCTGCTACTCCCTGTTGGAAAATTTGGTAAAATTGCACCATCAACAAGGCAGTGGACAAATCCTCTACCGACCACAGAGATACAATTACGCTTTTTACTCCAGCAGCTATCAAACAACGGGATAGTCCAATCACGCCATCGCCAGTGATTTTACCTTGTCCGGTACTGCAAGCACTTAGCACAACCAGTTCGGCGTTTAGTTTCATGTCGTAGATTTCGCCAGCAGTGAGAAAGCCATTATCGTCATCGCTGGGAGCAAGAGCGATCGCCCCAGGTATGCCCAGTTGTCGGATATCATCCAATAAACCGTGGGTTGCGAGGTGTATCAATCGCGCTTTGGGAAGAAGTTGTGTAATATATGTTTTGGTTGCATCTGCACCCGTAATGGCTTGGGTGTTGAGAAGGGGTGCGATCGCATTTGCTTCAGTTTTTGCCCAGGCTAAATCCCGCAATTCAACAGGTGGATCGGTTAGGGGAATTGTTGGCATTTGCGGGTTTCCTACAACCAGTGCTTCTAGAGAGGTTGCTTCTCCTTCCATACTTCGTTTTTGAGTTAATTCCAGCACTTGAATGGAAGGTGCAGTAACAATGGTATACTTTTCGATAAGGTATTTGCCTTCTGCGTCTTTCAGTGCAGGGAAGGGCACTAAAAAGAGGTTATTATGAGGGATGAAAGCTAATTTTGCTTTTGGATCGGTTGGTAATAAGTGGGCAATTGGTTGAATCAGAATTTGATAGAGTTGCTGGAGTTGAGCTTCATTAATATAGAATGATTCTCTAACTCGAATTAGCAAGTCTGACAAGGATATTTTTTCTTTTTGTAATAGCGATTGAAGATCGACTTGGCAAAAAGTAATTTCACCACTTGGGTTGATAACCCATATTAAAATCTTTGACTCTTTACGTTCTTCTTTACCTTGAATGTAGAAATCTTCCTCAGCAATAAAATATTCAACTAAAGTAATATTGATTTGGCAAACAATTTGTTTAATCTCCTCTAAAGTGGGTGCATATACAGAAATTTCATTATTGATTAGAGCTTGTTTAGAAATTAAGTAATCTGAGATTAGAGCTTGTTTAGAAATTAAGTAATCTGAGTGCAAAGCCCATCTCATGCGCTCAATTAATAATTCAACAAATGCTCTTGCTCGTCCTCGCTCAGAAATTACCAAAGCTTCGCTTATTTTATTTTGGGCAACAAGGGCTTGTTGCAACAAGCTGTAGACCCCACTTTGTCTTTCAAAAATTGAAATTTTGTTGGTGTCACTTAATCCCATTCGTAAAGATTCAATGATTTCCACAGCATTGTATAAATTTTTTGTCGCTTGCGACCATTTTCCTAACTTCTTAAAAACAGCCCCTATATTACCAAGAGTTATCCATTTATCTTCAGGATTCTTGATTTCTTGAGCAATAGCTAGGGCTTTATAATAACAGCTAATTGCTCTATCATACAAACCCAGTTTACGATAAGTAACTCCTATATTATTGAGAGTATTTCCTTCATCCCCACGCATACCAAGTTCTCTATCAATGGCTAAACTTTGCTGATAAAACTTCAATGCTTGGTGATATTGACCCATTTTTGAATAAATCATTCCCATTTTGTTGAGAATAATTCCTTGGCTACGATGAAAGTTAATTTCTCTAGTAATATCTAAAGCTTTCTGAAGAAACTCCATCGCATGAGAGTAATCTTCTAAGTAGTAATAAGTTAGTCCAATGTTGCTAAGAACTCGTATTTCACCACGATTATCCTTAAGTTCCCTACGAATAACCAAACATTTTTCAAGATATTCCAACGCATGTAAATACTGGCCCAAGGTCATGTAAACGTTTGCAAAGCCATTAAGAAGAAAGCCTTCACCTTGGGAATCCCCAATATCTCTAGCGATATCTACAGCTTGTTGCAAAAAATTTATAGTTTGAGAATAATGACCTAAATTCAAGTAAGCTTTTGCAATATTATTGAGGGTTGCTGCTTCGCCTTGACGATTGCCAATTTCTTTATTAATTACTAATGCTTCTTGAAGAGTCTCCAAGGATAACAGATCCTTCCCTATAATCCCATAAATTATTGCGATATCATTAAGAATGACTGTTTCATCATGACGATTTCCAAGGTCTCTACGAATCGCTAATGCTTGCTGATAATAGTCTAATGCTGGTAAATATT
Source organism: Fischerella muscicola SAG 1427-1 = PCC 73103 (assembly GCF_000317245.1). GTDB lineage: Bacteria > Cyanobacteriota > Cyanobacteriia > Cyanobacteriales > Nostocaceae > Pelatocladus > Pelatocladus muscicola_A. The sequence continues at coordinate 5,153 of NZ_AJLJ01000400.1, forward strand.
GACCCTGTTCTTCCAAAAGCCTTCCAATGTTCTTCAAAATTGTATCTTCAGTTAAGCGATTACCAATTTCTTGATAAATACTTAGTGCTTTTTGCCAACTCCGCAAAGCTGCTGTGAGTTCATTAGACTTATATTGTTTTTCCCCTTGCTCAAGCAGTTGATCTGCTTTTATTTTTTTTGCTTCCCTTGTTATATTATTCTTCATGATTGCCCAATGGCACAAAATACCGCCCAATAAAAAGGTGATTGAAATGGTTGAAAATCATCAGACTTTTGATAAAATAAACGGCGTAGCTGCATCCTGAGTGTCAAATCCAACCTTAACTGATGCTCTGCAATCCACTCCTCTAACTGTATTTTAGTCACATCCCGCAGCCAGCGCTGGGATTGATTTAAAGCTACCGCCACAGAAAAATCTGCTTGTATATTTTGATAAAACTTAATCATTAGTAAAGCTGTTGATAGGTCATTTACTGTCCAAAGACTACTGACCACACTTGGACTTCCTGCATAAAGGAAACCACTGGGTAAACTAATATATTCATCACTAATACTGGTAGGATCTGCGATGCCAGTTTCACAGGCAGATAGGGTAATTAAACGGCATTGATTTAGAGTTAGAGCAAATATTTCTGCTAAAGTAAGCCGTTCATAGTCTGCCAATATTAATGCTGATTCTAAAGGGGATGCCAAGTTGAAATCACCATGACAAGAAAAGTGGCAACAATGGGCTGATTTGAAATTATTATTGTCATTTAAAGCTGCTTTAGTCGCTTCTTGTTTCACTAAAACTTGAGTTTCAGCAAAGAATGAGCCGATGGTTTCAACTTCTAAATTAGTGTAGCTTAAATCACCTGTCGGGTTTTGGAGAGCAAACAGTTGACTAAAATTAGGACGTTGTTGGTTTTGGCTTAGTTGCAGTAATTGGCAGCTAGGGGCATATCCTACACCTCTGGGAAATTTATCCAACAGACAATTTTGTTTTCTGTGCCCGTTCTCTAGTTGGTTGTTGCCTAATGGTAAGGCGTGAAGTGGTAATAAATGTAAGAAACGATGGGGGATGAGAATTAGGCGATCGCACTCTGCTGGTATGTGAGAGATTATTTCGTCTATATGCAAAATTTGGCGTTGCAGAATCAGTCTATGATGGGCTGAGGAATAGGTACTTCTCGGAACTTGAGGTAGTGAAGTAACAATCGAATTGAATGTGCCAGCATTTCTACTGATTTGGAATAACACAACGTCTTACGATGTAATCGAGCCAGATAATGGCGTAAGCGAGTGTTTTCCCCTTCTACTCTTGTCATGTAAGTTTTGCTCACAATCTGGTCACCCTCGGGTATAAAACCAGGATAAACAGACCATCCATCGGTAACATAGAAGTAGCACTGCCATGTTGCTACAACTGCCCACAAAGGTTTGAATGTCTCGGCACTATGGTCGCCTAAAACCCAGGCTAAGATTCCTTGCTTGAAGTGGTCAACCGCCGTCCAGACCCAGATTTTGTTTTTTTTGACCCCACAAAAGTTTCCAACTCATCAAGTTCACCGACTTCAGGGACTGTCTCAGGAGCATAAGCATCGGGAAGTAATTCCCCTACTTGCTTGACCCAGGTAATCACTGTTGTGTGATGAACCCCTTTAACCCGTTCAATCGCTCGAAATCCTGAGCCATTGACGTACATTCTCAGGCACTCACGCTTAAACTCATCCGAGTATCCAGCAAGCTGAGAATAGGTACCAAAAAACTGGCGTCTGCATTCCTTACAAATGTAATTTTGTTTACCTTTTTGCTTCCCATTTTTACTGATATTAGTCGAACTACATTCTGGACACTGCATTGTTTTTTACCTGATTTCATAGCTCCATTATGCAACGCCGCATTTAGGACATTAGCTTCTTGGCAACGATTTCCAGTTTCTTGGCACTTTCTTTGTAACTGTTGCCATAACTTTAAAGCAGCTTGTAATTGACCAGTCTGAAATAAGCGAATCCCTTGTTCAAATAGTTTTTCAAATTTTGTTGACATTTGGTGTAAAATTGATTTTTTCAACGTTGCTAGACTTGGTAATCAATTGTGTTTGTAAGCATATTTTAATTGTCCGTAAATTTC
>NZ_AJLJ01000401.1 GCF_000317245.1 Fischerella muscicola SAG 1427-1 = PCC 73103
ATATTTAAATAAACTTTCTAATTACTGAGCGTACAAATATTTTTAAAAGCTATTTTAGGCTTAGTAGCGCCAATATTATGGGAGCATCCCAATATTATCCTTCCACCAACAGTAGTACTTTCAAGTAGGGAGAGGGCCTTACTACTGAGTGTTCTGCGCTGCTTGGCTAATTGCATCCAACAAAAACAAACCTACATCTTTATGCAGTGCTTCATTATGCTGCGGACACCCCGTTGAATGTAAACACCTTGGACAACCCGCTTCACAATCACATTCGGCTGCTAGCGCGTATGCTTTAGCAGCAAATCTAGGTAAGTCAGAAAAGATAGCTTCTGCTGCACCGTTACCGCCATCGCAAGTGTCAAAAAAGTAGCCAATTGTTCTAGCCTCTTTTTGCGTGACTATTCCATCCACATCCAGGTTAGAAGATAAAACTACCAAGGGTACAGCTTTTACTATTTGGTGCTGGATGCTGTGCAGGGCTGTAAAATCAGCAGTGCTAGTCCACAATGCTTGATAAAGTTCTGGAATTTCACCGACTGTGGATTTCATGATTTCTTGCTTGTAGTGGTTGACCTGTACTTGTAGCGCCTTTTGCAGAGGTTCATTTACCTCAACCAACACGCAGGGTGCTTGGTACTTGGTAACGTATGGTTCTTCAAATGCCACTTCTGACTGAAGTTTTGTGACTTCAGCAGCGTACAGGGGATGCCTGCACAAAGAGCAACTTTTCCCTTCAAGGGGTTTTTTGTAGTTAGTACAGCGTTGATTTTTACAAGTCATCCCATAGGTGCGCTTCATCAACCGATAGCCTATAACAGAATTAGTAATTTCTCCCCAAATAAGGGTTAAACGTAACTTACCATCTTTAATA
>NZ_AJLJ01000402.1 GCF_000317245.1 Fischerella muscicola SAG 1427-1 = PCC 73103
TAATGTTGGTGGGGATGATCTTGGATTCTGCCAATGTAGAAAGTGGTTGAATATCTAGTTCTGATTCGGCTTCAGTAAAGAAATCTGTATCTTTACCTAAAAACGCTAGTAATGCTTCTCCTTTCTCTTCGTTGAGACTTTCGCTGCGGTAGGCTATTAACTCACCGCTTTCCGATTGCAGCATATAGATGGCTTGGGGGAATACCTCCCGATGGGCAAGGGAAAGCGACATAGTTTCTAAGATTTCGCCTGTATGCTTCTCAATTAGGGTAATTGAAGTTTGAGCCCTGCTTCTGAGATTAATGTCTTTGTGGGGATAACCCCTTCCCCAAAGTTTTCCGTTGTTACTGAGAAAAATTTTGTTTTGTTGTAAGAGAGAATCTGCAACTGCACCGACTGCTTTTCCAAAACGGGTATTGAGTTCCTTTAAAGCTAAACTACTTTCGATGCAACCGCATTCTAAATGTTTGCCTAGAATTGTCGGATAGTCTGGGTTAAAAGCAGCACATTCAACTTCTCCTGATAGTAACTGTTGAGGATGCCGAGCATAGAATACATCAATGGGGTTTTGTCCCAAGGGTAAATAAATCACAAGTCCATGCTGTTTGCGTCCGACTCGACCTACTCGTTGCCAAAATGACATTAAGCTACCTGGAAATCCACGAAGCAAACAGCAGTCTAATTCAGGTAAGTCAATTCCAGCTTCCAGCGAAGAAGTAGAAATAATTACCTTGATTTGTCCGGCTTGCAGTTTTTGAATAATCTCTCGACGGCGATCGCTCCTCAAGGAACTGTAGAACACTGCCACTTTGCTTGTTAAATAGCCTAACCCAAGGCGTTGTGTTTCCCTTTGTATTAACCCAAGTAAACCTTTGACAGCAGCACGGGAGTTACAAAAGACAATGCCACTGAGGTTATGCTGCAACCAGGAAATCACAATTTTAGTAGCTTCGACATTAGCTGCACTATTTGGGGCAAGTGATAATAAGGTGCGTCCTGCGCCTTCTGCACCACTACGTTCAATTAGGTGTAGTCTTTGGGGTTGGTGTGTCCTACCGCTAAACCTGAGTGCCATCTCTTGTGGATTGCCAATTGTGGCACTTGAACAGATAAATTGCAGCCTCTGGGAATTACCGCCAACAGCATCAACTGCTAACCTTAGCCGCCGCATCAGGTTGGCAAAGTGTGCGCCAAAAGCACCAATATACGTATGGCTTTCGTCAATTACACAGTAACGCAATTGTCTTAAAAACTGCCGCCATCCTTCTCCTTCATCTCGACGGCGCACATTATAAAGATAGTGATGCAACAAGTCGGGACTGACTGCCAAGATGTTTGGGGGATTGGGGATAAACAAGCGTTGCCGATCGGATGCAGGTGTATCCCCTGTCATTAATGCGAGTTTGATGCGGTTGTTGGGCATTGCCTTGACAAGCGATCGCAACTTTCGCATTTGGTCGAGGGCTAATGCCTTCAGTGGGAATATATATAATGCCGTTGTTTGTGGTTGCTTGATACACGATTCGAGGATAGCGAGGTTGTAGCACAGCGTCTTCCCGCTTGCTGTGGGCGTAGTAACACTCAAGTCAAAACCAGCACGTAACTTTGTCAGTGCTTCTAGTTGGTGAGAAAAAATGCTGACGATACCGTTATTTTGCAATGCCAAACGTAAAGCGGGCGGTAAATCGCTGGGTATGGCGTGAACTATCCCTTTGTTGGCATTTTTGATATCTACTGCCGCAATCGTTGCTATCAGTTCTTGAGCGACAGACTGAAACGCTAGGTGGGGGATTTGTTGAATGCGTTCAGAAATTGTTGCAGCTGCGGTGTTGGTTTCTTCGAGCAACGTTGTGGAAGAGACCAATTTGGCGTTACTTGATTGAATTGAGCCAAGCGCGATCGCTTCTTCCCAATCACCAAATTGAGTTGGGTTAACCTCTTCAATAAACTTAACAATCAACCGCCTGCCCAACAACGCCATGACTTCGCCTACTCCGTATTCTGGGGAGTAAACGTGTTTACCCACAGTCAGCCATTCGGGAGGTTCCGGAATGGTTTGGTTGGCGGCACGGATAATGGCGGCGTAATCGGTTGGTTTGTTGTCTGTCACAAATCTACGTTTTTGCTACCAGTTTTAACGGTCTTGTTTGTTAAGTATAAACCTATCTAAAATGCACAGAGAATAGATAGTCCTTGTGTGACCTTTGGTACTGATGGAGAATAGCAAATTTTTTGTAATAAATACTTTTGGACAACCTTATTTTTCATCAGCTTGTGAAAGTTTGAAATTCACTGATTTTCATTGCTACATGTTATTTTTCTTCGGCAGGATACCACCCTGCTGGAATGACTTCAAAATTCCATACATCTTTGAAAACATACATGCGCTTTATTATTTCTGAAGGAGAAAGTGAGTCTTGGCTACCTTGTTTCCAATCTTTTCTGTCAACTGTTCCCATCACCAAATAATTATTGCCGATCACTTCGGGATTCGATTGACTCATTCCAGCAGCCATGAATGATTCGATTTCCTGCTTTTTGGTAATTATTAGGTCACAGCTTGGACAATATCTACACTGCTTATTTAGTAAAAAAAGCTGTTGTGGTTCGATGTGAATGACCAAGGGAAATTTGCGAATTTTAGTTTTTGTCTCGCATTTCGGGCATTTGGTGAATGCACAATCGGAGTAGGGGTTTAGAAAAAACTTATGTCGTTTTTTGAGATTTTCCCCTTTAAATTTATTTGAACTATGATTCGGCATCTGACTGATTGTTATTTGACAGTAAATAACTAGAATGTAAGTGCAGCTATTAATTCAACCGTTGATAGTCATGATTTTAATGTTAAGTTGAAAAATAGACCACAGCGACGACGAGCAGGTGCGATCGCTTTTCGAGCGCATTAATTCGGAACAGAATGGATGTCTTGATGTGTTGGTAAATAATGCTTACTCAGGAGTCCAAGCATTAACAGATGCTTATAGTCAACCTTTTTGGGATTGTGAACCAAATCTTTGGGATGCTAGCAATAACGTTGGTTTGCGTAGCCACTATGTCGCCAGTATTTTTGCTGCTCGGATGATGACCAAGCGCAACTGTGGACTGATTTGCACTATTTCCTCATGGGGCGGAATGTCCTATATTTTTGGTGCAGCATACGGTGCGGGTAAAACAGCTTGCGATAGATTAGCCGCTGATATGGCTGTTGAGCTAAAGCCACACAACGTTGCTTGTGTTTCAATTTGGCCAGGTATTGTTGGTACTGAACATATGTCCCGCATGGCTGAGCAAATGCATGAAAAAAATGCAAGTGAAAAGAATGATTCATTGTTTAGCTCGCGCTATAATTGGGAAACTCCTTTATTAACAGGACGAGTGATTGCTCAACTTGCTGGTGATGCAAATGTGATACGTCGTACAGGACATGTACAGATTGTTGCAGAACTGGCTCAAGAATATGGCATTGTAGACAGGGATGGAGAGCGTCCTGTATCGTTACGTTCTCTGCGCTTTTTATTACCATCTGCATTACCAGGATTGAAAAAGCACTCGTGGCTTATACCCGATATCAAAGTACCGTGGTGGCTGTTGTTAATCAGTGCGCTCAGTTCGCCTAAAATTTAGTCAGTTTAATCAATCAAGAATTGTAGCTAAACAATCTTATATTAGAATTGTTGCGAAATAAGACCTAAAAACTTGAGCGTCAAGTATTCCAATAAATCACATTGTTTATCAACATCTGAAATTAATTTCCTTCTTGTTCGTCTAACCAAGCTATTAAATCAGATACTTCTGAAAATTCTAGTAGTGCTTCTGCTAAATCATCTAGCTTTTCAACAGATAACGCTCGAATTCTATCAATTAATGATGAATCTATTTCACCAAAACGCCGATGAAGCTGGCGTATAATTGTACGTTCTTCACCTTGCTTATCTCCCTTCTGCAAAATATCCTGATAAATTACAGACTCTTGCATAATTTCCTCTCCTAAAAATTGCTGAATTAAATCTTTCTCAAACTTTAAACCTGCTAATATCTCTGTGTAAGCTGCAATATTCTGCCTTGTCTCCCTATCCGAAATTCTAGCAACACTTTGGGCAACCTGCGATAATAACCTTTGAGGTGAATCTGTCTGTGTTAAAGGTGCTAACGGTAATAATGCAGGATTATCTAGAAATAACGCCGAATCTTGCTCCCACATTCGTACAACTCGGTAGCGGTGATTTGTCATCTCATTTACATATTCTTCAGTAAAAGCGATTTCGTTACTTGTCTCCTGCAAGAAAATTACTACCTGCGTTATTGGAACATTATACTGTCGCACTAACCTAACAAAGTAATCCAACATTCGTAAGGGAATGGGAGTTTCAGATTTTGCTGTTGTCTGAAATTCCAGATGTAAAATACGATTCTCTGTTTGTAAAAATGTTACAGAATCTGCTCGAATTGGTTCGATGCTTAATTCAGTTTTTAATAATTTAACTTTTCGTGGTTCATCGGGTAGCAACCAACGTGCAAAATCAGTTGGATATTTTTCTGCTAATATTTTACAAACGTTATCAAAAGCCACTAATTATACCTCAAGTTAAACTAATAAAATTCTATTATTTGATGACAAAAAATCACTATTTCATCATATAAAAAACTGGGATTCTCAACTAATATTACAGTTATAAAAACGAGTAAAATTTCAACTTCTGGCATTTGAATCACTTGCATAAAATCGCTGGAATTTCATCCTAAATTAATGACAGTGCTGCAATAGCACTTTGCGTATTGCTTATTAACAGGTTTTAACCAAGCATAATTTTCTTAACCTCCATTAACAAAATTCGCATACGCCACAGCTCAAATAGCTTTTCCTGATAAAATCTCAAATCTGGATCATTTATCCATTCACCCATATGGGTTGCTCGGATCAACGCGGCTTGGCTAGAAGTTGGTTCACCGATTAAATCCAATAGAACAGTTAACTGACGGTAAGCTTCTAGTCCAGGAGAGTGTAAACCAATCCCATCTTTCATCTGATCTATCGCCTTACAGGGAAATCTGGATAGAGTATTTATCCATGCTTCCCGATTACGATAGCCTCCAATTGGATGAATGTTGTACTTTTTGCCTAGTGCTTGTAATTCCTCTAGGCTTTTGTTTTGAAGTTTTGAACGTGGAATCATAAATAAATGCTTATAAGGCGTAACAGTAGCAAGGAAGCTTTGAAAATAAAAATGCTTATGTTGTGTTAATCACGTTTTGTCCTAATATCTGCTATTTTAGCATCTAGTAGATGCTACTAACTGATACTAGAGTCTAATGTTTCTTATACTTCTGCGGTATGCTATTAGTTAAACTGATGCTACTAGATTCTATAAGTAGGTACTAGATGCCAGAGTATAAGGGCAAGCGCAGTACAGTTACATTTCCGGTAGAGCTATATGAGGAGATAGCATCGATGGCTAAACATGAAACTAGGACTGTTAGCCAGATGGTTGTAGTGCTATGCCAAGAAGCGATCGCCAAAAGACGCGCATTTCAAGAAGAAAAAGACAAGGAGGACAAATGAGCGAAGACGCATAGAAACTGTAATTTGTCAGCTGACGCAGTTGCATCTGGAGACAAGATAGGACTTATCGCCGCACTTTCCGATTTCTCTGTGAGGTAGGTGCACCTTGTAAACGAGCACTTCGGCAATCATTTCATGTTTGGAACAACTTACAATTTGGAGTACTGAGGCGATCGCACAACATGATGAAGCGCTCTCCCGACTAAGAACAAATCAGTCAGAATATACAGGTGCTCGCATGATATTGAGATATCAGTACTACAGCCAATTGATTGATAAATTGGCTGACGGTAAGAATATTAACTTGCACGGCAAAGAAGGAATCGGCAAGACTTACATTATCAGAGAATACTTGCTGAAAGATATCAATGTAAGTGCTGTGTATCTGAGCTTGGAATACCCCTTTTGTTTGGATAATCTTTTTGAGGTTATCCCTATGAGTTTTGGGTTGTACTACTCCTTAGACTGGGGAAAAGTAGTTGATTGCTTATCTCAAGGTACAAGCAAACTTTTGGTGCTGGATAATTTTGATAGACTCCACGTGGCAAGTGAGAATTTTGCAGAAGATTTATCTAGGCTGGGAATGCTTGCTAAACTAGATAATCTCAGTGTACTTACCGTTTCTCGGTTGCCTTTAAGATACTTTCACTTTGCCAGTTTTACTGATTGCTTTGAAGATTTTACGATGGATGACTCAAACTGTTGGATGTTTTGATTTTTGTAACAAGAATCACCTGTCAAATATTTTCTTTGACCGAAAATCTGAGGATGCAAGCCCCTGTTTTCATGAGTGAATACACAGTCAGAAAATTAAAAATTGGTAACACTCAACAAATGAGTGAATTAGCATTGGCTGCTGGTGAGTTGTACTCTCGAACAGTAGTTAGCTTCTGGCGTACAGTTCGCAACAAGGGATTGTGGCTCAAACCCTCCTCTATGATGCGTTGGCACAACTCCGATAAAGCTCAACGATTGGGTATGAAGGTTGAAATTCAAGACGAAAAATACACCAGCCAGACATGTCCATCTTGCGGTAAGCGCCACAAACCCAACAACCGCACCTACAATTGTTTATGCGGCTTTGAGTTCCATCGCGATGGTGTTGGTTCCATCAATATTCGTAGAAAGTATCTGGGGTGTTTCGATATCCCAGTAGTCGGGGTAGATATAGCGTCGCTGACACAGGGGGCAAACTAAACCGTATAGTTTATAAACCTGCTAGTGTTAAGAGGCGATTTTTTTCTAAAGTCTTATCCTGCATGAGTTTCAAGCTTTTGATCTGACGGGGCGATCGCCCCTTGAAGATAGTTGCAATGTCAGGGTCATTTTTTGCTTGAATCTATCCCAAAGAATTAATAATACTTTGGGGTAGAAGCCGAATTTTTTAGGCTATAAACCTTTATTTAAAAGGGTTTCAGACTATGAGATTCAAGCATAAGGGATCTCCAAAAAATAAAATGCCCAGCCGTCGAGGCGCGCCGTTTAGGCGAAAGCGCCTAAATACTTGGGCGGATGCCAAAATATATTTAATACGGCGCTTGCTTTTATTTCTTGGAAAGGCCTAAGCTACTGTTTTTTAGGGGAATAATTGTAACTAAAGTTAATAAATACTTTTGCTGTTGTAGCTATACATACCCAAAATTTGCACTGTAGCCTAATTTTTACTGAAAAACCTGAAATTTATGTAGAGTAAGAGTTTAAAGATGAGCTTGACTCAAATCTACTGGTGAATATTAAACTACACGGTTCAGTTTGCCCCCTGTGTCAGCGACGCTATATCTACCCCTACTTGGAGATCCCTAACAGCGAGTTTTTGTCATCAAAAGGGAACCTTCTTCGATAAATAAAAAAGCTTCCGAATAAATGCGCTTACGCGCCACTGAAAGTGGCTCTTAGGCACAAGCCCGCGAAAAAAAACCAGCCTTATTTATTCACTGGAGTTTAGACTAAATAGGGTTTGCGGGGAAAATAACATTGAGAGAAAGATAGTCAAAAAAAGGACATAGCCGAACAGGAGAAAAATCCGCGAACAGAAAAAGCGGTCAGCAATGTTGAACTAACCGCAAATTGGTCAATGCTGATAAAAGGAAAAATTTTCACAGCTGGACCATGACATTAGAAAAGCTTAAACAATTTCGCACTGAAGTGTACACTATCCTTGGGAAAGCAAAAGATGCCTTATTTGACTTGATGGATGCAGTGTTAGTAACACGTAGTGTAAATTCATTTGCAGAACTATCAGTATCTCCCGTGTTTCGACGGCAGTGGTCGAGTGTATACGAAGCAATACAAGACGGCAACCCACCCCGAACAGAACTGATGAAGTTGTATATCAAACAACTCAATCCCACAGAAAAAATCATCTTAGCAGGAGACCATACAGCTTGGGCAAGATTAAATGCTCCGACATTGAAAGACCGAACCTATGAGCATCAAGTCCAACCGATGTCAGGGGCAAAACCCGTCACCTTGGGACAAGGCTACAGTACCATTGCAATTGTCCCAGAAGCAGAGGGCAGTTGGGCATTACCACTATTACATGAGCGCATCACCAGTTTTGAAAACCCGATTCAAAAAGCTGCATCCCAACTAAAACTGGTATGTTCAAACCTAGCAACACGCCCCATCAGCCTGTGGGATGCAGAATACGGTTGTGCCAGTTTCGTGAAACAAACAAGCGATATTGCCGCAGACAAGTTAATGCGTTTGCGCTCTAATCGACTGCTGTATGGTGCGCCCCCAGCTTATAGCGGCACTGGTCGTCCCCGCAGCCACGGTGATAAATTTAAACTCAACGATTCGTCTACATGGTGGACACCTGACCAAATCATCGAGGTCAACGACCCAAAAATGGGGCGTTTATCTATCCGTCTATGGTGTAATCTTCATTTTCAACAGTCCAAAGATCATTCCATGAATTTGATTCAAATTCAGCGCTTAGATGAATTTGGTGTGCCAAAAAACAAGGCTTTATGGTTGGCGTGGGTGGGAATGTCCATGCCTGCTTTATCCTCATTCTGGCAGCTTTACTGCCGACGATTTGCCATTGACCACTGGTAAGTAGTTAAACAAAATTAATTACATAGTTTTTACCAAATTCTCTAAGGATTTTTTCAATAGATGCAACAAAATTTTGCCAACTAGAGTAAGCATCTATTTCAATCCATTCATACTTAATAAATCGCCACAGAATTTCAATCAAATTCAATTCAGGTGAATAAGATGGCAACTCAAATATAGTTGTCGTCGTTAACCCCACGAGATGTGCAACGCTCTAAGTAAATAAAGATTAAGAGAGTAAAAAAAAGGACGTTGATACAGAGAGAATACCTCCAGTGAGTTAAAAGTTGGTTGATGGAATCAGAGGCGTTGTCACAAGAGGTGAGAAACTCAGAGTGGTTCAAACTTGAAGCAGTTGAGCAAGAAAATCCAAAAACACCAGGATGGTTTGGCGAAGCGGCGTTGTTGGGAAAATACTGGCACGAAAGTGGATTATTGAACGAATTAATCGACTCGGTTTTTGTGACTAGAGGAAGAATGGGGCGGTATGAAGTATGTGACGCGCGTTTTATTATTGAATGCATACGCAGTAAGCGGACACAAAAGTCTGAAAGACTTTTTCCAAGAATTGAATCCATTCAAAGATATATTGATGTCGATCTGGGGAAGAGAAAAATGCCCAGTAGCATCAAGCTTGAGTAGATTTTTAGCAGATGTAGAAGCTCCCGCAGTAGAGTCATTACGGCTGTTATTTGAGAGCAACAGCAATCACAACGCAATTAAATTCAGCACTGGGCTGGGGATGAGCGATCGTACAGGAGATCGTTATTTAGTATTTGATGTAGATGGAACAGTTTGTGCAGTCAGACGCAGGGATTTAAGCGATCCACAAGATTATCCGCAAGCACGTCGTCGTAGTGAAGCCGCTTCAGCGCCAGGATATCGTGGACGTAAGCGAGGTGAAGCAGTCAGAACAAGAACAACAATTTGCCATGCCCAAACAGGAGAATGGTTAGGAACCTATGGTGGGGCGGGAAATGGAGAAGTGGTCGGGTAAGAGAGGATACATCACTGTACCTCCCTCCCCTAAGAACGGAACGTGACTGTTACCAATCATTCCGCTCAAGCCTCAGTAACTTCCCAGTCGTGTGCTATTGAGGAAAGTTTCTCTTTGTTGGATTTGTTGCTATGTATGGTGTGGTGGCAGGCTTGGTGTAGCCAAACTAAGTTATTTAGAGAGTCATCACCGCCTTGATGCACAGGGATTTTATGATGTAGATGCAGTGGTTCAGCATTGTAAATAGACTCACCACATATTGGACAAGAATGCCCTTGTTTTTCAGCCAGTTTGAGGTAGAAACTACCCTTGGCAAATCGGGTTTTACCGAATTTGGTGGCTCTATCTGCCCAATATTTTTGCAGTGTAGGGTCATCAGGTGAATTTTTCCCTGCTACTTTGGCATGTCGAATGATGGGAGTAGAAGAGGCTTTGAAAAGACTTATGGTCTTTTGCTTACCTCTGCGGTCTGAGATTTGGGCAATAAAGTCCCACTTGGTGAGGTAGGTGGCTTTGCCCTGTACGTTAAAATAATGTTTGGCAATCCATTTTCTACCTTTATTAGGGTGTCGTCTTTTTACCCATCTATACAATGCTCTCCATATTTCGCTATCAAAGTAGCAGAGAACTTGTTTTGAGCAAACAGTTCTGTAGTAGTTGGCGAAGCCTCTGATAATCGGATTGAGGTAGTTTATGACTGCCTCT
>NZ_AJLJ01000403.1 GCF_000317245.1 Fischerella muscicola SAG 1427-1 = PCC 73103
AAATCCATAGGGGCATACGTATTTAATGCTGGTATAGGGTTTCCCATTTTTGTGAGTATACGTATATCTCTTTTTGACTGTTAAACCGCATATATATCTCCCTATACCATCTAACGCTAAGTTGGCTAACAACGGTGAGATAATGCCACCTTGTGGCACTCCAGCTTTAGTCTGATTGAGTTTACCGTATTCTACGTATCCAGCTTTGAGCCATCTTATGACGTAATCGATACCCGGCAACATCTTCACTTTATCAACGATGAATTTGTGATGTATGTTGTCAAAAGCACCTTTAACATCTGCGTCTAGTATCCATAAATCGTTACCAGTCGCAAATCTAGTGAATACTTGTTGGATTGCGTCATGAGTACTTCTACCTGGTCGAAAACCGTACGAGTGTTCCTCGAATGAGGTTTCAAAGTACGGTTCCCAAGCATTGAGAATTATGGCTTGTTTTACTCTGTCTACTACAGTCGGAATTGAGAGCGGTCTTAACTTGCCTTTTGTCTTGGGTATATATACGCGCAAAGCGGGTGATATATCCCTCGGTTTAAATTCCCTAACCAATTGAATCAATTTGATTCTTTCGGTTGGAGTGGTGGCAGTGAAACCATCAATCCCCGCCGTTTTCCTACCCTGATTGAGTTGTGTTACCGCATTTGGCTAGGGAAATGGAGGCAGGCTTTTGGGTATAGTCGAAAAGCCTTATTGATTGATCGCAGGGTCTATTAAGCCTGCCTCCATTTCTTCGATTCGCCTCGTCACCCTGCGTATAGCAACAAGTAGATTAGAGAAGCTGCGTATCATTAGCTTCATTAGGCTTTTGACTTTGCGCCAATTACCTAGCTGGGTTGCACGGAAAATCCTTCTTCTGAGATTCTTGACTCTACGTGTGGCTAACTTCCAATTGATGTCAGCCCACGTGAGCGTCTCTATTCCATTTTCGTTGTCGAATCTAACTTTCATAGTGACTACAGTATCTTTAAGGAATTCATTTCCGTCCGAGACCAGATGGAAGTCAGCCGCATTTTCAGCGTGAGGCGGTCGTTTCAACCTCCATCCCTTCCATTACAAAAAGGCATCCGCTTTTTCCATCCTCCTTTACCCCCCTTGGGTTTCCTCCTTCCTTGCGGTTGGGCTACTTAGGAAATCGAACTTTCTTAAGACCAATTGGGGCTTATCGTGTTTCATATGCTGGACAATCGATTTGTTGGGGTTCCGTTTCTACTCCGGGAGGAACTTTGGCAGTAGAATATAACGAATAGCCTTTATATTCCGTCCTCCTACCGTTTTGGTGATGGGTGTGGTCAAGTCATG
>NZ_AJLJ01000404.1 GCF_000317245.1 Fischerella muscicola SAG 1427-1 = PCC 73103
TAAGGTAAGGGTTTGAGTGTATTTGAGACTGTAAAAAGTTAACAAAACTTAAGTATCAACAAGTAGTTAGATTTCAAAGAAAAGTGATCAAAAAGTGATCTAAAAGTAGCAAGAAGTAGTTAGATTTAAGAGAAAAGTGATCTAAAAGTGATCTAAAAGTAGCAAGAAGTAGTTAGATTTAACAAGAAAGTGATCAAAAAGTGGAAAATTGAGTAGAAAAGCGATCGCTTTGAGAAAGTATGTGAGAAAAAGGGATTAGGAATTTCTAACAGATGTGAGTAAATAAAATAAACAGTGATAAGCTACCAGCGATATTGGATTAAAAGAGGAGAAATCTTATGAGCTGGGCAGCGGAAGAATTAAAGGAAGTGGATTTGGGAGATAAACGGCGAAATCAACGATTAATAACGATAGTGGAAGATTTATCAGCACAACCAAATGAGAGTGTAACCCAGGCTTGTAGGGATGCAGCGGCAGTACAAGGAGTGTATGAGTTCTGGGCAAATCCGCGCATCAAGGCGGAAGCGATAATTTCTTCACATGCAAGTAGTACTGTAGAACGGATCAAAGATCATGAAACAATTTTGGCGATCCAAGACACAACAGAATTGGATTTTAGTGATCATAAAAGTAAGAGAGGCATGGGGCCACTCAGTAACCCCGAAGCCAAAGGTTTGAAGGTTCATACAGTTTTAGCAGCGAGTATTGAAGGTGTTCCGTTAGGAGTTTTACATCAAAAAGTCTGGTCACGGGAGAAAACAAGATCTAATGCTAGCAAGCAAAAGCGACAGGCGATCGAGAATAAGGAAAGCATACGTTGGTTAGAAGGCCTAGATTTGACTCAAGGATTAATGCCTGCCAAAACTGTTGTGATTACAGTAGCAGACAGAGAAGCAGATATATACCAATTGTTTGCGCTTGCTAGACAAAGAAATTCTGAGTTTTTGATTCGAGCAGCACAAGAGGCAGGGGGCAGGGAGTAGGGAGCAGGGAGAAGAATCAGGCATGGGAACTCTGAGTTTTCTAGCAAGGGAGAGGAAGTTCCCCTTGCTCCCCGCACCCTGCCCCCTGCCTCTTTTGGTGAGGTAGTTCCTTTATTTGAAGCAATTCGTACTACGCCAGTATTGGGTGAATTAACCTTGGAGTTACAGCGTACACCCAGGCGTGCTGCTCGGAGTGCGACATTAAGTGTGCGAATGACAAAGCTATGGTTGCAACCACCAACATCGCTTCAATCTCAGTCAACGCAAGCAATAGAAGTGCATGTGATAGAAGCTTGTGAAGAAAATCCTCCCGAAGGTGAAAAGCCAATATCATGGCTATTGTTGACAACAATAGAAGTGAAAGATTTTGAGTCAGCTTGTCAATGCTTGAAGTGGTACAGCGATCGCTGGCTCATAGAACGTTATCACTACTGTTTAAAAAGCGGATGTCGGATAGAACAGTTGCAATTAGAGGATGGTGAACGAATTAAACGGGCCGTGAAGAGGCAGGGTGCAGGGAGCAGGGTGAAGAGGCAAGGTGCGGGGAGCAGGGTGAAGTTCCTCTCCCTTGCTCCCAGCTCCCATGCCTGATTCTTCTCCCTGCCCCCTACTCCCTGCCCCCTGCCTCTTTATGGCGGGGATTTCAACGATTGAATGATATAGCAGGAATTTGGCAATTATTGTACCAGGGTGATTTTTAATTCAGATCGATCATGCAGTGATCATTTACTACCAAAGCTCATAAATTGAGATGTGCCTCTTGCAAACTGGCTTCGTGAACAGAATGTATATTTCTGTCTGCGTCTCAAAAAGAATCATTTTCTTGAGATGCAAACAGATGTTTGGTTAGATTTAAATGCTTTAGGGTTAGCTCCGGGCGTTTCTTTCTTTATTAAAGGAGTTAAGGTGACAAAAATAAAAGGCTTTACAAGCTTTAATGTCGCATGTAAATGGAAACGTAAAATATTGGGGGTTACTCCAGTAGAAGGATGGTTTATTTTAACAAATTTAGAAACCCTAGAATTGGCAATCACAGCCTATAAAAGAAGGTTCGATATAGAAGAAATGTTCCGAGACTTTAAAAGCGGTGGTTATAATTTGGAAGATACTAATGTATCTGGTCAACGGTTAATTACTCTAATTTTATTGATAGCGTTCGCGAAGCGTGCCGGAGGCAATCTCGCCTATACATCTGCGACAATTAAAGGGCAAGAAATTAAACGTAAAGGGATACAGAAATACGTTGGTCGCGTTAAAGAATATGGGCGTATTAAAAGGCGGCACAGCAGTTTTTATATCGGTTTATATGGTCAAACTTGGGTCAATTTTATGGAGTCTTGCATGGAATTAGTAAACAAATTAATGAAACTTAATCGCAATAAGGAGCAGTATTATCAACGGGGCTTGAGAGCTATGAGGCTTATTATGTCTGTATCATAGGTATTTTTGTCGCCCCGTCAGCTAAAAAACACTTAACCTTTCCAATCCTACGGGTTTTGGAGGGGGGTGTTTTTCTACAAGCACTTGAGTTATGTGGTTTGGTATCGATGTATCAAACCAAAGGTTTTGATATAAACCATTTGGGTTTTTCTAGGGGTGATTCTGATCGGTTGTTACTTGACCTAGAAATGTTTCCGAATATTGATGTGGTTTTGACTGATATGCCAGGTCAAAATTTACCAGAATTCAAACTTTTTGAGAAGGATATTTCCTTCGTTGAAAACCTCAATTGTTTGGGATATCGCCTTACCTTCTTGCACCCGATATCTCACCGTAAAGATTGCGTTGAAGAGTATCTTCAGGATTTATACCAGCATTTTGGTAATCAGGTTGATTATGTGATTGTCAAAAATCATTACTTTGGTGAGCAATTTCGGTACTACGATGGCAGTCAACAGCAAGCTGACATCAAAAAATTAAACGGTTTGGATCTGGTTCTAGGTGGGTTACATAACGACTTTTACGAGTTGCTTGAGGATACAGGCTTACCCTATGCTCAAGCAGTTCAAACTGACTCGCCTCTCAATACCATTCAGCGTTCGATACTATTCAACTGGATGGAGAATTTTCACAGTTCTATTGTTTCTAACGACATTGCTTCTAACTATTTAGGTTTGAGTGCTAATCGTGCGGAATTAGTGCTTTTGGGTGTAAGTAAACAAACTCCTTCCAATCTTAATTTAACTGAAGAGATTGAATCAGAGAAATGGTAAGTGTTTACTTTACTGAATCGAGAATTAGATTTTTGAATTGACCTATGACTGATATTGCAAAGGTTGTTGAAAAAGTTGTTGCAACCTACACTGAGGAGAAAAAAGCTGAGGTTACTGATTGGATACTGAAATTGGGCATTCGACCTGATGACCCTTTGTTTAATTTGTATGCGGAGTTAGGTACAACTCAGTTTGCTTTACAGCAGCTACCGGGTAGGCTTGACTCGCTTGTTGTAGGCTGGACTGACATGGTAGACCAAAAGCTGAATGATGCTTCCACTGTGGCTGTACAGCAACAAAAGAATGCGATCGCTCACGCGGCGAAGGAATTAGTTAAGATGACCAAGCAGGATGCTGGTGCGGGTTTGCTACAACTGGGTGTAAGTAATTGGCGATTGGCACAAGTTGCAGGGGTACTGGGTTTTGTGTTGGCTTTGGGAACTGCAATTGGTGTTTTTACACATATGACAGTTGTCAGTAGTGCAAGTTCAACATATACCGCTGCTTTGCAACCCCAAGATCAAAAGCTTTTGGAATGGGCAAAATCAGATGATGCTAAGTTAGCACGGCATATTTATTTAAAGAATGCTGCCATTATTAAAACTTGTCGCCAGCAGAAAAAATTTACGGGTGGTTGTGTAATTGCAGTAGATTAGGTATTGAGCCTAGACTTTTGTAAGTTCATGTAATTTGGTCTGAAAAGTCCTGTCAGAGCTGGATTACAGTCATTTTCTAAAACCGTGTTAAAGCAAAAATTTTGTACGGCTTGGGCTGAAAGCCTTTTCAGGTAAGGTTTCCAAGAAAGACGTTAAGCATATAATAAATTATTAGACCAGGATGACAACTTGAAGGTGTTAGCATGATTGCTCTAAGCAGATTGAACATGACGTTCATCCAAAAAGGTGGCTCCTGCGTGCTTGCCAGCTACGCAATTGTCCACAACTACTTTACAGGCAGGGCAATTGGCGAATGCTTCGAGGATTACTGTAGGCATTTTGGGTTGCAATTCACCGATTGGCGAGACGCAGAGCTGGTGTACCCGAGCCACTTCGATAATGAATGGCGTGCTCGGAATTGCAGAGGCTACGAGGTGATTCTCGATCTGCACCGCTTTTCTCGGCAAACTGCCTTCACGGAGGGTCGGAAGGTTTTTAACGGGCAGTTCCACATTAACTCGACCATAGTACAAACGCAATTGGAAAAATCGCTACGATCTCAAGAGGCACTGCTAAATATTGCTTATAATCATCCAGACGGAGATTATCATTCTGTGACTGTCTTTGACAGTGGCTCCGGGCTTCTGGAACGGGATACTAACTCTAACGATTTGTTGCCTATTAAGGGATTGAGCTACATTGGAACTTTGAGAGACTCTGTTTTATATAGTGCGATAAGCAAGTAGGTCTAACCCGGCGTTACAGCTGACAGGGCTGACATATAAATATCTTTTGTGTTTAG
>NZ_AJLJ01000405.1 GCF_000317245.1 Fischerella muscicola SAG 1427-1 = PCC 73103
TTAGGAACAAAACACCTCATTTGACTAAACTTTAATGCTAGGAAGGATGTTCATTCCCGATGTCTCCCGTTTCAAGACTTCCCGTCGAGAATGAAACGGCGATCGCTCTCACTGACATTGCGGTTATTAGTCAGATAGTCCTTTATCCAATCGCAACCACGCTGCATCAGTTCATCGAAGGATTCAACCCGCCACAACCTAACATTGCCGTCTAAGCCAGCGCTAGCCAGTAGCTGACCATCTGGGCTAAAACTGACACTCCACAACAAGCTAGTATGTACTGCCCAGACTGCCAATTGCTGACCGTTTAAGTCCCACAAACGGGCTGTACCATCTGCTCCGGCGGTTGCTAATCGCTGACCATCTGAGTTAAAACTCACGCTCCGCACCGAACCAGTATGTCCTCTCAAACTGGTTAAGCGCTTACCTTGCAAGTCCCACAAACAAGCTGTGCCATCATCTCCAACGGTTGCTAGTTGCTGGCCATCTGGGCTAAAACTAACGCTGTTGACACTGTTTGTATGCGCCTGCCAGACTTTCTGTGGTGAGTCCTGCAAGCAGACTAAGTCCCACAAGCAAACATTACTGCTGTTCTCTTCTGCGGTAGCTAGTAGCTCACCATTCGGGCTAAAACTGACGCTTGTGACTGATGATGGTTTGTTTCGATTCTCTCCCCAGACTGCCAACTTCTTACCCTGCAAGTTCCACAAGCAGACTGTGCCATCTGCTCCTGCGGTTGCTAGTCGCTGGCTATCTGGGCTAAAACTGACGCTCATGACTTGACGTTGCTTTGCTTCCCAGTTTTTTAATGACTTACCTTCCAAGTTCCATAAACGGACGGTGTCGTCATCTCCTACAGTAGCTAGTAGCTGACCATTCGGGCTAAAACAGGCGTTTCTAACCAAACCATTATGCTTTTCCAAAGTTACCAACCGCTGACCTTCCAAGTTCCATAAGCAGGCAATGCTTTCTGTGCCTCCGGTAGCTAGTAGCTGACCATTTGGACTAAAACTGATGCTCAAAAGTGCGTTTTGATCTGCTCTCCATTTTTTCCATTGCTGACCCTGCAAGTCACACAAGCGGACAGTACCGCTATCTCCAGCAGTAACCAAGAACTCACCATTCGGGCTAAAACTGATGCTCCTGAGACTGCCTTTTTCCACTTCCCAAGATGCTAATCGCCGACCGTGTAAATTCCACAAGCGAACTGTGCTATCTGAGCCTGCGGTAGCCAGTAACTTACCATTCGGGCTAAAACTGATGCTCCAAACTGCGTTTTGCTCCGCTGTCCAACCTCCCAATAGCTGACCCTGCAAGTCCCACAATCGGATAGTGTCGTCATCTCCTGTAGTAACCAAAAGCTCACCATTAGGGCTAAAACTGACGCTCCTCACCCTGTCGGTATGCCCTTCCAAGGTTGCCAACATTTGACCTTTCAAGTCCCACAATCGGGCGTTGTTATCTCCGCCTCCGGTAGCCAGCAGCTGACCATCTGGGCTAAAACTGACACTCCAAACCCAGGCTATATCCGCCCTCCAGACTGCCAATTGCTGACCCTGCAAGTCCCACAATTGGACTTTGCCCTTTAATCCTCCTCCGGTAGCTAGTAGCTGACCATTTGGGCTAAAACTGATGCTTCTAATCCAATCTTGCTCCACTTTCCAGACTGCCAATTGCTGACCCTGCAAATTCCACAAACGAACACTACCACCTTCGTCTGCGGTAGCTAGTAGCTGACCATCTGGGCTAAAACTAACGCTCCTGACCGGATTTTTATCGCCTTTCAAGGATACTAACAATTTGCCCTGCAAATTCCACAAGCGGGTTGTACCATCAAAGTCTGCAATAGCTAGTAGCTGACCATCTGGGCTAAAAGTAACGCTGCTAACTTCACCTTCATATCCTTCCCATCGATTACGTTCTTGCATTGTGTGAAGGATTTGGTGAAGAACTATCTTAATGCGTACATGAAGATCGCTCTCTAACCACGGTGATTCTTTGAGTTGTTGAAATAGTTTACCCGCCTTCAAAGCATATACCAACGCTCCAAGTTGATCGTCTCTAAAACGAGCTTCAGCTAAAGCCGACCAGGCAGTAAGAAGCTGTGTTTTAGTATCAACTTGCCTTTTTTCTTGCAGTTGTTGACAGGCATGAACATATTCCTTAGCCAGCGTGTCCAGACAAACCGTATTTTTGCTGTATGATAATTCTACTGCATCTTCCAAACGGCTTCCCTGAAGCAGTAAAAGTTCTTCTTTCTTCTCTGCGTTTTCCCACTCCTGTGCTTCGTTTTCAATTCGTTGCCGCAAGATGAGACTGGTAAGGTCTTCATCCAGCCAAGAACGCAATGTTGACCAATAGCGGATTAATGCTTCATGGGCAACTTCCACTTCTTCTTCTTTTGTTGATTCGTTTTGGCTGGTGATTACCAATCGCTCATTTGCTAAAAGTGTCACCAGCTTCTTGATAACAGCTAGATCTCCATTGGTTGGCACCAATTGTTTTAGCTCAACTCGTCGCCGTGTATCCCGTCGTTGTCCTCCTTGGATAGGATTTTCATCTAAATGGGTTAGCCTTACAAAGATATTCCTGACTTGCTCTTGTTCCTCAGATGATAATTTATTGTAGACACCATCGGCAGTATCAGCGATCGCTTTTCGTACTCCACCAATAGCTCGATACTCCTGCGACAGTAACCACCTTCCGTGGCGCTTCTTCCACAACTCCTTTAGTGCGTGTTGCAGCAGTGGCATCACTCCTGGTTCTCCCTCCAAGTCATCCAAAATTTTATTCAGCAAATCGGCTTCAAACCGCAAGCCAACTTTTCCTGCTTGTTCGTCAATCGCAGTACGTAACTTGGCAGTATTCATCGGGGCAATTATTTTCTGCCGTTTTTCCATCATATTTCGCAATTCAGGATACACAGCACATTCTCCCGAAAAGTCAACACGTATAGTAAGAATCACTCGCTGATTCTGAGCTAACTTAAGCAGTTCGTCAATAAAATTTTGTTGCTTGTCTTTATCTTTGCAAAGGGTAAAAACTTCTTCAAACTGATCTACAACTAATATATAAGGTTGGTTTTGTACGTGGGCTAAACTTGCTTCTAGTTGCGCCAGTGGGTCATCTTTTGGAGTCATGTAAGCCATCACAAGTTCTGGTTCTTTTTTCTGTAGTTCAGGAATTAACTTCGCCATTACTACAGAGGACTTACCAGAACCGGAAGCACCCGAAACTATTAAAAAATTATCTTCACTAAGTTTTTGTTGCAATTCCTTAATTAATTCTTCGCGTCCGCAGAAAAATTCGCGGTTTTCATAGTGGAAGGGATACAAACCTTGAAATGGACAACGAGCATCATAGCTGGTGAGTTCTTTACCCAATGCTAGATTTTCAAAGCTAAGGTCAAGAACTTCTAAAGATATTTGTTTTACTTCTGCCAAAGCTTTGTCTTTTTCTTCAATTGCTTTATCGCTGTCCGCGTTTAATGTTCTTTGGAGTGTTGCAATATGTTCTTTTAACTTCTCACCCAGCACAGGCGCTCGCCCTCGCTTTTCCTCTTCCTCCCCTTCCCCTACCAGCAACTTTTGCAAGCGTTCTAGACCAAACTCGATTTCCTTTTTGGTCAAAGGACGATCCAAAGTGTCGCTAAACAGGGGTCTTCCACCCAAGCGGCTAAACAACGCCGGAACTGTAATATCATATCTGCCTTGCAGCCCAGCAGTTGCTTCAACTAACGCCAAGTCCACATACCCGTGTTGCCTCAGTTGCTTATAAAAAGTTGCAGCTAGCGCCTCAGCCGTCTTTATACTTATTGCCTCAGTCATAGCAACTACCGCAGGCATACCTAGTTCCCGAATAAGACGTTGTGCCAGCCCCCCTATCGCTTGGACTTCTCCTATCTGAGCTTTTTTTGCCTCATCGTCATCTACTTTTTTTACCTTAGACTCAGCACTTGCACCTTCACAAGTTGATAAAAAAGCAAAATGGGGTAGACGACGCGATCGCCTTAATTGTTTGATTAACTCTGTTGCTTTAACTGGTACAACCTGATTATTTTCATCTGCCAAATAAATTGCTATTTCTCCATTTTCTAGTTTACCATGACAGACCAAGTGCAGCACAGTATAGTATTTATCATTATTAGCGAGACACTGCATCAAGTTTGCCAAAGTAGGTGAACCTACCGCACCGTCAACTCTAGCTAGTACATCACAGGGAATATCGCCTAGAGAAGCCTGAATACTAGATACTGTTGCCTGAACATCAAATGATGCTAGGTGAAAATTACCCAATCCTTCAGGGCTAGCAGCCACAACCAAAGCCTGGAAATCGCGCCGTCCAATTGGAGGAAATAACCCGTCTGTAGTCGAAGGAATATAGAGAGAAAGGGGAGTTTTTTGGTTAAGTAATAAATAGTCCCAATTATCGTCACCATCCCAAGGAGCGCAAAGTTTTTCCCATCGTAATTGTCTTAGTTCTTCGTCTTCAATATGTAAGAGAATATGTAGACAATTAGGATTATCATCCCTGTCTGGAGCAGTACTAGAAATACTCTTCAATGCCTTCTCAAAAGCACCATTTATATTACGGTCAAATAAAGCATCACCCAACATCTTGCCATATTTTTTCGGCTCCCATAAAAACTCTCCTAACTCTGCAAAATTATCATCGCTATTAAGCCTTAAAGTACTTTCCCGCCGAATCGGAAGTTGTTCCGGTTTACTATGTTCGACAACTACAGGCCAACTATCTTTTTTATGTTTACGCTGAATAGTAATTTCAAAAATATTCATAGGTAAGATTGTTATTTTTATCTAAACAAGATATATTTCTGCCTCTCTCCACGTCGAAGAGGGTATGGTGAGAGGTTACAAAAACTTGCGTTATATTAAGTTTGAGTTTTCATCGCCTGAAGTAAACTATTGGCAAATAAGGTTATTGTTTGAAGCTGTGCAGCCTCGTCTCCTGGAGCTTTCTTAACTTCTTCTAAAAATTCCTCCAAAGATTGAATCAAGTTAACTTGTGCCTGCTTTAACCCAGTTTCTGAATCAGAAGTGGTCGCTGGTTGTGCCACAGCTGCGGGTTGCAGAGTTATTTTTTGGATAACTGGTCGCTCTGTATCCGCATCACCTACAAATAATCGCACTGCTGGATCGCCGATAACGGTATAGCTGCGAGCATCGTTGTTGGCTGTCCACATACTAGCTACTTCCAAATCATCAGCAGCATAGCCAAATTTGATATCTTCCAGCTTAGAACTTAAGTCAGAAGAGAGTTCTGCATAACGTTCGTTAAAGTAATCTAAAGCTGAACCTACAGGATACCCCTCCATTAGTTGCTTCATCGTACTTTGAAAGTGTGACAACTGCCTTCCTGCTTTTTGCCAAACAAAAGAACATCCCCAAGCTCGTTCCACATGACCGACTACAGCTAACGCTCCTCCTTTAGGGTGGCTAAGTAAGCGCCGTGGTAAGTTAGCAACAAAGGCATGGGGAGCTATGGTTGACTGTTCGCTAAAGGCATCTTGATGGGCGAAGTCATCCATTTTTGGCGTACCAGCACCGTAGCAGGCAAAATTAAATGCGATTAACCCCAGTAAACGAGCATCATCGCCAATATCATCTGCGGAAAAATAAAAATCTTCTGGAATTGGTTTTTTACCCCATATCATTGAACCAGGCCAATCCTGACATAATAATGCTCCTTGGTGGCGCAACTGTCTGCTATCGCCGTTAGGAAATTCCATTCCGTGACTGGCTGTAAATAAAAAGCTGGGTGTTTCGTTACCTCCCAGCAATTGACTCAAACGAGCTTTTGTCGCTTCGTCTCGAAGTATGGTTTTCACCTTCCAATCAGGTTGGTTATCAGCCATCAATTCTGCTAGTGGCTTAACTAGTTCGTCTGCACTAAGTTGAGTGGCTTTATCCATATTATTTCGCACACCAAAGAAACAGGCATTTCGAGATAGGGAAAGCTTACCTGTTTCTGCTGCCACTACACTTTGTGCGTACTGGGCGTATTCCTCTAAAGTATCGAAATAAATCCTACCTACTCCATATTGCACATCGAGTTGATACTGAAAGCTATAGGGAATGCTTTCCGGGTCGCCAACTATCAGTAGGTAATAGGGCATTTTCTCTGGGTCAGCAGCACCAGGGCCAACTTTATGACGACTCAGAAACTTGTTTTTCGACTCGTCGGGACGATATCCCCTGTGACCTGTATATTCCTGATAGTAATGTTTTTTATTTTGTGTTGCTTGCTGGCAACGAAGTTTTAACAAAGGGCTGAGGGCTTCTCGAATTGCAGGGTTAGCATCATGAGCAAAAATAACTCCCCAGCCAGTTTCCGCCAAATTCTTCGGGTCTACTCCTTCTATTGGACGAAAGTTCTCGTCTTTGTTCGCTCTGCTTTTCAGTTCTCTCAGGTGTGCCTCGTCTATTTTTTCGCCCTTAGCAATTTGTACTACCTGTTTGGCTGTTAAAGGTGGCAATGAATATTCACCAGTTGCCCCATTGATACCGTTAAAATACAAAAGTTCTTCATCCATAGTTTTGTTTATCAGTTTTGCTAACTACGATTTCAATTCATTAATTACGGAAGAGTTTTGGATAACAGGGATCGGAGAAATAACCACTCAGCAAATCACTGCTGGTGTGGATTTATGTCGATTTAACTGCCAATTGCTGCTTGCCAAATCGCATGGGCAACTTCCGGTTTAGCGATATCGCTGTGAGCACCACCTAAACCACCATCTGTTTTGTCGCTAATAAACTCGCTACTATCCAAGTTGTAGATTTTTCCGGCTTCAAATTGGTAAGAACCATTCACAGGAAGCATTTTCATATCTACAATTTCTAAACCAGGTCCACGAGCACCAAATGTTCCCAAGCCACCATACTTAGGAAATTCAAAAGAGCCATCAGCTTTAATTGGAAACGCCACTTGCTGGCGAAGACCTGCACCAAGAGGATACATTTTACTAACCGCAGTATCGTTCTCTGACTGCGTGGTAATTATGCAACCAGCAACTTTACGGTCAGCGACAACAGACCGGAAATAGCCTGCACGACCGGGTGCAACCGGAATATCCGAGCAATAAGACTACAGCGACAGCGCACCCTGTACCAACGCCACAGAATTAACAGGGCGAACTAAAGTGCCGCGACCATCGAGACCAGCCAAAGTTGCGGAAACCACGATACAACCAAAGCTGTGACCCATCAAATGAAATCGCACATCATTAGATGTTGCTTGTTGAAGTTTTGTTAGTAACTGGAAGCCACTACTTTCACCAAATTGACGAGCGCGATCTTTCATTTTCCAAAAAGACAGGGTTCGCAAAGGTGCTAACATTGAACCCCAATCCAAGTTACCGTAACTGGTAGGATTGTTTTCAGCATCTTGGAATATACTTTCAGGGTCAAACGATTCGTGGTCTGCTCCCGGTGCTGCTCCTTCCCCTTCCGCATTCAAGCGAGCTTCTCGGTTCAATAGCTCGTAAGCTTCACGCACTTCTGGCGGTAAGCTGTCAGGTGCCACATTTTCCATCGCTGATAGAAAGATAGTCCTCAGAGCTTGTTTAGCTGTCTGTGTATTGGCTATTCGTTTTGCATATTCCTCAACCAATTGCTCTACAGGAGAGACTTCATGCACTGCAAATTCTTGTACTGCAAAGGATTGAGAACTTTTTCCCAACTCTTCATTACCCCAAGGTAAACTGGGCCAATGCAAACCTATCAGCAATGGGCGAAATTCTGACCGTGCCTTTTGGATTTGTTCAATGTCAGCCAGGTTTTTGGACATGGCTTTAACCCATTTGTTGTATTGGTTACGCGCTGCTGTAATATCGCCCAACCATCCGTGGGTGAACAAGAAAACATCTGTGATTGGCTTACTGGATAAGGTATCTAATACCTTTTGACTCATCTTCCCTTCTGGCTCATCACGTTCGTTACCAGCAGCATCAAACGCGATTAGATAGTACTGCGATGAAATTCCGGGTACTGTTTCAATTGGCATATGAATTCCTTAACAGTGCAAAGTTTGATAGAAGAAATTACTTTCACTAACCAAGACTGGGAATTAGGCAGATCCTTGAGCAAGAATATTATTTGGGGGATTTGACTAAGTAATTTATCTAGACAACCTAAAACAGGATTTAGGATTATTGATAGTGGAATTTGCGTTCTTAAAATTTATTCTTTACTAGTTTTCATTGATGATGCTTGGACTTGAGCTTGAACCGCCTGTGTCAACGCTCCAATTACAGCAGCAAGTTGAGGGTTTTCCTGGGCTGCTGTGTCTGCGTCGCTTGCTAAAGCTTTCACAGCCTTTTTAATCTCCGGATCTGCCTTAGCCGCTGATTCTATCTTTTCTACCAAAAGGGCTTCACCAATATCCTCGTGCTGTTCTGGGGTCAATGCTTGATTTTCTGCAGCTGCTTCTCGTGCATCTAGCGTGTCAGGAGGCTTGAGTTTGAGCAGTTTAATTTTCTTGCCACCCTGCTCAATCACCTTAGCAACGATAATTTCACCAGTTTTCTCAAAAGTTTTGTTTAACAGCAGAGTTAAAAACGCGATCACCCCAAAAGGGCGGGCACTCCGTGCCATCACCTCAGCAGTGAGTAGCTCCATGTACTACCTCGTCTAGCGGCATCCTACATACTTATTACCACATGGTTTCTATTGTAAATTCCGCAATCGAGTAAAAAGATTATAGTTGAATGGCACTAAGATAAGCTGAAACATTCACAGCACAAGAACTTGAAGTCTTGAAAGG
>NZ_AJLJ01000406.1 GCF_000317245.1 Fischerella muscicola SAG 1427-1 = PCC 73103
GAACTCTTGCATAAATATTCTCTGGTATAATAAAGGGTTATTTTCTTTTAGATTAGAGAAGTTAAAATAGCCACAATTTACAAAGTTTCTAATATTAACTATTGCTGGAGAATCTTTACCTAAAAATTTAATATAGCAAACTGATTCAGCAATTATTTATTTGCTGAATTATCATGATTAATTCTGCTTTATTTAAGCTTTAAAAGCTAATTCATGATTATAGATTCCAGCAATCAGATTAGACCTTAATCCAAATCTGCGATGGCGATTTCGGTATTGATTAGATAAAATATTGAAGATTTTTAGCCGACGATTAACGTGTTCAACCACAATTCGTAATCGATTAAGTTGTCGATTAGATTGCTTCTGCTCCTTCGTCAACTTTTTACCTTTCAGTTTCTTAATCGGTGTTTCGCTTAATTGATGAATTTTCTTAATTCCTTGATAGCCCTTATCCGCGATAACTTTGAGCAATTCTCCAAACCTTACACCACTTGTTTTAAATAACCTAAAATCATGAATTCTCCCCTTTCCATGCCCTAAACAGATAACCTGACCATTTTTTTGGCTTACTACTATTTGCGTTTTTAATGTATGTTCTCCTTGTTTACCGCTAAAAAACTTTTTTTGACCTCTTGTCGGTTTTTCAATTGGGCTTTCCATCACATCCATCACAACTAAATCTTCTTGTGATGACATTTTTAATAATTCTTTTTTTCCAGGTAGACTAAACTTTCTTGAACTAATTAAAACGTTTTCTATTTTATAAACTGTTCGGCATACTGCCGACTCTGATAGTCCCCAGTCTAATCCAATATGGTAATAAGTGCGGTATTCTCTCCAATATTGAATGACCATTAAAACTTGGTCTTCAATAACTAATTTAGGACGGCGACCAGGCTTCTTTTTGTTTTGAGCATCAGCTTTAACTACATCAACCATTAATTCAAAAGTTTTACGGCTCACTCCAGTCCCGAAGCTTAAATTTTTTTGCAGTAAGCTGTTTGGCTTTCTCTATTTTCACGGCTCCTCAAAGTCCTAATCGCAAATTGCCAAATCTCTAATTTTACCACAAAACATTTTTGCAAGAGTTCTGCTCTTCAGGTGTGCCTTAAGGTATACAATTGCATTAATCAACAATAAGTAGTTATGTAGTGGTTATGTAATTATAACGAGTTAAGCTATATCTAACTAGTGCTATAAAAAGTAACTAAGTACATGGACATTAAAAAACAGCCAACCTTGGCACAGCCCCTAAAGGGCTGTGCCGCCCATACCGACAGTCTTTGAAACAAACAGATAACTCATAAAGGTTGGCTGTTTTTTCAGGTGGATCTACTTAGAAGCATTAATCACTATAGAAAACGCTATCGCTAAAATTTTGTTACCAGGTTTGCGGTCTACTACAGCTACCAACGCAATATTGCTCTACAGTCCGAAAAACTGCATACTCAAGATGTATCAGTGGTAAAATAGGAATAATGTATGCAGGAAAAGCAACTAGTCGAGTTTTCCCTAGAAAATGGTAGTAAGTTTTTGGTGGAAGTAGAAGAAGTAGAAGATACAGCAGTAGAACGGGTTACTCTTCCGTCTGGTCGCATGGTTGCTGAAGCAAAACAGACTTTTGAAGATGCTATAGATAAGATTAAGCCAGTAATTTCAAGTCTTATTACCAAATTTAAAGACTTAAGCCCCGAAGAAATGGAGGTTAAGTTTGGTGTCAAACTTAGCGCTGAGGCAGGAGCTATTTTGACCTCAGTTGGTGGAGAAGTTAATTTTGAGATTACTGTGAAGTGGAGTAACCCGGATTTCTCACAAAGACATAAAAAAAGGGGTCAAAAACTGCGAAAATGTATATAGGATAAGCATTTCAGCAGTTATTAAGTATGACCCCAGCATTTACAGATCGTACACCAAAACAATTCAAATTTTCAGTTGAAAAGTCACGCCCAATCGTAGTTAATTTCCAGGGTGGAACGGTAACATCGGATGCAGGGTTAAGCTTAATTACTGAATTGGACATCAAACGAAAAATTACATCAAGACTTGCAGAATGTTTCAATGACTACCGAGACATTAATCGGGTTGACCATTCAGTTAAGAACTTAATAACTCAAAGAATATACGGTTTAATAATGGGATATGAAGACCTCAACGACCATGAACAACTGCGTCACGACAAGATGTTTGCATTAGCAGTAAAAAAAACAATTGGTTTGGAGAATGAACCAATTTTACTAGCAGGAAAGAGTACATTAAATCGTATAGAACACTGTCCTGAAACGGTATTTGAAAGAGCCAATAGTCGGTATCATCGTATCGGACATGATACAGAAGCTATTGAAAAATTACTAGTAGATATATTTTTAGAATCCTACGCATCACCACCGCGACAAATAGTATTAGACCTGGATGTAACTGACGATTTGGTACATGGTGAGCAAGAACAAGTTTTTTTCAACAAGTATTATGGAGGATATTGCTATGCACCACTGTATATCTTCTGCGGAAAACATTTATTAGCAGCAAAACTGCGTCCTTCTAATATAGATCCAGCGAGTGGAGCCTTAGAAGAATTACAAAGAGTAATTAAACAAATAAAAGAGCATTGGAGTAATGTAAGTATTCTGATACGTGGAGATAGTGCATATTCAAGAGAAGACATAATGAGTTGGTGTGAGTCACAACACCGAATAGATTATGTGTTTGGATTTTCTAAAAACAGTCGGTTGATGAAAATGACTACTGAGGTACAAAACCGAGCAAAACAAGAATATTCACAAAAATTATCTCCTGTCATTAACTTTTTAGAAACTTTGTTTACGCCAGATGAAGAACTCTTTAATCAAGCCAGTGAACTGATTGATAGCTCGATTTGGTATCGTTCACTCGACTACCAAACCCTAAACTCTTGGAGTCGCAATCGTCGTGTTGTCGCCAAGGTTGAACATAGTACTAAGGGTTGTAATGTCCGTTTTGTGGTCACATCACTAACGACTAAAAAAGTGCCGCCAGGTGAACTTTATCGAGATAAATATTGTCCACGAGGAGAGATGGAAAATCGCTTCAAAGAACAACAGCTTGAGCTTTTTAGCGACCGGACTAGCACTCATACATTTGAGGGTAATCAATTACGTCTGTGGTTTTCTTCGGTTGCATATATTTTGATGAACGCACTGCGAGAACAATGTTTGAAAAGAACTGAATTGTGTAATGCCACTGTGGGAACTATTCGTACTAAATTACTAAAACTGGGAGCTATAATCACTGTTAGTACTCGGCGAGTTTTGATTTCTATTAATAGTGCCTGTCCTTACCAAAATATTTTTGCAACAGCTTACAGGTATTTACAGCTTCTACCATTATCTGGCTAAAATCTTGCTTTTGAGTCACTAATTATATGTGAATTAATTGGGCTTGGCTTAAGTCCCATTTTGGCTTACTTAATTTTAGCTTTGTACCGCTATTCTTTGCGTATGAGTCAAATAAACAGTAATTTATTTAACTACTAGCTGAGAAATTATGCTTACTTGACTTCTGCCTTTGAATCTAAATTACCCATGTATTAGAAAATTGTTGGTCATTGAGGCTATGTGAATACTTTTTTTCACTTGTGAGAAATCCGGGAGTAAAGAGTAGGGTTCGCAGGTTTTATGTCAACTAAAAGTTACTTTGAGACATTTAAGACAGCGATCGCTCGTATTTACCGCACCCATACCAATGGAATAACAAAAGTTGTTGGTGCTGGTTTTCTGGTTGGCGATCGCCATCTTCTCACCTGTGCCCATGTGGTTGCAGAAGCTTTGGGTATTGCCCGCGATACGCAAGAACTGCCAAGTGGAACGATAGAGCTTGACTTTCCTCTAATTGCAGCTGGACAAAAAGTGAAAGCAAAAGTTGTGTTTTGGCAGCCTGTCAATCCACTGCAAATTGGAGAAGATATTGCTGGATTACACCTAA
>NZ_AJLJ01000407.1 GCF_000317245.1 Fischerella muscicola SAG 1427-1 = PCC 73103
TCTAGAAGATGCTCCGCCAATCGGGGTGAGTCCTGTGCCGCTTGTTGCTGCATCAAATTACTGGGGACATTCGTTTCGGATCTTTGGCTTTCCTCAAGGACATGATGTTGGTGTATGGGCTACAGGTGAATTACGGGATGCACAAGCAACCGAATGGATACAGATGGAAGCTATTCAGGTTCCTGGCTATCAAGTCGAGCCTGGGTTTAGTGGCGCTCCAGTCTGGGATGAATCATTACAGGGAGTAGCAGGAATGGCGATCGCCGCAGAGAGAAAGCGAGAAGGTGTAAAAGCGGCTTTTATGATTCCTACAAAGGTGCTAGTCCAAACCTGGAGCTTCTTAAATCAAGCTGTTGGGCAGCCAACAACAAGTTTAAAAATAAAGCTTTTGCAAGAAGAGTTCGACCGTAAAAAGTCGGATTATGAAGGCATCTTTGAGCAATGGAGCTATGAAAACAATGCTAGAAACAAAAATAATCTCAAGCGGCAACGCGATTCCATCGAAGAAGAAATGAAGGAGATAGAGCAGGAGATAAAGCAGGTCAAGCAAACTGAAATCACTCCCCATCCTCTACTTCAAATTTTGTCTCCCTATGCTGATTCAAACATCACTTATATTAAAAGAGTCTATCAATATTGTTGTTCTGGAACTGTACTTAAAACGGTGCCGGATACTGTAGAAGAGATTCTGAAAATTTTACAAGATATCCCCAGAGGAGATGCACAATTTGCTCCTATTGACTGCTTTGTAGCACATTTAGTGTTTGATTCTAATATTCCTCAATCTTTACGTCAGGAACTGCAAACATGGGGAGAAAATAACATTAAAGATTTTAAGCAGTTACTAAAAGATAGTAAAACAGATAAGAATACAGATCATCAAGATGTTAATTCATATCTATTAATTCGAGTTCAACCCAAAACAGAAAAAAATTTAGATAGATTTTATATATCTGCTTGGCTAATTCCCGACATTCAAAATTACAATCCGAAAACAGGTAATGGATGTAGACAACTGACTGTATCTAAATCATCGCAGAAAACTTTTACACTTGAGAATCTACCAAAAGTAGTCGATTCATTATTAGAAGAAAGTAGCTATGATTTTCTAGGAAAATTGACTGTAGAGTTTTTTCTGCCCTATAAAATACTTAATCATGCAGTTGATACTTGTTCAAGAGTAGAATTTGACACGCCAGAAAGCATCGGTAAAAAATATAGGGTGCTAGTGCGTGCAAATGAGCGACTCCAAAAGAATTATCCTTATAAAGGAGTATGGCTTGATAAGTGGCAAAAAGTGAAGGGGATCTGTAATTCACGATGTAGGCAAGAATTGGTTTCAAGAAATCTTAGCCAAGCAGTCCTTCGCAGAGAACTAGATCAAGCAATTGGTATTATCCTCACAAAAATTCCAAATAATACTAGTCATGAAACAATTTTTTCTTTTATTCTAATGACTGCTACTCCTATTGCTCTATGGGTAAGAAAAGAGATACAAGTTCAAACTGTTGTCAGAAATGCGTTACTAGATTGTTGCATTTTTGAACTTCCTGACATGGTTAAAGAAAAGCGCCTTGACGCACCAGAAGGTGAAGACGATCATGTTGGCAATCATCTTTCGTTGCTCTGGGAAGACCCTGAACGCCTAACACCTGATGCAGGCTACTTTTATTCAATACCACAATCTGTGTCCTAAATTATGAATGACTGGAAAATTTTTAAGGGAGATGGCAAGCAACATGATGGGTGGAAACTTCCAGAACCACCAAGTTGGCGCAATTTCAGCAGTAACACTGACGATGGGGCTGCTAAAAAGCAAAGACGGGGTGAAACATTTCAAGCACGTCCTGAAGAAATTGAGTTAGTTAATGCAGCTTTATATTTACGGCGACCTTTATTAGTTACTGGTAAGCCGGGAACAGGTAAAACATCACTAGCCTACGCAGTTGCTCATGAACTAAATTTAGGAGAAGTATTACACTGGTCGATTACAACTCGCACTACACTCAAAGATGGACTTTATCGTTACGATGCAATCGGGCGGTTGCAGGATGCAAAAGGCGCAGGTCAGGATAACCTAGTAGTCAGCCAATAAAATTATGACAGGTGTAAATCAGGATAGAATCGTTGAAATTTGACTCTGGCATCTGAAGCTGCAAAACGCCAATCAATTTTAACTTTTTGCTGGTTACGTTGTTGTTCCCAAGCATTAATTTCTTGACGCAAAGTTTCGGCATCAGCAATGCGACGCTTTAAGCATTGACGTGAGAGAACAGAGATTTCAATTTCTACCTGATTCAACCAACTAGCATGTTTTGGAGTGTAATGAAACTCTAACTGGTCAAGAATTCTTCTAGCCTCACTTGGAGGAAAAGTCTCATACAAAGCAGCAGGAGTATGAGTATTTAAATTATCTAAAACGACTCGAATTTTCTCAGCCCTTGGAAAGTAAATATCTACTAAGGCTTTCATTTGATGAGCGAAATCTTGTTTAGTTCTTGACTGTGTAACTTCTACATGTCGCCAGCCATAGTGTGGAGCATAAAATACGAATAAGTTACACATCCCTTGACGAGAGTATTGGTAATCTATTCGTGGTGGTTGTCCTGGTTCACAAGATAAAGGGTTTACTATATCAGCCAATAATTGATAGGGTCTTTCATCAAAACAAACAATCGGATTAAAAGGGGTAAAATACTCAGCATATAAGCATAGTAAGTCTTCCATTCTATATATGTATTCAGCATTGATTTCCCCAATACACCATTCTTGTTTTAGCCAAGGTTTTACTTTATTTTTTTTAGTGTTGTACGTACTGTTTCGTCTGAGATACTGTCAATTAATTCTAGGCTAACTAATCTATCAGCCAACAATTGCATTGTCCAACTTTCGCGTCCAGTCGGTGGAGTAGGCGTTCTAGTAGCAATCGTACAGAAACTTACGCGCTTGACAAACTTTGCCTAAAACAGAACCTAGCTAGCACCTTCCGAAGAAGCTACAACCCTTATTCTTTCGTTAAAAGGTTATTTGACTTTGCCTAAAAGGATATAAACTAGGCAATGTTTTACAGGTGCTAGAAGGTTTGCTGTATCTGCTTTTTAGCCTTAGCGTAAGTTCTTGCACGGATGCTACTCAAACGCCTTATACATCAAACAGATGCCAACACAAGGTCGTCCGTTGTTAGCAGGCGACCACACAGCGTGGTCACGCCCAGATGCAATAACGCTACAAGAAAGGACAATAGAACACAGCAGTGTGACAATAGCAGGAAACAAACCAATTACTATCGGTCAAGGATATAGCACGATTGCTTGGATACCAGAACAGCAGGGCAGTTGGGCATTACCTCTAAGACATGAGAGAATTACCAGTTGGGAAAACCCGATACAGAAAGCCGCTTGGCAACTACAACAAGTGTGTGAGAATTTACGAGGGTCTTCCACGTACCAGAATGGGGCAGGCTTAAAGCCCCCTGATTTATTCGTAGGGCAATCGAGATATTCAACCGAAGCCTGCCCCATTCTGGAGGGGACAAATGCGTTACCAACTAGACCGATTTC
>NZ_AJLJ01000408.1 GCF_000317245.1 Fischerella muscicola SAG 1427-1 = PCC 73103
GAATAAGTTGATCTGGATTTAGCCATGTGGCAATTGCTCTGTGTACGCTTTCAGATTTACCGCCCAATAACAGATACATTCCCTCAAAAGAAAACAGCGCGATTGCTCTGCCTGAACCCTGGCTGGGTCGGCAATGGATCGCGCTACTAATGGTTGAGGAAAATCCGCGTATCATAGAATTTTTGTAGTATTTGTAATGGAGAATTATTTCAATACTACATTCGTAGTATGCATTTGTCTACTGCATAGCATAAGCGATCGCCTGCGTGGGCGGTGCCATCGCACCCAAACAAAAAACCCCGGCGTTAAGTACCGAGGTAAAGCAGAGATATAGCGATAAGTTGAAAATCTTAACTAACACTAAAACCAACCAAAACTAAAGTAGTGACAATTAAAGATGCAAAAACAGCTTGGATAACGTATTTGCGTTGTTCCCAAATTGCAGGGTACTCAGCATAGTACATCTTGGGTTCGGTTGCGTAGTTATTTAAAACGCCGTCTTCATTAACTGTTGTATAAGTACCTATGCAAAATTAATTAGACATTTTTTATTCT
>NZ_AJLJ01000409.1 GCF_000317245.1 Fischerella muscicola SAG 1427-1 = PCC 73103
TTTATTCTATATCCTTGATTTGCCAAACCAAAGAGGCAAACGAGATATATAAATAATTTTGCTTAACTACTTACATAGCTCGTTTCCTTTATTTGTTATCTTATGTAAAGTAATATAACAATATTGTTACAATCGGTCAACAAGACTTGACAACAAAAGGCTGATACCCTTTATAAGAAGTGATTATCAGGAATGGGGGCGATCGCTTTGGTGTTGTGAGGTGCGATCGCCACAGTTCGCTCTTAGGTAAATTAGCACTTTAAAGCTGATAGGACACGATGCTTGTCGTTATCGAGAGAATTTACGAGAGGGTATAGATGTCACAAAGTAGGAGCCTCCAACATTAATTAAATAGATAGATAAGTATGGATTTCTCAAAGTGTCCCCACTATCACCACTAATCACCATTAGGAGTCTTCTATGAAATCCAAAAATAAACTTGATTCTGTAGAGACTGAAATCCTTTTAGAGTCACTGGAGGATATTATCCAAGAATATCGTCGTCTTTCTTTAATTGAAGAACCCTCAGAGCAACAGTCTGAAAAGCTTTTAGCAATATTGGAACTGGCTCAATACGATAATCAAGTTGCTGAAGCCATCGAGAAGACTGACTTAGAAATTGCTGAAGAACTTGAAAGGCGCGACAAACTCAACTTTTATCAAGAGCTTGAGCAATTTCAGTCTCTTGCGTTGCCATCAGAGCTGCTTATTTCTGATTTAGAACTGGGAGATAAAGATGATAGTTGACTCAGGCGAAAAAAGCTAAATATGTAAACAAAGGAAAATGATAAAGCATCCGTAAATAACGTGAATTTGACGGAGCATTATAAGTTTAATTTTTTCCTACTCCCTTGGAGTGGGGGCTGCAAATTAATCCCCACTAAAGGTCTATCTATGGGTGCTTTGTCTTACATTACATTCTTTAGGTATAGAGAATTAAATTGTCTATCCTA
>NZ_AJLJ01000410.1 GCF_000317245.1 Fischerella muscicola SAG 1427-1 = PCC 73103
CTATCCTACAAAATTTAGGAGAATAGTTTAATGAGTCACACTAAGGTTCCTTTGGTAGAACAATATCCTCAAATTACTGAAATCTTGAAATCAGGAAGCTTCAAAAAGTTTGTTGAGTCTCGCCTCTTTGTACACAAGCTGCATCGACATTACGAAGCAGGTGACATCACTAATCAAGTCTATGTGGAGTTTGATAAAGCTGTTGAAACCGGAAGGTATAAGGAAACTGGTTACTTATCTGCTTGGTGTCGTAAAACTGCTTACTATATTATTTCCAATCTCGCAAAAAGGAAAAATTCCAAAGAAGTAGTGCTTGACTCTAATACTCTTGATTCTATTAAAGCATGTTCTCAAGAATTTACAGTATACGAGACAACAATTCTAACACTTCGTCAAGCTTTGAAACAATTAAATCCAGAGGATGAAAAAATAGTAACGCTTCACTTCCTCAAAAACCTGAAGTACCAACAGATTTTTGATGTTCTCACAGAAGACGGAAGTAACATATCTAGTGTCGATGCTATCCGCAAAAGAGTGGAAAGAGCAAAGGCAAAACTGCGAAAAATATATGCCCAAGAGGCATCCCAATTTTGAAGTTCTTTTCATACTTTTTCAATGTCCTTCACTTCTTCAATTCAGGGGAGAAGGGCTATATTTTTTAAGCATTTTTATGGCTGATTCTCCTCCTTGTATGTCACAAATCATGCCTGAGATTGATTAATTAAGTGAAG
Source organism: Fischerella muscicola SAG 1427-1 = PCC 73103 (assembly GCF_000317245.1). GTDB lineage: Bacteria > Cyanobacteriota > Cyanobacteriia > Cyanobacteriales > Nostocaceae > Pelatocladus > Pelatocladus muscicola_A. The sequence continues at coordinate 732 of NZ_AJLJ01000410.1, forward strand.
CAAGGAGAACAGATAAAACTTTCTTTCATCAGCCAGACACTTATGAATAAATATATTCAACTCATGAAGACCAAACAAGCAAATTTCATCCAGGGTGCTGCTCAATCTGGTAAGTTTGGTGTAAAAATTGAATCTTCCTCAAAGAAGACTGTTTTTGATGAGCTTGAACGCCAGACCATTTGGACATTTAATATTTTCATGTTTGCAGCAGTGATAAATGTTTTGGCTATCACTATTACTGCTGGATTCTGGATATCAGGAAAAATCCCAGAAGGAAATTATGCAGGGTTAGGAAGCGGTGGTTGTTTACCCATTGTCTGGATGACGGCTAGAAAGGCACGGGAAGCGCGAGACAAGTTCTTGGTGGAGACTAAAGAACTTGGTAGTAGGTAGTTGACACGAAATGCGATCGCCAAAAGGAATCTTCAGCATGACACCGAAGTAGCGATCACACTTCATATCATACCTCCCACAAAGATAACTGCCCCGGCGAAACATTAGACTTCCCGCCTTGATGGTAAAAAAGATGACACGCACTACAAAGCGCAATCAGGTTTTCCGCACAATTATTAGATGGGTTTCTGTCCCAATGATGGGTTTGTAGTGTGCGTTTCATTCTTTCGGAGCGAGTCAGTTTAGAAGTATCTTCACCAGGAGCAATGCACTTCAACCCACATTTTTGACAGTGCCAAAGAGCCTCTTTTTTAACTGCTAGAGTAAGGTCTGACCAATTATCTGGGTACAGAGAATGGGTGAAGGTCACTTCTTGTAATTAAACTGCGGCTTGACTAATTGTAATGCTTCTAGCAGTACAAAAGCTTAACCGAATTCATACAAGCGATCGCATTTTAATCAATGACCTGTCTTCTGGCGGACTTAATCTGTCCTCGTTTAGTTTTGGAGTCAAGACGTTTTTTTTGGGAGCTGCGAGTAGGTTTAGTAGATTTGCGTTTTCTCTTCAGTACGACTGCACTTTTAATAAGTTCTTTGAGTCGTTCTAAAGCCTCCTCCCGGTTCTGCTCTTGGCTGCGGTGTTCTTGGGCTTTGATGACAATTACTCCCTCTTGGGTAATGCGTCTGTCGTTTAGCTTCAAAAGCTGCTCTTTATAGAAAGCGGGTAATGATGAAGCTTCAATGTCAAAGCGTAAGTGGATGGCGGTAGCAACCTTGTTGACGTTTTGACCACCTGCTCCTTGTGAGCGAATCGCGCTAATTTCGATTTCGCTATGAGGGATGATAATTTTGTGAGAAATTTGCAGCATACCTTATATATAGCGTTATTAGTGCGATGGCCCTTGGTCTTGGAGAGAATCGCACTTCCTCTACTCATCATCTGGCAAATACAACCCACTGCTATCTTTGTACTGAACTCGGACACTACACACTTTTAGGTTTTCCTTTAAGAATTTGTAGCATGGTTGGTGATCACTCCCCACAAAATTCATCCCGTCAGAGCGATGCTCACTCTTGAGCGGCTACGCGATCGCACAATTCCATGACCTCAAACAGTTACTTTTCAATCACTATTGATTGTTGCAATAGCACAGACAATCGCCATCCTCACTATTAGACATCTGGTGAAAAAGAATATCAAACTCTTGTGCAGTCAGGGTCGATACTTCATTTCTGGAGATGTCTATTGCATAATGACAAGGCTAGGCTTGTCTTCAATAATATCTATTTCATGTGGAGATAATACTTTTGGTTTCATCTGTTGTAGGTCAGACAACACGGTTTTGATATCATCACAATTGAATTTATAGTATTCTGTCAAACTACCAATGGGGTGATTAAATTTCCGATAGCGGTGTTTAAAATACTTTTCTACATTCCCTCGGTGATTCCAACTTCCTAGCACCACAGGAGCAACATTTGGATCATGAGCAAGCAAATCTTGTTTGATTTCTGCTATTCGCTCTTTAATCGGTCTTGTAGTTACTCCTATTTTATATAAAGTATTCTTTGAAGTTTGAATCTCTAAAAAATAGAGAGTACAAGATAAAATGCGTTTGAGTTGAGCGCGATACAGTTGTAAATCAGTTAGCTTATATGATAAGTCTGGAGATTTTTTGTGTTTCGCATGTGCTACAGATAGCTCTAGTTTTAGTAATTTACTCTGCAATAATGGCTCTTGCACTTCGTTAAAGTGCATTAGCTCTAATGCGCCAACAGGAATTTTGCCTAAATTAGTAAATTCATAAGCTTTGGAAACTGTGTAAACATTTTTCCTCAACATCCCTGCTTTTACTAAACCAGGAAAACAAACGTGAGCATCTATTGGGTAATTTTTTGAGCCATACTCTTGCCAAAGTAGTTTTAATTGCTCTAAATCCTTGCTAGATACATGGATATTAAAGTTGTCATAAAATGGTAAAACCGGGAACTCACTCTTAGCAACTCGACGACAAGTTTCGTTGTTATGAGCAAAATGATGCTCTTTGACTTTGCCTTTTTTAGCAGTTAGTCCACTACCACAATAGGGACATTTTAGTGAAGTTTTTCCCCTGGTAACATCTTCAATACTTACTAAATTACCGTCGGAATTTACACCAAATTTTAACCACATTGAAAAACCTTTGATAAAATTGGCAGATGCTGTTGGTTATCACAAAAATCAAGTTATCAAATCAGGATAGTTTCAACAAGGATAATTGTTCCTAACTATTTTGCTTCATCTATGACAAAATGCATCACTGAATGCAAGGAAAATCTTTTCAGCAATTACTCATCATCTAGTAAGGACAGCGTTCGCTTCCGCGGCTCAAGAGTGAGCATCGCTCCTGTTATCTATCCATTTAGGTGCGATCGTAATTCATAGCAAGCGCTGAAACCCTTGTTCTCTCGTTTCACATTTTTCCTAACCCTCTAGAAAATGGGCGAACCGGGAGTCATAAGTTGAAATAATAACTAACTATAATCTTTCAATTTCAATTACGAAATTTAGAACAAAGATTGTGTGGTACTAAGTAAATAGAACACTGTTAAACGAGGTATCACATGGACATAGCAATACTGGTTAAATTTTTAGCACCATGTTTGCCATTTTTGATGACTGTGGGTAATAAGGCAGTGGAAGGAGCCTCTCAAAAGCTAGGTGAAGATGTATGGACAAAGGCAAAAGCTATTTGGGCTAAATTACAACCAAAGGTGGAGACAAAGCCGATGGCAAAAGGGGCAGTACAAGAGCTAGTTAACTCGCCCAGCGATGCGGATGCTTTGGATACACTTCAAAAGCAACTCAAGAAATTGCTCGATGAAGATAAAAGCTTGGCTGCTGAGATAGCTCGTTTGATGCAGTCAGATGAGGAAGTTATTTCTAAGGCTGTCAATACTTTTAATCAGATAATATCTGGTAATGACAATGTTACACAGAACACAACTGGCAATAACAATAAGTTGATTGGAAGAGTAGGTGGAGATGCAACTATCAATTAGTTAAAGGAAAAATTTGACCTATCTCTGACTAAATCAAATCAGATTACAACTATGCAAAACGATGTTTCTTGTACAGATTGTGGTCGTAGTAATCCAGTTACTTACAATTTTTGTTCAGGCTGTGGCAAGCAATTAATTAAAATTAAGCCTTGTAAAAATTGTGGTTATGATAATCCATCTGATTACAAATTTTGTTCATCTTGTGGTACACGATTAAGCAATTCCCACAGTTTTCAAACTAAAGAGCCTACCTCTGTTATAGAAAAAAACACTGTCAGACTAGAAGTAGCTTCCGAACTATCACAAAAAATTTCAGGTAATGAGAATGTTGTCCAAAACGCCAAAGGTGACAATAATATCGTAGTTGGTAGAGTAGAGGGCTGCCTAACAATCAATTATCGTCACCGAATTGGTAAACTTTTCCAAGCACCACCACTGCCAACTTATTACGTAGACAGACCGGAGTACAGCCAAGACCTGAAGAATCGCCTACTCGCAGAATCACCAAATACTCGCAGTTTGGTAGTTAGTGCTATTCATGGCTTAGGTTCTGTAGGTAAATCGACCTTAGCAACTGCCTTAGCACATGACGAGGATGTGCAAAAACACTATAGTGACGGTATTCTTTGGGCAACTCTAGGTCAGCAACCGGATGTCCTCTCCCTACTAAGCGGATGGGTACAGGCTTTGGGTGACTATGACTTTAAACCAACCAGTATAGAAGTTGCTACCACTCATCTACGGACTCTGCTACATGATAAAGCAGTTCTGTTGGTTGTAGATGATGCTTGGGAAACAAAACACGCTCAGGCATTTAATGTTGGTGGACTTCGTTGTCAGGTACTGGTCACAACTCGTGAAGGTGTGATCGCAGATGCCTTAGGAGCCAGCACCTATAGCTTGGATGTCATGAAGCCAGAGCAAGCTATGAAACTCCTGGCTGGGAAGTTAAAGGAATTAGGACAGGAGATTACAGATGGAGAACGTCAGTCAGTCGAAAATTTAGCTAAAGACCTTGGTTATCTCCCTCTAGCATTGGAACTTGCAGCCGCAGAAGTCGCTAGTGGTACAACAACTTGGGATGAACTGTTGGGAGATATTCGGCAAGAAGTAGCCAGATTAAGCAGTTTTGACAGACCAGAAGCCGAAGAAATTACCGATGAAGCTAGTTTAAAACGCTTAAGTTTAAGAGCATCATTAAATTTGAGTGTCAAGAGAATGCCAAGGGAAAAGCAGCAGCACTTCTCTTGGTTAGGGGTGTTGCCGGAAGATGTCAACATTAATAAGATGATGGCGGCAACACTGTGGGAAATGAATGAGCGTGATGCTGCCAGGATATTGCAGTATTTACGGAATAAAGCATTGCTATTAACAGGAGTACCGCTTGCTGATACTACGCCTACCTATCGGTTACACGACTTATTCCACGACTTGGCGTGTAATTTGTTAACTACTCCCTCACAGCCAGAGTGTCCAGGAGATTTACCAGGGTTAGGTTTTACGTTGGTTGATGCTCATGGCAGGTTTTTAGTGCGATATCGAGAAAAAACCAAAAATGGGCAATGGCATACCCTACCTAATGATGGTTATATACATCAGCGCCTGAGTTGGCATTTAGAAAAGGCGGATAAAACAGAGGAAATTCATTCCTTGTTGCAAGAGGAAACAGAAACAGGAGGCAATGGGTGGTATGAAGCACGAGAAAAATTAGGACAAGCTGGGGGTTACATCACAGATGTTTCTCGTGCTTGGAAATTAGCAGAAGATAGTTGGACTGAATCAATTTTGCCCCAAATTATAGGTTTGCAGTGTCGCTATGCTTTGATTAGTGCATCCTTGAATAGTTTGGCAAAAAATTTATCAGTAGAACTGTTGGTTGTATTGGTCAAAAACAATGTGTGGACTCCTGAACAAGGACTAGCTTACGCCTTGCAAAAACCAGAAGCAGAGCAGAAAGTAAAAGCTCTTGCAGAACTACTTAACTATTTGCCGCCAAACTTAGAAAAACTAGCATTATCAAAAGTAGTTTCTGCTGCCAGGACAATTCAGGATGAGTCTTCTCGCTGCTCTGCTCTGAGTGCATTAGCAGACAGACTGCCACCAGAGTTTTTACTAGAAACGCTGATGGCTGCTGCCAGGGCAATTAAGTATGATTGGGAAAACACTGATGCCCTGAGAACATTAGCTAATAGACTGCCACCAGAGTTGTTGTCAAAAGCACTCTCCGCCGCTAAGGGAATTCAGTTTGAGAGCGTTCGCGCCGATGTCCTAAGTGCATTGATCGACAAACTACCACCAGAGTTGTTGCCAGAAGCACTCTCTGCCGCTAAGGAAATTCAGTCTGAGAGCGCTCGCGCCGATGTCCTAAGTGCATTAGCCGACAAACTACCAGAAGTGTTGCCGGAAGCACTGGCTACTGTTAAGACAGTTTACGATGAGGGTAAGCGCGCTAAAACTTTGGAAGCATTAGCTAAGAAACTGACACCAGAGTTATTACCAGAAGCACTTTCCACCGCCAGGAAAATTTATGATAACTGGAAGCGCGCCGATGTCCTGATTGCATTAGCTGACAAACTGCCACAAGTTTGGCCAGAAGCACTCTCCGCCGCTAAGGCAATTGAGAATGAAGCTCATCGCGTCTATCCCCTGATAGCATTAGCCGAAAAATTGCCACCAGAGTTATTGCCAGAGGTGCTGACTGCTGCCAGAGCAATTCAGTATGAAAGGGATCGCGTCTATGCCCTGAGTGCATTAGCCGACAGGCTACCAGAATTGTTGCCAGAAACACTCAACACTGCTAAGACGATTCAGGATGAGTTATGGCGTGGCAATGTCCTGAGTGCATTAGCAGACAAACTGCCACCAGAGTTGTTGCCAGAAGCACTTACTGCTACCAGGGCGATTCAGTCTGAGGAGTATCGCGTCTATGCCCTGAGTGCATTAGCAGACAGACTGCCAGAAGTGTTACCAGAAGCACTCGCTGCCGCCAGAGCAATTCAGTATGAAAGGGATCGCGTCTATGCCCTGAGTGCATTAGCAGACAAACTGCCACCAAAGTTGTTGCCAGAAGCACTCTCCGCCGCCAGTGAGATTCAGGATGAGAGAGAGTGCTTTTATGCTTTGAGTGCATTAGCAGGCAGACTGCCACAAGTGTTGCCGGAAGCACTCTCCGTCGCCAGGGAGATTCAGGATGAGAGAGATCGCTTTTATGCTCTGAGCGCATTAGCAGACAAACTGCCAGAAGTGTTACCAGAAGCACTCTCTGCCGCCAGGGCAATTCAGGATGAATACTACCGTGGCAATGCTCTGAGTGAATTAGCAGACAAACTGCCAGAAGTGTTACCAGAAGCACTCTCTGCCGCCAGGGCGATTGAGTCTGACTCTTTGCGCGCCTATGTCCTGAGTGAATTAGCAGACAAACTGCCAGAAGTGTTGCCAGAAGCACTGACTGCTGCCAGAGAAATTCAGTATGAGAAGTCTCGCGCCGATGCCCTGAGTGAATTAGCAGACAAACTGCCACAAGTTTGGTCAGAAGTACTCACTACCACCAGGAAAATTCAGTTTGAGTATGAGCGCGCTGAAGCCCTGAGTAAATTAGCAGACAAACTACCACCAAAGTTGTTGCCAGAAGTACTGACTGCTGCCAGAGAAATTCAGGATGAGAGAGCTCGCGCCATTGCCCTGAGTGAATTAGCGGACAAACTGCCACCAAAGTTATTGCCAGAAGCACTGATTGCTACTAGAGAAATTCAAAATGAGTGGTATCGCGCCACCATTGCTTTCAGTGCATTAGCAGACAAACTACCACCAGAGTTATTGCCAGAAGCACTGATTGCTGCCAAGGAAATTCAGGATGAGAGAGCTCGCGCCATTGCCCTGAGTAAATTAGCAGACAAACTACCACCAGGGTTGTTGCCAGAAGCACTGATTGCTGCCAGAGAAATTCAAGATGAGTGGTATCACGCCATTGCCCTGAGTGCATTAGCAAACAAACTGCCACAAGTTTGGTCAGAAGCACTCGCTGCCGCTAGAGGGATTCAGTCTGAGATCAATCGCGCTGGTGCCCTAAGAGAATTAGCAGACAAACTGCCACAAGTTTGGCCAGAAGCACTGACTGCTACTTGGGAAATTCAGTCTGAGAGTAGTCGCGACTATTCCCTGGGAGAATTAGCAGACAAACTGCCACCAGAGTTTTTATCAGAAGCACTCTCCGCCGCTAAGGAAATTCAGTCTGAGAGTGATCGCGCTAAAGCCCTGAAAAAATTAGCAGACAAGCTGCCACCAGAGTTATTGCCAGAAGCACTAACTGCTGCTAAGGAAATTCAGTCTGAGAGTGATCGCGCCATTGTCGTGAGTGCATTAGCTGGCAAACTGCCACTAGAGTTGTTACCGGAAGGACTTGTTGCTGCCAGGCAGATTCAAAATCAAGATATGCTCTCTGCCAGATCGATTGAGGATTATGTACATCGCGCTAGTGTTCTAAAAGTATTAGCTTCCGGTTTGTCACAAATTCCATCAGCCAAACTATTCCCTCTGTGGCAAGATACGCTTCATGAGCTATCCGTTCATACTCGTACTAACTTGCTGCAAGATATTACAGCATTATTTCCAGTTATTTTTGTATTAGGCGGTGAAATAGCAATGGCAGAAATTGCACAGGCAATTTTAGATGTGGCGCGATGGTGGAGATAAGCTGTTACACACCTAATTTGTACATTCAGATAAGGGGTCAAATGAGCAATCGAACGTGCGACTTCGGGTCGCACGTTCGATTGCTCATTTACCCCCTGTAACTACAATGCCTAAATCCAGCCTTTGTAATATCTTCTTGTAAAGAAATGATAAGCTTTGCATAAAACTTGTGTGATGAAACTGAACAGTAGTCAAGGTGACTTTGATTTATCTTAAACTGCTAGGTTTTTAGTAAGAAACATATTTTTATACTGTCAGCAGAAAATTAATGTTAACGAATGAGAGGTAATTAAGAGTTTGTGGAAACTATAGTTAACTTTTTTATTAATGGCGTATTAGCATCTATTGTTGGCAGCATCATCCTAATTGTTCTTGGTGGTTTGGTTTCGCGCTACGTAAGATGGTTGCTCACTGGAGTTTTGGGACGGCTGCTTGATATTGATATTGAGTATGTCTTTC
>NZ_AJLJ01000411.1 GCF_000317245.1 Fischerella muscicola SAG 1427-1 = PCC 73103
GTCTAGCCTTAACTGAACCGTATTGAGACCAAAATCACATAGTTGATTGTCCGAAATCACAATTCGATATCTGGAGAATTGCCTGTCTAGGTTGAAGATATTTGTAGAAATCAAAAATTGAGGTAACAAAAATGACTTTTAATTTAACTGATGCCGTTCAAGTTATTCTGATTGCTGCTGTTGCAAGCGTCGTGTTGTCTTCTGGTATTTGCTGGAGGTTGCCCAAAGCTAAAAAGGCATGAGGGGGTTGTAGCGTTACGAGAGCGATCGCCCATGCATGAATGCGCTGTATAATCCTAGACTCTCTTTACTAGACTAGTCTCGCTTAAACTCCATTTGGACGAAGTGGTCTTGTAGTAGCTTGTGGATGAAGCGATAACGTCCGCCGACACGATGCGAGACCTGCGAGTGGGGGCGATCAATCGAGGTTTGCCTGTAGCTATCAGGGGTTGTTTGAGTAGGAAAGGGAGCTACCTTATGAAGCTGGCAGGCGGCGAAATACAAACTTAAGCCCGCCTGTTCCACTTGCCTCAACACCTGTACCCATTAGCTTCAACGTTCCTTTCGATGAAATCTCAGCATGAACTTCAATTTCCACAAATTGAAAATTTCCAATTTTTTCTGGCGCTCTATCCAGAGTTTCACTTAGCTGCCCAAGAAATAGATTGATATTGTCAGATAAGACTTCAATTTCTAAATTGGTTTCAGTGATTCTTGTAACACCAGGTCCACGCGTTCTTGAACTATCAACAGTAACAACGGAAATCTTATTGCTGTCGTTCATATTCTCGTTCTCACTCATAATTTTTCCTTCAATTAGAACTAAGAATTCAACTTGCCGAAGAGATAACCCAAAATTGCAGATGTACCAGGAAAGTGAACAAGTGAGTGGAATACTTTTTATCCTGGTTCATTATCTACCACCTCTTCTAGAGCTTCTATATCTTCTAGAGCTTGGAAGAATTCCCGCTAAATAAGCCAGCGGATTAGCATATATAGTGTAGCTAAGCCAAGTTGGATCACCGGCCTTCTTAATTTCTAAACGTGCCTGTCTAACTGCTTCACCAACGGTTTGTCCCTTCAACAAGTTTCGGTAGAAAGCTACAGCAAATTTCTGGGCTGATTCATCATCTGCTTCCCAAATAGATCCCACAAGGCAGCAGCTGCAAGCTCGTCCGATAAACGCTTCAGCCCATCCGCCTAAACCTGTAAGAGCGTATCCGCTCTGAGCTGTTTCGCAAGCATTGAGGAACACCAATGGACGATCCTTGCGAAAAACAAGCTTCTCACCGCTGATGTCAGTTGGGGAGAGATCACCATCAGCTAACTCTAAAGTTGACCAGTCAGGATTATTACAATTATAATGTCCATGACAGATAAAATGCAAACCAGAAAAGCCACCTGTTTCTAGCAAACTATAAACCATATCTATACTGGGGTCAATTTCCTCAGTTCTATTCCCAAACAGCAACTTAATTTCTTTAGCTTCTAAATCAGCAGATTCAAGGTTAGCTGAAGATACTATCAATCCTAACCGCTCCAAGTTGATAATATCAGGATAAAGATGATATCCTTGCAGCCAACGGCTCAGGCTAAACTTTTCACATAAGAAACCATCTTCTGCCTGTTGTGTCTCAGGGTGAGTTGGGCGTATTAGTTCCCAAGGAACCCATGGTTCTGTCGAGAGAATAACAATGGATTCCACCTCGTCACGTAACTCGTCCCAGTACAATCGTTTGAGTTCATCGGGGAAAAGATAATTATAGAGATAACTACCGATACTGTTAAGCCTCCCAACTAATCCAGTCTCACTTCTGGTACTTGACCCACTCATCCTACTAAGCTGCTCATATACCTCCTCTAGAAACTTTTGAGGCGAAACATCTTTGTCTGAAGTTCTAAACTGTCGATAGTAGATATTTATTCTAGGAAGACTACATATGAGTTTATAGCAGTAGTAATACTTTCCATGCTCAGTTTGTACCTGATCAACCATAATGATGAGATCTGGTTCTGCTCGGTATTCCTGCGAGCCGATCAAAAGAGTTAAGTGGTTATTTAGTTGATCTGAAGATACTTGGCTCTGAATTACCGTAGTTTCTATTTTTGATTCTCCCAAATACCTTGTAGCGTTTTGAAAAAAATGAACTTTAATACTTTTCAATCCCTCTCGTTTAGGAATCAGCATAAATATGATAGGCTGTGAATCTTGACCTGGAAGAACTGTAGTCGTTTGCACGTTACTTCCTTGCAGATCAAAATCTAACTCAGGTGTATTTAGTAAAACAGTTATCTCTGGTAACTCGTCTGTTTCGATATCTAACGGAATTGCTTGCTCATCAGTTTTTTGAATAGTGATCGTGACTCCAAGAGCGTAAGGTACGCCAACAGATACCGACTTTGGGAATGATATAGTGCCATACCGTATAAGAGTTTCAGTAGGAGTTTCAGGACGGTCATCTAAAGAAACATAAATCGCTTCCTCCAAATTCAAACCACTGTAATATGGTAAAGAAGCTCCACGAAGGTCAGTTCTGAGTACGCTAGGCATAGACTTGCGAATTTCTCCAGGAGACAGATCAGTATCATCTGTCTCTGCCGTATTATATTCTTCTATCGGAGAAACTGTACAAAGGTCAACATTGCGTAGATCTGCACCATCTAAGATAGCGTGATCGAGTTTTGACCACTTCAGGTTGGCATTAAGTAGACTTGCATTAGACAGATTGGTATTCCTTAGGTTAGCCTCCTGGAGGTTGGCTTCTTGGAGGTTAGTGCTGCTCAAGTCAGCTCCACTTAAATCTGCCCCCTCTAGGTTGGCTTCTTGGAGGTTAGTGCTGCTCAGGTCAGCTCCACTTAAATCTGCCCCCTCTAGGTTGGCTTTACCCAAGTTAGCTCCATGAAAGTCGATTCCACGAAGGTTAACTCTGCTTAGATCGACTCCCTGAAAGTCACGTCCTTCGGCACCTTGATTAACAATCTCCCAAACCAAACGCCACTTCTCATCGATCTCAGTGTCCTCGTTGATTTGCACATCTTTTAGATTCGCCATCCAGAAATTAGCGCTCTTCAGATTAGTCCCGCTAAAGTTTGCTCCACTAAGGTCTGCCCA
>NZ_AJLJ01000412.1 GCF_000317245.1 Fischerella muscicola SAG 1427-1 = PCC 73103
TGCTCTCAGATTTGCTGCTCTTAGGTTTGCTCCTATTAGATACGCTCCACTAAAATCCAGTTCCTGTAGATTGCGCCCTATTTTTCTTTGATTAATAATTTCCCAAACTAAACGCCACTTCCCATCAATCCTGGTATCTCGACTGAGCAAGCTTCCAAAAAGATCAGTTTTGCTTAGAGTAGCTTCATAGAGATTAGCACTGGTAATATTCGCTTCTCTCAAGTCTGCATCATCAAGAGAAGCACCCCTCAGGTTCGCTTCTCTTAAATTAGCTTGGATAAGCTTTGTTCCATGGAAATCAGTTTTGATAAAATCTGCTCTAACACAATTAGCTGCAAAGAGGTCTGCCCCAGAGAGGTCTGCCCCAGAGAGGTCTGCCCCAGAGAGGTCTGCCCTAGAGAGGTCTGCCCCAGAGAGGTCTGCCCCAGAGAGGTCTGCCCCAGAGAGGTTTGCCCTAGAGAGGTTTGCCCTAGAGAAGTTTGCCCTAGAAAGATCCGTTCCAGTAAGTTCTGCACACCTTAGGTTAGCGTTAGAAAGGTTGACCTTGTAAAGGTCTAATCCACTAAGGTTGGCATCAGTAAGCTCTAGAGCGATATTCAGATTTTCCGCTCTCCAGCAATTCCATTCGTCCTTACTTTTTTCAAGTAGATTAAGAAACTCGTCTGTCTTCACGTAAAGCTCCATCTTATGCAGATACTTAAAACGCTTAGCTAAACCCAATGAAATATGTTCTATTGAGGTGAGTTTGGATATTCAGATGAGATCAAGAACAAAGTTGTGCTAAGCAACTTCACTAAGCCTCAATAGGGTTGAACCGACAGAGCAGTGCAATAGCATTTTTCTGATTCAGTTTGTTTTGGCGTTCTTCCGAGTCCCAAAATCCAGGTTGGCTCATTGAACGTTACCCCTATTGCCTTTATATTAGCATTTCACATAAGCTCGACTTTAGGGCGTGTTTGCAAACTACAAAATCAATGATTTTGAGCTTGTGAATATTACCTCAAGGCTATGTCTTTCCTTTCCAGCAAGATGTTGGTTTTCGTAAAAACTCTTCACAAAATTTACTTTGCAGATAGGCCCTAGTAGTCTGCCAAGGTAACTTTGCTAAGTAAAACCTCTAATTGGTAAAATAGCCAAAAACGGGGTGTAACATGGCGAAAAAATACATTGTTGACTTGAATAATGTCGCGCAACTTTATAGTTTAAGGAACTGGATTGAATATGGTTTTAAACAAGTTAAAAATGAACTGGGTTGGGCTGATTTTCGCCTGACTGATTATGAAAGTATTGAACGCTGGTGGGAAATCATTTTTGGTGCTTACCTTTTAGTTAGCATTCAAGCTACTTATTTTCAACTTCATACCCAAACTCAATCAACATCTAGTTCAGAATTACCTTCATCAATAGACTTTAATAGTTCTCAATATAGTCAACATCCTAATTGGGAATCTGGTACAACAGGTCAGAGTGCCTTAAATAATCTGAGATTGCTCATTCAACCCTATATTTTTTACTGTTTGATACAACCTTGGCTCACAGTATTTAACATTCCTGGTATGAAGCGTTGCTTTTTGAAATTAATCGACTTTATGAATGATTTTCGCGCTTCTCCAGTCAGTTTCTCTGTTTCTCTGTTGCTAGTTGAATCTCTTGTCAATTTTTCGCTTCCTAAAGTAACAAAAGCGGTTGATGGACGATGTATCCACGATGGATGGAAGAAACGAAATGAAAAGTACCAAAAAAGCTTATACTCGCATTGTGTCTTGACAGTTAAGACCGTTCCCTCAATGGTGCAACTTTGTCCGTACAAAAGCGGGCGTTGCATAAATGCGGGATGAACTAGCTAAACACGGGTATTTGTCCATACTTTAAGTAATGAAGTAACAAACGAATTGAGTGTTTAAGCATATCTACTGATTTGGAATAGCACAATGTTTTTCGATGTAGACGTGCCAGATAATGTAGCAAAATTCCCTTGGTAGACTACTAGGATAGCTCCAATCACCAGTACCACTGCTGATTTCCACACGCTTCTTGAAAACAGTGGTGCAAACAGCAGCATGAAACTGAGCAATTCCATTTGCAGTAAGTTTGTTATGACTTTTTATATTGTGCTTACTACTTCCCCATGATTTCAAATGGATAAAGTCGAGCTTAGTCTCAATTCAAGACGCTTCTTAATCAATTTTTCGAGGTGCCCCTCTACCAGTCGGCTTATTCAGTCAAATGACAAGCTATATTGAGATTATTTCATTAAATACAAAATAAAGGATCTTTTAACAAGACTTGTAAAGAACTTAGCTTAACTATGGATACTGAAAAAAGAAGTAATTACTCACAATTTAATGAACAAGATTTACTCTTTCGGCCAAAGCCTCGACCAGATCTACATAGAATTGCTGACTACACAACAGATATAGAGTTTGAGATCCGAAAAGCTACCTACATCATGGAGGACACTTTTCTTGGAAGGAGAGATAATTTTTGTAAACAGAGTGAGTGGATGGGACGTGGATGCTTCATTCCTATCAGTTCATCAAGAAATCAAAGTTACAACTATTTAACAGCAAAAGGAGTCGGATCTGGACCGGGCTCTGAGCTAATACGCCAGCTATTAGACAATTTTCTTCGCAACCGACATGATGGGTATGGTGGATGTTTGCGATTAGAGACAGATACCTTCTATCCACTTCTTATTCAGTTCTGGGACAATCATAGAAGTTGGATAATTAACGACCCTCGACCTGAGGGATTCTCGAGCTTTACTCTTTTGCTCCGGGATGCACAATCAAGTCTTCTCCTTAATCAGCTAGGCATTCGAGTGCTGATTCCATTACTCTTATTGCGTCACCGACTTACTTCTCCATGGGGTGAGGAAACACGAACTAGTCTTCAGCGCTACCTTCTTACCCATTTACCACAAGCTATTAGCCAGCATCTTCAATCAAGGGGTGACTCAAGGATAGTTGATAAAACTATACCGATAAGTCCTCACATCCACAAAATATCCTACTCTAATTTAGATGGAGGTATTCTTATCCGTGCGACCAGATCCCCATATAGAGTTGCTAATTTGCTTATTACTGTTATCAAAAAAAATGCATACCTCCTTAACTTCCTAGCTCATCATCTTCTGTTGCTTTTTAATTTTAAAACTCTTAGTAAGGATACTCTATGGAACGTCAGCCTTAAATTTACATCTGTCCTTGCTCAGACAGCAGCTAAGCTGTTCTGTGAGGGCATTGTTCATGGACAGCTTAATCAGCATTATCAAAATATTACCCTTGCTGCTGAGCTTGCTGACTTTGATTGCACTGTATTTGTACGTTCTATGGACAGATGTGCTAAAGCTATCCCTTTTTCTAGCTCAATATCTCTAGATGTCTACAAAACGTTCTTGGATCACATAAAGCATACTTCGAGCCAATTGAGCATTGATCCTCTAGCAATTATGTATGCAGACTATGAAGCTTTGACCGGTATTAGTAAACGTAACTTTAATGAAGCTAAGTTGGCGAGCTCAATGTTAGGTCAAGTTTATGATTTATATAATCATTCTCTCCGCGTCGCTGACATACTCAGTCGAGTTTTGCCCCTGAACTTGGAGCAACCTGGAACTGTACTAAGTAATGATGCACAGACTACGATTCAGTTCTGCTTCAAACGGATATTTAAAAATTATCTATCTCAAAAGAGGTCAGAATTACTTTTATCCTGGGTTCTGAAACGCGGCTATAATTATTTCATCGATACTCTGACAGAGTATCAAGGGAAGTATTCAATTTATGGCTGGGCTGCGTCAGGTTTACCAGTTGATGATTCGTGCGTTGCTTGTGATCAGATGCGGCTATCACACACATTACAGGAGGTCGAATCTCTATTTCAGGGGCTGTAGCCAACACTATAAAGAGAAAGAGCATGCGGATAGCGGCCAAGTGCTGCTTTACCGTGGGCGCACTCTTCTCTTTCCCCAGCTCCTCAACGTAGGCGGGTAAGGTGCTGCCTGTACGCTGGTCTTCATCTGGGCAAAGCAAGCGTAGTTGATATCTGTATATTTGGTAATCGCAATTTCAGTAAATAGTCAGACAAAATTGGGTATATTGGAAAACAGCAGACTCAGGCATCCAGCCTCATTACTGCCAGCAGGAGCGATCGCTCATCACCTGTTGTCATTGCCTAGAATAGCTGTATTGAGTCATCGATGAGGATTGTGATCGCCACTTCAAGTGTGTGAGATTATGATTGACTTATTTGTTTTGGTGGTAGACGATATCGAAGCAAATGTCGCAAATCAAAATTGATGAAGTTATTTGTGTTGGGGGCGGTATCTAAAGGTCAATTGGCACAGCAATAGCGTACTACATACGAC
>NZ_AJLJ01000413.1 GCF_000317245.1 Fischerella muscicola SAG 1427-1 = PCC 73103
GGGGTAATGCCCGCTACAGATTGGGAGACCCTAAAGGAGCTATAGCTGATTACACCTCTGCCCTCAAAATTAATCCCAACGATGACTATGCCTACAACAACCGGGGTAATGCCCGCGTCCAATTGGGAGATAAGCAAGGAGCTATAGCTGATTTCAACACTGCCATCAAAATTAATCCCAATTTTGCCCAAACCTACAACAACCGGGGTGCAGCCCGCTATAAGTTGGGAGACCCTAAAGGAGCTATAGCTGATTACACCTCTGCCATCAAAATTAATCCCAATTTTGCCCAAACCTACAACAACCGGGGTGCAGCCCGCTTCGATTTAGGAGATAAGCAAGGAGCAATCGCTGATTACACCTCTGCCATCAAAATTAATCCCAACGATGCCGATGCCTACAACAACCGGGGTAATGCCCGCGTCCAATTGGGAGATAAGCAAGGAGCTATAGCTGATTACACCTCTGCCATCAAAATTAATCCCAACTTAGCCCAAGCCTACAACAACCGGGGTAATGCCCGCAGTGAATTGGGAGACAACCAAGGTGCTATAGCTGATTACAACACTGCCATCAAAATTAATCCCAATTTTGCCCAAACCTACTACAACCGGGGTAATGCCCGCGTCCAATTGGGAGATAAGCAAGGGGCGATCGCTGATTACACCTCTGCCATCAAAATTAATCCCAACGATGACAAAGCCTACTACAACCGGGGTTTAGCCCGCGTCCAATTGGGAGACCCTAAAGGGGCGATCGCTGATTACAACTCTGCCATCAAAATTAATCCCAACGATGCCGATGCCTACAACAACCGGGGTAATGCCCGCTTCGATTTAGGAGATAAGCAAGGTGCTATAGCTGATTTGCAGAAAGCTGCTGAACTGTTTCGACAACAAGGAAATACACAATTCTACCAAAAAGCGTTGGGATTGATTAAAAAATATCAGCAGTAATTAAGATGTCGAGTACGGGGATAAATGTCATCAATGCGGCGGTAATTGTCGCAAAGAGTGAGAAGGCACAATAGTGATGGAATAAAGGTTTCTGGTATGTAGTATGTGAAGCCTTCAGAATTCCACGTAATTTGTCGCAAATTTGTGGATAAAAATTCTACGCTATTTGTCGTATCTCCAGGCGCGATCGCGTCCAACAGATAAATATAATTAATGTGAATCTGATGTGTTTTAGAAATTGAATTAGATTTTTGGGATATGAGGTTTTGGTTTGTGCTGTTGAGGATTTAGAAGAAAATAATTTTGAGCAAATGTGTAGTAAGTTACACAAAGTCAAAAAATCAATGCGCTCATAATTTTGTGAAAAAGGACATTTTCGAGAAGTTGATAATGGTTTTATTAACTGATGAAATTATTTTCTTAATGGTTGAAAGCTTTGCTATGAAAAGCTTATAAATTTTCGGTGCATCGATTTTAGGTGAAGCCAAATGGAGCCAACTTTCGTCAGAGAAAAATGGTAATTCCATAATTTATTTTAATAAGTAGGCTCCAAATGTCTTCAGAATCCACGTCAAAAAAATAATTGTGTATATACATTTTTTTGTCACAGTTTTCTCCTTCTAAAAATGAGCCAGGCTTGGCAGCGCCCCAAAGGGCGCTGCCCTCTCCACGAATAAATTCGCTTTCTTGTGAATTATCCATAAAGCCTGGCTCATTTTTAGATTCATTGAATCGAAGGTCAACTTGAAAATGTGTATATACAATTTGAAAAACCAAATCTGGGAAAATTTTCGAGTAGTCAAAAAATGTGTATGCACAATGGTGGGGTTAAACAACAACATTTTGAGTGAGCGATCGCATCTGTTACGGCACGAGAAAATCCACTTGAAAAACAAGTGGATTACTAACTTGACTTAGATTTTGACAGCTTATTAAGTACTTAATAAGCTGTCAAAAAAACATATAACATTGACGGATCAATCTTGTGGCAAAAATGGTTGTTTTAGCTTAAAACTTCAAACGAGCTTCTGACAAATTTTACAGAAGTGTGTGGTTAGCGCGTTGACGTAGACGCAACAGCGGCTGACGCAGGTAGTGTGCCGGATGGCATATCGCCCCTCGTTGGTGAGGGGTTTGTTATTGATTGGTGGTGTGGTTGGTAAGGGCAATATAACCAGATAAAACGCTTACTTTACCCTTATTTTTGGTTTATAGACTTATAAGTGTAAGAAAAACTGCTAAATCTACAAACTCACTCCTGATACCCATGCCATCGCCCCTCGTTGTTGAGGGGTTTTTCGCGGTCGCGCGAAAAAGTGCCATTAGGACGGTCGCAACATTCCCAGGAGCGAGATGCCATCCGGCACGCTGCGCGATCGCGTAGCGTGCCGGATGGCATCTCGCACTCCGTCCCCATCTGCCACGCACCGTAAACTACTAGTTACCCTGTCCGCAGTTTTAAAGAGGAGAAGCCAAGGGGGAATAATTAAGGGACACGAAAAAGCTAAATATATAAATATATAAAAGAAGTATCCCGCTTAGATGTTTTTATACAAATCTAAATGCTCTAATACTTAACCCGTGTCTACAATTGTAGACGCATTGTAGACAAAATGTAGGACGCAAGCAGACAGATGTAAAGCAGCGGTGTACGTCGTGAAAATATGTACCTGGACGCTAATAATTACACGGCAGGCTTCGGGTCAAGTCGAAGTATAGTAAGGTTTGAGCGCGTAATCTATATAAGCCTGCCGTGTAATTATTCCTGTCTTCCTACTTAAGGTGTGTTATTTGTTGTGTGATAGTGTGCATACTGCTAGTTAATAGAGTGCGGTGAGGTTGGGCCTTTCCAATGAATAAAATGTGCCGCCCTCGCGTTCCCACGTGGTGGGAACGCTCACCAGTCTTTGGGTTCAGCCAAAATATATTTGATAGGGCGGCACATTTTATTTTCACCGAGATCCCTAATTAGATTGGTTACAACTCATTCACCACGTATTCAAACAGTGGCAGTTGTATTACTTGTGTTTGTTTCGCGTTTTCGAGATTGGACAATGCAATTCCTAACAATCTGAGACTACGGTTTTCTAGCTCAACTGCCTCAAACAGTGCTGTCGCTGTGGCAATGATAGTTTCTAAATCACGGGTGTAATTAGGTAGAGTCTTACTACGCGTAATTTGTTGATAATCAGAAAATTTGATTTTTAACGTTAACGTCCGTCCCCTTGTGGAGTTTTGTTCCAGCCTTTGCTGGACAATTTGAGCAATTTGTTCGAGTTCATGTAACATTTGGAGGCGATCGCTCAGATTAACGGCAAATGATGTTTCTGCACCAACCGACTTGCGAACTCTATTAGGTTCAACTATGCGGTCATCTTCAGCCCTAGCTATCTTATAGTAATGATGACCCACCTTTCCAAAATGTTGAGTCAGTTCAGACAGTGATCGTCGCTTCAAATCTGCACCTGTATGAATCCCGAGAGAGTGCATTTTTGCTGCTGTTACTTCCCCTATGCCATGAAACTTCTCAATCGCTAAGCCTTCCACAAAAGCGATCGCCATTTCCGGTAAAATCACCGTTAATCCGTTGGGCTTATTCTGTCCTGATGCCATCTTTGCCAGGAACTTATTAATCGACACTCCGGCTGTTGCTGTTAAGTTTGTTTCTTTGAGTATTTCTGCTTTAATGTACCGAGCAATGGTATAAGCGTAGGGGATATTTTGCTTATTCTCGGTCACGTCCAAATACGCTTCATCTAAGGCTACTCCTTCAACACAATCAGTATAGCGTCTGAAGATTTCGTGGATTTGAGCCGACACTTGTCGGTAGACATCGAATCTTGGTCGCATGAAGATTAGGGATGGGCAACGAGAGATCGCCGTGACTGATGGCATAGCTGAGTGAATACCAAATCTTCTTGCCTCATAGCTGGCTGCCGCTACTACCCCTCGCTGATTTGGGCTAGCGCCTACTACTAATGGCTTGCCTCGGTATTGCGGGTTGTCCCGTTGTTCTACCGATGCGTAAAAGGCATCCATATCTAGGTGTATTATCTTCCTCCAGGGCTTAGGAGTTGATGCATCACACATTTATACTGGCGGCATTCTTCAAAAAACTAGGTTAGTATCTTCACCAATTCCGCCTCATTATAGTACGTTAGCACTATATAGTTTTCATCCGGGAACAGTTAGGGGAGTAGCGTTATCTTTGGGTTTCAATTTCAAAATAAACGGAACTGCTTTTAATGCCCATTTAGACGCTGATGTATAAGAGGCTGCTGATTCTCCAAAGCAAATACTCAACATATCTGTATGAATAATCCCTGGATTCAGTGGAATAGCTGCCATCCCCGCAGGTAATTCTTGCGCCAAAGACCGAGTTAAACCTTCTATTTGCCCATTTAGAAGCACAGTATGGTGCAACTTCTGGCGAAGTTGAACGTCCCCAACCCGAACTAAAATTGACAATAATACCTTGTTGCTTTTGTACCATTGCCGGCACAAAATGGCGAATGATATTCACTACTCCTTTAATATTGATATCTATTAACCTGGAAAACTCTTCGGATGATATCTCCCACAAAGGTGCTGGGTAATTAATGATGGCTGCGTTATTAATCACTATATCTGGTGGGTCATATTTAGCCAGTACCTCTTTTGCCCAATCTTTTACTTGTTGTTCATTTGCTACATCTACAGTTGTAAAGTCATTGGGCGTACCAAAGCTATTTTTCATTTTTTCAATGGACTGTGATGAACGAGCGCAACCAATGACTGTATGACCCTGTGCAATAAAACCCTCGCTCATCGCGTAGCCTAGCCCTTTACTTACCCCCGTTATTAAGATCCGCTTGCCCATAATTATTTTCCCAACTCTGAGTTTTTTGTGGATGGAGTTTACTTTTCTCCCTGGTAAGGATAATAGTATTTTCAAAAGGTATGTTCATCGGATTATGGGCAAACTCACCCCCTCTCAAAAGTCAGAAGTTCTCCAGATGTATCGTCAACAGGTCGAAACCACCTCTACATTAGCTCTCAAGTGCATAGGTGTTTGAATTGCTAAGTGAGGATATTGCCAAAGGAGTTTACCAATCACTTCATCAGTCCTCACAGCAACTACTAAGGGATCTCGGTGAAAATAAAAAGGAGCGTGCCCTATCAAATATATTTCGGCTCAACCCAAGGACTGGTGGGCGTTGCGCCCCCAGGCGCAACGCGAGGGCACCGACATTTTCCGCCCGAGGATTGGCC
>NZ_AJLJ01000414.1 GCF_000317245.1 Fischerella muscicola SAG 1427-1 = PCC 73103
TAAACGGCGAAAGCGACGGCTGGGCATTTTATTATTTGGAAAGGCCTTGGCAAGTGCCTTATCATTTGTCTAATCCATAAATCTCACTCTATATTCCTAGACTTGGCTCTCAGTCTGGACTAGCAACCAGAGCCTCTAATTCTGCCAACAAATCTTTCAACCTCTCCTGCTTTTGCGGATTATCCCAGACTTTTGCCTTCTTCGCCTGCTTATAGGCTGTTTCTAGACGACTTTGCAATGTTGTAGTTTCAGCTTTTGGTTGTTTCTTTTTGACCTCTTCTTTAATCTGAGAAAGTGATAAGGAGAGTTCAATCGCAGTTTCCAGCAACTCACTCCTGTCTTCTTGTGACTCCAGCTTGGCTATTTCCTTGGCTTTGGTATACTCAATGCGTCCAGCACGTAATGCTCCCAGAATATCATCAGGCAGTTTTAATAACGGCAACCGGGTGCGGACGAATGATTGCCAATTCATGCGTCCCAAATCAGCAAACACTTTTTCTACTGTTTCTGCTTCCGAATTACCCGAAACGTTTCGGGTAATTTTTCCTTTGGCTTCATTTTCCATTCTGTAAAGCAAGGCGGTGACAGCTGCGTTATCACACCCCAATTGCAGAGATAGCAATTGTAAAATACCTTCCGTTTCTTCTACTGGATTCAAGTCTTCCCGTTGCAGGTTCTCCACCAAGGCATACTGTACCGCCTGCTCATCAGACATCTGGCGGATGGTGATAGGCACTTCATTTAAACCAACTTCCTGTGCTGCTTTATAACGCCGCTCTCCCGCTACCAACTCGTACTGGTCTTTTACTGGTCGCACTAATAGGGGCTGGAGGATACCATCACGCTTGACTGACTCCACCAGAGATTGCATCGCTTGGGGGTCAAAATACCGCCGGGGTTGAGAAGCAGGTAGGACAATTTTCTCTAGTGGCACTGTTAAAGGAGTCGTCTGCTCATCTTCTTGGAACAAGGCGACGTTCTTGAGCTTGCTTCTACTAGCAGGAGGTTTTTGAGTGGTGGTGCGTCTAGTAGCCATTGATTTACATTTTCTCCATTGCGTTGGCTATCTCATCAAAAAGCTTGAGAATAGCTGAATTTTTATGAGGGCATAATGCCAAAGGTTTACCGTACTCAGCAGCTTCTGCTACTGCTGTAGCTCTGGGTAGGGGGGGAAAGACAGTGCCGATAGCAGATAGTTGTTCGCGAATTGATTCAAGAGTTCTTTGGTCTAGGGAATTACTAGCAGAATACATTGTTGGTAAAAACCCAGCAATTTTCAGGGAACGGTTCAGCTTGCGGTGCACCCGTGCCACCGTCTTCAACAGCGAGTCTGTTCCCTTTAATGCCTTGAACTGACACTGAATCGGGACTAATACATGGCTAGAAGCTACCAAACTAATTTGGCTGAGAATGCCTAAACTGGGTGGACAGTCTATCAAAATAAAATCATAGCTATCCAACAGAGGAGCCAATACCTCTTGGAGTCGGAATTCTCTAAGTTCAGCAAATATCAGTTCTTGTTCAGCGTTAGCCAGCAATATGTTAGCAGGTAGCAAATCCATGCCGTGTACGTCCCGGTGGATTGGCATAAGTTCATCATCTTCAGCGACTAAAACATCATATATAGTTTTATCTAAATCAGCAGGCTCCAACCCCATGAATGTAGTTAAGGAAGCTTGGGGGTCGATGTCTACTAATAAGACACGGTAACGGTGCAGAGAAAGTTGATAGCCAAGGTTTTGGGCTGTTGTCGTCTTGGCAACACCCCCGGCTTGGTTGAAAATGGCAATCACCTTGGTCACTTCTGCATCCCCGTGAGGCTATAAATCATTAATTTTGTCTAAGGGAGATCCAATAAATAAATTAGCCCAGCCGTATTAAAAATATTTTGGCTCAACCCAAGGATTTAAGCGCTTTCGCCTAAACGGCGAAAGCGACGGCTGGGCTAATTTATTCTTGGCAAGTGCCTAAGAGATTAACATTAATCAGCTAATAAACCAAGGTAAGTTTTGCTAAGGGATCTCCAAGAAATATTTTAGGAGAGCGTGCCGTTGCACTGTCCCCGACAAAATTGGGCAGGCTTATATCAGGCTTATTTAATTGGCCGACGAGTTATCTCTCGAGTGAAGCCTGCCCAATTTTGCTACGTGGAAGACCCTAACCCTATCAAATATATTGTGGCGAGCGTCCAAGGACTGGTAAGCGTTCCCACATTCGTGGGAACGCAGGGCTGGGCTGATTTATTTATTGGAGATCGCCTTTGTATAGCAGCAGAGAAAAAACGGTCGCTAAGTACACGTCACCGCAAAAAAGGGTCGGAAATAGAGGAAGATATTTTTTGTAGGGTGGCATGAGAAACCAGAATATGCAGGGACGTATCTCAAGTATCCGGATTGAAATAACTGGAGAGCAACAAGACATATTAAACAGTTGGTTACGTAAGTCAACAACCCCTGTGGGTTTAGCAAAACGCGCTCGTGCAATATGAATGTTGGCATCAGGGGAAAGATTCAGTAAAACAAGCCTTTATGTAGGAATGGGAGAGCGTCACCTGAGAAAATGGGCAAGACGGTTTATAGAGCAAGGTATCGAAGGACTATATGATGGCAAACGACCGGGAAGACCCCCGGTTTTTTCCCCCTCAAATTGCATTGTACCTAGTTAAGATCGCCTGTGAGCGTCCTGATATGATGGAGCGTTCTTTATCGCAGTGGGATTGTACAGAATTAGCGCGTCAAGTAATAGCAGCAACAATAGTTAATAGTATTTCCGCTTCTAGTGTTCGGCGAATTTTAAACAGCAATAAACTAAAACCTTGGCGGCATCATTTGTGGTTATCACCAAAAGCCCCAAGAGATGAAGCATTTGTTAAAAGCATCAAAGAAATTAGTTCTTTATACACTCGACCGTTGAAAGAAGATGAAATGGTGTTGTGCGTTGATGAGAAAACGAATTTACAACCTCGACCACGCAAAGCCAAGACTTTACCAGCCAAGCCAGATTTACCTGTGAGACTTGAGCATGAATATGAACGTCAAGGGGCAGTCAATTTATTTGCGGCATTTGATACCCGCACAGGTCAAGTCTGGGGACTAACTTATGAGCGTAAACGTCAAGAAGAATTTATTGATTTCCTTGAGTACCTCGACAAAGAGATTCCCTCGTACATCAAAACAATTCATCTGGTATTAGACAATTTGAGTGTACACAAAGGTAAAAAGGTACAAGCTTGGTTAATTAAACACCCACGTTTTGTATTTCATCACCCCCCTGTCCACTGTTCGTGGATGAACCAGGTTGAGCAATGGTTTAGTATTCTCCAACGTAAACGTCTAAAAATCGCGGATTTTGCTGATAAAAAGGATTTGAGCGAACGTTTGAAAGCGTTTATCAATGAATGGAATACCGTCGCGCACCCTTTTCATTGGAGTGAAAAGTCAACTTTGAAAGTTCTTGCAAAATGCCTGACCCAAGACTCCAAGAATATTACTCCAACTGACCTTGCGATTGCCGCGTAATTTCCGACCCTTTTTAATGGTGACGTGTACTAAGAACAACTGTCCCATTTTCAGTGATTGGAACGACTACAGTGAACAAACTGCATCAACGCCAAATCAAGCTTTTCCTGCATTAACTGTCCCAGTTTTGACTAAACGTGGGACAGTTCATCTCTTCAAATATCAAAGTGGCTGAATTGATATTGATTCCTGAAGTGCTTGTTATGTCTGGCTTTCAGCACAATCGGTTTCCTTAGCGACCAAAATTTCTCCATTGCTATACAAAGGCGAGAGCGAAGCGATCGCATCTGACTTTTTAGATACTGAAGATCCCACATTCCGCACCCTAACTGGCTCAATAGTAGCGAAGCTGCAACCAGCCGCCACGCATCGCTTGAAAGCTTTGCCCAGTATAGGTTTCGCCCAAAAATCACTTTCGACTCTATTTTCGAGGATTAAATTTTCTACAAAGCTTATGCAGCAATTGTTTCAAGGATTAAAGGGTTGCTGCTGACGGAGAATGCCACAAATTTTTCTGAAACTCCTTACCACAGAGGTTTTCCAGCTTTACATGGCGGCTGGTTGCAGCTTCGCTACCATTGGGCCTTCATCAACCAGGTATTCAAACCTACGGGTGCTTGCACTTGGGCCAACCTCTGTTGCAACTCATCGCCTTCTAACACCTCTTTCTCTAACAGGACTTGGGTTGTAGACTCCAGCAAGTCACGGTTGAGTTGGAGAATTTCCAACGCCATATCGTGAGCTTTATCAATGTTTTGTTTGACTTGGCGATCAATCTCCGCCGCAACTTCTGCACTAATCGACCGTCGAGAACTGCTGCCTTGCAACAATTGTGCTGAGTTCTTTTCAAAGGCGATCGGTCCGAGGGTGTTGCTCATGCCATATTGCGTGACAGCACACTCGGCTAGATCCGTCGCTTTTTGAATGTCGTCGCTAGCTCCACTGGAGACTTTTCCAAAGATGATTTCCTCGGCGGAGCGTCCACCTAATAGGGTGGCGAGTTGGCCGCGCAGCTCATCTTCTAGCAGCAGGAAGCGATCGCCCTCTGGCATTTGCAGCGTGTAACCCAATGCTCCCAATCCACGAGGCACGATGGAAATTTTGGAGACCTTACCACCACCGGGCATGAGTACGCCAACAAGAGCATGTCCGACCTCGTGATACGCCACTGTCTGCCGTTCTAGGGGAGTGAGAATCCGCGATCGCTTTTCCAATCCTGCAATTACCCGTTCGATGGCTTCTTTGAAATCTGCCATAAGAACCGTTTGGTGATTTTTGCGGACCGCTATCAGCGCCGCTTCATTAACAAGGTTGGCTAAATCTGCGCCAGCAAAACCGGGGGTTTGGGCAGCGATCGCCTCTAGATCCACATCCTTACCAAGGGACACCGGTCGCGCATGCACCCGCAGGATTTCTAATCTGCCACTTTTGTCGGGGCGATCAACCAAAACCTGGCGGTCAAAGCGACCAGGGCGAAGTAGGGCAGGGTCAAGGATTTCAGGGCGGTTGGTGGCTGCAATCACAATCACGCCATTATTGCCATCAAAGCCATCCATTTCCGTCAGCAATTGGTTCAAGGTTTGTTCCCGCTCATCATTGCCGCCGATAGGATTGTTGCCGCGAGTTTTGCCGATTGCGTCCAGTTCATCAATAAAAATAATGCAGGGAGCCTGACGCTTGGCTTGGTTAAACAGATCGCGCACCCGCGATGCACCCACACCTACAAAGACTTCAACGAATTCCGATCCGGACATACTCAGGAAAGGAACCCCAGCTTCGCCAGCAACGGCTTTTGCTAGGAGGGTCTTACCCGTTCCGGGAGGCCCAACGAGGAGCACACCTTTGGGGATTTTCGCCCCAATCTTGCGGTACTTTTCGCCATTGGACAGGAAGTCAACAACCTCTTGAAGTTCCTGCTTGGCCTCATCTGCGCCCGCTACATCTGCAAAGGTCGTACCCGTCTTGCCCCGACTGTAGACCCGTGCATTACTTTTACCCATGCCCATACCAATACTTACACCACCTGCATTGGTGAATTTCAAAAGCCATGCAAACGCACCCATGAGCATCCCGGTAGAAAGGAGTAAGCCGATGATGCCTGCGGCGTTCGCGGAGTTGTCGGCAATGGTGGTGAATTCTACATTATGGCTTTGCAACAGCCTATAGAGTTCCTCAATTTGTCCAGAGGGTTCTGTGTAGTAGCGCTGGCTGCCAAATTCCCGTTTGAGGGTGTATTCAATGCGATCACGCTTAATTGTAACCCGTTGCACCTGGGAAGATTTGACCTGCTCGATAAATTTGCTGTAAGCCGATTGTGAACTGGTTTCCGTCTTCATAGAACCGATTCCTGTAGGGACGAGAGGAACATTAAGAAGTCGGAAAATTCCTTTCACATTCGGACTTCTTATTATTTTGATTCTCCTGCAACTGCTTTAGAGGTGACAGATGAGATTACTACATTATTTTTAGGGTTTTCCGAATGCCACAAGGATTACGATTACGGTTTTTGCATCTGTTTGCTTGGGTTTACTGCACGAGCAGAAAGTGCTGGAAGACAGTAAATTCTTGGGCATTTGAGGTAGTAACTTCGATAAGCCTTTTATAGCAAGAGGAATCGCCACAATTAGTCACACTCATTTAGTCAGTGGTTAGTTTCCTCTCAGAAAAAGAGCGATCGCATCGCATCCCAACAGAAACCTGTTAACAACTATCATGAATCTGCGAGCATTATTGGGTAGCCACCGAGAGGTAGAGTCCTAAAAGCCAATTTAGACCAGCTTGCTATGCTGCCGAAGACGTGTAATAAATCTTCTGCTCACCAAATATTCCATCTGCGCGGCTGAGGGATCTCCAAGAAATAAAATGAGAGCGCCCTATCAAATATATTGTGGCGAGCGTCCAAGGACTGGTAAGCGTTCCGCCCTTCAGGCGGAACGCAGGGCTGGACATTTTATTTTTTGGAAAGGCCTGATCATCCGAAACTGCCAGCATTGCCCAGGCATGTAAAAAACTATTAAGATACTGCCCCCAACACAAATAACTTCATCAATTTTGATTTGAGACATTTGCTTCGATATCGTCTACCTCAGTTGCTCGGCATTACAATTTGCCGACCAATGGTCGGCAAACATTTTTGCATATCCCCAATAAAAGAGCGATCGCATAGTCGGGCTTAATGCCATGTCAACCAAAATAGCCAAGGAGAAAGTAGATTTGTTGGGAAATAACGTTAAAAATCGCTGAAATGCTTGCACTATTTAGGTTTCAACTATTTTCAACAAAATCGCTGAAATATCTGCTATGACTGAGTTCTAGGCATTTTTCGGCTTATTTCCCAACAACTCTGTTCAGAGGAAAAATTATTAATGAAAGCGATCACTCCCATACACCTAGCTTTTTAAATTGAGCGATCACACCACTCTCCTGCCTGTTGTACTACTATAATTAGTACAATTGCACTATACAGAAGGAAAGTTGCGGCAGATATACGAGTTCATGACACATTACACTTGACTAGAATTGAAGTGGTAGAAGAGAGTGAATCGCTCACTTTTTTGAAAACCGTATTTCTGGTAGTAGCCTATTAAATTACGATTCACTTCGTCTTCTGGTGTCACTACAACTGATAAAACACTGCACTGATTTTGACAACACCACTGCTTGACACTATTAATAAGTGCTTGGCCTACTCCTTGATGTCGTGCTTGAGGTAAAACGTAGAGATCCTCTAACTCAGCATACCGAGAAAATTCTAGCCCAACAGACGTTGTAGTTACAGTTGCTACACCTATTGTTTCTAATCCATGACTCGCCACAAAAATAGCACTACCAGGATCTTTGAGCATTGCATCTAGAACCGTCGGCAGTCTTTCAACAATTGCATCAAACCCTTCATTACGGAAGAACTGAGTCAGGAGCGGCAAAACTTTTGAGGCATCTTCTAGGATTGCCTGTTTGATCTCAATCGCAGGATAATTAGCCATTTTTCGTCCTCCTTTATGATTACAGGTAACAGCTAAATAGTTTAAACATTGCTGTAATCAGTAATGAGAAAAGGTATTGTTAAACGTCAACGAAAACCAAACATGAAGCTAATCGTTGCGCCCTTCCCTGGAAAGCAGCGAGGCACTGAGGAATTTTTCTTTCAAGCACCTTCATTAATCCTCTTGACAACTGCCTCACAACCTTAACTTGTGACCAATGCGATAGAACTGATTGAGCAGTTTTTACTTGGGAAGATTCCTTCGGCAAGAATTACTCGTGCTGCTCGTGTTTCAAAAACTTAGTTACAGAAAAGGGTAATAAATTGCAACTAACGAATCAAACTAACGGCTCTAGCGATGATAATAACGTTAATTATTAGAGCGATTAGCGCTTGCAACATTGTCAAAATTCTCCCCTTTTTTGTTAGATATCCAGTATTAGATTGTGAGAATGAAATGCTAGTGTTAAAGGCTAAAAATAAATAATCAAAAAAACTTGGCACCCAACTTTGGTAGCGTGGCAAATCTGAGGTAGTAGGAATAAATAAAAAATTAATTGCAACAGTTTTATCTTGAATAAATAGCTTTTGATGATCTCTATCTATCAGCCAGTACCAAGTAGCAAAAATCAATACATTAGTCACCCAGGCTAAACAGCCTAACACTAGATAATCCAGCCCACTTGCTGTTGGATTCCAAAGTCCAAACACCAGAAACAACATGGCTATTAAAAATTTTGAATTTACCCAGCACAGGTACAAGTAAAAACACATTTTTAATAATTGTCTTTGATTAAATAGCCATAAAATTATTAAAACAAAAGGGACGAGATATTTTGAAAAGCTACCCGCCATTGAGAATTTGACACATGATATAAACTTTGCTCCGATAAAATAGTTATCAAAGTAATACTTGAAAGTCTCTAAAAAATTGTCAAAAGCTTTTGAGCCGATAGTCTGAATCAAGAGAATGTCAATGATTAATATTCCGACAAACCTTGCAAATAATCCATCAAAGAGCCTCTGATGTAGAAAAGTTTGAATTCTTGGATATAATCTCATCGAATAAATTCATTTGTGACAGGTTAAGAGGGTGTTTGAAAAGCCGCTTAGGTAGTAAAAAAGGCTCTTAGGGCGTAAGCTGTAAATACGTAGATACACCACTATGTCATTGATAAAGACTTGCCGATTCTCATGTGCATTGTCTAGATAGTTTTGCCAGTCTTCTCGGTTCTGAATTTTGAAATCTTGGTGAGACTGCTGAAAATTTATCATTCAAGGGATTCCAAAAAATACAATGCCCAGCCGTATTAAAAATATTTTGGCGCCTTCCCAAGAATTTAGGCGCTTTCGCCGTTTAGGCGAAAGCGATGGCTAGACATTTTATTTCTTGGAAAGGCCCAATCTTTGACTGGAGCATTCATTGGGTTTGACAGAAGTATGAGGTATAGATATTAAGTTTATTGTCCCCTTATAAGTTTCTTATTTATTCACACTACTTTATTTCTTGAGTCTATTGCTCACAACAATATTCTCAGGTGTAAGTGTGAATCTAACATAAGTTACTGACCTAGCGCTCGCCGTGACACTTCTCCAGATACGGGAACATCTCATACTGGCTTCCATTGCCTAAGGTCTGTACAAGCGTGGAAGAAAGCACGGTACCACCGTAGATATTAAGACTACAGACAACTACGGAAGCTAAATTGGCACAGCCAACAGCTGTATCTCCGAGAGACATTTCATGAAGCAAGCATTTCTTAGACCTTTCCAAAAAATAAAATGTCGGTGCCCTCGGATTCCGCCTGAAGGGCGGAATGCTTACCAGTCCTTGAACGCTCGCCAAAATATATTTGATAGGGCACCCTCCTTTTTATTTCTTGGAGATCACTTAAGCACCTGCCACTTGGAAACGCGCTTCATAAAGCTAGAAGCTCCAGGCTTACAACCTCGATCAAATCCTGCGGGCTTTCATTGAAAAAGGGAGTTATTAAAGTATAAAATCCTACTATAAAATCTGTTCGCCACAAAAAAGATTGATAGGAGTTTCAATTTGTGGAGGATATATTCAGCCGCATTTGGGAAGATCTGATCGGTCGGGGGAGTGGTCCGTTATCGTTCCGACTGATTATGCAACCGCTCGTAGCAGCTACCTTTGGCATCCTAGATGGGGTGAAAGACGCTCGCCGAGGTCGCCCAGCCTACTTCTGGACGCTTTTTACCGATCCAGCCCAACGGCGTGCCTTACTAACAGACGGGTGGAAGTCGATTGCCAAAATCTTCATTCTGGCAATTGTCCTTGATGCTGTTTACCAGGCGATCGTGTTTCATTGGTTCTACCCAGTTGAAGCCCTAATTGTCGCGATTTTTCTGGCAATTGTGCCGTATCTGTTGCTGCGGGGTCCGATCAACCGACTGTTGCGGCAACGCTGAAAATGGCTCTGTTGCAAAAAATGATAGGCTAAATAATCTGTTAAGAGAAAAATTTTCACCGTATCTGATGAACTCCAAAACCCCGTTTAAGTGGCGACACTATCAGCCGGAAATCATCCTTGTGTGTGTGCGGTGGTATTCGTTTCGCACCTGGAGCTTTCTTTATTTCCAATAAACTATATAGACCACCCTTTCTATACTTCTGTAGCCACCTGGTGATTGTTGAAGTATCTGTTGCCAAGCATTTCCCTATTTCTTCTTGCTCTTTAATTTTATCGCTTTTAATCCACCATAGTATCTGTAATTTCTCTTTTTGGTTTGCAAAGGTGGTAGTTTGAAGACGTTTTCTTAGTTCTTCTTCACTCTCTACTATTTCAATATTAAAAGGGCGGCTCATCGCAATTTTTATTTGTCAGGCCTACTGAATTCAGTATATGCATCTTCATATAAAAATGGTATAACTTTAACTTTAATAGTTTATCTTTTTACAGCTTATATATATTCCCAAACGAACAATACGCTATTAGATAATTTCTGCCATCTTCAGTCTTGTATGTGTCAGAAAATCAGTCATGTTCATTGATTGAAGAAGATAATGTTTTGTTGACAAATTTAGGTTAGGCTTTTTAGAGTTAGCATAACTAGTAATGTAAACTTTTGTATGCCTATTCAACATTTCTGGAAATTTGTGAGCAAATCCAAGGAAACGGTTCCAGTTATCGCTGGAGCAATTGTTTTTCCTGCAAAACCGACTTCGGTCATAAATTATCATCGCTCGCTTCCCTTGAGTTTTTGTGCTGTCTTTATATAAAATAAGCTTTTAATGTTATTCAGTTAATTAGATCACAAATTCTGGAGATATCAAATATATAGCAAATATAGCAAGTTAATTGTTTGTCTTAGTATCCCAGGTTTTGGATAATTTATTTCTTGCTTGGAGTACTCTAAATAATAGCCAGCCAGTAGAAAAAATTTTTACAATCCCGCAGTAGAGAGAGTTTGCTGGAGAATACGAATTTATCTCAATGCCGTTTAATTTGGCACTGTAGATGATTTCTTATATTCTCTCTAAATCATCTGATTTTCTTCAATAAACTCGCGAAAGAGCGCAACCGAGACCCAGATGAACGCACCTTAATGGCATGGATTCACCCCAGTCTATCGTTGATTAGCTTTTGGTTTAGCATTGACCGAACTGTGGCGGCTGTGCATAAGGCGATGGGCGATCAGATTAATCCTCTGAATCTCTCTCGCACTCTGGGACTTGCTTTTGTCATCATTGGCACTTGGGTATTGCTATCGGCTGTCCTCAGCACCAGGATCTTCAGCGAATCAATCAAGGAATGCGCGAGTGAATAGAAAGATATGGAATGGATTGAACCGCTAAGAATTAATTTGGAAGGGTTAGTAACATTCACCGAGTTTGTTTTGGAAGCTATTTCAGTCTTGTGTGTGATTGCGGGACTAATTAAAACAATTCAGTTGGCGGTTGTGCTTTCTCGCCGTCGCCGTCGTAATGCTCCTTTTCCGTTCAACAAAGTTCGGCTGCGCTTCGGTATCTGGCTGGCTCTAGCCTTGGAGTTTCAACTAGGGGCTGATATTCTAGCAACTACGATCGCGCCTACTTTAGAAGAACTAAGCAAGCTAGCGTTAATTGCTGTAATACGAACCTTCCTCAACTATTTCCTGGGTAAGGAGCTAGAAACGGAATCGGAATTAGAAGAAAAAAGGATATTAACAACTAAACCAGAAACGACTCCTGAAAATTCCATTGTTTAGAATCAAGAATTTAACGAAAATCTTAAATAATGCCACCGTGAGTTTACCTCCTGAGCCCCAAAATCCCAGAGTCAAACCTAGTGTTCTGCCTGAACGCGAATCGCATTTCTCCTGGATTCGCACTCGTCTCAGCACCGAGCGGACATTGATGTCCTGGATTCGTACTAGTACGGCGATGATCGGGTTTGGATTCACGATTTTTCAGTTTTTTGAACAGTATAAGCAACAGAATGCAAACAACCCGATCAATCGGGTTCCCTCTCGCATTATTCAGTATTGGATTGATCGCCGCTGGGACTCTTGCTCTATTCATTGCCGCCCGTGAATATCGCAGTATGTTGCGCTATCTATGGAGTGAAGAATTTCGAGATATTGCTGGCATAAGAGATCGACCTGGCTTTACTCCAGTCCTGACAGTCGCCACGCTGCTAATTCTGGTGGGTGTCACCACGCTCGTCGCTGTCGTTGCCCAAGTGCTTGCCACAACTTAAGTGGGGAACTGAGGAAGTAATACTTTTCCATCACCCATTACCTGCTCCTAAGTAACCCAACAACCCAAAACCTATTATGACTAGCACAACCCCTAAATCTAGCCGCAAGCTCAAGTCCTCCTGTCGTCCCCCGACAAAAGATATGGTCTGGATACCGGGCA
>NZ_AJLJ01000415.1 GCF_000317245.1 Fischerella muscicola SAG 1427-1 = PCC 73103
GGGATACCGGGCGGATCATTTCAAATGGGATCTGATCGCCACTACCCGGAAGAAGGGCCTGCTCACTGCGTCACCGTAGACGGCTTTTGGATGGACAAGTACACCGTCACCAACGAGCAGTTTCAAAAGTTTGTCAAAGCCACTGGTTATGTCACTTTTGCTGAACGGGCACCGAAAGCAGAAGACTATCCGGGTGCCGATCCAGCAATGCTAGTACCCTCCTTGATCGTGTTTCAGAAACCGCTCCATCCCGTCAATATGCAGAACATTTGCAACTGGTGGCAGTATGTTGCTGGGGCAAATTGGCGACACCCGGAAGGGCCAAGCAGTTCGATCAAAGGACGCGAGAAGCATCCAGTTGTTCATGTCACCTACGAAGACGTGGAAGCGTATGCGAAGTGGATTGGTAAGGAAATACCAACGGAAGCGGAATGGGAATTTGCCGCGCGGGGTGGACTCGACGGAGCAGAATACGTTTGGGGGAATGAATTTGCACCTAACGGGAAGATGATGGCGAATACTTGGCAAGGTGAGTTCCCTGTTCAAAATCTGCTCACCGATGGCTATGAACGAAGTGCCCCGGTGGGGTCATTTCCGCCTAACGGCTATGGGCTATACGAAATGGCGGGCAACGTCTGGGAATGGACAGCAGATTGGTATGGCGATCGCCATTTACCTGAAGCGTGTTGCGGTAGTGTGAACCCGAAGGGTAGGGCAATGGAACAAAGCTATGACCCCAACCTGCTAGAGATTAGGATTCCGCGCAAAGTCCTCAAAGGCGGTTCCTATCTCTGTGCGCCCAATTACTGCCTGCGCTATCGTCCGGCAGCGCGGATTGCTCAACCGATCGACACCAGCACAGGACATGTGGGTTTTCGGTTAATCGTGAGACGCTAAAAAATTTATAAGCAAAGAAAA
>NZ_AJLJ01000416.1 GCF_000317245.1 Fischerella muscicola SAG 1427-1 = PCC 73103
AAAAGCTTAAATTGCAGCTTGTCAGCTATTTAATCGCAGAGTTTCCCAAGTAGCTTGAACATCAGCAACGAGTACCTTTTCAAGCTATGTCCTCTACGCCTCCACTTGAATTTCAACCTTTCTTGAAAATAAGGAAATTTAAACTATGGCTACCAAACCTTTCAAGGGTACGATCAAGCTTGATGTCCGTGATTCTGTTCCAGATTGGGAACCGTACACCCCTCCTAAAGCACCTGAAGGGGCACCTAATATTCTGATCATTTTGTACGATGATACGGGTCTTGCCACCTGGTCGCCGTTTGGAGGTCGGGTCAATATGCCAACCTTGCAGAAGCTGGCTGACCGGGGTTTGATCTACTCGCAATGGCATACAACCGCCCTGTGTTCACCCACCCGTTCCACTTTCTTGACTGGACGCAACCACCACCTCAACAGTATGTCTTGCATTACCGAGGGGGCACAGGGATTTCCCGGATGGAGTGGACGAATTCCGGATGAATGCGCCCCGATGGCGCATATCCTGCAAGATGCGGGCTGGAGTACCTTCTGGCTGGGCAAGGAACACCTCGTTCCTCAACAAGATATCGCTCCCGGTGCCAGCCGTAAGCACTGGCCGCTTCAGATGGGGTTTGATCGCTTCTATGGCTTTTTGGGTGCCGAAACCAACCAGTGGTATCCCGACCTGGTAGAGGATAATCACTTCATCGACCAGCCCTATAGCCCAGAGGAAGGCTATCACCTCTCGAAAGACCTGGCGGACAAAGCCATTGGCATGATCCACGATCAGAAAGCCAGCAACCCATCGCGCCCCTGGTTTATGTGGTTCTGTCCGGGTGCGAACCATGCACCGCACCATTGCCCCCAAGAATACATCGACAAATATAAGGGCATGTTCGACGACGGTTACGAAGCTTACCGGGAATGGGTACTACCACGCATGATTGAGAAGGGCATTTTGCCGGAAGGCACACAACTGACCCCATTCAACCCACTCCCCGAAGATGTGGCAAACCCAACCGATGCTGTGCGTCCCTGGAATTCCCTTAGTGCTGATGAGAAAAAGCTGTTTTCGCGGATGGCGGAGGTCTTTGCTGGATTCTCAGAGTACACCGATGCACAGATTGGTCGCATCATCGATTACCTGGAGCAAAGCGGTCAGATCGACAATACTATAATCTTCTACTGCGCCGATAATGGGGCATCTGGGGAAGGTAGCCCTAATGGCTCGGTCAACGAGAACAAGTTCTTCAACAACTACCCGGACGATTTGTCTGAGAACATGAAGTACCTGGATGTGCTGGGGAGTCCAGAAACTTACAACCACTATCCCACGGGCTGGGCGGCGGCATTCTCCGCTCCCTTCCAGATGTTCAAGCGCTACTCGCAATATGCGGGTGGCACCTGCGACCCGCTAGTGATCTCATGGCCCAAAGGCATCAAGGCACGAGGTGAGGTACGGCACCAATATCACCATTCCACCGACATTGTGCCGACTATTTTGGATGTCTGTGGACTGGAAATGCCCAAAGTCTATCGTGGTATAGAGCAATACCCCCTCTCTGGGGTTTCCATGCGATACACCTTTGATGCTGCACCCAACGCGCCAACCCAGAAGCAGCGGCAGTATTACGCCATGCTTGGTACGCGCGGCATTTGGGAGAATGGCTGGAAAGCAGCGGCTCTCCATGCTCCCCTGGTTAGCAAGGGTCACTTCGATCAGGATCAGTGGGAGCTTTATCATGTGGATGAGGATCGCTCCGAGTCTAAGAACCTGGCGAACGAGCATCCTGAAAAACTGCAAGCCTTGATTCAGGCATGGTTTGAAGAGGCAGACAAGAACCTGGTATTGCCGCTAGACGATCGCTGTGCCAGGGAATTGTTGACTGTTGAACGGCCCTCCGACGAACCACCCCGCGACCACTACATCTACTATCCAGGTACGTCCCCCGTGCCGGAAGGGGTTGCTGTCAATACACTCGGTCGCTCGTACAAAATTCTGGCAAATGTGGAGATTGCTGACCCCAACTGCTCGGGTGTCATTTTTGCCCACGGATCGCGCTTTGGCGGTCACTCGCTGTTCATTAAGAACCGTAAGCTGTACTACGTGTACAACTTCCTCGGCATCAAACCGGAACAGCAGTTTATTTCGCCGCAGGAACTCAGCCCTGGCAGATACACGCTGGGCATGGAGTTCACCCGCGAGGGAGCGGGACAATACCAGGAATCTCTGGGTAAGACCAAACTCTACATCAACGATCAAATGGTAGCGCAAGGATCGATGAAAACGCAGCCCGGTAATTTCACACTGTCGGGGGATGGACTCTGCATTGGACGAGATAGCGGGGATGCGGTCAGCCAGGAATACCAGCAGTCTGGGGAGTTCAAGTTCACAGGAGGGACGATCGACTTTGTCGGTGTCACTGTTGAACAAACTCAGTACCTTGACCTGGAGAAGCAGGCGGCAGCCGCCCTGGCTCTTGACTAGGCACGTTTAGTCGGTTCGGCGATCGCTCTTTTGAAATGGGGGTGATCGCTCTCTTTGAATGGGGCAACCGCCCATCTAATCCTAAAAAACCAATAGAAACAACATGGCCCGTCTGCAAAGGATAGTCTCTTGAAAAAACGCATTTATCTGTTGCTAACTGCATTCATGACAATTGTCGTCGTTTGGCTGACGGGGTGGACTGGCACAACTCCGGCTCAAACGACTGCATCTGACCCACTACCTTCTTGGAACGATGGTGCAACGAAACAGGCGATCGTGGAATTTGTCACCCGCGTTAGCACTGCCAACAGTCCCAATTTTGTGCCCGTGGAAGACCGGATTGCTACCTTTGATAACGACGGTACACTATGGGCAGAGCAGCCTTTGGTGCAAGGCTTGTTTGTTCTAAAGAAAATCAAAGCAATGGCAGCAGCCGATCCGTCTTTGCAAGAGCAGCAGCCTTATAAAGCAGTGCTGGCAGGAGATGTGGAATACTTTCGGCAGGCAGGTGAAGCGGCGGTCGTAGAATTGGCAACAATCACCCACAGCAACATTACCCAGGATCAGTTTGAGACTGAAGTGCGATCATTTTTTGACACCGCTATCTATCCAAAATTCAACGTGCCCGTAACTCAAATTGTGTACAAACCGATGCGCGAGTTACTAGATTATCTGAAGGCTAACAACTTCCAAACCTGGATCTGTTCCGGTGGCGGTATTGATTTCGTGCGGCAGATCTCCCACTCCCTCTATGGCATTTCCCCGCAGCAGGTAATTGGCAGTACGGGTAAAGAAGAATTTATAGAACAGGACGGTAAGTATGTCATCTGGAAATTACCAGAACTGAGTCGGATTAATGACAAGGAGGGCAAACCGATCGGCATTGATTTACACATTGGTGAACGTCCTATCTTCGCGGTAGGCAATGAGCGATCAGGTGGTGATATCGCTATGCTGACCTATTCGCAACAGCAACCGCTTTCGTTTCAATTGTTGATCAATCACGATGATGGCTATCGGGAATTTGCCTACCAGGAACCAGATAATGTGTCGCTCAATGCAGCGGCAGCGAATGGCTGGCAGGTTGTCAGCATCAAAAACGATTGGCAAACTGTGTTCTCATTTCAAGAGTAATTGAAATTACTCCTGACGCTGTAACTTATTCTCTATTCTCAATCGCTACTCGGAACTCACTTCGGCAAGCCGCTAAGGCTTCTACGCTAAGGGATTGAGCAATTCCGAAGTTGGTCAGGCTTGGCAGCGCCGTACCCGGCGCTGCCAAGCCTGACCAACTTATTCCTGCGCGGGTGCTAAAATACTATTGCGTTGATACGTCACCAGAGCGGCTAACAAACCTTGCAGGAATTGAACAAGCAGTGCGGAGTCAAATACAGAAGCACGTCATGCCAGAAGTAGGGGTTTTTTGTCGAAACAGTTACAGGAACAACCACAGGATACCAACGACTCAAAAGCATCCTAGGAGAGTTACCAATAACCAGTAAGCAAGCTACTGAGTTAGAAGTCGCACCGAGCAGTCAACTGAGTCCATATTAGTTAATAAATACCAAGGTTGCGTTTCCTGCTTTTTTCGATATTTTCGTTTCCAATATACTGCTAAATTAAATCTGCCAAACCCTCGTTTTTGAGTCAAATTGATACCCAAATAAAACTGGCGGATAAGAGGTACTCGCCACCAATTCAAAAAACCTGTGTAGGGGCTGACAGCGTAGGCTCCTACAATTTATCTGTTGCCTTATAGTAACCGCATCTCAAAGCTTAGAAAAATAAAGCTAATGAATCTCACAATGCGAGCGCTTCCTCTTATTTGTCTAATTTGCGCTGAATTTCTCTCTCAAGTGGGGAATCAGATTGCAGCCGTAGAATCCCGATTTTAGTGCTGCAATTTACCCACTCAGCAATTGCAACAGGCATTGCTGGGGCTGGAAATATTATCCCTATTGTGTTGGCAGCATTTGTGGGCGGAAAAGTAATTGACCGATTTGGTGCATGGCCAGTTAGTGTAGTGGCTGATTTATTCAGCTGCTTTTCGGTTCTGTCGTTACCTTTACTGTTTCTTTGGTTCGACAGAGTGCCGCAACTCGTCATTTTCTTATCGGTGTTTGTGGGTGCGTTATTTGATCCCACAGCTACTTCAGCGCGGCAAACCCTTGTGCCTAAATTTGCTAGGCTTGCCCGCATTCCTCTGGAGAAAGTAAATGGATATCGCGGTAGTTTAGAAAATGGAGCGGATCTGTTGGGGCCAGTTGTGGGTGCAGGATTAATCAGTTGGATTGGTGCTGTCAATACATTTTTTGTTGATGCGGTGAGTTTCTTGATCTGCCCTGTGATGTTTGCGATCGCGATTCCCCGTCAGCGCCATCCGGTTTTTCATCATGAAAGCAGCGATCCGATAGCAGGGATTCGCTTTATTTTTCAACATCGTCAATTGCGATCGCTAGCTGTTAGCGGTATGGTACTAAATTTTGTGCTGTTGCCATTTCTGGGAATTTTACTTCCGATTTTAACCACCCAAAAATTTGCTAGCACCACACTACTGGGTATCTGTCTATCCTTATTTGGCATGGCTGCGACTGGGGGTGCTTTATTCTATTCAACTTTTAGCAAGCTACTATTTCGTTCAACAATATTATGCTTTGAATCATAATGTGAGAAAAATTTTGATCCATAAATTAGAACAAAGTTAACGAAAATTCAGGCTTTCGTGCTAATCACAAATTAAAACTTTGAATCAAATCATGAGTGAGAGTTGAAATTCTGAATCATAACTAGAACGGGAGTTAAAAAAACATAATTGGACAAAACTTGCACAAAAAATCCCTGACAAAAATTTTCTAACTTAAACTTTCAATTCAAAATATGGTTCAAATACCCATGTTATGGTTCAAAACTTTTGTTTTAGTAGATATCTGAGTAAAAATCAAATATTTCATTGAACAAGCGATCGCCCAACAACAGAGCGATCGCTAACCTCAAATCGTAGCTGAATAATAATGATAATCAAGCTGAAGGGTTGATACAAACGTCTCTCGTATCAGTTTTTTTATCTCCTACACGATAATCATTATTAGTAAAAAAACTCGAATACTAAAAGTGAACTATAAACTGGATACTCATTGTGCGATCGCTCTACATACGGGTACAATAGTCAGAACAGTACATCAAGTAATTTCAGACTATAACCGTTTGGGAGTGGCAGCGATAGAAACATCAGGAAGAGGAGGTAGGCACAACAGCTATCTCAATTTAGAAGAGGAAGCCAGATTTTTAGAGCAATTTTTCGATGCCGCACAGACAGGCAGTATCACAACAATTACGCAGATTCATAAAGCATTTGAACAACTGGTAGGTACTGAGGTTGATTCTAGTACCATCTACCGATTGTTAGAGCGTCATGGTTGGCGTAAATTAACACCTCGCCCCTATCACCCTAAAGGCGACCAACAACAACAAGAGGCTTTTAAAAAAACTTTCCTGATTTGGTTGGACAAGCGATGCAAAACCGAGAAGCAGACGATACTCGTCCCATACTCTTGTTGGCAGCCGACCAAGGAAGATTTGGGCGTATTGGTCAAGTAATGAGAGCTTGGAGTCCTGCGGGAGTACGTCCTTGTGTGGGTCAACAAATAGTCAGAGAATATACTTATGCTTATGTTGCAGTTGCTCCATCATTGGGAGAAATGGCAGCATTAGTTTTACCTTGTGCGAATACGGATATGATGAGTTTATTTCTAGAGCATGTGGCACAAGTTTTTGCGGCGTATTTTGTCATCATACAGGTAGACCAAGCTTCATATCATACATCGAGTGATTTAATTATTCCCGATAATATTCGCTTAATTCCCCAACCGCCTCGTAGTGCAGAGCTAAATCCAGTCGAGCATATCTGGGAGGAGATACGCGAAAAGCATTTCTACAACAGAGTGTTTGATTCAATGCATGACGTTATTGATACCCTGTGCCAAGGGCTTAGAGAATTAATGGATATGCCAGAAAGATTACGTTCACTTACGAATTTTCCACATTTGAGAATTACGTTTTAGAACGCGGATTGGTATGATTATAGAAAACACGGTATTGATCAAACAGTATCGACAGACTTTCAAGATAATCGCTATTAGCTAAAAAAACTTCCATTAAATTGCTGACTACTTCCACCAGCGCTTGAATAATAACGGTGACACCGATAACAATACCAAAAAAACCGACGCTAGTATAAACGAGGACGCATCGCTTCCTTGCAAAGCGGTTTTTCTGGAAGCACCCAACCAGGTATATGCAATCGTCCCTGGAATTACTCCAATTAAGGTTCCAAGAGTATAAATCTTCAGGTTGATTGTGGTTAGTGCCAATAAAAAGTTAATAATATTAAACGGAGCAATCGGGGCAAAGCGTAGAGATAGAACTAAGGAGAAGGGATGACGTTCGAGTGCTTGATGCCATTTTTGCAGCAGTTTATGTTGACCGAATTTTGCTGCTGCCCAATCTCGAAATAGGTATCGAGTCAGACAAAATGCTCCTACTGCTCCCAATGTTGCAGCTAATGTAGACCAAAGGCTTCCCCATTCCAAACCAAAAACCACGCCTCCGGTTAATGTATGAATTGTTATTGGTAAACCTAAGACTGTTACTAATATGTAGGTGGAGATAAATATGGGAACAGCCCAAACACCTAATCTTTGTAACCAGAATGAAAGAACATCTTGATTGAGAAAATTCCGTAAGGGAGTTGCGAAAAATAGTAAGATTGCACTCAGCAGTAGTAAGATATTTAAGTTTTTGCGGAGTAAATGCTTTAATCTCACAGAGTTACGCTCCGTTTTGACTGGCTGATGATTGCATTAATACTTTACGTAACTCCACTGCGTGAAACAGACTCAAAATATCACATTGCCAAGTTGGTAACAACAGCGTCATGGCAATTTCTTCTAAACTATTGAGCCAACAAAGCACAATTG
The DNA here is from genome assembly GCF_000317245.1 of Fischerella muscicola SAG 1427-1 = PCC 73103. GTDB lineage: Bacteria > Cyanobacteriota > Cyanobacteriia > Cyanobacteriales > Nostocaceae > Pelatocladus > Pelatocladus muscicola_A. Next base: position 7,462 of record NZ_AJLJ01000416.1, read on the forward strand.
CTAACCAAAGGGTGTTTGCATAACCAAAACCAAATAAACCGACTGTAGCAGCTAGAAGCGTCAATCCCCAGATTTTGGCAGTGTATGTGTGGAAGCTAGGAAACTTTTTAAATTTAATCAGGCTAATGGCAAACAACGTTAATTGAATTGCGAGCGCGGATAATAGCGGTACTTGAAAATTGGTGATTACTTGGGGATATACCAACCAAGTGCTAATCGCCACACACACATACAAACAAATATCAGCCCAGCTATCTGCTTGACGAAGTTGGGCTGTACTAACCTTTAAGCGACGGGCAATGATACCATCAAAAATGTCTGAAAGTACGGCAATAACGTAACCGATGATGAACCAAAAACTGCTTTTATGGTCTAAAGCATCGAAAATTAGTAAAGGAGCTAGAGCGAAGCGCATCCCCACTAAAATACTCGGAAGATGTGACAGTTTTACCATTGTTCTCTACTCAATAATGTGAATTAAAATAGTATAAACACTGAAGCAATATCTATAAATTTGCTGCAAGTATAACAGTATTCATTTAAGCATCCGCGCAAGAATAAGTTGGTCAGGCGTGTCTTCGCCCTACCGGGCGTTGCCCCCTCCACAAAGGATTTTGAATGAGTCGAATAAATATAAGCCTGACCAACTTCGGAATTGCTCAACCCCTAAGCCCGTTGCGCGCCCCCTGGACAAAACTGCCCGCTTGCGTGCGGTGCGGGGGTTTGATGGCGTTGAAACTAGGTTAATTTGTATAAAAACCCCCCGCACCGCAAGCCAGGGCTTTTTCTCACGGCAGCAAAGACTCAACAGGAGATTTTCTCTCTCCATCTGTCACCAGTTATTCCTGTCCCAATTGTTTTTGGTGGGAGCAACTTCGACGGAATTTAGAATTGGAATTTTCTTCCCCTGGCACTGGTATGGCAGTAATACCAATCGGACGTACTAAGCTATTACTAGTAATTTGAGTACCACTAAAGTTGCTAGAGCTTCCTTGAGCGTCTTGATAACTTAAGATTGAACCAATGTTGTCATTGCTAAAGTCAAATCCAACTGTGTAGAGGTTATTGCTAGAATTGCCAGACCCGAAAGTTAAGCTGCCAATAAAATTGTTACTAGGAATAGTACCTGTATAATTGGTCGATAATGTACTAAGCAATACGCCCGAAGAATTATAACGTCTGATACCACCTGCAAAGTCACTAACTAAGATGTCATTGTTGGGTGCCTCGACTAATCCCAGAAAACTGACAAATCCTAAACTTTCTGGTAGTGGTGGCGGTTGGGAAATGAAAACACTAGGGATTGTGGTTGGTTCTTTGCCAGCTACTTGTTCTGGGCTGTAGCGTAATACCTGACTTTCGTATTTAAAAACGAGATTGCCAGAACCATCATTGACCGTACCTTCTGTAGTTACATAGAGGCTACAGTCCGAACCAAATAACAGACCATTAGGGCCATTCAACCCGTTTGGTGTACCTAGACCACTATTGTTATCTGAGGCAAAAACACCCAAGAATTTCCCTGTTTTAGGGTTGAATCGTAAGATTTGGTTAGTACGAAAACTACTAACGTAAAGGCTGCCATCCGGGCCAAATGCAGTGCCATAGGGACGTGTTAATCCATTGCCAGATGCTGCTACACCTAAGAATTTCCCTTGACCGTTATAGCGCAGAACCGCAGAATCAGTCGGATAGGAGGGATCAAAAAGGTTGAGACTAGAGTTACCGCCACTGCTAACGTAGAGATTACCATCCGGACCGAAGCTTAAGTCATCTGGAGCGCGTAGCCCACCGCTACTAGGTGTTGTAAAGTTACCCTTAAAGCTTCCAGTCTGTTCGTCAAAAATAATAATATTATTGCTCTCACTATTTCCTATAAGCAGTTCTGCATCTGCCTGACGAACCTGAATGCATAGGAAACTCAGGCTACCCAAAATAACTGAGACTGGAACGATAGAAGCTTTTATTCCTATTGAACTCATATTTTTCGGCCAATATATTTGCTAGTTGTAAATTATCCTACAAATCCCGTAGTAATTCTAAACTTGCCTTTCTATCACTTTCAGCAGTTCAAAATCTAGCTAGAATCCTAAGTATTGAGTTTTAAATAGCATTAGTCAGATTCATGCGCTCGCACTTCTTTACCAATAGATTTTGTAACGCGATCGCACTTTCCAAGTAACCCTAATAAATCGACCTATAAGGGATCTCGGTGAAAATAAAATGTGCCGCCCTATCAAATATATTTTGGGTTCACCCAAGGACTGGTGAGCGTTCCCACCACGTGGGAACGCGAGGGCGGCACATTTTATTAATTGGAAAGGGCTAATCCCTCTTTTGTTACTTTAAGGAAAGAAAATAGAGAGACGATTAACTAGCAATAGAGAAAGAAATCGGAGAAGCTCGAAAACCATTCATCAATTCAATTAACTTAAGGAAACAGCGTCTCATCCCAGGAATGTTGAATACATCTAACGAAGGTAACAGCAAATGGTAAAAGATATAAGGCTGAACAATTAGTCTCAAGTTATTCAAGGAACTTTTCCATGTCATGCCCGTTTCCCACTCCCGATGTTGGCTAAATTCAGTAGTTGATGCATTGATGAATGAAGAGGAATCAGGGCTACAATTGGGAAGATTTTCAGATGCCAGTTTCTCAGCTTCTAATTGGAAATAAGTCGCCTGAATGCTAACGAGCAAGTAAGCACTAAAAATTATCTCCCACCAGCGCTCAATGCTTTCATAGTCTGTGAGGCGAAAATCAGCCCAGCCAAGTTCATTGTTGACTTGTTTAAAGCCATATTCAATCCAGTTTCTCAAACTATAAAGTTGAGCAACATTAAGTTGAATATCAACAGATAAATTAGTCATAACGTACCAGCTTTCATCTGCTGTAGGGTCAGGAACATTACTTTTACTGATTTGGTAATATCTCAAGCGACGACGTTGACCAAAGATGATTTCTCTCTTGTAGCGAGTTTGTGTTTGACGATATGAAAGCTTTTGCTCATAAGCTTTCCAGGAGTTATAACGCTTCCGGCTTCCGGCTGGCATCAACACACCATGATTAGAACGAATTGCCACGATAAATTCTAGGTTTAATTTTTCTAATATTCTGATAACATCTCCACTCTCGACTTAATGGCTATCTACCAATACCAACTTGATTTTAAAACCCATCTGTTGTATCTGTTGAATTATTTCCACCGCTATTTGTGGTTTCGTTTTATATTTATCTCCTGATTGCAGTCGATTTTTCGGTTTCAAAATTTGAAAAATTAATGGATAAGTAATCCCATCTACTACACCATAAGCATTAAGA
>NZ_AJLJ01000417.1 GCF_000317245.1 Fischerella muscicola SAG 1427-1 = PCC 73103
TACCCGGATTTCTCACAAGTCAGAAAAAAACGCTTAGGTTAGCCAAATTTAGGATAATTTAATTAATACATTATTAAAATACTCCAGAGCTTAGGGAACTCAAAGTAAAAACCGAAATATTTAAAGATATATAAAATACATAACAATTGCTTAATACTGATACAAAAAACTTTTAATAATCAAAATTCACATGAAAATTGATGGGTTAAATCAAGGAAAATAACCCAAAAAATTAGTTATTAAAAATCAGATTCAGCTATTACTTGTGAATTAAATTAGGTCATTATTAACAATTGATTTGGTATTTGAGATAAACACTTGTAAACCGTTGCAAAACTCTCTTTATAAGGACAAGCACTACTAATCGCGATTAAAACTCGTCGTTCTGGAGTTTAGACTAAATCGGTGATGTTCAAGAAAAAAAGGGAGTCTGATTGAATACAGACCCCCTTTTGGCAGAACCTGAGAGAAATACTACTAACTCTCATTCGCCAATATGAAACGTGCCAGATTAGAACAATTCCGTCAAGCCGCCTATGAATATCTAGGTAGAGCAAAAGATGCTACCTTTGAATTGACAGATGCGATATTGCTGACCAAAAATATTTATTGCCTAGCAGAGTTGTCCTTATCACCAGTATTTAGACGCAAGTGGCCAAGTATCTATGAGGCACTACAAGATAGCAGACCACAGCGACAGAAATTGATGCAGCTATATATCAAACAGATACCAACGGAGAAACGACCTCTATTGGCAGGCGACCACACTAACTGGTCACGTCCAGATGCAGTTAAACTCAAAGAAAGAACCTATGAACATAGTGGCACATCCATAGCGGGAAATAAACCAATAACCGTAGGACAGGGGTATAGCACAATTGCCTGGATACCAGAAAATGAGGGTAGTTGGGCATTACCCTTAAGACATGAAAGAATTACAAGTGCCGAAAGTCCAATTAGCAAAGCAATTTGGCAATTAAAACAGGTATGTAAATATTTAAGAGTCAGACCGATTTCCCTTTGGGATAGTGAATACGGTTGTGCGCCTTTTGTCTTAAAAACTGCCAATATTCCCGCAGATATTTTAGTTAGGTTACGTTCAAATTTATGTTTATGGGGGGAACCAGAAGCTTATTCTGGAAAGGGGCGACCCAAAAAGCATGGTGATAAATTTAAACTGAATGAGCCAACAACATGGAATGAAGCAACATCTGTATTAGAAATAAATGACCCAAAATTAGGACGTGTGCGTGTGAGCTTGTGGAAAGATTTACACTTCCGTCAGGCTGCTACACGACCAATGCTACTCCTGCGGGTTGAACGTCTGGACGCGCAAGGTAACATGAGAGTGTCCAAACCTTTGTGGTTGGCTTGGGTAGGAGAAGAAATGCCACCCCTAGAAGAAGTTTGGTGTCTTTACTTGCGTCGCTTTACCATTGACCACTGGTATCGCTTGTTAAAGCAACGTTTACATTGGACTGTACCAAACTTTGGTACTCCTAAGCAAAGTGAAAGGTGGAGTGACCTCATGCCTCTGATAACTTGGGAATTGTGGTTAGCCCGCGATATTGTTACTGACAATCCTTTACCTTGGCAGAAGTCTGTTGATAAATTAACCCCTGGAAGAGTTGCTCAAGCTATAGGTGGAGTTTTTGCGTCCATTGGTACTCCCACCTCTGCACCCAAACCTCGTGGAAAGTCTCCCGGTTGGCAACAAGGAAAGAAGCGTCACCGTAAAAACCGATGTCCTATTGTTAAAAAAACAGTAGCACGACCACCTAAAGAACCATCTGTTGCTGTTTAATACCCAAGATTCTTCATACTTTTGCTAAGTCTCTGATTAACTCAGCCCTGCTGGGTCATTTTCCATTGCTTAGTCTACTCTGAAAATAAATTTTCATCCGTTGTGCTGAACTATAAGTTCATGACCCACTAAACTCCAGTTCTAAAATCGGGGTTAATACTCTATTTTTTTCAAAATGAGAATTGCTGGGGG
>NZ_AJLJ01000418.1 GCF_000317245.1 Fischerella muscicola SAG 1427-1 = PCC 73103
CTGGAACAAAGATTGTTCATACAACCAAAATGCAATCACCAACTGGACAAACACATAAGTTTGGCAAAATTGAATTCGTCTTTCCCGAATTTAATTTCGTCAATAAGTGTGCCTATTTTGATTATCAACGGGAAAAAGTCTTTGTACGTACAAACAGAGATTGCAAACAGATTAATCGGAGAGCAAAGACACTTAAACATCACAAGATAAAACCGAACAAGCTCATTGAAATAAGTGCCAATACTTGTCAGTTTTGCAAAAGTAAGAAAATTACACAACAACATGAAATTCAAAGACAGGTTATCGATCTGCGATTTTTCAAGGGTGGAGTTGAAAAGTGGGTCACTGAGTTTTTAAGTACTTACGCAAAATTAATTGTATATTCTTTGCCAAATTCTCGAATTACTTTTTCGACATAGGCAACTAAATTATGCCAACTAGAGTATGCATCTATTTCTATCCATTCATATTTCATAAATCGCCAGAGAATTTCTCTAAGATTCAATTGT
>NZ_AJLJ01000419.1 GCF_000317245.1 Fischerella muscicola SAG 1427-1 = PCC 73103
GGATGCACACTGTGTTTATATATTCTCTTTAGTAATTTGGCTGTATCTACATTCAAATCTCTAATAAATCGCATTTTTATTCTGTTTAATGTTATTTACAATTTCACTTGTTTAATTATTGTAACAATATACAATTTATTTTGCTTAACTACTTATCATGGCAATACCAATGTGCAAAGTGCAAAAAGACCTTTGTACCAGATGGTATTCCAGACGGTAGAACGAAATATGGTCATGGATTAATGTCTTGGTGTGTATATAACAACATGATTGGTGGACAAAATGTACTCAGAGTACTTCGGGTTTTGTCCGACGTTTTTAATCTCGATATTCCACAACCATCCATTTACCGCTTTAAAGCATATGTTACTGAAGACCTAGCTCCATTAGCTGAAAAGATTCTAGCAAGTATTCTTCAAAAACCAATTCTTCATATTGACGAGACAGAAGTTCATCTGATAGGAGGCAAGGGTTATGTATGGGTTTTTGCGAGCATGGATAGCGTCTATTTCATGTACCGGGAATCGCGAGAAGCACAGTTCTTAAAAGATTTACTCAGCGATTTTCAAGGGGTCTTAATTTCAGACTTCTTCTCCGGTTACGACTCTCTTAGCTGCCCTCAGCAGAAATGTCTCATTCACTTAATTCGAGACATGAATGAGGACTTGTTGAATAACCCGTTTAACGAAGAGTTTAAGGATTTAAGCCAGCAGTTTGCTAACCTGCTGCGTGATATTGTCCAAACGGTTGACAGGTATGGATTGAAGCAAAGACACTTAAATAAGTATAAACATTCAGTGAGCAAGTTTGTTGAATACGCTACGACTAGAGTTTTCTCATCCGATATTTCAAAGAAATACCAGAAGCGAATTGAAAAGTATAGTGATAGGCTGTTTACATTTCTAGATTATGATGGCGTTCCCTGGAACAACAACAATGCAGAAAATGCGATTAAGAGCTTCGCCAGATATAGGAGGTTTGCTGATGGACGATTCACTGAAAAATCCCTTAAAGACTATTTGGTGATGCTAAGTGTGGTGCAGACATGCGAGTACCGGAATATTGATATTCTTGAATTTCTGCTCTCGAAGACAAATGATTTACCCTA
>NZ_AJLJ01000420.1 GCF_000317245.1 Fischerella muscicola SAG 1427-1 = PCC 73103
TTACCCTAGAACACCAATTCACTAATTCCCAAAATTCGGTTTATTTTTCTAGAAAAACGGAATTGAGTTGACTTAACTAGAAAAATCGGGGTTTTTAGTGATCGTACCAGGCTGCAAGGAGATGGTCACAATCCTCGCCTCAAAGCCAAAGTAAGAAATTCGAGACGGGAATTTCTTACTTTAGTTGGCACAAGCCAGCTTTATCAATGCTTTTGAGAGCCAATGCCGCGCACTGTTCTTGCGCGGTCGCACTTAACTACGGCAATCGCTTCAAGGAGAGAATTATTGCAGATATATTCTTAATTTCTATATTGAATTAAGCGACAGGCTGCTAAAAATTCGCGTAAGACAGCAGACGAATTATCAGAGCGCCAAGCAGCCACAATCTTGAGCATTGGTGTCTGTTCTTTAATCGCTCGATAAACAACTCCCTGACGTTCTATAGTTTGGACATTAGTAGGTAGTAAGCTGATTCCAAGCCCTCCAGCAACTAAGCTCAGGATTGTCAGCATCAAAGTAGCTTCTTGTGTCACCTTGGGAATAAAACCGATTTGCTGACACAAAGTGACAATTTGCTGGTACAAACTATAGGGCAAATGGGAGGGTGGTAGGATAAAAGATTCATTGGACAGAGATTGTAAGGAAATTTCTGTCTGAGCAGCCAGAGGATGGCTTGATGGTAGAACCAGAACTAAAGACTCTTCTTTAATAGGCTCAACACATAACCCGATGTCTTGGTAATTCAAAGCTGACCAGTGCATCAAAGCAACATCAATCTGTTGCGTTTCCAGTCCCTTAATTAAACTGTAAGCAGTGCGTTCTTGTAAAACAAGTTTGACTAAAGGAAAGCGAGTCTGAAATGCTATCAAAATATCGGGGAGAACGCTATTAGAAACTGAGCTATTGAATCCAACTGTTAGTCGTCCAATCTGACCCTGATGAGCGAGTGTCGCTGTCTCAACAGCACGGTCAACTTGAGCCAAGATTAAACGGGCTTGTTTGAGAAACTCAAGTCCTGCTTCCGTTAGCCGTAGTGGACGTTTCTTACGCTCAAATAGAGTGACATCACCTAACTTTTTTTCTAAATCTTTAATTTGCTGGCTGAGATTAGACTGGGCCATGTGTAATTCTTCCGCCACCTCGCTAATGCTACAGTTTTCTTTCTCAGCCACAGCGATAAAGTAGCGTAAATCTTTTAATTCAAAGTTATGTCTGCGTTGAAATACCATTGAGCATTCACTTCTAGATAATATATGATATATTATATATTATTATCTTAAATATATGGTATCGGTGAATTTAATTTTCCTTTAAGCTGAAGTCAACATCTTAAAGGAGAATCTTCCATGTTTCCAATCTTCATCAATAGCTAAGTTTAGGTTGAGGCTGAAACAACGGTAAATCAAGGTTTTTGACGATTAGCTTTACAAATATTTACAACGTGTCTCTTTTTGCACGTATCTCGGTGGCTACCCGATATAAGGCAATTGCATAGTCTCTTAGCAAGGAATCAACCATGAATAAGCTCAAACCTGTTTGGATTATTTTTACATCTTTAATACCGTTAACAAGTTTAAGCAATAACGTACAGGCACAGTCTATTCCCTTCGTTACACAACCGCAGTTACCTCCTGTGATCACTACACCAGCTCTTGAGATCCAACGCCAAGTTTGCAGCGAAAATAACATGGGAAACGATCCCAGGTGTCAACCATATTACAAGAATCCCCAAAGACAGGTGCCTCGTTCCAATACCGTAGCTCCTAGACATCGTAATCAACTCACAATTCAGATTAATAATCTTAGCGAGAAAGGAAAACGTTTTTATGCACAAGGAGATTACCAAAAAGCTTTAACAACTTTGTCTGAAGCTATTAACCTTGATCCTAACTCATCTGATGCGTATATTGCCTATCTATATCGTAGCCTCTCTTACCTTAATTTGGAAAACTATCCATATGTTATTAAAGATGCCAATCAAGCTATTCGACTCAATTCAGACAGCCCTTCAACTTATGCTATTCGTTCTGTTGCCTACTATAATTTGAATGATTATCAAAGAGCGCTTGAGGATGCTAATCGGGCTATTCGCCTTGATCCTAACGGGATAGGTTATTTAACGCGTAGTCTTGCCTACTTTGGGCTAAAAGATTATCAAAGAGCGCTTGAGGATGCTAATCGAGCTATTCGCCTTGATCCTAAGTCTGGTTCACCGTACCTTCATCGAGCATCTGTCCTTTCTGCTTTACGAGATTATCAGGGAGCACTTGAAGATGCCAACGAGGGCATTCGCCGCGATCGCAAGTTTGCTGTAGCCTACAATAATCGAGCATCTTTCCGTTTTGCTTTAAAAGATTACCAGGGAGCGCTTGAAGATGCCAACCAGGCCATTCGCCTCGACCCTAAGGTGCTTCCAGCCTACAGTTTGCGAGCGATTTCTCAATTAGCCTTAGGAGATAGAGACAGAGCGTTGAAGGATGCGGATTATGCCCTAAATACCGCATTAAATTCTGATAGTTCGTCAAGCCTGAAGACTATGATTGCCGAAGTGCAGGCGTTTAATGTTCGCGGAATAGTCCGTTATGAATTAGGTGATGTTGACGGAGCTTTATCCGACTGGGATAAAGCATCTGACAAGGTAACAGATAATGGGCTACAGCAGGTAGATTCCGAACGGCTAGCTTTAACTCTACTGAAGTTAGCAGTGGCTCTATACGCTCAAGGCGATAGGCAAGAAAGCCTGCGGATAGCACAAAAAATTCAATGGAATAGAAACATTGCTGATTTGCAGTATCTTCGAGAGAAAGGATGGGGAGATCGTTTGTTTACGGATACGCAAACATTTTTCAAATTGTCTCAAATACGAGCATATTTGGCAAAAATAAGGTAGTTAATAAAGAATTACTAAGTCTTTTGTGAGGATTTGTGTTTTAGGTAGTCTCTAAAGCAATTACTCACTGCATAGTGTTTTAGTGAGAAATCAACCATGAATAAGCTCAAGCCTGTTTGGATTATTCTTACATCTTTAGTAACATTAACAAGTCTAAGCAATAAGGTGCAGGCACAGTCTGATATCTTCATTACACAACCACAGCTCCCTCCTCCAATAAATACATCGGCATGGTCGATAGAGCAGCAAATGCAACAAAGGAATGAAAGTAGCACACCACACAGCATTTTCATACAACGCCGCATCGTAAAAGTTACTCCCAAGTTGAGGAGAGCCTTGCAAAAATGTAACAATGCATATATTAGCGGCTACTTGGAAATGAGCCTTAGAGACCCTAATCGGTATATTCCGCCGCGAGTATTACAGAGAGCAAGGCAGTGTGGGGCTATTTAGTTTCTTAGGCATCACATTCAATACCACTTTGCACTCATCTCCATGTCAATCCTTGCGCCATTAGGCTTTATCTTGTTTGCGCTGCTTACCCAAAGCAAGGGACTTACAGTAAGTTAGGGTATGGTGATGCCACCCAACACGGGGTAGATATAGCATCGCTGACACAGGGGACAAACTAAACCGTATAGTTTACAAACCTGCTAGTGTTTAGAAGAGATTTTTTCTTCTAAAGTCCTATCCCGCATGGGTTTCACGCTTTTGATGTTCCAAGGCAATCGCCAGTGGAAGATACTTGCAATGTCAGGGTCATTTTTTACTTAAATCTACCCCAAAGAATTGATAATACTTTGGGGTAGAAGCTTCATTTTTTGGACTCGCTCAATTGCACGAAATCCTGAACCATTGAGGTACATCTCTAAATATTCTTTTTTCAATTCTTCTGAGTAGCCTTGATGTTCATAAGAATCTATAAACTGACGACCACAATCAACACATATGTGATTTTGTTTACTCCCTTTTTTCCATTCTTGCGAATATGAGTTGATGCACACCTTGGACACTGCATAGCGATCGCTCTAATTCATACTTCAATTATGCAACGCCAAGTAAAAAAACGGAGGTTTTATTTACCCCTTCACTGATAAGCCTTAGAGAATATTAAACCGTTGGTTTTGTAGTAAGAAAACTCGGTAAATAATTCAAAGTTAATTTATCAAATTCTGAAATGAGTTTTTTGATAAACCCTTGTCAATGCTGAAAACTCAGTCCTAGTAAAGTGTTGAGTTTATTTGCAATTAATCCTGGCTCAAACCGATGATTGCAGGTTGGTTGCATTTAATCCTGGTTCTTGTCAGATTTTGGTGATGATGAAAGGTTACACACTTTAAGGCAGAAGGCAGGAGGCAGATGGTAAAAGGTTTTAAAACGTTTTCTTATCCGGGCGTGGGATTTGTGACTTCAAGGGGCGATCGCTTACGGCTTTCTTGTGATGCAGATGTTCTATAATCCTTGCACTGCTTTAATTGTGGAAATTTTTCCTTCCTCTTCCTTCTGCCGTCTGCCTTACCCCAACCAAGATCACCAAAAGTTGCCAAGAACCTTAATCCTGGCTCAGTTGCAGATAATCCTGGCTGAAAACAAAGATGATTGCAGGTCGAGGGATTTATAATTGCAGGTCGCTACATCTAGATTGTGATTTGATGCTTTTGGGTTAAATAGAAAGCAATCTTCTTTTCATAATAAGCAGCTTCATTAATAAAAACTGGATAAACAGTAGATTCACCTTCGTAAGTAATAGTCTGTCCGTCAAAAGTCAAAAACATTGGTTCACCAGGAGCAAGTGGTTGATAATCTTGAAACTGAAGTTGTGGATGAATCATTCCTTGCAGTTCACCAGATTCATTTCTAGGGTAATCAATATTTCCCATTTGACGGTAAATGGTAAGGTTATTATCAACAGATGCGATTTTTCCCTGATTAGATTGCTCCAAGTAATCTAAAATATTGATAATCAAGGCTTCAGTTTGCTCAAAAATATCAGCTTGTAAAACTCCTTGAGCAACTGCACCTACTTCGATAGCAAAACCCAATTTACAAAGATTTCTTAAGTAAGGATGGTCTTGATCCAGTGGGTATTGCAAAACTTTAACTAAAGGATTTATCTTAGTTAAATAAGCAGCCAAATTTAACAAATAAGGATGATGATTGTGCAAAATTACTGTCAGACCCATGTTCGAGGTTGTGCTATGCAAATCAATAATTAAATCAATCTTTGACTGCTCAATAGTAAAAGCGATTTGTCTAGCAAGTAACTGCTCATGATTAATCAGCTTTGGATTTTGTAAATCTTGAGGTTTAAAGCAGCGATTAAGGTCAGTATCTATATACCGTAGTCCTGCCGCAATCGCTTGAGGGTTTGCTAATAAAGTTAAGCTTTCAAAGCTGTCGCGCCTAATTAAATGAGAGTTTTGTTTGTACTTCTTGACTAGAAAAATTCCTGTCAGCTCGTTTCCATGAGTTCCACCAACAATAGCAACGTTTTTTATTGGTGAATCAGACATAAATTCTTCTCCTTTAAGGTGTTGACTTCAGCTTAAAGGAAAGTTAAATTACCCGCTAGTATATATTGGGCATAATATTATATAAAAAATTATATATTATCTAGAAGTTAATCCTCAATGGCACTTCAAGGCAGACATAATGTTGAATTACAAGATTTACGCTACTTTATTGCTGTGGCTGAGAGAGAAAACTGTAGCATTAGTGAGGTGGCGGAACAATTGCACATGGATTAGCTTAATCTCAGCAAGCAAATCATAGATTTAGAAAAAAAGTTAGGCGATGTCACTCTATTTGAGCGTAAGTGTAGTGACCTGCAATCATAAATCCCCCAACCTGCAATCATCGCTGTTTTCAACCAGGATTATTTGCAACTATAATTTCAGTTGCATTTAATCCTGGCTGAGACACAATTATAGTTGCATTTAATCCTGGTTTGAAAATGTTTTGATTGCAGGTTTGAGCGATTAGTATTGCAGGTCGCTACATTTAACGATTCGTATTATTGCAATGGTTCATAAAAACCTAGTAGTTTTTTGGTAATTGAGTTTAGGTCTTCTACCAAAATATTGGTATTAAGGAATGAATTAGCTGCTAACAGAGAAGTTTTTATGTACTAAGTTGTGATTGCTCTTTAAGTAAAGTGTTGCGCTGACTGCGCTTTTGAATTGATTCCTGCGCTTTTTCATAGTCATTATTGGACGGAATACATGCTTTATACTGAGTATTTGCGTCAAGATAATCCTGAAACAAAGCTTCAAATTCTTTAATCAAATCATCTTGTTGAATTAAGCTATCTGTATACTTAGCTAAAAGCACTCCAACTCTATGGTAGATATTTGTATATTTATCTCCAGCACTTAAATGCGATTCTATATCTTTTTGATAATTAAAAAGTGTTTGAACTCCAGCTAAAGACGCTGAAATAATAGCTAAAAATTTTATAGCGATTGCAGAATATTTAGGTATAACTAAATCAAGAAAAGGAGAAAAGATTATAATGTTTATTATTATGGCTGACAAACCTAAAATTCTATGTGTCTTCTGCTTTCGTTGAACAGCAAGGAAATGTGCAGTTTTAATAAGTCTAGAGTTCTTTTCTAAATCTTTTATTTCTTGATAAATATTATTATTGTTGTTAATCATATTTCTTATATTTTGAAGTAGCAGAGGAATAAAGGAAGCTATCAGCTTCTTAGAGGATGTTTTAAAAGTCAAAGCGAGTTAAAAATTATGCTAATCGCCTGACCATTATGCGAATCATTGCAACATAGATAAAAGTTTCTGAAGTTTCAGGTAGATGCTCATAATCCTTACTTAAGCGCCTAC
>NZ_AJLJ01000421.1 GCF_000317245.1 Fischerella muscicola SAG 1427-1 = PCC 73103
AATATCTCGCAGAATTGGTATCCAATAATGAAAAGTATCGTTGGCTTCTGTCTTAGATACCCCAAATAACATTCCTAATACTTGAAAGGTTGGCATTTGTCTTAGATAAAATAGGCATAAACATACTTGTTCTTCGGTTGATAACAATTCTTTGCGTCCACCACCAGCCGCATTAATTCTTATTTTTCGGCTTTGGAGTTTTGTTTTAATTTCTTGGTGACGCTTTATCGCGCAATTCAACAGTGATTGCAACTGTTCGTAACTAATCCCTAAAATTTGTTTTGTCCGGTGGGGATATTTCTGGATATAATCAAAAACCATGACTAATATCAAAAAATGGTAGACTCTCAATTTAACGTTTTACCATTTTTCTTTTCCTAAGTTAATATTTCGGACAAGTCTATTGGGTATTACTATAGCAATCCTGAATCAGTTGTGAGAAAATACGTAAATAGGGTAGAAGTAATGTTTGTAACTAAACGGCACAAGTAGCTATGTGGATGCAATTGCTAGATAATTTTATCAAAAATAGTAAAGATAAGCGTGAAATCCAGCGAGCTACAGCAGTGAAAATGCTGTTGTGTGGTTACAAGCATCAAGAAATTATGCCGATACTAGGTGTTTCCAGTGGCTTCATCAGTAAATGGAAAAAAGCTTTTTTTCAAAAAGGAGTGGATGGTTTAAAGCTAGGATATCAAGGCTCTGTGGGAATGCTGAATGCAGTTCAAACAGCAGAGGTAATGGAATGGTTAAATACCAAAGATACCTGGACATTAAATGAATTAGAATACCACATTGCTACTGTTTATGGAGTGACATTCGCCTCCAAGCAAAGCTACTACGAATTGTTTGAAGCAGCGCGTATCAGATGGAAAAAAGCGCAAGCAAACAATCCAAAACGAGATGCAGAATTAGTAGAGGTAAAAAAAAAGAAATTTGTGCATTGTTGGCAGCGCGAAAAGCCGAAATTACAATGGGAGAATTAGTAGTATTCATGGTGGATGAATGCCATCTACTGTGGGGAGATATCTGTGGATATGTTTGGGGTAAAAGTAGTGAGCGTGTGACCATTCCAGTAGTGAATGCCCGTGAGAAACAAACATATTATGGAGCATTAGACTACAAAACTAAAAAATTTCTTCTTTACCAGGCTACAAAAGGTAATTCAGAAAATACAATTCAGTTTTTAGAATATCTTCGTTCACAAAATCCGGGAGCAAAACTATTAATAATCTGGGATGGTGCTTCTTACCATCGTTCCCAACCCATCAAAGATTATTTAGAATCCTTAAACGGTGAGATGCAACCAGAACAATGGCTCATCACTTGTGAGAGATTTGCTCCCAATGCACCACAACAAAACCCTGTAGAAGACATTTGGTTGCAAGCCAAAAGATTAATTCGAGAGTTTTATTTTTTCTGTCAAGATTTCTCTGTCGTCAAGAGTTTATTTGAGTTATCAGTAGATTGTCAAATATTTGACTTTCCTAAGCTTTATGAATATGGTGTTTTCTCATAAATCATTTAGGATTGCTATAGACGTACTAAGTGCGTACGCACTTTCCCTGTGTCTTGGCAGCAAAAGCATTGCCATTTGGGCTGCCAAATTTCTTTATCTTTCTTCAATTCTTCAGGGCGAATTGGTAGCGGCTCAATGTGGTTCCGGTTGGTGAGGTGCAGCTTGGTTGGGCTTCTCGTGGCTCGCGTGTGCGGCTGGTGAGCTAGTTCGTTGGACCTGCGGACCCTTGCCCTTTTTTGGGATTTTGCAGATATGTGAATAAATGTGATCGCTCTACTTGGCGCTACTCCACTCCAGGCGGTGGTTGCTCACACGAAGGCCATTTGTAGGAATTATGGATTTTGCGATCGCAACACCAAATTAGCATTTTGAGCCATGTAGTCAACGAAATAGCCCTTATCTCGTTCTAAAGATTTCAGTAAAACAACAACAACAATGATGCTCAATACCCACTTAGGGCATCGCTGTTTAAAGATAAGCACGACTTGTTTAACAACGTAATCAAATTGAGTCACTAGTGAAAGGTTCGTGCAGGGTACTTTACCAGATAGCGACAAACTAATCTGTACAGTATTAGGTGATGCTCTGCTGCCCTTTGAACAGATACAGGCTGAGTCAAAAGCGAGAAATTCAAGGTATCGTTGTGAAAAACATAAACAAAGTAAAAGCTTTATCTGGCTTATGTTCTGAGCGTTGTGAACGACATAATGGCTCAAAGGTGTAACTGGATACGGTCAATCCGCTGCACCCGAATTGTTATTTCGCGCCGAGATAACTACTGATGACTAAAGTATAAATTTAACTAGCGTTCCAAAGGCGCACCTTTTCCTTCCAGTCATTGTAACCAACACAATGCATCTGCTTTTACTTGAGCTTCGAGAACTACTAGTCCACCACATTGATTTTGATAGGTTGGCCAGATCCCCGACTTTTTAAAAAAGTCGGGGATCTAACCCCTCGCAACCTGTCAAAACTTATGTGGTTGAGTACTACCTTTTGATCCTGTTTCGTTTGTTTCCCTGCAACCATCTCGAAGTACAAGCCCAGTCCTTAAAACGCAACAAAAGTAGCAATCTCCTGCCAACGAGTAGCCAAATCCTCCGCAGTAGAACTTTCAACAGCGGCAAGGTTTAATGGATAGTCCACGTTGTCTCGCTCGATCCAGCGCACGGCCGTGAATTGACCATTGCTTGCCCCA
>NZ_AJLJ01000422.1 GCF_000317245.1 Fischerella muscicola SAG 1427-1 = PCC 73103
GTTGCTTGCCCTTAATATAAATCCAGACTCTCGGCATTCACCAGAAGCGAGATATAACACTCCAGGGGCTACTTGATCGGGTCGCAAATCAAGAGGCTCATCTTGTACGTTCCACATCCGCGTTTTGGCTACCGGCGAAATCGCATTAACGAGAATTCCATGCTCTTTGCCTTCAACCGCCAGCACATTCATCAGACCTATCTGTGCCATTTTTCCGATCACGTAAGCTGCAAGACCGCTGAGGGCATATTGCTGATAAATCGCTCTATCTGAAGTCGTCAGCACAATCCGTCCATAGTGTTGTTGCTTCATTGTTGGAAAGGCGGCTTGAGCTAACCACGTTGGCGCTTCTATGTTGATGTTGATGGCGCGTTGTAGAAAATCAGGTGTCAGGTCTTGGATTGACTGATAAGCAACCCAGCCAGCATTGTGGATCAAGATATCGAGGCGATCAAACTTTAAGAGCGTCATTTCTACCAGGCTGCGGCAGTTGTCTCGACTATCCAGGAGTACATCGCTGGCGACCGCAACTCCACCAGCTTCGCAAATTTTATTAGCGACATCAGCCGCCACATTGGGATCGAAACCAGTCCCCTCTTTGTTAACACCTGCATCGTGGATTACAACTCGCGCCCCTCTTTCTGCCAACAAACGAGCATAGGCTGCTCCTAAACCGCGTCCACTGCCTGTAATAATGGCTACTTGATCGTCAAGTCGAATCATTTGCCTCTCTCCTAACTGAAATCCTGAACTTGAGTGGGCGTAAGCACCATCTCATGACTCGCTCGCCCGTTGGCAACAAGCGCGCTCGCCTCTGCGTGGCTATCTGTATAGTCCGTACTAACAGTAATCTGCTGCCAAGCATCCAAATCCGTTTTGACCCATTCCAGTTTTTCCTGAATCAGGTTCATGGCATCGGTGCCTAATGCCAGTCGCATCGGTGGATGAGGACTTTCCACAGCTTGAATGATGGCTTGCGCCGCGAATCGTGGATTGCCAGGTTGCTTACCATCCATATCTTTGAACCACTGCAACGAGGAACCGCTCACCGGAACATAGGCATCAATGGGTTGTTCGGCGGCTGCCAGAGATCGCCCGTTAAAGTTTGTCCGAAATGCTCCAGGTTCAATTAAAGTGACTTTAATTCCAAAGGATTTCACCTCTTTAGCCAGGGCTTCAGATATACCTTCAAGGGCAAATTTAGTGGCACAGTAGATGCTGCTTCCGCCAAACCCTACAAATCCTGCCGTAGATGACATATTCACAATGTGACCACTGCCTTGCTGACGCATCAGAGGCAAAACAGTTCGTATTAGATGAACTGCCCCAAAGAAGTTGGTTTCAAACTCCTGACGAATATCGGTATCACTGACTTCTTCGAGTGCGCCAATCAGTCCATAGCCAGCATTGTTGACGAGTACATCAATTCGACCAAATGTTTTGATTGCTGCATCAACGGCTGCTTGTATCTCTTGGGATACGGTTACATCTAGACGCTCACCGAATGCAGTTTTTGGATAATGGTCAATTAAAGCGCGAAGTTGCGCTGGTTCACGAGCCGTAGCAAGCACTTCGTCGCCCTTCTTCAACACAGCTTCTGCTAGAGCACGTCCGAACCCTGTTGAACATCCTGTAATCAACCAAACTTTAGGAGCGACACGATTTTTGTCTGAGTTCATCTGTTTTCTCCAATACAAAAACGATGAGACGCGCCTCATATTTCTTACGATAGGAGACAGCCAGGTGACTGTCCAATATATATTTGACTAAGATTAATAGGTTAGACATATAAATGTGATGGAATTACGGCACCTGACTTTTCCCGTTAAGTCTCTTTTGCAAGCTGCCAACCTTCACAGAGATCGTGTAATTTTAACCAACCTCGCCATAGTACCTGGATACCAATAGGGGTTTTATGTCGATGTTCAAGATAACCTCCAAGACGAGCGATCGCTTCTACAGCCCAACTAACTG
>NZ_AJLJ01000423.1 GCF_000317245.1 Fischerella muscicola SAG 1427-1 = PCC 73103
ATGGTGACCTCTGCATCAAAGCGCATCTTGTTAATTGACGACGAACCCGATGTGCAACGGGTAGTGCAAACCTGCTTGGAAAAAATAGCCCAATGGACTGTCATTACCGCGACATCGGCAGAAGAAGGGTTACTCAAGGCGATCGCTGAACAACCAGATGTGATCCTGCTGGACATTATGATGCCAGAAATGGATGGCTATATGTTTCTGGATGCACTGTGGGCTAAGCCGGAAATGCAGTTTATACCTGTGGTGTTTTTGACTGCACAGGCTGGATTACTCGAACCCCATCATTATGAAACACTAGGAGTTAAAGGAATCATAGCCAAACCCTTTGACCCGCTGACATTGCACCGGGCGATCGCATCTGCTTTAAATTGGATCTAGGCACGATACCTGTCTAAATGTTAAATCTGGGCGAGAGAAAATCAGTAGAAGTTACTGTTGAGAGTAAAGATTCACACGGTAGCAGATTATGCTGGATGCTCTGTTCGATGCCTTTGTTCAACATAGCCCGATTAGCGCTTTGGATGCGAGGTTTAATGGAGCGGATATTGCAACCTGAAAGACTCGATGAGATATTCTCGCGTCATGCGAAATTGCAGTACCAGCGCGAAGTGATGTTTTCAAGCTTGGTAAATCTGATGAATTTGGTAGTGTGCGGGATTCATCCGAGCGTGAATGCGGCATATAAAGCCAAAGCCCAAGAATTGAATGTGACAAGATGGGCATTATACAGCAAACTCAATGGAGTGGAAACAGCAGTTAGTGCTGGTTTATTGAGAGAAACCGCAAGTTGGCGTAGATATAGCCAAGCTGTAACGAGGGGCAAGTAGTATAAAATCTCCGTTTGTGTCGGTGGAACCATAATATTGCCAAAACTGGAACCATAATACTGCCGCGACTGGGGCTGTAATGTTCATTCTTTCCGAAGTGCGATCGCAACCCTAATTAAACAATCGGAACCATAACATTGCCGGGAACTAAAAATGGAACGATAAACTTGCCAAAATAGGGTACTTCAAAACTTCATTTTTAAGTTGATACATTTCAATGCCTTGACCTCGAATATAGAGCCTGCAAGGATTTAAGACATTGGAAGCGTAATG
>NZ_AJLJ01000424.1 GCF_000317245.1 Fischerella muscicola SAG 1427-1 = PCC 73103
AGGTAGAAAAAGAACTACCATCTTCTCCAGATATAAACTACCCCATATGTATCACTGGGAAGCGTGCTTGTCCTCCTGAAGATTGTGGTGGTTCTTGGGGATACGCAGAGTTACTGGAAATTATTAGTGACCCGTCACATCCAGAATACGAAGAGAGGATGGAGTGGGTAGGTGAAAGCTTTAGTCCAGATACCTTCGACATCAATGAAGTTAATCAAAGGTTACAAGAATTCAAATAATCTACTGGTATCTCCAATAACAGTTTTGGTAGGTAAATTAGCTTTTTTTCTGAAATGCTTTCTAGATATGCTTTTCAGCCATTGCGTGGCGGCAAATTCTCTCTTCGCTACTTTTAGGGCTTACTGGGAGACACTTAAATTAAACGTTTTCCACAACCGAGGTAAGCGATCGCCCCTAATCCTCACAACCGAGGAGCGATCGCTCTTGCATCGTCAACCAAAAAAGCAGGTTTTAGCTTAACTTAATCCCTTCCAAAAACTCCACTTGCTCTTTCGTAATTGGCTTAAATTCATATATTCGGGGTAAAAACCTATTGCGCCAGATATCAGCCCACGTAAAATTTACGCCTGCTGTTTGCGCTGCGGCTTCATCCTCTTGGCTATATCTACGCCTAATAGTGTGCCTAGCAAAATTCGATACTGTTTAGATTTTCTTTATGAATCAGCTCTAATATTTACAGCAATGCACTGGAAAGTTTTGCTTATGCTGAACTGCACAGTTTGGTTTAAGCAAGAGCTATAAAGGAGAAATTGACAATGCTCATTGGTTACAAATCAGAAAGTTACCCTGAGAAAAGAAACATTATTGGCATAGTAAATGATGCTGAATATCAAAAGGTTCGGGATTTTTTTATCTTAGCCGAGGCAAGGATGTCTAAGTTAAATAGGATAGTAAAAAAAGAATTATTCTCTACTAAAGATTTCTCTAATCAGTTCTATGATTGTAATCTTAATAAAGTCAGTCTTTTTCATTTCTTCAATGCTATAAGTTATGGTCGTACTCCTTGGATTACGACATTTGAAACTATACTTCCAAGATTTGATTGTCTACTTGCATGGCATCATGGCTCAGAACCAGATTTATCTAATATTAAAAATGAAGATAAAATACGTAAGGCTTTGAGAGCTATTGCTAGTAGTTCATGTAAGCGTATTATTGCTATATCTGATTGCAATGCTAATATGCAAAGATACTTTTTGAGGAACTTTCCTGAATATAAAGAAAATATAGAAAGTAAACTCATAGTTATGCATCCGCCTCAAGAAGTGTATATTTCCAAATATTCAGACAAGCATCTTAGCCTTGAAGGAAAAATAAAGTTTATATTTGTAGGCGCCTCATTTTTTCGTAAAGGAGGAGTAGAAATTATCGAAACTTTAAAATCTTTAATAGAGCAATATAAATATGATATTGAATTCACAATTGTGAGTTCTCTCAAAATAGATAATTATGCTACAAAGGAAGGAGTCGATGATGTTAAAAAAGCAAAAGAGCTCATTCATCAAAACTCAGACTGGATCAACTTCTTTTCCCAATTACCTAACCACGAAGTAATTGAATTGATGAATAAATCCCATGTAGGTTTGCTACCAACCTATGCTGACACATATGGGTTCTCTGTTTTGGAATTTCAAGCGACAGGTTGTCCTGTTATTACAACTAACGTCAGAGCTTTGCCAGAGATTAATAACAATCATACGGGATGGATGATAGAGCTTCCTAAAAACAGTTTGGGAGAAGCCATCTACACAACAAAAGGCGATAGGCTTATAATCAGCAACTTAATCCGGAAGGGTCTTGAGCAAGCAATACATGAAATCTTTAGTGATAGAACAGTAATAGTACATAAATCAAATAAGTCAATCTTCAAACTCAAAGAAAATCATTCAATTAATAGCTATGCCTCAAGCCTCAAAAATATTTATCTTGAAGCAATACAAGATGAAAAAATGTGAATTATGTCTAATGTGAACTATATTATGAACCAGGGTAAGCTCATCTAATTTGGTATAATGCGAACTTGACAAACAAAAGAAAATAAGGATGAAAGACCAGATAAAAAACGCACTTGACAACTGAGCAGGATAAATGAGAAGACTTCAATGCTGTTGTCAAAAAATGGTCAGGAGTCATACCATTTCACTAAAAAAATGATAAAGATAGATAAAGAAGAAATATGAGCTTATATCTTGCACCTGAAAATAGAGATGTCAAAACCACAACTACGTGCAAGAGGAATCATATGTGCAAGATGAAGTAAAAAAGAAGACACAACAATTTTAGGGAAGATGAACTCAAGGGCGGTTTTTGCCGCTTGTCCCCAATCAGGTAAATCTTGAGTGTTGGTAGATAAATAAGTCCAATGTGCTAAGACGAAGGTTAGGAAAGAAAGAACTAACCAACGGTAAACGCCCAATAGTGTTCCTTGTCCAAAACGATGAAGTCCAAAACGGTGCTTTGCTGTTTTAAACCAACCAACAAGGCTGCCATCGACGCTTACCCCACCCTTCGGGTTCGCCAGTCGCTACAACGGGGGGAACCCCCGCAACGCGCTGGCTCACCAGTTGATGGTGCTGGGTTTCATTGGTCTTGTAGATAAGTAGTTAAGCAAAATTATTTATATATCTCGTTTGCCTCTTTGGTTTGGCAAATCAAGGATATAGAATAAAAAATGTCTAATTAATTTTGCATAGGTACTTAAAACAAATCGTTTCTCCCGCTTACCATCGTGACGTTTGAGGTAAAACCAGGAAACCCAGACGGGACAATTGAAACCTTGGAGGTGAACTTGTTCGACTCAATTCCACATAGCGTAATTCTTAACTCCTGGTTCGCCCATTTTTTTATGAGTTAGAAAAAATAAGCGTAAAGAAGTATAGCCAGAGACATATTCCCAAAAATGCACCCGTAGGTATATGTTCGATGTTATGCCTATTGAACTTATAATTACAAACGAACGAGTCGATGATATACCCGTACTGTTAACACAAATAGAGCAGATGGGGGTACAAAAACTAATCCCCGGATTTCTCACAAGCAGTAAAAAACTAATTTACATGACCTGATGTGAGACTTTTTTCTGATACATCATTAATCAAAATTTAGGCGCAGAGATCAATTAAGTATAAAACCGCATTTATAAAGTTAAAAGAATTACTGTGTTTTGATTGGTAGTAAAATCAAAATGCTCTGTTCTAGAACTAGCCCTTTCAAGGTGTTGTGTGATGGACTAATTTGTAGTTTGGTAAAAAGAGGTGCAAATTTGTTGAGTGGAGAAAACATTCTATTTCCGGAAACTCATACCTCTGAACGATTCTTTGTTGTGTGCTAGCACAGACCGACATCCCGGTATATTTATGAATATCTTTTGCCGCATTTTCATAGGAGACATTTGCACTTGCTCTCAAGCAACATTGCTCTAAATAAGGACTTATTTTTTGATTTTTGTCTAGTTTTAACTTTCGTGCTTGTTTCTCACTGACTGGTAATTCTCCGAGAATACTTTTGATTGTTCTTACTCTTCCTGATGAAGTTCCTGTTGCTTCTTGGAGAAAAAAACTCCTAATTCTGGCGTAATATACTCTAGAGTTTGCGCTCTGATTGTTTTTTCAATCCCGGCTAGACTCTCTAGTTCTTGACTCTCTGCTTCTTGATACAGAATTTTTGCTACGGCTTGGAGATGTTTCTGGAGTTTTTTCTGATTGGCTGGTTTCATTGTTGAGTAAGGATTGATTTCTTCCTCTATTTTCATCGATTTTGCCAATGCTCACTAGTTCATGCGTTCTAGCAAACTTGACATGCTCCCGTGCGATCGCTCACCTATTGGGGATATGGAAAAATGTTTGCTGACCA
>NZ_AJLJ01000425.1 GCF_000317245.1 Fischerella muscicola SAG 1427-1 = PCC 73103
CCCTGTTTGTGAGCTTGCTCTAGGGTCATCCCTACTCGACCCACTTGCGGCTCAGTGTAGACAGCATAGCCTAACACCCGATCATTGCGTGTCCGGTGTTGGCCACACACAATGGCTTTCAAGCGACGATAATCTTCCCAAGAAACATGGGTAAAAGCAGGCTGCTTGGCAGCATCCCCGATCGCATAAATCCCAGAATGAGTCGTTTGAAACTGCTCGTCGATTTTAATAAAACCCTGTGCATCTAATTCAACGCCTGTCAGCGCAGAATTTAATACCTGAGTATTCGGTTTGCGCCCAGTCGCAATCAGCAATGCTTCTCCATCGAGTACTTCGCCATTATTCAGCGTTAGGGTAAACACACCGTTCGTGTAAGCAACCTGCTGAACAGTCACATTGAAATGCAGACCAATTCCGTCTTGCCTAAGGGCATCAGCAAGCACAGCACTGACATCGGATTCTTCTTGAGCCAGCAAGCGATCACCCCGCACAATTAATTCGGTTTGGCTGCCTAAACGCGCCATTCCCTGCCCTAACTCCAGGGCAATATAGCCACCGCCGACCACGAGCAACCGGGGCGGAATCTGCTGCAAATCAAAGAAATTTCGGTTGGTGAGATAAGGCGTTCCCGTTAAACCGGGAAAGTCAGGAATGCTAGAGGATGTCCCTGTGTTGATAACGATGATCGGAGCCTGCACAGTCACACCGCCTCCGCTTACAGTTCGCTCTCCGGTGAAAGCAGCTTCAGCGCAGACGACTCTAACCCCTGCACTGTCTAGTCGCCGTTTGGTACCCTGGTTAAACTGGCTGCGAATACTACGCACCCGCTCGATCACCGCAGAAAAATTGACTTCGACCTGTGCGTGTATACCTAACTTTGCAGCTTGTCGAGCGCGACCTGCGGCATGGGCAGCGGCTAGAAAGGCTTTAGAAGGTGTGCAACCATAGTTTATGCAACTGCCCCCCAACGCATCGCGCTCAAATAAAACGACGTTTCGACCTGCTTTGGCAAAGTCAGCCGCGAGTGGAACTCCACCCTGTCCGCTACCAATGACAATTAAATCTGCGACTTCCATTTCCACACCTTCCTATCCTTGAGTAACAGCGATCGCACTCACCCCTAGTTTATGGTTAAACACAATGCGGGGAACTAATAAAATCTGGTTACAATGACCAATCAAGACCCCAGCAGATTTGACCGTATAGAAACAACACTGGCTACAGACAACGAAATTCTTAGCCAGCTAGCTCCATTAACCGCTCAAATGGCTCAATTGTTAAGTAGATCCACCTGAAAAAACAGCCAACCTTTATGAGTTATCTGTTTGTTTCAAAGACTGTCGGTATGGGCGGCACAGCCCTTTAGGGGCTGTGCCAAGGTTGGCTGTTTTTTAATGTCCATGTACTTAGCGCAGCAAACAGCTAGAGACGATCGTCATGATGAAGCACTAAGACAACTTGAAAATTCGATGCAAGCATTGTCCCAAACTCAAGCTGAAACATTACGAGTGATTGGGGATAACTCACGTGAAATACAACGGATTTGGCAACATCTTGAGCGTAGATTTGATGGCAATGGCAACGAGAGAAACGATCAATGATGCCCAACCTATGGGATGGGAACGAGTGAGAAACGGGAGCCATTAGTTGAGAGCGATCGCTCACCTATTGGGGATATGGAAAAATGTTTGCCGACCATTGGTCGGCAAATTGCAATGGCTCCCAACTGTAGTCGGCTGCGCTGTACGAACGTTTAGGCCTTTCCAA
>NZ_AJLJ01000426.1 GCF_000317245.1 Fischerella muscicola SAG 1427-1 = PCC 73103
TAGAGCGCGCTTTCGCCCTTCTGCTCGTAGCGACGGCTGGGCATTTTATTATTTGGAGATCCCTTATGGCGCGCCTCGACGGCTGGGCTGATTTATTCGCTCCCTTGTGCTGTGCCTAACGGAGTATATCCCCATTGCTCAACTGTCAAGCGTTGAGGTCTGTAAGGAAAATATTCATATCCCAAGTCAAGATGGATCAAGTGTATCAACGGCAGTGTAATGATCGTCTTTTGCATAGCAGGAAAATACTGGAAATTCCGCATCATCAGCCGTACAGGGAGCATCTTCGGCGAACAGAAGATTTACAATAGGCGATGTTCTGACTTGAAACATCTATTATGAGCTTTGCTAATAAAACCATTGTTCTGACAGGTGCATCAGCTGGAATTGGCCGAAGGCTTGCAATCTCGTTAGCCCAACAGGATGCGAATTTAGTCTTGGCTGCTCGCAATCAACAAGCATTAGAACAGACACTTACTGCTTGCACAAACTATCCAGGCAAGGTGATTGCAGTAGCTACAGATGTGACTCAAGCAGAAGCTTGCCAGCAGTTGATCACTCAAGCGATCGCAGCATTTGGGCAGATTGATGTCTTAATCAATAATGCCGGAATTGGAATGCTAACACGCTTTGATGAAGTGAGAGATATCTCCATTTTTGAGCAGGTAATGCGAGTGAACTATCTAGGTGCTGTCTACTGTAGTCATTATGCCCTACCCTACCTGAAAGCCAGTCGAGGACTATTAGTGGCTATTTCTTCAATTTGTGGCAAAACAGGTGTACCCACTCGCACAGGTTACGTTGCCAGTAAACATGCCATGCAAGGATTGTTTGATACACTGCGGATTGAATTGCATTCAACAGGAGTGGATGTAGTGGTTATATCACCGGGGTTTGTGGCAACCGATATTCGACAACGAGCGTTGGGCGCAGATGGAAAACCATTAGGCAAAAGTCCGCGTGATGAAACTCAAGGCAATATGTCAGTAGACGAGTGTGTACGTCAAATTATCTGGGCAATGGAGCGGCGTAAACGAGAACACATCATGACGTTGAAAGGTAAAGTACTGCCTTGGGCAAAGCTGATTGTGCCGGGATTGGTTGATCGTATAACTGCTGCTAGCATTGGCAATTAAAATGATTTGGTCTACCTTTTATGATCACTTGAATAATTAGCTCTAAAACAATTAGGTGTGCCGCAAGCAGATTTGCCGAAATTCAAGCAATGGTCTGATGCTTTTATTGCACGTTTGGGTCACATACTTTCTAGGCTCAATGGTAGCGAAGCTGAAACCAGCCGCCACGCATCGCTTGAAAGCTTTGTCCAGTAAAGGTTTCGCGAAAAATTGAGATTGCCTCTATTTTCGAGGATTGAATTCTCTACAAAGCTTATGCAGCAATGGTTTCAAGGATTGAAGGGTTGCTGACGGAAAATGCCACAAATTTTTCTGAAACTCTTTCTCACAGAGGTTTTCCAGCTTTACATGGCGGCTGGTTTCAGCTTCGCTACCATTGAGCCTCTACGGTCCTTACTACGGCCCTATGATCCCAGAAAACCCACACATTAAGTTCTTCGACGGTGATCGTCGTGGCTACTTCCGAGTTAACCTCAACCATGAGCGTTGGCAGGCCGATCTGCGTATCGTCGAAATCGTGAGCCGCCCAGATGCACCCGTCTATACTCTGGCTTCTTTTGTTGTTGAGAATGGTCGTCCAGGCATTCAAGCATAATGCACCCCACAAGGGTTAAGGAGGCGATTGTCGCTGTAGATAGGTTTGAAGCGTTTCTTCTGCTGCATCTCGTAAACTTTCAACGATCGCTTTATCTTGTGAAGAATAATCTCGCACTGTATTGTCGAGTACGCCTACTGTACCAAATACATTACCCCGATCGTCATGAATGGGATAGCCTAAATAATTTCCCATACCAAACTCAGCCAAGTCTTCGTTACCATCCCACTCAGGATCTAATGCTGCATCTTTAACAAATAGAGGCTTATTGGTGTTGACGACTCGTTCGCAATAGAGTTCGTGGGTATTTTCAAATGCCTTTCCTTTCTTCCCTTCTGCACCAACCTTGTAGATACGCTCGGCAGCTCCACCAATTGCCTCTACTCTCATGTGTGTTGGAGTCGAGCGCATAATAAAAACAGATTCTACTCCAAGTTGTTTGGCAACTTCATCGAGCCGATTTTTCAAAGATTCAAAGATTTCACTTGCATCTGCCATAACTTGCTCTTGGACACTCCAATTAATAATTAATTTATCCTGTTTTAGGGCTTTGTTATGCCACCATACCTATATGGGCGGCGACGATCTGCCAATTTCCTCTCTTCGAGACAGCCCAAACGCGCGTGTAACGAAAGTCACCATTTGCAGGGCTGCCATTATAACTACCAGACAATTGCATTCGGACGGAAACGATCGCTACCTCTCCATAAATTTTAATATGTCGATCGGAAGGTTTCAACTCATTTATCTCGAACGCACCAGATTTGTGGGCGGCTAGATCGTCTTGTTTGCCTAATAATTCCCCTTGATGGCTTGTGATAAGTACTTAAACAGAATTAATTACACAAATAAATAGTATATTATATCAGGCTGTTAAAAATGTGTATTAAGTTAAGGGCGGCTGACTGCCTACCTTAATTCAGTGTCTACATAATTGTAAACAGCCGTACATTAGCGTTCGTCTATCAGGTGTCTAGGCAGGTTATGTAGTGCGAGTAAAGTTGTCCAGAGTCCTCCAAGCGCCGCAACTGGAAAGCGCAATAAGAGCAATAATACTCTTCGCCATCCCAGTAGACAGGATTACCGCAAGTATTGCAATACTCAGTATCGCCATATCCTGAATTATTTTGCCAATGCCAATTGCAGCGTAGAGATGTATCACTTATTGTTTTGTTGTGTGCATCAATGGATGCGATGGCTTGTTCTTCTGCTTCCTGAAGTGAGTTGGCTTCCCCTTTCCAGTGCCTCTCTCCGAATTCAGTTCTAATAAATACTAGAAATTGCATAAAGAAGTACCTCAGCAGATGTTGTTATCAATAACAGCTATGTAAAATAGCTGTTTTTTTAAGATACTTGCCTTGGCTCGTAGCGAAACTTCTACTATGAGATATAATGTGAGTTTTTTCCGAAAAATTTTGTCTTTCCAACGACACTGTAAACTCTGCCTGACGGTAGTGTCATGAGTTTTGACTACAAATTTTTTTGAAAAAACATGAAAGCTAACTGAGCAAAACTTTTCTAACCAAATCACCAGACTTGAAGCATTTTGTTCAAGGCTAAATTTTATGACAAAACTG
This sequence comes from Fischerella muscicola SAG 1427-1 = PCC 73103, assembly GCF_000317245.1. Lineage (GTDB taxonomy): Bacteria > Cyanobacteriota > Cyanobacteriia > Cyanobacteriales > Nostocaceae > Pelatocladus > Pelatocladus muscicola_A. The sequence goes on from NZ_AJLJ01000426.1 coordinate 3,309, forward strand.
ATATAAGTTGCTGCCAAAATATATCCTAATCAATAGGCTTGATGATAATTACTACTACATTTTCATCTGTAAATAATCCTTCTAATAATCCGATTAAATGGGTTTGAAGACATAAATTGAAGAATAATTTATCAGCGAGTAATTATGGAGAATATCAAAGAAATTATCTTAGAAAACCTGCGTGATAGGGATAAAACTGCTGGAGAATTAAAGGATGTGTCTGATTGTAGTTACAGCGTCCTTGATCAAGCGTTACAAATGCTTATTGATGCAGAAGAGATTGAACCAGGATGGAGTAATGACGATTTTCCTGTGAGAATTTACAAACTCAAGCGCCAAAAAGAATCTGTCCCTTTTTGGAGAAGGGAGCAATTTATTAACAGATAGGTGGCAATTATAGGTAAATCTAGGCTTTGGAGCTTTAAAGTCATATCAAATTAGGAAAGGTCTTACCTCTAATTACAAACTCTTAACTTCCAGGATGCTGCTCACCTATTAATGCAGTTCATTACTTTACTAGCCAAAGTTAAATCGGATCAAATCCCCAAATAATTATGATTGAAGTAAATCAAATACAACTTCAAAAAAATTTAAATAATGTTAACTACCCACTCAGCAAACACGACTTAATTAAGTATGCTGAAGAAAAAGGTATTGATGAGAAAATTCTCCGAGCTTTGAAGAGGTTGCCTTCAAAACAGTATGAAACACTTGATGATATAAGCCATTCTCTAGGCACAAGTGAATAACTACTTGAAAAGGCGAATTTAACTTACAAAAAAGCTGATGGGTAGGGGGACTCCTTAATAGCAATTGCTCATTCCCACCAGACAAGACCCATGACAGATGAACTACATGAAATCTTCATTGATATTATTCAGCGATGGCTAGAACAAGATAGTGATCCACCAAGCTGCCGACTATTAACCCGCACTGTTTTTGTCAGCGAGTTGGTCAGTCTAAAAAGCATCCTCAAACAAGAACAAACGACTTATCAAGACGCTAGCTTTCAAGCAGGCAATCGCTGGCAGCAATCCCTCCAACTTAGAGCAAGTCATAGTGAAGAATTAGTCACCATACCATTCCTCGCACAAATCAAGATCAAGTACGCTCTAGAACGCCTAAAAAAGCTAATTGATAGTGATGCTTTAGCAATTTACCTCAACTGTTGTAACCAGCGTGGATGGACAGATTTATTTGTCTATGAAGGGCGTTTGTGGGCCTTTCCTCCTTGCGCCGTACTGCCACTCCCAATCTTTGAGGCTCCTTAGCCGGAATTGAAACAGATCACTGACGATGATGGCGTACCTGCCCGGCGTGTTCTAGCCGTCTATGACAGCTTTTTAATGCGATCGCCCCCAATCTCCCCAATCCCCTAACACCCCATCCCCAACAACCTCGCCCCCTCACGCCCAAAGCTACGACCCCAACAAGCGATCGCAACAGCAACAGACTAAACCAGGAAGCTGGCACGGATAATGAACTGACGCTAGACAAACCACCCCAGATTGACGCCTGAGTGGGAAGAGTTCATGGCAGTGTGGGGGGATAGGTGCGGCAAGGGAACCGAATAGGGAATTGACAGCGCAGTGGCGTGGGGAGCAACATGCAACCGGACTCTATATCCCATATCCTATGCTCTCAATTTGCCTGAGTCGATCCTCGATAAATTCGCTCCATCTGCTCAGGGGAGAGCTGTGTCATTGGAAACCGCTCATCTGTAGAGATAGTGAATTTGTGAGGAGCTTCAACCTCTAGAAGCTGGCTTTGGGGTAAAACATAGGCGTGCTTGTGCGGGTCGTATGCTAAAACTTCTCCTGTCTCAATCTGATAAATCCAACCATAAATTTTAAGTTGCCCTTGGTAAAGTTTAGAGTGAATGACTGGATAGGTCCGCAAATTCTCTATTTGGGTGAGGACATTTTCAGCAATTATGATTTCTAGCAGTTCTTCGGCCTGGTAGTGACTGTAGTGGTCTAGAACCAGCCTTCGGGTTGCCTGTGCATATTTGAGCCAATCATGCACGAGCGGCATTTCCTCTCGCAGACTGTTTAACTTCATTAACCCTTTCATTGCACCACAATGAGAGTGACCGCAGATAATAATTTGCTGAATATCTAAGGCTTGAACAGCATATTCAATTGTCGCACCTTCACCGCCATTAGTTGCTCCAAATGGTGGAATAATATTACCAGCATTGCGGATGACAAACAGTTCACCCAACTGGGCTTGTGTTATCAGATTTGGATCGACACGCGAATCGGAACAGGTAATAAACAACACTCTAGGCTTTTGACCATGAGAAAGTTGCTCAAACAGTTCTTGATGCGTTGAAAAGTAGCTACTTTTAAATTCACGCAGACCTTTAATTAATTTCTTCATCACCAAATTCCACAGATACTCGTGGGTTTAATATGCTGAGTCTTTTGGTTTTAATAGTAAGTGTCAATTGAGAAAAATTCCTCTGCCATAGGTTGATTTGATGCATTGAATCCGATTCTTAACTCTTCAAGTAGAGTCAATAACTCATGAAAAATGCATATACTGCAATTACTAAGCAAGAATTAATTCTATCAGTCCCTAGTCTTAGACCTGCTGGGGGCTTTTTCTCAGTTATCAGTTATCAGTTATCAGTTATCAAAATTATCTGACGGGGTGACAAAATACCCTGAAAAGCTTATGAGACCAAGTGTGTAGCAATTTATGGTAAAAAAAGTAGGTCTATTGTGTCTAGAAGACCTACTGAATATAAATGTTACCTCTATTCTACAAAACAGTACTAAAAAATCATCTGAGTCTTGCAGAATATCTATTGCTTA
>NZ_AJLJ01000427.1 GCF_000317245.1 Fischerella muscicola SAG 1427-1 = PCC 73103
GAATTATTTGCTCAGAGCGATCGCTTATTTAGATTTGTCATTGCTCTTACTTTGAATGCATACGAGTATAGTTCTGCACATAATCAGGTAAAGTAATATCTGGCTGCAAACGAGAATCTGGAATCGGAGCTGCTGCTTTCTGTTGCAATGGCAATACACCAGCCCATATAGGCAAATTGTAATCTGCTTCATCATCAACTGGCGGACCTGTGCGTACCTTTGCTGATGCTTCATCCAGTGGCAGAGATAATACTAGAGTTCCTTGTAGTTCCTGGTGACTGGGCGGGCGTACTTCTGCCCATCGTCCTGACATAACATGTTCAGTAAAAGCGTGTAGTGCTGCTAGCTTTTCTTCAGAATTTTCTACAATTGCTGCTGTACCAAATATTATCACTGATCTATAGTTCATTGAGTGGTGAAAAGCAGACCGCGCCAGTACTAGTCCATCAAGTAGCGTCACGGTAACACAGACTTCTATAGCGTTTTGGAGCGATCGCAACATTCTACTTGCAGGAGAGCCATGAATGTAAAGTTTGTCTCCTATCCTGCCATAAGCTGTAGGAATCACAAATGGTTGATTATCTACAGCGAAACCCACATGACACACCAAACCTTCATCTAAAATGTCATAGATAACTTGACATTCGTACTGTCCACGTTGAGGAACGCGCCTGATTTTAGTGCGTTGCGTCACTCTCAACACGTTTTTACTATTATTACTCATGATTAAAAGCTTGTTTCAATAGGGTATATTGTCAGTTTAATTGTGCAAGTGGTCTACTACAAGAGCCATTTTTGTGTTGTAATATCAGTCCACTTATGCCAATTTTGATTTTAGATTTTGGATGAAAAGCCCAGATTCAGAGCCGATTCCAGAGCTTTGAAACCAGACTAACTATCAAAATTAGTATTATGTATTACACAAAACTAGAAGTATGGATTTAGCGATCGCACTCGACAATCATATAGATGTGCCATTGCATCAACAGTTATACGAAGAAATACGTAAAGCGATTCTCAAC
>NZ_AJLJ01000428.1 GCF_000317245.1 Fischerella muscicola SAG 1427-1 = PCC 73103
ATTCTCAACGGACGCCTGCTACCCAATCAGCGCATTCCATCGACGCGAAAGCTTTCCAAGTCCTTGGGTATTTCTCGTACTACTGTTACTACTTGCTATGAGCAACTCTTCAGTGAAGGTTATATCAGAACTATTGTTGGTTCTGGCACATATGTTTGCGCCCAACTCCCGGACGATCTGTTGCATTCCGCCCCGATTGAGTCAGTGCAAAAGTGTACTCTTGGTCAAAGCTCGCTGTCTGAGTATGCCGCCAGTTTGCTCGAAAATGATGTGTTGATAAATACAGAACCTCAAGCCCCGATTAACTTCCGCTATGGGCGACCTGCTTTTGAATTATTTCCAATGCAGCTGTGGCGGAAATTACTGTCTCGTCACTGTCGCAGTGATTGTCATTGGTTAAATTATGCGACAGACGCCTTGGGATATGAACGGTTAAGGGAAGCGATCGCTCGTTATTTGTCTCAGTCCCGTGCAGTGCAATGCGAACCCGACCAGGTGATGATTACTAATGGCACTCAGCAAGCTTTATATTTGGTGATGCGCTTGTTAATCAATCCTGGTGATGCGATTGCTTTGGAAGATCCTGGTTATCTGAGCGCACGTCGTATTTTTTTAGCACAAGGTGCAAAGCTTCTACCAGTACCTGTGGATGAGTCTGGCTTGATAGTGAGGGAATTAGAGAACTATAGGGGTGAACACATTAAGCTTATTTATGTAACTCCTTCTCATCAGTTTCCCACAGGAGCAATATTGTCTCTGTCTCGGCGACTAGAGTTACTAGCTTGGGCGCATTCTCATCGAGCAATGATTATTGAGGATGATTATGACAGTGAATATCGCTATGGTGACAGACCAATTCCAGCTTTGCAAGGCTTGGATAAAAGCGATTGTGTCCTGTACATGGGTACTTTCTCTAAGGTACTGTTTCCTTCATTGCGGATTGGTTATTTGGTCTTACCCAAAACTTTAGTACCAATATTTGCCCGTGCTAAGTGGTTGACTGATAAACATTTACCATTGTTAGAGCAGTATGTTTTAACTGATTTTATTGAAGAAGGACATTTAGAAAGACATATTAGAAAAATGCGTAAGCATTATGATCAGTGTCGTCAAGTTTTAGTACAAGCCTTAAGCGATCGCTTTGGGGAACGAGTAACAATTTTAGGCCAGAAGGCTGGGCTGCATTTAATGGTGAAACTACAGACGCAACTTACGGATGAGGAGATTATTGAGGGTGCTGCGTCCTTGGGTGTGGGGATGATGTCTGCTCAATCCCAATATCTTAAAGGGAATGTGACGGGCGAATTTATTTTTGGTTACTCGGAACTGACACAGCAACAAATCCAAGAGGGAATTTACAGATTAGCTAAAGTTCTAATCAAGTGATGAATTCCTATTATCTACGGGAGCAACGCAATATTGATTGATAGTTAACAATTAAGAGTTCCCTGCTGTAGTTACCAAATTTTTGAAATCCGTTCAAAGACTTGCTGTCGCCACAGAGTAACTTCTGGTAAACTTGAAAGAGTGATGTAGCTAAATCTAGTTGTTGGATTGTTCGTTACCGCGCCAAAGGTAAGGGCGGCGCTTATTGGTATTACAAGTGGCAATCAGGAGAACCTATCTTTATTACCAAAAATGGTAGCAAAAGTTGTCATCAATATATTGGTAAAGCAGGTAGTCCAGCTTTTTTCAAGGCAGTTGAGATGATGAAAAATCGCACAAAAATCGAAGCGTTAAACCAGGTGCTTCATACACTAGAACTAGGACTCAATGACCTAGTTGAAGAAGCAGCAAGATTTCAAAAATAATTCATATCCTCATCAGAGTTAACATCTATATTAGTCAGAGCTTAGTTAGCGTAATCCATACGCTAACTAAGCTCTCTTCCCACACTTTTTTTCGTTCACCCAGTTGGTAGTGCCTAATGTGCATTTAAAGGGAACTCTTAAGAGGGAACAGGCAACAGTGAACCCATTACCTAATCACCTGCACATCCAAAGACAGATTGAGCGTCGCCCAAGCGCGGTCACTGGTCAAAACGGGAACTTCCAATCGCAGTCCCAAACTCAGACAAGCGCGATCGCCCAAAGACAACCCTACTTGCCGTGTTTGCGCCCACAATTGTCCGGTTATTTCCCCATCCTCCGGCGTAAACGGCTCCACCATCAAACCAAGGGACTGCAAATCGTCCAGCATCCCATCGACCTCAACTCCTGCTGCAATCGATTTCTGGACGACCTCCGCCCAGTTGACACTAGACATAACCGACTCCGCCAACACCCTATCCACTGCATCGCCCCCTGGTTCATCCTTCAAATAAGCCAACAACGCCGAAGCATCCAAAACAACTGTCATTCAAGCACTTCCCTTTTGGCCGCTTCACGCCGTTGGGCGATTAATTCATCCACCAAACTGCGATCATTCGGCAGCTGTGCAAACCGAGCCTTCAGCCGTTGCTTCACCATTGCTTGCTTTTCCAACACCAATCGTCCTGCTTCTGAGCGAGCAACTAGTGTATCTCCCTCCTCAAAACCCAGTAACTGCCGCAATGCTATCGGAATCACCAACCTACCTTGGCTACCCAAATGCACTTCTACCGATTTAGACAATTTATCCATACGTCCTCGCAAGTGCCACAAAAAAATAAATGTGGCACATGTTTATAGTATATGGCATTTTCGTCCATTCACCCCACGATCTGCTAGATGATACTTATAACGAGTTATACCCTAAACGGCTAAAACATGGACTTTTTTAAAGGTCTGAAATTCGAGAGTCAATAAGCTATCTAGCTTTTCCTGCTTATTAGTATTTGCAGTGGCAATGCAGTTAGAGATTGCTGCCTTAAAATCAGCAAAATTAGCATAGTACTTGGAGTATAAACATTCATTTCTAATAAACTTCCAAAAACGCTCAATCAAATTTAACTGTGGGGAATAGGACGGTAAGTAACATAATTGTATGCCCAATTCTTTTGCATAGTTCTGTACTAATTGGCACTTCTGATATTTGGCATTATCTAATACAATAATAATTGGTATACTTAGCCCCAAGTCGGCTAATTTAAATAATAACTGGCATAGACTTTCTGAATTAATTGAAATCTTTACCTGACTTTTGTTACAGCCATTATTGACTACGATTTGGTATCCAGGCTGAAATTGAGACTATAAACACCTGTAAGCCTTGATTTGAAAGGAAAGTTATCGACCATAATTAAAAATTTGGCACGCTAAGAACGAAAGAACCGTAAATATAAACTATGATGTAAAATAACTCACCAGGGAGCATATCCACAAACAATCCCTTAAACGATAAATTGAAGGTTTGCTCTCACGTAATACTTATATTTACAAATATGTAGTACATTCGCCAACAGTATCCTCGCTACTTTCCCCCCTAGTGGC
>NZ_AJLJ01000429.1 GCF_000317245.1 Fischerella muscicola SAG 1427-1 = PCC 73103
CTTTGAGCGCCTTCCATATCCTTCTAAGTTATTTAGAATAAGAATAAGTGTAAAGAATAACAACAAAATACTACACAGGCATTTGACTTTGTTTAAACGCTAATGTACACCGTTCTCATCGCGCTTGAGTATTAACAATGTACAGATGGTCGAACCAAGATGGGAATGCTTTCCACTGCTAGCAGAACAAGAACAGGCTCGAAAATGGTTACAAATTCAGGCTGATTTAAGTTTAGCTGAAAATACTGTACAAGCCTATGGTAAAAGCTTAGAAGATTACTTACTGTTCTGTAAGATTTATAAGGTCATTCCAGAAACAGCTAGAAAAGCAGATATAGCTACTTACGTCAGATACCTAAGCAACCGTCCTAATCCGGTTCTTTCGTTCTTAGCGTGCCAAATTTTTAATTATGGTCGATAACTTTCCTTTCAAATCAAGGCTTACAGGTGTTTATAGTCTCAATTTCAGCCTGGATACCAAATTGTAGTCAATAATGGCTGTAACAAAAGTCAGGTAAAGACTTCAACTTATTTTTAAATAAATTTAGCACGCTCAGGACGCAAGAGCCAATTTTACATGTGGAAATTACATAAGTAATTATTTTGATTTTTTAAAATTAAGATGCGCTTGCCCTACACGCCCAGATTGAATAGAGGAAAAACATCTGACTAGGCTCAAATCTGAGAATCAAGAACAAGAGATAGATCTCCTTTGGTAGATTTAAACAAATCTAAAACAGCAAAAACAAGCTCCTCAGCCTGAATCTGACTTTTCCCGTTAAGTCTCTTTTGCAAGCTGCCAACCCTCACTCTTGTCGTGTAACTTTAACCAACCTCGCCAGAGTACCTGGATACCGATAGGTGTTTTACTTCGATGTTCTAAGTAGCCACCAAGACGAGCAACGGCTTCAACGGCCCAGCTAACTGTGAGGACTTTGGGTGCTTTGGGAGACGAGTGCTTTTAAAATTTTAAGTTCAAGGGGATTGAGAATTTCAATTGCCTGGGCTAAGGGTTGAGTGCGGTGTAAATAAGTTAACTGCAACAGTTCTACAGCAATCACACTCAAGAATCCAATGAGAGTTTTCATGCCAACAGCAGCAAGCCGATATTTTTCTACCTGACATCCCGACTTGAAAATTTTATGATACTCCTCAACTCGCCACCGATAAGAGTACCAGCGTAAAATCGTCGAAGCCATCTCGATATCTGCAACAATTTCTGTAGTTAGCAACATCCACTCGACAGGAGTTTCACCTTCGGGGCAATCAATCTCAGTGGCATAAACAGCATACACAGGTAGCGGGTCACGATTATCAAAACGGTAAGGAGTACGGAGATTAATAGCACAGAATCTGATAGCCAGCTTGGTTTGGCGCGCCGAACGCTTTTGAGTCGGGGGCAATTCGATTTCTTGTTCAAAACTAATGGGTTGTGCTTCGCGCCTTCGACCACAGACGTTCGCTATTGGAATCTAAGCTGCGGTTATGAGCCGCACGAACTATCACTCCCGTGTGTTGAAGTTGGCGGATTTGATCAAAAACTTCTGTAATATCACCTTCGCGGTCGAACACATGGATTACCCGCGTGTGCTGGCTTACAAGGTTTTCGACAGTGGTGAGTGCTTCCACCCATTTGTAGGATTCTTTTTGTTCAAAGGGTCGGTTTCGGGCTTCTTTACGAGCTTGCGCTTGCCGTTGTTTCTTTTGTGTTGGGGTTTCCTGAAGTGGTGGTTTCGCCTTTGGTTCCCGATTCCAAAGTTTTTGCCACAATAACCCAACCGACTGACCATTCTCAGGTTCTATAGAAGACAGCACTGTGTAATATTAAACCGTTACCGCCCTTACCAATTGGCCCATAACCTTCTTTTTTAGCCTCAATACTGCCATAATCAAGACTCATTCGTGTCTCCAACGCACAGTACCACGTTGTGTTCTGCAACTGTTTCCGCCGTCATTTGGCAGTGCGGTTCAATCACGTTGGAAAATTGCACTTTTGGGTTGGCAAAAACTCATAGGCTCTCTTGAGTACGCTTCCACTACTGAAAACTTCCGACAGTGCTTTGCCGAATCCCAAACTTAGAGCATAACCGATTGACATTGCACGTTCATTCAATCGGCGATCGCCTAAAGATATGGTTGCAAAATTTTTTTCCCACCAGTCCAGCATTGCTTGTTACCTTTAGCACTCGATTTTAATTACTGTACCGTATTTGCTGTGCTGTTTCTTAAACCTTTTACCAGCAAGTCTTTCAACACTTAACGGGAAAAGTCAGGTTACTGAAGAAGTCGTTGCTTCTGGTATTGCAAGATGAACGACGATGATTACTACACTAAGCAACAACGTACCAAAAAGGACAGCGACTCTGAATTAGAAGAAGACTCACCACAAGTACATTTACTCAACCAACAAAACATCGACTTACAACCAGAAAACAGCACCTCAGAACCGAGCCAGGACACCAACACCCAACAAGGCGATAACAAAATCCTAATAATGTGGAATGCCATCGCTCTTTTCACCCATCTCAGCAACTACTTATATGTAGCGAACTAGGGCGTGTTTCAACTGGTTTTACTTTTAAAAATTCCCATCATTTCCCATATAGCCAAGAGCTAAACAGACGAGTCACCCTTGGCATGACAACATAGGTCAAAAGTACAACCATGATAGCGGAAATGATCAATGAAATAATTAAAGGAGGTAAATTAGCAAGCAGGGGCGCTAGAAGCCTATTCAATAAGTTAATCAATACATATACAACAGCCCAGGTTAGTAATGCTGTTTTATAGCGTGGTGGAGTCTTTAATGGTTTACCAGGAAGGGAAAACCAAGCTTCTAATCCACTAAGTTGTTGAACATGAGGTTCAGATTGAACCAAATGTTGAGCTTGAGTAAGCCAATATTTGCGATCGCCTGACTCCATCCATGTCTTTAAATTGTCATAGGTGTCAAACCGAAAGATAATAACATATTCTGAGCGCAAACCTGGCTGTGGTCGAATCACATTTGTTCCTAAGTGACCAAGATAAGTTCTAGCAACACCAGTAATATCTTTTAACCAAGCCTCATAAGCACTTTCGCATCCTGATTTGACAATTTGTGAAATGACTACAGTTACAGATTGCTCTTGTTGTTCCATGTCCAAGTAATTCCTCAGCACTTTTTTGGTGAATGCTGGACTCATTGCCCCACTAACGGATATCCAGCTTTACCCACCTCAACGCGGACAACGTTAGCAGGAACCACGCCTGTAGGTGGAGGTAAAAACATTCCTCCATTCATCACCACATAGATGGCAGTGCGATCGCTTTGAGTTTGACCAAAAGCAACTGCTGTAGTGCCAATTACACCTTGTTCGGCTTGAGCAATGATAGTTGTACTGCCATCCCGTGTAATCTTGACTACGCTATTGTAAATATGCGTTGCTCCGTAAAGGTTGCCTTCCACGTCAAAGGCAAAGTCATCAATATTGGTATGCTCTACAAAGATTTCTGGCTCACCAGGTTCATTGGAAATACCAAGAGGAATCCGTAACAGCAACATTTTTTCCGTATTTGAAACGTAGAGGAAGTTACCAAAACGCTTCAAACCATTAGCTGCTGGAATGACATTTTCCGAACTGCTACGAGCTAGTAAAGAATGTTCGAGCCAGATGGCGCTACGCCGTTGATCAATATCAATCAACCAAATTGCACCCCGGTAGGAATCTGCTGCTAAATACTGAGTATCAGAAACAGGGGTAATACCATTGAGAAATATCGCATCTGGCTGTGTGAGCAAAGTTTCCACTGTGCCATCTGCGGTAACTAGTGAAACCGTTGCTATAGAATCAGCATTCCATCCAGTTACTACTAAATCTCCATAAACAGTAAAAGCCAAACCACTGACTTTGCCTGCAATACTGGCATGAATTTGCTGATTGCCATCTGGGGTAATACGAACAATTTTACCAGCTTCATGATTGGTGACAAATATTGTGCCATCTGGTGCAATCGCCAAATTTTCTAAAAAAGTATTGACTGAAAACGAGGTAATAATTTTGGCAGGAGCCAGTTCTATGGGTGTGTCGGCGTAAATAGGAGGTAACATTAGTGAATTTTCCAAATAAACTTACCACTGTAATTGAATTGGTCCACCAAACTTCCGCATCTCTGCAAAAAACTGTCCTTGCGCTCCCCCATCTGGTAGGGTTGCTAAATACACAGCAGTCTCAGCTCCTTCTGAGGCTGTAAACGGTGCATTATCACCTCCCATATCGGTTTTCATCCAACCAGGAGAATAAGCATTCACGAGAATATTATCACCTTGGAGTTCCCTAGCTAGAAGCACAGTTAACCCGTTGACGCCAACTTTAGAAAGTCTATAAGAAGGAGCTAGTGGGTAATAGTCGCTGGCAATTGTACTCAGAGAGGCCATTTCAGTGGAAACATTCACAATGCGACCATAATTATTAATTTTCATCAAAGGTATTAAAGCTTGAGAAATTCTCAGTACTGCTATTACATTAGTGTCAAATGTGGCTTGCATCGTTTCTAGTTGAACTGTCAATAAGCTGGACTCTTCCGGCTTGGTTGTAGGATTAATGCCAGCATTGTTCACTAAAATATCTACCTTGCCGTAGGTTTGTCGTAGCCATTCAGTAAATTCTGTCACACTAGTATTACTTGTCACATCTAGTGAATGATAATTTACATCCAGCCCCTCACTAGATAACTGCTGCTTGGCAGCAAGACCATCTGTTTCATTTCGACTTGTCAAAACAACGTGAATGCCAATTTGAGATAATTTCCGGGAAATAGAGTATCCTAATCCGCGATTACTCCCTGTGACTACAGCAATCCTTGTTTGATGTGTCATTTTGACAACTTCTCTACAACTTTTAGTTTCACTTTACTGAGATGTTGTAAATTAATCAAATTGATTGAAATAATATATTTAATCGATGGGATTAATAGATTTGTCTGGCATTGATCTGAACCTGCTTGTTGCCTTTGAAGTACTCTTTGAAGAAAGGAGTGTGACAGCAGCAGCAACACGATTGTATTTAGGGCAACCAGCTATGAGTGCGGCATTAGGAAGATTACGCGCACTATTCCAAGATGATTTGTTTATCCGAATTGGCAGACAAATGCACCCCACTGCAAAAGCACTCTTAATTGCTCCTGGTATCAAAGCCGCCTTACAACAAATTCGGCAGACATTAGAAGCCAGCCAAACTTTTGACTCAACTACTTCTAAAAGAATTTTTACAATTGGCAGTTCAGATTACACCAGCTATGTCGTGATGCCAAAACTTTTGGAAATCTGTCATAAAACTGCACCAAACATTAATTTTCGATTAATTAGTTTTGCCAAAGACTGTGTGGGAGAACTACTAGAGCAAAGAGAGATTGATCTAGCTTTGGGTGTTTTCCAAAATCCGCCCAGACAAACAATGCAGATGCCCTTATTTTCAGAACACTTTGTCGGCATTTGTCGTCGTGGGCATCCCGTGATTACTCAGAATGCGATTACACCAGAAATTTTCGCTAATCTTCTCTATGCCCTTTTCACTATCAGACAAGATGAAGTTGGTGAAATCGACAAAGTGCTATCTCAATACAATCTCCAGCGTCGCATTGTTTTGACGACACCCCATTTACTAGTACTACCAGCAATTATTTCATCCAGTGACTTGGTTGCTGCTGTTCCATCACGATTGGTAGCACCCAAGGCTTATCTTGGCTCATTAGAAATTTTTGAACTTCCTGTACAAACACAACCGTGGATGATTTCAATGCTGTGGAGCAAACTTACAGATCAGGATCAGGCAAATTGTTGGTTACGACAGATGCTCAAAAGCATTTGTGAGGAATTTTAATACAGAGGCTCATGTTTTCATGTGATATAACCCCAAAGCTGATAATTTACCCAATTAAAATTTATCAATCGAGTGGGGGCATTCTTTCTGAGTAAGAAACATCGACAGCGCAAGAACGGTACACCGCATTGGTTCCTGTAATCGTTGACATATATAGCTTTGAAGCCAGTAAGAACTATCATTACTTAATTTTTGCTTACTGTAGCTAAATTCCATAAAGAAAACCCTCATAAACACTATGAAGGCATTCATTTATATCTATGTCAATTCTCAAGTGCGGAAACGTCTTTTACCCTGCTTTTGTAAGGCAAGTTTTTTGCGCTTGGATTTTTCAATTGGTGTTTCAAAGTGACGATGCTTCCTCATGTCTTGAAAAATTCCGGCTTTGGAAACTTCTCGCTTAAATCGGCGTAATGCTGACTCAAGATGTTCATTTTCACCCACTATAATTTGGGTCATTATCTCTCCTACTTAATTGAATTCATCAATGGTCTGAAAATTCCTCTCTCTTTCAATACGGTTTCAAAACTTAGTAGCGTCCGCGTCCACCGCCGCCACCATATCCGCCCCGATTGCCACCAAAAGAACCTCTGTCTTCTCTGGGCTTGGCTTTGTTAACTTTGAGGTCACGACCCATCCATTCAGCACCATCAAGTCCTTCAATGGCAGCTGCTTCTTCGGCATCTGTTCCCATTTCCACGAAAGCGAAGCCTCGCGGACGACCTGTTTCCCGGTCTTGTGGTACTTGAACCCGCTTTACCGTACCATATTCAGCAAAAACACCTCTGATATCTTCTTCCGTAACTTGGTAAGAGAGGTTGCCTACATAAATTGACATCGATTTTCTCCAAAATTATAAGCGTGTAGAGATTTAAATTTCGGAGAGAAGCCTGTGAATACTAAAAACAAACACTGCCACCGAATTAACTCTCATTTTTAGGATGACATAGATGGCAAATCTACGCATCCAATGAAAGGTTAACAGATGGTTAACTAGTGAGGTGATGAGGCAGCGATCGCCGGCTTGGGATGTCGTAGGTGTTGCCTAGCAGTATACGCCCAATTAACATGGTTTTCACTGAAGCTAAAAGGCATCTCAGCTTTATGCCTGCTATTGCTGCTGTTTCCTTTCTTGAAAATCTTGATCTATGTCAAACTCAATCGACGCTCAACCATTGCCATGTAAAACTATCTGTAATGACTGTGCCTTTCATGTGTTAGAGGGTGTTGTGCTCTATTGCCATGCGTTCGCACTGCGCTAGCGTTAGAGTATGCTCGTGTAATTGTTTTAAAGTTAAAGCTTTATTTCCATCATCTAATGCCGCCGCCACAGCTCTGATGAGCCAGTCTTTTAGGACTCCAAGACAGCCAATAGAATGTTCATAAGTAGGAAGACAGGAATAATTACACGGCAGGCTTATATAGATTACGCGCTCAAACCTTACTATACTTCGACTTGGCCTGAAGCCTGCCGTGTAATTATTAGCGTCCAGGTACATAGAAGTAAAGCCAATGCTGCCATTAAATTCAAAGTATAGCTCGTTATCAAACAAACCCCACCAAAACACCACTGTTTCGCCTGCCAAGTCTGGATTCACCTCGTAAGCTACCTCCTCAACTGATACTCTGGCATCCACATCAACTGACCAAACTAAAGCGAAAGCGTAGATAATGAGCAACCTCAGCGATCGCAACTCTTCCTGATGTAATAACTCCGCCCATTTGAAAGAAGCCGTGCAAAACACCAGGATAACGAGTGTGTGTAACAAGACAACCAGCGTCTCGCAACCGTTGAGCATATGCTTCACCCTCATCACGTTGAGGATCGAGTTCTGCTGTGATAATTAAAGCAGGTGGAAGACCGGAAACATCAGGGGCACCTAAAGGAGATGCATAGGGTTTTTCGCGTTCGTTAGGGTCGGGTACATACAACCGTTTGAGGTGGGGAGTAGAACTGTTATGGAAGTTTCTCAAGATGCATTTAAAACTTGAGAAATTAATTACCAAAAATGTCAATGGTGTGACCATTCAAATCTATGCAAGCCTCATTGGTTATCTGATTTTACAATTTATTTTTGTTCCCAAACAATGAAGCAATAAATTATTAGATAAATTCCGTTATCTCTAAGCTTGTATGTGTCAACAAATTAGTTATGTACATTGGATGGAAGATATTATCCTATGTTGACATTTCATCTCTTTATAGCATGATTATATCTGATTATGTTAACTTTTGTTAATACATTCAGCATTTCTGATTAAATAATATTTCGCCAAAAGTATTTGCTACGCGATCGCCTGTCTTCTATCCCGTTATAAATACTTTTATGATTACTAGTTATTTTTCCTGAACTGGTTATTTATTATGAGAATTCTTCATCATTTATGTAACTAGTTATCTATCACAACTAATCATTATCGAGTTTGTCAGTCTTTTTTTATACATGTATTTTTATAAAGTTTTTCTCTTTTTCAGCATTTGTCTTTCTCTATTGTCCTTTAGTCATATATTTCTTTACATTTGCGATTAACGTTAATTGGATAACGTTAATTAGGCACATCTCAATTTGTGGGCTTTGGTAGTAAATGATCACTGGATGATCAATCTGAATTAAAAATCACCTTGGTACAATAACTGCCAAATTCCTGCTATATCATTCAATCGTTGAAATCCCCGCCATAAAAAGGCAAGGGTGCAGGGTGCGGGGAGCAGGGTGAAGTTCCTCTCCCTTGCCTTGCTAGAAAGCTCACAGTTCCCATGCCTGATTTTTCTCCCTGCTCCCTGCACCCTGCCTCTTCACGGCCCGTTTAATTCGCTCACCGTCTTCTAATTGCAATTGTTCTATCCGACATCCGCTTTTTAAACAATAGTGATAACGTTCTATGAGCCAGCGATCGCTGTAAGTAGTTAAGCAAAATTATTTATATATCTCGTTTGCCTCTTTGGTTTGGCAAATCAAGGATATAGAATAAAAAATGTCTAATTAATTTTGCATAGGTACTTACCATTTCAAGCATTGGCAAGCTGACTCAAAATCTTTTACTTCTATCGTTGTCAACAATAGCCACGAGATCGGCTTTTCACCTTCGGGAGGATTTTCTTCACAAGCTTCTATGACATGCACTTCTATTGCTTGCGTTGACTGAGATTGAAGCGATGCTGGTGGTTGCAACCATAACTTTGTAACTCGTACGCTTAATGTTGCACTCCGAGCAGCACGTCTGGCCCGGATTTCTCACAAGTTCCGCGATCGCAGTCACTATAAGCTTTATCCAGAATTTGTTTCGGGCTTTTTTGATGGGCAAGAGTTTTGATACAGTGTGAAACGCCTAAATCTAAGTTTTATAAGGCTTTGAGAAATCTGGTGAGAAATCCGGGCTGGGTGTACGCTGCAACTCTAAAGTCAATTTGCCCAATACAGGTGTACTACGAATCGCCTCAAATAAGGGAACTACCTCACCAAAAGAGGCAGGGGGCAGGGAGTAGGGAGCAGGGAGAAGAATCAGGCATGGGAACTCTGAGTTTTCTAGCAAGGGAGAGGAACTTCACCCTGCTCCCCGCACCCTGCCCCCTGCCTCTTATGCTGCACGGATTAAAAACTCAGAGTTTCTTTGTCTAGCAAGCGCAAACAATTGATATATATCTGCTTCTCTGTCTGCTACTGTGATCACAGTAGTTAACCCAGGCATTAATCCTTGAGTCAAATCCAGGCCTTCTAACCAACGTATGCTTTCCTTGTTCTCGATCGCCTGTCGCTTTTGCTTGCTAGCATTAGATCTTGTCTTCTCCCGCGGCCAGACGAGTCATTAAACCGAGAAAAAATGGGCGAGGCTTCAACAACTCGACTAGCCCACGAGTTAACTCGTGGGGAGGTGTTCAGTGCCGGAAACGGCACTGAACAAGCCTCGCCCATTTTTTCTAAACGTTTTAACCCAGACTTTTTGATGTAAAACTCCTAATGGCACACCTTCAATACTCGCTGCTAAAACCGTATGAACCTTCAAGCCTTTGGCTTCGGGGTTACTGAGTGGCCCTATACCTGTTTTACTTTTATGCTCACGCTCAATCCAATTCTGTCGTATCTTGGATCGCCAAAATTGTTTCATGATCTTTGATCCGTTCTACAGTACTCGTAGCATGTGAAGAAATTATTGCTTCTGCCTTGATGCGCGGATTTGCCCAGAATTCATACACTCCTTGTACTGCTGCTGCATCTCTACAAGCCTGGGTTACACTCTCATTTGGTTGTGCTGACAAGTCTTCCACTATCGTTATTAATCGTTGATTTCGGCGTTTATCTCCTAAATCTGCTCCCTTTAATTCTTCTGCTGCCCAGCTCATCAGATTTCTCCTCTTTTAATCCAATATCGCTGGTAGCTTATCACTGTTTATTTTATTTACTTACACCTGTTAAAAATTCCTAATCCTTTTTCTTTCACAGAGATCATTAAAGCGATCGCACTCACATTTTATTCTTTACAGATCCTCAAAGCGATCGCTTTTCTACTCTATTTTCCACTTTTTGATCACTTTTATCTGAAATCTAACTACTTGTTGCTACTTTTTGATCACTTTTT
>NZ_AJLJ01000430.1 GCF_000317245.1 Fischerella muscicola SAG 1427-1 = PCC 73103
TCATCTCCACTCTACTCACTCAATACCTTTTTCTCTCAAACCCTTACTACACACCTATCCTAACTCTTCGCCCTTTTGTTAAGAACCCAGACTCCGCACTTCATAATGTAGTTTAAAAATATTACATAAATCTGCGCTGATACGAGTAAATAAAGATACTCAAAAAATTTAAGTAAATGGGATGAAGAAGAAATTTATAGTGTGAAGTATAAAGTGGGTAAAAAGCTGATAAATGCTTGGCTTTAGGTCTTTTACAAGAATAAAGATACATTGTTTTGTGATAAGTAGGAAGACAGGAATAATTACACGGCAGGCTTATATAGATTACGCGCTCAAACCTTACTATACTTCGACTTGACCCGAAGCCTGCCGTGTAATTATTAGCGTCCAGGTACATATCGAAGGAGGCGTGATGGTATCCATGAGACAATCAAAAAATCAAAAATATTTTAGAGGTAAAAAAATTGTCTCCAACCTCAGAAACAAAAATTAAAAATATAGATCACTTAGGAATAGTAGCGGGGCTAATTGATGAAATAGGAATAGTGGAAATAATCAACTCCAAATTAGGAATAGATGTTCGGGAAAAAATTTCATCAGGAATATTAGTAAAAGCTATTTTGCTGAACGGATTAGGATTTGTATCAAGACCTTTATATTTATTTAGGCAGTTTTTTGATGATAAAGGAATAGAGATATTATTAGGAGAAGATGTAGAAAATGATTGTATAAATGATGACAAGATTGGCAGAGTCATGGATAAATTATATAAATATGGATTGAATAATCTGTTTATAGAAATTGGATTATCAGTAATTAAGAAATTTAAGATAGATACAAAATATTCGCATCTTGATGCGACATCATTTCATCTACATGGTGAATATAAACGTGAAGAGAATCAGGAAAAAGAAACAGAAATATCAGAAATAACCAAAGAAAGACCAATAATTAGGGAGATCCAATAAATAAATTAGCAAGCGCCGTATTAAAAATATTTTGGCTCAACCCAAGGATTTAAGCGCTTTCGCCTGAAGAGCGAAAGCGACGGCTGGGCTAATTTATTCGTGGGCTTGTGCCTTATAACTAAAGGATATTCTCGTGACCACAGACCAGATTTGAAACAATGTGTTTTAGATTTAATAACGAGTAGTGATGGAGACATCCCATTATTAATGAGAGCAGGAGATGGTAATGAAGCGGATAAAGCCGTATTTGGTCAAATCTTAGCAGAATTCAAAAAGCAAATAGTTTTTGACAGTATTATGGTCTGCGATAGCGCATTATATAGCCAAGAAAACCTGAAATTAAT
>NZ_AJLJ01000431.1 GCF_000317245.1 Fischerella muscicola SAG 1427-1 = PCC 73103
ACTCCCGGTTCGCCCATTTTCTAGAGGGTTAGGAAAAATGTGAAACGAGAGAACAAGGGTTTCAGCGCTTGCTATGAATTGCGATCGCACAGTGACTTATAGCTGATCGCTTCTGGACGATTAAATTATGCTTGACTAAGCTGTGATCAAAAATACCATCTTCCCCAAACCCTTATTCTTACGTTAATTATCTATTTCTCTAACTTCAAAAAAAATGGGCGAACCGCGC
>NZ_AJLJ01000432.1 GCF_000317245.1 Fischerella muscicola SAG 1427-1 = PCC 73103
GCGCTGACCAAACAGCAATCCAAGGTATTACCAAGATTAAGAATGGTGCTTCCTGTCGTGGTAGCTACAACGCTCAAGTTTCTGGTCAAAACATTGCACAAAATGGTGCTGCTGTTGGTACTGCTAACACCGTAGCCAACCAAGCTAGCCAAGGTGCTTTGCAAAACGCAACCGAAATCGCTAACGGTATCCATAACTGTTACTAAGTTTTACTGAGCCTAAAGGGATGATGCAACAGAACGCGCATCCCAAAAAAAATCACAACACACAACACCCAATACACACACAATTAATGAGGTCTAAAACAATGTTGAAGAAATCTTTTGCTTTCGGTTTACTGGCTGCTGGTTTGATGATTGCTCCTGGTGCAGCTTTGGCTGATGTTCAAAGCAACCAACAAAATGCGACTCAAAATGGCGCGGCGGCTGGTTTTGGTAACACAGTTGTCAACAGCGCTGACCAAACAGCAATCCAAGGTATTACCAAGATTAAGAATGGTGCTTCTTGTCGTGGTAGCTACAACGCTCAAGTTTCTGGTCAAAATATTGCACAAAACGGTGCTGCTGTTGGTACTGCTAACACCGTAGC
>NZ_AJLJ01000433.1 GCF_000317245.1 Fischerella muscicola SAG 1427-1 = PCC 73103
ATAAACTCACCATTATGTTAAATGACCTATCTACAAGATTTTTAAGTAAAACCGCAGACGGATTTATAGCCCATAAGATTTAGATCATATTGCTCATATGTAATCAGTTTTTAGTCAAACTGGGAAGGAGCGATCGCATGTAGATTGCACATAGACGTTTATTAACTGTATGATTGAATATTTAATTATTTTTTTTGTAGAAGTCTGCTAGTCACTCCTTTTTCATACTTCAAAGTGTAAACACCATGAGCTTGTAATACTCGATACCACATTCCCGCTTGTACTCCTGTGGAAAGCATCTTTCCAACATTCGTTTTAGCAGTTTTATAGTGATCCGGCGTTAATTGATCACCATACAAATCTCGTACGATGGCATCAATATGAAAATGTAAATCCGGTCGGTGACGCATCAAAATTAAGATTGCATTTTGTATGGAGTATTCTTGAAATTCAGGTAGTAAAGGTAAGGTGCCAGGTTTTCTAGCAATGCTTAGTTTGGGAATGTCAGATATGTCTGGTTCTTCCGACGAAGGAAGAGTAGATTTGGAATCTTTGAAATCTGATTTTGAGGTAGATGGTGATGTGGTTACAAGTGAATTTGACTTATGGTCTAATTTCTGTTTCTCTTCTTGTTCTTGTTTTTGTCCTTGCTCAAGTCTGGTGGTTTCTCCTTCTTCCCCAAGAGAATGAAGGCTATCCTCTAGATATGCCTGTGTAGATGATTCAAGTAAACGCTTGTGGATATGATTCATTTTCTCTTCCAAAGCGTACCCTGAAATAAGAGCTTCTAGGACATTCATCTGGTTGCGAATAAAAGACAGACGACGCTCCAAATCAGCAGTTTCTAAGATGTAGCGATCGCGTTCTGCTTCCAGTAACCGAAGAATCTCGGATAAATCAGCCATAGTAGTTTCGTTGTTTTTGAAAGGATACAGACAGGTGGACAGCAAGGAAGTTTTTGTTAAAGCTCACACTCGCCTTATTAGGCAAAGAGTCTATCGTTTCGTATGTAAAGGATGCAACCTAGTTGTTGAACGGACTTGTTATCCTTCTAGACCTTTGTTTTGCGAACGATGCCGACCGCCAAAACTTCATTCATCAAAGCCTCAGTCAAAGGCTGAGTTGAAGGTAGTACGTGGTAAATCAAAGACCACAAAAAAGCCAGTTAGGCAACGCAAAAGAGTTTAGATAAACAAAGAACCTATAACTACTCCCTAATCTGGCTTTAAGGTAGTAGTGAGAGTCACTCCATAATCACCCATTAAAGCTTCTCGCATTGCTATCTCACTGCTGAAGATGTGGCGTAGAAGCTGTCCTTCATAGATTAGTGTGACTTCATTTTGCTGAAAAGGCCAGGGAGATATCATTATTTGTTGATGATGGTCTTGATTATTTAACAAGGTCAGGTCTAAAGTGGTGTCACCATTCAGTGTCGGTACATGGTGAATCAAGTGTTGTTGTGAAGTCATTCCCTGACAAAAGATGATTGAAAGTGCATCCCATATTGCTACTAGCTTTCTGTTACGTGTAACTACTTCCGGTTTAACATAGGTTGCATAGTAT
>NZ_AJLJ01000434.1 GCF_000317245.1 Fischerella muscicola SAG 1427-1 = PCC 73103
ATGCATCTTTTTTCAGAATAGCGATGAGTTGCTCTTGAAAAAGATACTCCTGCTTGAGAAATTTCTCTACTATTTGAGTAGAGGTTGGCGAGTTTTGCCAAGTTGTAAACCTTTCATACAAACCTGTTCCATGTAGCGAGACAAGCAAAGCTACGTATCTACCTAATACAAGTGCCAACTGTTTTGCATGTGACCAAATCTTTATATGTTCTTGAGTAGAAAGTTCTGTAAAATGGTGAGGATAACCAGTCTGAGGATTAAGTGTAGGAGCTTGTTCCCAAAGTATCCAACCGATTTCATGTTGTTCTGCACCAAAACAAACTTCTTTTCTAGGTGCAAAATCACCAAAATATTCATTACCCCAGACTTGTGCTAGTTGACCTGAAAGCCAAGCATGATTTGGTTGAGTAATACAAATCAGTCCCTGTTTTGAGAAGCGATGCAACATTATTAATCAATACTCAAATTTATTTGCTTAACAATCTTGATTGCGACTGTGCAGTGGTTTTCAGATCACTATTTTGCTATCTGGGTTTACTGCTAGATTTAAGTCTAGCTTAGAGGAAGGTCAAGGGGTAAGGAGACAAGGGAGACAAGAAGGATATAGCAAACTTAAAACCTTTCCCTTTATCTTTCCCCTTTAACCAGAAATTTACATATCTGCCAATTCTATTTAGGCAAAACCAGTCGCAGAGCTTCTATGAGTCGGTCTACATTTTTTTTACGACTGTTGAAACCCATAAGTCCAACACGCCAGACTTGACCAGCTAATTCACCAAGACCACCACCAATTTCAATATTATGTTCTAAAAGTAACTGTCGGGCGATCGCTTTACCATCCACGCCTTCAGGAATGCGGACTGTTGTGAGAGTTGGTAGACGGTACTCTCGCTGTACATGTAGAGACAGTCCTATATCTTCTAATGACTGCCAGAGATATTCTACGTTTTCTTGATGACGTCGCCAGCTGTTTTCTACTCCTTCTTCGGCAATTAGACGTAGTGCTTCTCGGAGTGCGTAATACATGTTAATTGGTGCTGTGTGATGATAAATCCGTTCACTACCCCAATATTGATTCAACAGTATCATATCCAAATACCAATTAGCCACTTTCGTTTGACGCTGTTGCAATTTCTCAACTGCGCGGGGACTCATTGTGAAAGGAGAAGCACCAGGTGGACAACCCAAACCTTTTTGGCTACAGCTATAAGCGAGATCTACTCCCCATTCATCCAAAAATATGGGAACACCACCCAAACTTGTAACTGTATCTATTAGTAGCAAACAGTCAAACTCACGACACAGTTCACCAACTCCCTCCAGAGGTTGACGTGCGCCTGTAGATGTTTCAGCGTGAACCAAAGCTAAAATATTTGGACGATGAGTTTGTACAGCAGTTCGTAATTCATCTATGGAAAAGACTTGTCCCCAAGGCTTGGTAATGGTTCGCACATCTGCACCATAACGTCCAGCCATATCTACAAGTCGATTACCAAAATAACCGATCACACCCACTAACACCACATCACCTGGTTCTACTGCATTAGCAATAGTTGCTTCCATTGCTGCTGTTCCCGTACCACTAACGGCAATAGTGAGGGGGTTTTCCGTTTGCCATACGTAGCGCAACAATGATTGAATTTCATCCATGACTGCAAGAAAAGCTGGGTCAAGATGACCTAGCGGAGGAGTATTCATCGCTTGCAGAACTGCGGGATGAGCATTTGAGGGACCAGGACCCAAAAGTAAGCGTTCTGGTGTAGCTAGGGGCTTTAGTTGCAACCTCTGATTGTTATTGATTGATACTGCTTGCGCCATTATTCTTGTAGTGAGATCAGACTTTATTACGCATCATACCGTTCATTTGTAGAGTCAGGAGTTTTCTATTTTTGACTGTGAATATTCCTATATTCTAAGTAATTTTATTTATTAATCTAAATAAAATGAATATTTTTTTACTAAAAACTTACTTAATTTTTGTATAAAAAATCATTTGGCATTACTCATATTAATTGAGTGTATCTCTAGGAAGATAACTTGAACATTTCCTTGTGTTTGAATTAGCTACAGCTATATGTACTGAAGCAATAGCTGGCATACAAGGAGAAAAGATGTCAGAAAGTACGTCAAATTCAGAAATGTTATATCGAGTTCTCGGTAGTACAGAAGAGAAAGTCTCTGCCATCGGACTAGGTGGTTGGCACATTGGCTTAAAGCATGTTGATGAGGAATTGGGTATACGAATTGTTCGTACAGCCATTGACCGTGGTATCACCTTTATGGATAACAGTTGGGACTATAACGGTGGGGTGAGTGAGATTCGCATGGGGAAAGCACTGCAAAATGGCTATCGAGACAAAGTATTCCTGATGACGAAAATCGACGGTCGCTCCAAGAAAGAAGCAGCAAGACAGATAGATGAATCATTACAACGCCTGCAAGTTGATTACATTGATCTTGTCCAACATCATGAAATTATCCGTTACGAAGATCCACATCGAGTTTTTGACGAAGAAGGAGCAAATGCAGCGTTTATAGAGGCGCGAGAAGCAGGTAAACTAAGATACATTGGCTTCACCGGACACAAAGATCCTCATATTCATTTACATATGCTGGAAGTTGCAGCCAATCATGGTTTTAAATTTGATACAGTGCAGATGCCACTCAATGTGATGGATGCACATTATCGTAGTTTCGAGAAGTTGGTTGTCCCAGAACTAGTTAAACAAAATATTGGCGTTCTGGGTATGAAAAGCATGGCAAACGGTATTCTTTTACGATCAAATACTGTAATACCAATAGAATGTCTACACTACGCCTTGAATCTGCCTACATCGGTTGTGATTACGGGAATTGACAGTATGGAGATTCTTAAGCAAGCATTTGAAGCAATACGGACGTTTAAGTCAATGAATGAACAACAGGTGCGATCGCTCTTAGCAAAAACAGCAGAAGCAGCATCAAGTGGGAAATTTGAGCCATTCAAAACATCATCAATTTTTGACAGCACTGCTCAAAATCCAGATTGGCTAGGAAAAGAACCAGAGCGCATCCAGCAGTTGATGTCGGCGTGATACTCTCGGTGAAGATCTAAGTAATTGAACAAAATTTATTCACTCGTGAAGAGAGGAATAGAAAAACAATGTGCGTAATTAATTCTGTTTAGGTACTTAGCAGCAATAATCGAGAGTACATATTTCTTGATGAGTATTTTTATTCAATCATCAGGAAATTGCCAAGATGAAATACGTTCTACATCTTTGCTGCTACATTTGGTACATACAGCATTCAATATTGAATCCATCCACTCATAGCCACAAGTACGACAATGGCAGAAAATATTGTTGCGGTTTGCATTTTCGATACCTTGATGCCATTGGTTTAGTTGGTCAGAATTAGAGAAAGGAAAACTGTTGGACATCTACTAAAAACCCATCAAAGTTTGCATTGTGATCTGCCTTGTCTGTTTTGTCTTCCTATACCTATCGTTGCCCAATTCAAGGCATCTCACCCCTAAGTTTTTCAGCTTGGTAATAAGAACTATTTGCTTCTTGTTGCTTACCTAATCCCTTTAAAATTTCTCCTCGGATATCCCAAATATCTGGATCTTTTGGTTGCAAAGTTTTAGCTTTCTCAATGGCAACTAATGCTTCTTGATAGCGTTTCAATTCTAACAATGCTAACGCTTTACCTACCCATGCTGGATGAAAATCTTCTTTCAGTGCAATTGTTTGCTCAAAAGCTTTAATAGCTTCTTCGTGATTTCTTAAGGTTTGTGTGAGTAAAATGCCTTGGTTAAACCAAACTAAATAATCTTGAGGACGGACTTTACTAGCTTGTTTAAAAGCAAAAAGAGCTTCACTAGGTTTTCCTAATAAATTTAAGGCGTTACCTTTACCAATTAACGCTTCATAAAAATTATTATCTATGTTTAGTGCTTTTTCGTAAGAATCAAGTGCATCTTGTGGACGATTTAATTTCAGTAAAATTGAACCTCGATCAGTCCAATATATTGGATTATTGTTTTTAGATCTGAGAATATCATCATAAGATAAAAGAGCTTCTTGAAAATATTCTTTCGCAGCTTGTTTTCCTTGCGATTGTTCGATCGTAAAACCTATTTCTTGCCAAATCCTGGGATCATCAGGTCTAATTTGTTTTAGCTGATCCAAATACTGCAAAGCTTCTTGTTTTTTACCTGTTGCTAATAAAGCTAAACTTTTCCCACTCAAAGCTTCTGGATTGTTCTCATCAAGTTTTAGAGCTTTTTCATAAATATCTAAAGTTTCTTGATAATTTTGTTGTTTATATAAGACTTTACCTTTATTGATTAAAATCTTAACCAAAACTTTTTGGTCTTTTGGTTGTAGAAAAATTGCTCTATTATAAGATTGTAAAGCGGCAAAATCGCGTCCTAAAAGAAACAAAGCATCGCCTCGTCCTTTCCAAACTTCCGGAGAGTTGGGTTGAAGTTGTTTGAGAGAGTTGAATTTATCTAGAGCCGCTTCTCCTTGGCGTTCATCAAGTAGCTTATTTGCTTCATGTAAATAATAAATAGGTCGTATAAATGGATGAAATAATTCTATAGATGCTATTATTCCTATTAATAATATTAATACAACTGGAATTTGCCAAATTTTGATAAATCGTAGATTAGTAAGTACCTCTCGATGATTGGATGTGTAATAAGTTGGCGGTTGAGTAGGTGATGAACTGATTTTCGTTTTATTCAAATCCTCAATGACTGTATTTACTGATTGATACCGATGGTCTGGGTTGTTATAAACCATTTTGGCTAAGATTGCACTCAAAGAAGCATCAATATTAATCTCGCTAGGTAAGATGATACGATCTTTTTCATCCCATCTTAATTCTCTAGGGTGCATTCCAGTTAATAGTTGGATTGCTGTTAAACCCAAAGCATAAATATCACTATTAAAACGTGGTCTTCCTGCCATTTGTTCTGAGGGAGCATACCCAGGAGTACCAATCATCGTTTGTGTTATTGATGATTGAGAAGATGGATATTGACTATCTAATTTTTTTACAGATCCAAAGTCAATTAAGACAAACCTGTTGTCTCCCTTTCTAATAATTAAATTGGAGGGTTTGACGTCACGATGAATTATATTCTTTGCATGTAAGTATGCTAGTACTGATAAAATTTGTTGTAGAAAATTTACTACTGTGTATTCTGGCCATTTTTGATGAACTAGTTCTGCTAAGGATGTACCTTCTATATATTCTTCGACAATATAATAATTATTGTCTTCTTCCAGGTAGTCAAAGAACTTAGGAACTTGCTGGTTTGTCTGTAAAGTATTTAATATATTAACTTCTCTGTGAAAGAATCTTTTAGCTGTTTCCAGATCAGCATTGAGAGGATCGAGTTTTTTAATTGCACACAATATATTAGAAGATGTATCTGTAGCCAGATAGGTGACGCCAAAACCTCCCCGACCTAGCTCTTGGATGATTTGGTAGCGGCCACATAATAGATTGTTGTTGCCTTCCGTCATCTTAATATATATTCCTTCATTTAAAGCAATATTTTATAACTACCTATATTTCATTTTA
Source organism: Fischerella muscicola SAG 1427-1 = PCC 73103 (assembly GCF_000317245.1). Classification (GTDB taxonomy): domain Bacteria; phylum Cyanobacteriota; class Cyanobacteriia; order Cyanobacteriales; family Nostocaceae; genus Pelatocladus; species Pelatocladus muscicola_A. The sequence continues at coordinate 5,578 of NZ_AJLJ01000434.1, forward strand.
GTTTCCTAAACTACCTCGTTAAATTTTATTATGATTCTCTATACTACAAAGCATATTCTATGGTATTTAAGTTTAATTAATAAAAGTTAATCAAGTTTTAATGCACAACCACACTTTGAAACTGAATTTAACTGTTTCTTTATTCTTGGAAGTTTTAATAGCGTTCTCTGCTTTCAAAGCTTCTGCTGGAAACTTACCATCTAAGGTTCTGAACACTGACAGCTTTTCTGCCAGAAGTCATGAAACACAGATCAACACACAACAGCTAGAAAATACCACAGCTGCTGTGGAAAACCAAACCAGCCAGAATAATGAAACAGAAATTGGGAACGAATATTATTTTCTCAATCATTATGTTCGACTCAAATCAAGTCCTCCCAATGCTTCTAAATTACATGAACTAGTTGGCAGCAATCAAGACAAAGAGTTGGATAAAATTCTGATTTTATCGCAAGTTCTTGGTCCTCTTCCTCCTGCACCACCACCCAAGCCAATTCCAACGCCACAACCATCACCTACACCTCCTCTAGATACAACTCCATCTCCACCACCACAATCTCCAACACTTCCCGGGATTCCAGGAACTATTACAATTCAGAAATTCGATTTTGAAGGAAACACAGCATTTAGTAATGAACAGTTAAGCGAAGCAACAAAACCTTTTCTTAACCGACCGATAACTTTTTCCGAACTTTTACAAGTTGAAAATATCATTACTAATCTATACATCAAGGCGGGGTACATTAATTCCGGTGCGGTGATTCCAGCAGAGCAAATTTTTGCAAGAGAAGGTGCAGTTGTTAAGGTTCAAGTCATTGAAGGTGGAATAGAAGATATCAAGGTGACAGGTACTAAGCGTCTACAACCAAACTATGTGCGTAGTAGGATCGCCTTAGCAACTTCCAAGCCTTTAAACCGAGAAAAGCTTTTAGAAGCACTGCAATTATTACAACTTGATCCTTTAATTGCCAATATTTCTGCGGAATTATCTACGGGTTCACGTCCAGATCAGAGTCTATTGGAAGTGAATGTTGTAGAGGCAGATTCTTTTAGAGTAGATATATTTGCTGATAACGCTGGTGATCCTAGTGTGGGAACTTTCCGTCGGGGTATTAGCCTGAGTGAAGGTAATCTATTAGGCTTTGGCGATCGCTTTTCTTTTGAATTTATCAACAGCGATGGTAGTAACGCTTTTGACTTAGGTTACGCCTTCCCGATTAATGCTCGCAACGGTACTGTAGGCTTTAACACAGGCAGAACGGCTGTAACAGTAGTAGAACCACCCTTTGATCGAATTGATATTACTGGTGATTATTATTACATAGATTTAAATGTGCGCCAGCCAATTTTCCAAACTCCAACTCAGGAATTCGCACTCGGCTTAACTTTCTCTAGACAGCAAAGTGAAAATAGATTATTAGGAGAAAACTTTCCTTTATCTGCGGGTGCAGATGATGAAGGAAGAACACGCCTTTCAACAGTTAGGTTTTTTCAAGAATACACCCAACGCAACTCTCAACAAGTCTTTGCTTTGCGATCGCAATTTAGTCTTGGTGTAGGTTGGCTTGATGCTACCGTCAACAGCGAAGCTCCAGATAGTCGCTATTTTGCTTGGCGAGGACAAGGACAGTATGTGCGCTTATTAGCACCAGATACCTTGCTGGTATTGCGTTCAGAAATGCAATTTGCAAGCACATCCCTTGTACCCATCGAACAGATTCGTTTAGGAGGTTTGCAAACTGTCAAGGGTTATCGACAAGATCAGTTTTTGACAGATAATGGCTTATTTGCTTCAGCCGAAGTCAGATTTCCTGTTTGGCGCAGAAGACAAGTAGAAGGAGTTTTGCAAGTCATACCCTTTATCAACTTTGGCGTCGGTTGGAATAATTCTGATAACTCTAGTTCCACTCCTGATCCCAATACCTTAGTTGGTACAGGCTTAGGTTTGCAATGGCAAATGGGTGAAGCATTTAGCGCTCGTCTTGACTATGCTGTTCCTCTCATTGATGTCGAAGGAGACAGAGATCGCACATTGCAAGAACAAGGTTTGTATTTCTCAATCAATTACAGTCCGTTTTAGATTGGTCATTTGTCATTGGTAAGAGTTTCAGTTGTGTTTCCTTTTTGTAAGTCGCGTTCTGTTTATTCAGTTCGATTTACTTGACTTCGGGAGATTGAGAGATCAGAAGAAAAAATATGTTGCTTGCTTGTTGTGACGATCGCTGTGAGAATTGACAATGAAATTTTCTTGGTTACTAGTTCTATTCACCTTGTCCCCAACTATTTTCGACATTCTAGTATCGCAGAATAGAGCTACAGCACAAATTATCCCCGATGGCAACCTGGGTGGAACAGAAAATTCGATTGTAAATCCAGATGTGATTAATGGTATACCGAGCGATCGCATTGATGGAGGTGCAATTCGTGGGTCAAATTTGTTTCATTCTTTTCAAGACTTCAATGTGAATGCAGGGAGGGGAGCTTATTTTTCCAACCCTGCTGGAATCGCCAATATCCTTACCAGAGTCACTGGTGGTAATCCCTCAAATATTCAAGGTGTTCTTGGCGTTTTAGGTAACGCTAATTTATTTTTGATTAATCCACAAGGGATTAATTTTGGCCCGAATGCTAGTTTAGATCTGCGTGGTGGTTCATTTTTTGGCAGTACAGCCGATAGTGTATTATTTGATAATTTTGAATTTAGTGCCAGCAACCCGCAAACAGTACCGCAATTAACTATCAATATTCCCATCGGGTTGAGATTCCGAGATAATCCTGGCAGTATTACTAACAATGCTCCTCTTCAAGTACAAACGGGAAAAACCCTAGCATTAGTAGGCGGTAATGTCAGCTTAGATGGAGGAAGCCTCATAGCGCCAGAAGGAAAGGTTGAGTTAGGAGGATTGACGCAAGCGGGAACCATAGGATTAAACCCTGATGGTAATTTGAGTTTTCCCAATGGGGTCACCAGAGCAAATGTACTGTTGAAAAATGGTTCCAGGATTGATGTTGCAGATCAAGGAAAGGGTAGTGTAAATATCATTGCCCGAAACTTAAATATAGAAACCGGAAGTACTGTATCTGCTGGTATTAAACCAAACTTAACAGCTAGTACTTCTGTACCTGGAAACGTCACCCTTGATGCAACTGAGGCGATTAAAATCAATGGACAAAGCTTAGTAGAAAATGTCGCTGATACTGATGCTACTGGTGATGCAGGTGATGTTAATGTCAAAGCCAATTACTTGGAACTGACTGGTGGCGGACAGATTCGCACTCGTACCCTCGGTAGGCAAAGTGATGCTGGCGACATTAATATCGTAGCAGGAGATATTTACATAAGTAATCCTGTTTACTGGCCAGTGGGTAGTGCTCCATCAGAAGATAAGCCTGCACTAGATGCGAGTAACTATAAAATTGGTAGAACTTTTGGTAGAGGACGCAGTGGTAATATTTCACTCAAAGCCAATGGTAATATTACCCTGATTGGGGAGGGCTTACCTGGAACGGTAGAGCGTGAGAACAAGCTAATATCTACCTTTAACTTGGGTGGTGATAGAGCGCGAGGTGGTGGAGATATTTCACTAGTCGCGAAAGGCTCTATTTTATTATCGAATGCTTATCTTGTAACCACTATCAATACCAACAATAATAATGCTGCCGCTGGAAAAATATCATTGCAGGGCGATTCCTCAGTAAGCTTAACTAACAATAGTCAACTCGCTGCCCAAGGTTACGGTCGAGGGAATCCTAGCACGATTATATTGCTCTCTAAGGGTCCAGTGAGGGTTCAATCTAGTGCTATCTTTGCTGATATCCGTAATACAACTACATCCGAAAATGCTGGAAAGATATCTATTGGCGGACAGTCAGTATTTATTACTGATGGTTCAACAGTAACAGCGACAACGGGCGGAAGTGGTCCATCTTCAGGTAACTTTGGTGGTTTGATTGAAGTTAATGCCACAGATACAGTTGAAATATCCGGAATCACTCCATTATTTGCTGACCAGGCATTAATGAGATTAAGTCGCCCACAGTCAGCATACAGTACATTGGTAACAAACACTATTGGCAATGGACCCGCTGGTAACATAATTATTAACACTGATACTTTGCGTGTCAGTAATGGAGGAAACTTAAAGGCTACTACTCAAACAGCTTTTTCGGGAGGAGATATCACCGTCAACGCTCGTGTAATTGAGTTTACTGGTGGTGGGAAAATGATTAACACTGCTTCAAGCACAGGTAATGCAGGTACAATTAACCTCAATGCTTCTGACCGCATCACTATTTCAGGTAGTAACCCCAAATTTGAGGAAACATTTAACCAATATATTAAAAATGAGATAGCGTTTGGTCAGGGAGAACAAAGGGCTAGAGAAAATGCAGAAAGTAGGCTAGGAACTCTTGATACTGCTGCTAGCGGGATTTACGCATATACTTTACCAAATTCTTCAGCACAGGGGGGAAGCTTAAAGATTACAACCGGACGCTTGTTCGTTAACAATGGCGCAACTATCAATGTTGGTAGTCAAGGCAGAGGACAAGCAGGTAACATAGAAGTCACAGCAGCTAAAGACATTCGGCTAGATAACAATGCGTTAATTAGCGCCGACACTAAAGGTGGTGAAGGTAATATCACCCTCAACTCCGGTGACTTAATTCTACGTCGCAGTAGCAATATTAGAACTAACGCCGAAGGTGAATCTACGGGTGGAAATATCACTATCAACACTAATAATCTAGTAGCGTTAGAAAATAGCGATATCACCGCTAATGCCCAAGAAGGCTTCGGGGGAAATGTATTAATTAATGCAGATGCCATCTTTGGCACAAAGTTTCGAGAACAAATTACCCCAGAAAGTGACATCACAGCCAATTCTGCTCTTGGGTCTGATTTTAGTGGTAATGTACAAATTAAAACCGCAGATGTTGATCCCAGTGAGGGATTAACCGAATTACCAGATAATATTATAGATATTACAAATCAAATAGCCCAAAATCCTTGTCAAAAAGGCTCTGGTAGTTCATTTACCTTTACTGGACGGGGTGGTTTACCATCCAGCCCAAGCGATGGCTTTAGCAGTAACGAGAGTCGTGTTGATTTAGTAGAACCTGTCGCTAGTAGTAATAATTCCCCAAATCTCACGATTAATAAGTCGCCGATGATTCGTCAGACTACCAAAAATATTGTTCCTGCTCAAGGATGGATATTTAACAAAAAAGGTGAAGTCGTTCTGACAGCTTATGATCCCACGCATTCTAGTCAGGGACGTACCTCTCAAGCAAGTGCGGCTTGTTCTTCAGTAACCAGTGACCAGTGACCAATCTAGGACTTACGCACTATACAAATTGGCTATTATTTGCATAATGATTGGTTCACAATACAAGTCTGTTGGTTCACAATACAAGTTCGTTGGTTCACAAC
>NZ_AJLJ01000435.1 GCF_000317245.1 Fischerella muscicola SAG 1427-1 = PCC 73103
ACAAGTCTGTTGGTTCACAACACAAGTAAGTCCGTAGCGATCGCATTCGTAAAGCCATCATTACCCGGTTAAAATCGATAATACTCCCACAGAACCAAATATTCTTATACACATAATAGACAATTTGTACAGTGCGTAAGTTCTACAATCATTCCTTGATGGTACAAGAAAGCGGATTTATCTGTGGGGACGGCACTCTATGTAAAGACGCTATGAGAGCCACCTGTGCCTCGTCAATCCAAAATCTAAAATCAATCAATCAGAAAAAGATTGTGTTCAATTTTAGAATCGTCAATCCAAAATCCAAAATCGGATGACTCTCCTGAAATAAGGAGGCTTATATTATGCTGTATACAAAACATGGTTTGTTCGGGAATTATTACATAACTCTTCAAAGTTGCAAAAATTACAGACACAAATCTTCGCTTGTCTTATCCAGCGAGCAAGAAAAAATTGATCCTGTTTTTAATCAGGCTAAGGATATCAAGAGATCAAAATTATTAGTTGCCATAGCTTTATTTTTACCAAATTTCATGATTTTGATGTTTGTGGGTAAAGCTATAGCTCAAATTACCCCAGATAATAGCTTGGGTGCTGAAAATTCGGTTGTGAACCCAGATGTGATTAATAATATCCCAAGCGATCGCATTGATGGTGGTGCGATTCGTGGGTCAAATTTGTTTCATTCTTTTCAAGACTTCAATGTAAATGCAGGGAGGGGAGCTTATTTTTCCAACCCTGCTGGTATTGCTAATATTCTTACTAGAGTCACTGGTGGTAATCCCTCAAGTATTCTCGGAAGGCTCGGTGTTTTAGGTAACGCTAATCTATTTTTACTCAATCCGCAGGGTATTTTCTTTGGACAAAATGCCAGTCTAGACTTGGGTGGTTCTTTTTTGGCGACGACAGCTGATAGTTTTGTCTTTGACAACAACTTTGAATTTAGCGCCAGCAACACTCAAGCACCACCACAATTAACCATAAATATTCCCATCGGGTTACGCTTTCGGAATAATCCTGGAACAATTGGTGTTCAAGGGTCGGGTAACAATCTCCAGTTCAATCCAGAATTTTTAGAATTCAGCAGAAACTCAACTCCTCCTCCAGGTTTAGCAGTCCAACCTGGTAAAACCCTAGCTCTTGTGGGGGGTGATGTCAATTTAGAAGGAGGAAATCTGTTAGCAGATGGCGGTAGACTTGAAGTTGGAAGTGTTGATAATTCCAGCTTTGTCAGTATCACTCCTATAGATAAAGGCTGGCAACTAGGGTATACCAATGTACCAGGTTTCCGAGATATTTCTCTGACTCAAAAAGCTTCAATAGATAGTAGTAGTGAAACCGGTGCTGGAGAGATTCAAGTACAAGGAAGAAATATCAAACTTACTGATGGTTCTGGTATTTTTGCTTTTACAGGTTCTCAACCTGGGGGAAATGTCAGTGTTAATGCTGCTGATACCTTGGAGGTCAGCGGAATCTCAACCAATGATTCAGTTCCCAGTACCATATACACTGCTGTTTCGCCTCTTGGTACTGGTAATGGTAGCAATTTAACCATACAAGCTAACCGATTAATCTCGCAAGGCGGTTCACAAATAGGTGCTGATACTTATGGAGCAGGTTCAGCTGGTAATGTATTTATCAAAGCTAATGACTCTGTAGAAATTAAAGGCCAGCTATCACTAGCAGGTTTCCCCCTTCCCACTGCAATTGGTACGATTGTCCAGTTTGGTAGTACAGGTTCAGGTTCAAACTTAACTCTAGAAACGCGCCAGTTAAAAATCACGGATGGGGGACAGTTAGTTACAGGTACAATCAGCGCTGGGAAAGCAGCCACATTGGATATCACAGCTTCCGAATCAACAGAAATTAGTGGAGAGGGTAGCGCGATATCTAGTGTTGTCCTTGGTAACGCAACAGGTGATGGTGGTACTGTAATCCTGAAAACTCCCAAATTAATCATTCGAGACCAGGGAAAAATTATTGTCGATGGTCAAGGTAGCGGGAATGCGGGTGAGGTCAGAGTTACATCTGATACAATTCGTCTCGAAAATCAAGGAAGTATAACCGCACAAGCAACTTCAGGAAATGGTGGTGATATCTATCTTGATGTCCAAGATTATTTGTTTATGGGTGGTGAAAGTGTTATTTCTACTGAAGCTATCAATGGCAATGGTGGCAATATTTACATTAACACGCTCACCAAGAATCGGGGTTTTATAATTGCCCAACCCTTTGGTAACAACGACATCATAGCCAATGCTGATCAAGGTCAAGGAGGAAAAGTTGTAATTAATTCTAATGGTGTTTTTGGGTTATTTGTACGCACTCGTGAAGATTGGCAGAGGTTACGTCCTCAAGATTTAGACCCAAGAAAGCAACCGACCAGCGATATCACAGCTATTTCCCGACAAAATGCGAGTTTGAATGGTACTGTGCAGCTCAACACCATAGATGTTGATCCTAGTCAAGGATTAGTCGAATTACCAAATAATTTGCCAGACCCTAGAGATCAAATTGCCCAAAATCCTTGCCAAAAAGGTATAGGTAGTGAATTTACGATCACAGGAAGGGGTGGTTTTGCTCCTGGGCCAAATGAAAGTTTCAGCAGCGACAACGTCCGCGTTGATTTAGTGAAGCCAAATGACAATAGCAGTAATTCCCGCAGATCATCTGTTAAACAGCCAACTATCCAAACCAAGCAAATTATCCCAGCTCAAGGATGGGTATTTAACAACAAAGGTGAAGTAGTTCTCACAGCTTATGATCCCACAACCTACAGTTATCAACGCAGTTCTCGCACTACTGAGGTTTGTGCTGCTGGTTTTTAAGGCTTTTTAAGAGTAGTAGATTTCCTAGTGCAATAACTGTTTAATAAACAACAGAGAAGATCAAGATACTACCATAAATCCCAGGATACCTACTATGCGATCGCTCTTCTTCCTCATCTTATCTCTAATAACTTTGGGCTATCTTGCACCTATAAGTAAAGCTGTAGCTCAACTTACCCCAGATACCAGCTTGGGTGCAGAAAATTCTGTTGTCAATCCTAATGTTGTTGATGGGGTTGATTTAATCACTGGTGGCTCAACTCGCGGCTCAAATTTATTTCACAGCTTTCAAGATTTCAACGTTGATGCAGGTAGGGGAGCTTACTTTTCCAATCCTGCTGGTATTGCTAATATTCTCACCAGAGTTACAGGTGGTAATCGCTCAAATATTCAAGGCGTTCTTGGTGTTTTGGGTAACGCTAATCTATTGTTGATTAACCCCAAAGGGATTTCTTTTGGCCCGAATGCAAGTCTAGACCTGCGTGGTGGTTCCTTTTTTAGCACTACAGCCGATAGTGTATTATTTGACAATTTTGAATTTAGTGCCAGTAATCCACAACCAGTTCCACAATTAACTATTAATATCCCCATCGGTTTGCGATTTCGGGATAATCCTGACAGTATCACTAATAATGTCAACACTTTTGGTTTTGGAGTGCAATCAGGAAAGACGTTGGCATTAGTAGGCGGTAACGTCAGCTTAGATGGAGGTATTGTGTATGCGCCAGGAGCAAGAGTTGAACTAGGAGGATTATCACAAGCAGGAACTGTCGGTTTGAATCCTGATGGTAGCTTGAGTTTTCCTAGCGGAGTAGCACGAAGCGATGTATCGTTTACCAATGGCGCGTTCGCTTATGTAACAGCTGGTGGTGGAGGTAATATTGCGATTAATGCTAGGAATTTAGATTTGTTGGGAGGAAGTGGTCTTTTTGCTGGTATCCAAGCAGGTTCTAATACACCAGGCGCCCAAGCCGGAGATATTGTTATCGATGCGACAGATAAAGTAACAATCAGAGGTGAGACGAACGCCTTTAGCAGAATCATAAATTCAGTAGATGGTTCTTCAGGGATCACTACACGAGGGAATGCAGGAAATGTGTTAATAAACACAGCAAGTCTCGAAGGTAGTGGTGGTTTTTTTGTTGGTTCTTTCACTAATGGACAAGGAAATGCAGGAAAAGTTGCTATTACAGCCAAGAACCAAATTTCATTAACTGGAGAATCAAATAGTTCTGTTTTTAATTTTGTTCTTGAATTGGGTGAAGGTAAGGGTGGTGACATCTCCGTAAATGCTGATTCACTCTTACTTACAAATGGCGCTCAAATTATTGCTACCACTTATGGCAAAGGAGATGCTGGTTTTGTAGAGGTTAATGTTACTAAGGATGCCACTTTCGATGGAGTCGGAAGCAACAGAGAACCTAGCGGTGTTGGAAGCGAAGTCGGAGAAAGAGGTCAGGGTAATGCAGGTGGTATCGAACTGAGTGCAAACAACCTCTTTCTCAAAAATGGCGCTCGGATTAGCGCAAGTACCTTTGGACAAGGAAATGCAGGTGCTGTCAAAATTACGGCTGGCGATATACTCTCAGTTGATGGAATTGGAAGCAATAATCTTTCTACTCAAATTGCTACTCGTGTTGAAGGTGTAGTACCTGAATCGATTGGGAATCGCAAGGGTGGTGACATCTCAATCAATGCAGGATCACTATTTTTGACAAATGGTGGTCAAATTAATTCCAGCACTTCTAGTAAGGGAAATGTCGGTTTTATAAACCTTAATGTTACTAAAGACGCTATCTTTGATGGTTCAGCAAGTAATGGCAACCCTAGTGGCATCTTTAATAACATTGAATCAGGAGGAAATGGTAGAGGTGGTGACGTTACTATAAAAGCTGGAAATTTATCGATTACTAAAGGCGCTCAAATACAAACTCTTGTGCGTGAAGGATCTAATAATACTCCGCCAGGACAGGGCAATGCAGGAAAAGTCACTATTAATGTAGATGGAGCCTTAAAGCTTGATGGTATCAGCGATACCTTTACTTCCAATGGTATTGATCAGAGCTATCCTAGCTTAATTGCTACTGCTTTAGATTTTGGAGCCACAGGTAGTGCAGGTGAAATAGAAGTGAGTGCTGGAGATTTATCGATTACTAATGGCGCTCAACTCTATTCCAGTACTTCTGGCAACGGTAATGCTGGCAATGTGACTCTAAATATTCGCAAGAATGCTATTTTTGATGGGCTGAATTTCTACTTGAGTAATGGAGTTCCAATTTCTTCTAACAGTGGTGTACAAAGTAACGTTGAATCAGGAGCAATCGGTAACGGTGGTGACGTTACTATAAAAGCTGGAAATTTATCGATTACTAAAGGTGCTCAAATACAAACTCTTGTGCGTGAAGGATCTAATAGTACTTCAGCAGGACAAGGCAATGCAGGAAAAGTCACTATTAATGTAGATGGAGCCTTGAAGCTTGATGGTATCAGCGATACCTTTACTTTCAATGGTGTTGAGCAGAGTTACCCTAGCTTAATTGCCACTTCTTTAAATTTCGGAGCCACAGGTCGTGCAGGTGAAATAGAAGTGAGTGCTGGAGATTTATCGATTACTAATGGCGCACTACTATTTTCGACTACTTCTGGCAACGGTAATGCTGGCAATGTAACTCTTAATATCCGCAATAATGCTATTTTTGATGGGCTGAATTTTTACTTGAGTAATGGAGTTCCAATTATTTCTACCAGTGGTGTACAAAGTAACGTTGAATCAGGAGCAATAGGTAACGGTGGTGACGTTACTATAAAAGCTGGAAATTTATCGATTACTAAAGGTGCTCAAATACAAACTATTGTGCGTCAAGGCTTTGACAATACTTTAGCAGGACAAGGAAATGCAGGAAAAGTCACTATTAACGTAGATGGAGTCTTGAAGCTTGATGGTATCAGCGACACCTTTACTTTCAATGGTGTTAATCAGAGCTACCCTAGTTTAATTGCTACTGCTTTAGATTTTGGAGCCACAGGTAGTGCAGGTGAAATAGAAGTGAGTGCTGGAGATTTATCGATTACTAATGGTGCTCAACTATTTTCCAGTACTTTTGGCAATGGAAATGCAGGAGACGTCAAAATTAATGTTCGCAATGACGCTAATTTTGATGGTCTGAATTTCTACTATAGTAATGGAGCTCCAATTTCTTCTAATAGTGGGATACAAAGTAAGGTTGAATTGGGAGCCATAGGCAAAGGTGGTAACATCGATCTCACAGCTAAGTCAGTTTCTTTGAGCGATGGTGCTCAAATAACGGTTAGTAGTGAGGGTCAAGGAGATGCTGGTAATATATCCATTCAGGCAGAGACTTTAAGACTTGATCAAGGTAAACTCAGCGCATCAACAACTTCATCTAATGGTGGTGACATTACCCTGAATGTACGGGACTATCTATTCATGCGCCGTAATAGTGAGATTACTACCTCAGCTGGAACTAGCCAGAGTGGTGGAAATGGAGGGAATATCTTCATCAATACCCTCCCTGATTACAAAGGTTTTGTGATTGCCACACCCTTACAAAATAGCGATATTACTGCTAATGCTTTTACAGGTCAGGGGGGCAAGATAGTTATTAATTCCTATGGGATTTTTGGGTTTGTGCCACGTACTCGGCAAGATTTGCAAAGTCTGCGTCCTAACGATTTAGATCCAAGACAGATATCTACAAATGACATTACTGCGTTTTCACAAGAAAATTCAACCTTGAGTGGTACTGTGGAAATCAATACTTTAGATGTTGACCCAACTCAGGGATTAAGTGAATTACCAGAAAATACTACAGACCCCAGCAATCAAATAGCTCAAAATCCCTGCCAAAAAGGTTCTGGTAGTGCATTCATTGTTACTGGACGCGGTGGTATACCATCTAGTCCTAGCGACAGCTTCAATAGTGACAATGTGCGTGTTGATTTGCTACAGCCGATTACCAGTAACAATAATCCTCAAAAGGTAACTAATAATCTACCAAAAATTCAAACTGCAACTAAGGAAATTATTCCTGCTCAAGGATGGATTTTCAACGACAAAGGCGAGGTGGTTCTCACAGCCTATGATCCCACAACTTCTGGTTCTCAGCGCAGTAGTCAAGCTACTGCGTCTTGTCCTGCACCGTTTTGAATTAGTTAGAGACGCGATTATACTCTTACGAGAAGCCGCTCTTACGAGCGTCTACGCGTCTGTACAATTACCCAATTAATCGCGTCTGTACAATTACCCAATTAATTGCGTCTGTACAATTACCCGATTAATCGCGTCTGTACAATTATCAGTGATCAAATTCTATTATTTACTGTTAATTGATTTCTAACCAACACACAATTTATAACCCTACTGAGAGTCTAATATGAAACTAAACGCAAAAAAGTTTAATCGTCATTTAACTAGTCAAATTAAAAAGATATATCATAAGCGATCGCTATTTCTGGCAATTTTACTGTTTATCTTTGCATCTACTGCACCGCCTGTGATTGCTAAGGTTTCACAATCAACTCAAATTGTGCAAACTCAGACCAATACACAACAGCTAGTTAACCAAGCTACTCAGTTATACCGTTCTGGTCAGTTCCAAGAAGCAGCAGCAGTGTGGGAAAAAGCAGCGTCTGCATTTTCTGCCCAAAAAGATAATTTGAATCAAGCAATGGCTTTGAGTAATCTCTCATTGACTTATCAACAACTTGGACAGTGGGAAAAAGCCATCAAAGCTAGTCAAGACAGTTTAGTAGTACTGCAAATTCAGCCTCAAAGTCAAGACAAACAGAAAATTTTGGCGCAAGCTTTAGATATTCAAGGTTATTTACAAAGAGATATCGGACAATCGACACAAAGTCTTGAAAGTTGGCAACAAGCAGCGAAAATCTATAGTCAAATTAAAGAACCTGCAAAATTAGCACAAAACAAAATTAACCAAACTCAAGTTATGCAAGATTTGGGTCTTTTTCCCCGTGCTTGCAAAACTTTATTAGAAGTCTTAAATCCAGAGATTGGAGTTAGCAGTTGCCAAGAGTTTAATCAATTATCGTCAGAAGATGTAACAGAAAAAATTCAAAAAGTTACCACCAAATCTTCTTCTGAAACTACAATGATAGCTTTGAGAAGTCTGGGTGAACTACTACGTTTTATTGGTCAGCCAGAACAGTCTCAAATCGTCTTAGCAAGTAGTTTAAATTTGGCTCAGCAATTAAACTCCCCTCAAGAACAAGCAGCCACTTATCTAAGTATTGGTAACACAACCAAAACCTTAGCTGAAAACGAAAGAGTACGGCGTGTCAGAGAAAATTATTATCAAGAAGCGATAAATGCTTATACCCAAGCATCAAAGCTAACTACATCACCAGCTACACGGCAAAAAGCACAACTAAATCAACTCAGCCTCTTATTAAAACAGGCAAAATCTGATCCAGAAAAATATAAAGAAGCTAAAGCTTTTTGGTTATCTTTAAATCTTCAAGATGTTCAATTTTCTCCTAGTCGCACAGGAGTTTACGAGCAAATCAACTATGCTCAAAGTTTAGCAGAACTCATTCAACCCGAAAAATTTCAGCAAAAGCAAGATTCACAACTCCCAAGTTTTAACCAAATCGATCAGATTTTAGAGCAAGCAACCAGCCAAGCTAAAAAATTGGGAGACAAACCAGCTGAAGCTTATGCAATTGGAAATCGCGGTGCGCTGTATGAACAAAGAGGTAGTCAAGAAGATTTATCTCAAGCAGAAAATTATACCAGACAGGCTTTGAGTATAGTTTCGAGTCTTGAATCACCGCATATATCCTATCAATATTTCTGGCAATTAGGCAGGATACGCAAACAGCAAGGAAATCTACAAGATGCGATCGCTGCCTCGACTAAAGCTTATAATGCTCTACAATCATTACGTAGTGACTTAGTAGCAGTTAATCCAGAAGTACAATTTTCTTTTCGAGCTAGTGTAGAACCAGTGTATCGCCAACTCGTTGAACTAGAATTGGAATATGCTCAATCTTTGAAAAAAGCTGGAAAAGAGGAAGAAAGACAGAAACGATTAACTCAAGCCAGAGATGTTTTAGAATCTCTACAATTGGCTGAACTTAATAACTTTTTCCGTGAAGCATGTGTAGAAGCAAATCGCACAAAAATCGATGAAGTAGACCCTAGCGCCGCAGTAATTTATCCGATTGTTTTATCAAATAAACAACAGTCAGATCAAGAAAGCTTAGAAGTAATTCTCAGCCTACCAAATCCGTCTCAAAGTAATAAAGCTCAAAGCAAAACATCTCAAAGTGATCGGATTCTACGTCTTTACAGTACCCAAATTAAAACACAAGAATTAGAAGACACTGTAGAACAAATACAGGCTTTTCTAAAATATCCTGATACTAAACTTGAAGAGTCTTTGCCCTTATACCAACAAGTATACGACTGGCTAATTCGACCTATTCAGCAAGATTTAGAAAACAGCAAAGTTCAAACATTAGTGTTTGTCTTGGATGAAAAATTAAGAAATATTCCTATGTCTGTATTACACGATGGCAAACAATATTTATTAGAAAAATATGCCATCGCCTTAACTCCTGGGTTACAGCTAATTAATCCAAAACCACTAGCAGACATTAATATCAAAGCCATCACAGCAGGAATAAGCAAAGCACATCAAGGTTTTAAAAAATTACCTGAAGTACCATTAGAACTAGAACAAATCACAGAATTAGGAATTGCAACTAAATCACTCCTAAACGAAAAATTTACGATCAAAGAGATTCAAAATCAAATTCTCAATTCAGATGTTTCGATTGTTCATCTAGCAACTCATGCTCAATTTAGTTCGATCGCTGACGATACTTTTATCTTATTTTGGGATCAACGCTTGAATGTTAAACAGTTAGGTAATCTACTACGAAATAATGCCCTAATTTCTCGTAGCCCAATCGAATTATTAGTTCTCAGTGCTTGTGAAACGGCGATAGGTGATCAACGTGCTGCTTTAGGACTAGCAGGAGTAGCAGTAAGATCTGGTGCGCGTAGTACAATGGCAAGCTTATGGTCAGTCGAAGATAAAAGCACGGCTAAACTCATGGGTGAGTTATATAGCAACTTAGAAAATGCTAAGACCACTAAAATCAACAAAGCACAAGCACTCCAGAAAGCACAGCTAGCTCTTCTCAACGAAAAGCAATACAGCAATCCTCACTTCTGGGCGCCATTTGTGGTTGTAGGTAATTGGCAGTAAAGTAATTAGTTGGTGCCGAGTTTGTAGTCAGGACTTTAGTCCTCAGAATCAGTGCTAGAGCAATCTTAACTTTTGTGAGAATCGCAAAGCTCAGATCCCCGACTTTTCAGAAAAGTCGGGGATCTTAATATCTCATGATTAAATTTAAAAATCCCCCAGTTTACGAAAAACGAAGCTGGGGGATACTCATAGGATGGTCTAATAATATTTCACAAAATTAGCTAAAGCTTGTTATTGGACATCAGAAGGTATGAGTAGTCCATTAATTTGGACAATCACGCCATTTGTGGTAGTCGTAGCAGGGTGGTTGACTTTAGCATTATTTACCTTAACTTCACCATCAGCGTCTTCGGTAATCTTGAGTTCAGTACCTTCTAGAGTTTTGAGTACTCCAGTTTTGATTTGCTCAGGAGTAATTTCACCGACAATTACGTGATATTTCAAAACTTTCTCACGGTTGTTGCTATATTTGGTGAAGACATTGCTATCTAAGGTATTGAATGCATTATCAGTCGGAGCAAAAATTGTGAAATAACCTGGCCGTTTCAGCTGGTCAAAAAGTTTAGCTTCTTTCAATTCATAAACTAGATTGGCATATTTACCATCTTTAGCAAGAGTATCAGCAATGGTACTGTTGGAGTTGCGATAAGGATAGTTCCGATAAGCAGAAGGTTGCAGAAAAGCAAAGCCATAGAATCTTCTAGCTAATACTGGAGAACTAATCATGGTTGTGACACCAATAATCCCCATCACCCAAGCCAATCGGACAAACCATTTTTTGCCACTTAAGGCATGAATTCTTTGAGGAAACATAAGACTTACCTGGTAACTCTAAGTTTTACGCTAATACTACAAGAGTTGAATGCTAAATTTCGGAAAAATTATATAATTTTGGACTAAAAATTGGAATGTCAATCTCATAGTAAAAGTAAGTATAAAATAAGTATGATAAAATTATATACTGATATATTTTTTGAATTAAAAGCTTTATTTGGTTAGTATTTTTAATACTTAGCACTGAGAAATAAATTTATTTGATAGTAAAATAAAGTACTCCATGGCTCAATATGAATTTTGTTCTCAGCGATCGCACATTATATTGTCACGAAAATATACATTGAGCCTTGATATACTTATGCCCAATGCTCATTTTCATATTTAGCAGTGAACATCAGTTGATTGATTCATACCTTAAGAAGTGATTCTTAGAATTCCATATGCTTTTAGCCGTGGGAGAATGTCAATATAGTCGCGATCGCACCTATTCTTTTGATGCGGATCAAAGCGCCAACATCAGCGCTTTAGTACTAGCGCGAGAACTCTGTCAAAACAAACATACTCGCAGCCTTATTCCACTCTTACTCTTGACTTTTTTTATATATAACCTCTAATGTGGACTCATTCTCTGAATCAAGATGTTTGTTTTTAGATAAATCCACATAAAAATTAATAACTATGAGAGAAAGCAGCAACAAGCAAATACGTATTTGGGCTATGCTGTGTCATCTCTCAGCTTTGTTGTGGATACCATTAATTTTTTTAGTCTTTATTGGCATACCTATATATCTTCCATTACTCAATCTTCTTGGCCCATTGATAGTTTGGCAATGGAAAAAATCACAAGATCCGTGGATAGACTTTCAAGGCAAAGAATCTTTAAATTTTCAGCTTTCAATCACAGTTTATACATTAATCGTAATTATAATTTCCCTATTTCTGGTTTTTACAACCTGTGGAATTGCGCTCACAAATAATGTGGCTTCTAAACAATTAGAAACAACTTTAAATACTTTATTAACAGTTTTAATTATACTCATATCAATACTATTACTAACACAATTGTGTTTAGTTATTTTTGCTTCCGTAAAGGCTTATCAAGGTCAACACTATCGCTATCCTTTTACAATTAGATTCTTAAGAAATTGAGTAATATTATGATTTGTGTGAACACTTAATATTCACCGTTGAAGTTAGTAATTGGTAATTGGTACGTTGGGATATTATTGCTACTCAGACTTCACCACAACCAATTGCGTTACTGGTGTCATCGGCTTCCATCCTAAAAATCCACCAATGGGAGCAACCCTTTGAACTGCGACGCGCATCAATTCCCCACCAACTTGATTGTGCCATTGCAGCAATTTTTGTTCACTTTCAACAGTCACAGCATTAGCAACCAAGCGTCCACCGCAACATAACGCTTGCCAACATACTTCAAACAAGCCTGCTGCTGTTGCACCACCACCGATAAAAATAGCGTCGGGTTGGGGTAAATCTTGTAATGCAGTGGGGACTTTACCGTGGACTATTTGTAAATTGGGTGTACCAAGGGCAGTAGCATTGTCAACAATATATTGTAATCGAGTGGGATTTTGTTCAATCGCGATCGCTCGACACCGAGAATGAGTCCGCATCCATTCAATACCAATGGAACCACACCCTGCACCCACATCCCACAACAATTGTCCCGGTACAGGAGCCAAAGCTGCGAGGGTAATCGCCCGGACTTCGCGCTTGGTGAGTTGTCCGTCATGGTGGTAGACATCATCAGGCAAGCCTGCTAAACGAGATAAACCTACAACCCCAGGATCAGCAATACACTCGACAGCAATAGTATTTAAATCAGCTACTTCTGTTGTTCTCCATGAGGCGGCTGTCCCTTCAATGATGCGTTCTTGACAACTACCCATGCGTTCTAGTACTGTAATTTTACTACCACTAAATCCGCGTTTTGTCAATATTTCAGCTACAATTGCCGGAGTTTGTTTTCCTTCACTCAAAATCAACAATCGCGCCCCAGGGTAAATCACAGTTTGAAGTAGAGCTGGAGGACGAGCGTTGAGACTTAGTGTCTCTACTTCCGTAAGTGACCATCCTAGTCTGGCACAGGCAAGGCTAAAAGATGAAGGCGCAGGAATGATGGTCATCTCAGTCATCGATATGCTGCGTCCGAGGGTGACACCAATACCAAAGCACATGGGATCACCACTGGCTAAAACACAAATAGATTGACCCCGACGACGGAGAATTTCTTCTACAGATATGTTGATGGGTGATGACCAAATGATTTTTTCGCGCTTATCATCGGCTGGTAGCATAGCCAAATGACGACTTCCACCAACTATTACCTCTGCATTTTGCAGTATAGAATGAGCGATCGCACTCAATCCTGATAGCCCATCTTCACCAATACCTACCACAGATAGCCATTTTTGCACGTGAGTCATTCGATTTTGGATTTTAGATTTTAGATTTTGGATTTTGGATTGACTCCATAGTCTCTGTTAATGATATTTAGATAGTCCGATATAATATACCAGTTGGTAATGCTATCTGCGATCGCTTGTCTATCCAGCTTACGACTCACGAGCTAATCTGAAAGCAGGATGACAAAAACAATGTGAAAGAGTGAATATTAATCAGTAATCTTTAAATATTTGAGCAAAAAGGCAAAAAGCAGACAGCAGAAGATTTCAATTAACGAAATTATGTTCATGATTGACAAAATCAAAAAGTCATGTGTTGTTATCGTTTTACTTTGTCTTATGCCTGTAATTATGCCAATACTTGCAATAATTACATTCAACATCTACACTTACAGCAACAAAACCAAGGTTACTAATGCTGATGCAGCTATTGTTTTAGGAGCCGAAGTTTGGGGAGAAAAACCTTCACCAGTTTTTCGAGAACGAATTAACCACGCAATTGATCTCTACAAGCGTGGTAAAGTTCACAATATAATTTTTACTGGTGGAGTAGGCAAAAACAAAGAAATTTCCGAAGCACTTGTTGGGAAACGCTATGCAATTTCAAAAGGTGTCAAAAAAGCTAATATCTTAACCGAAACGGCTTCTCAAAATACTCAACAGAACCTTTTGTATGCAAAGAAGATTGCATTATCTCAGCATTTATCTAAGTTTCTCATTGTTAGTGATCCTTTGCATCTCAAACGAGCAGTTTTGATGGCACAGGACTTAGGGATGGATGCATCTCCATCTGCAACACCAACTACTCGTTATCGCAGTTTTCAAACTCAATTTCAGTTTCTTCTCAGAGAAACATTTGGTTATTTAGTTTATCTTTTACTGAGACTGTAAATTCTCATCTTAATATAAGATTCCTATTTGATTTTTGTTGGCGTAGCCTAAGCTCTGCGCTTACAGAAATCACTACACTTTCTGTTCCTAGTCCCTTATTCCCCGTTCCCCCAATACGGTTCGGATAAGACAAATCTATTGACATCTAAACTTTGTAGAGACATGCCTTAGCGAAGCCATGCGCTATAGCGCTATTGGCACGTCTCTACATGCCCAAAATTATGACGAAAAATTCTTAACCGAACCGTATTGCCCCGTTTCCTATCTCCACGAATGAATTTAATTTTGCCCAACTATTTACAAGAATAATTTCTATGGATTCTGAGAATTGTTATCTGTTGGAGGTGGAAGCGCTTCAGGTCTTACTGTGAATTGCAAAGTCTGTCCGTTGCGTAGCACTTTGAATTGCAAGTTGCTACCTACGCCATTTTTGTCAAGGATCTGGAGAACTTGGTTAGCAGTAGTAATAGGTTGATTGTTAATTTCTTGAATGACATCTCCTACACGTAATCCGGCTTTGGCTGCTGGAGAACCGGAAATTACACGAACAATCAGAAGTCCTTGATCTGCTTGAATCCGAATATTACTGTTAGGATCATTGTTGAGTCTTTGCTGGATTTCAGGTGTTATCGGCAACATTTCAATGCCTAAGTACGGATATTCAACTTTCCCCTGAGTAATTAGCTGTTGGGCAATTCTTTGAGCCGTGTCAATCGGAATGGCAAAGCCAAGACCTTCAGCACCTTGGATAATTGCTGTATTAATTCCTATCACTTGACCACGAGCATTTAGCAATGGCCCACCAGAGTTTCCAGGGTTAATTGCAGCATCAGTTTGAATATAGCTAGAAGGTCTAGTGGAAAGATTTAAGGAGCGGTCTATGGCACTGATCACACCAACTGTCACTGTTTGTTGCAAACCCAGAGGATTACCGATCGCAATTGCCCATTGTCCCGGTCGTACTGAGTCAGGATTTGCGATTTCTACTGCTGTTAAATTATTACCCGGAATTTGTACAACTGCGACATCACTGACAGGATCTTTTCCCACTACTTTACCCTCAAAAGTGCGACCATCAGAGAAAGATACTGTCACCGTATCTGCATTATTGACAACATGAGCGTTGGTGAGAATTCGCCCATTGGGATCGATGACAAAACCAGAGCCAAGACCACGCACAACTCGCTCTTGAGGTTGTGTTGGTAAAGCTTCACCAAAAAACCGCCGAAAGAATGGGTCATTAAACCCATCGGGTAATTGTGGTGCTGGGGTTCTGATCGTTCGGGAGGTATTAATTTGAACCACTGCTGGTTCTACTTTTTCAACGACTGCAACCACAAAGTTATTGTCATCTGCGGTAGGTGTCAGGGAGCGATCGCTTTGATTTGGTGTCTCATTGATAGTTGAAGTTGGAGAAGGAACAGCAGGTGCAGGAACCTGTCTAGATAAATCTCTGGAACAGCTACTCAAAAATCCTGCTGTTATCCCTACACAAGGTAATAATAAATAAGTTATTGTTTTCTGTGCCAAAAGCTTCAGTGAATGTTGATTAATTTGTCTTTTTAAATTAACTAAATTTGAGTCAATCGATTTTTGGTGATTATGTATATTCTTAGCCTTCATGATATTTTTAGCCCTAACTACTGCAACTATCGCTGCTAAGGAGATTAGAAGGAGGGTTAAATTAATTATTTAATGATCAGTTAATGAGCATTTATTTTGATAATAATAAGAATTCATAATAATTAACTCCCCCTGAAGTTAGTTGTGAGTTTGTTTCCGCCAATCCCCAAAACAGTATTTTTGATTGCGAAACATTAAGGAATATTGCAATTCCGTGAAATCCTAAGATACACAGAGAAATGAGCTAAAAGTCCGTGATACGATGCTTTCGGTAAAAGTGAAGATTGGGAGTAGACCTTTGACATTACGGGTTGCTGTTGTTGGGTCAGGCCCAGCTGGCTCATCTGCCGCAGAAACTTTGGCAAAAGCTGGGATCGAAACCTACTTGTTCGAGCGCAAGCTAGATAATGCCAAGCCGTGTGGTGGTGCAATTCCTCTGTGCATGGTCAGTGAGTTTGACCTGCCCCAGGATATTATCGATCGCCAGGTGCGGAAGATGAAAATGATTTCACCCTCCAATCGTGAGGTTGATATCAATTTAGTAAAACAAGATGAATATATAGGAATGTGCCGTCGCGAGGTGCTAGATGGCTATCTGCGAAATCGTGCGGCAAAATTAGGCGCAAATTTAATAAATGCCACCGTTCATAAACTAGATATTCCTACAAACAACACCGACCCCTATACCATCCATTATGTAGACCATACAGAAGGTGGCGCCCAAGGCATAGCCAAAACCCTCAAAGTTGATTTAATTATTGGGGCAGATGGCGCAAACTCCCGTATTGCCAAAGAAATGGACGCAGGGGATTACAATTATGCGATCGCTTTCCAAGAGCGGATTCGCTTGCCCCAAGAGCAAATGGGCTATTACAATGATCTAGCAGAAATGTACGTCGGTGACGACGTTTCTACCGACTTCTACGCTTGGGTTTTCCCCAAATACGATCACGTAGCCGTCGGTACTGGCACAATGCACGTTAACAAAGCCAGCATCAAACAATTGCAAGCTGGTATTCGCGCCCGTGCTGCCCATAAGCTAGTAGGTGGTCAAATTATCAAAGTCGAAGCACACCCAATTCCTGAACATCCCCGTCCCCGTCGCGTTGTTGGTCGGATCGCTTTGGTAGGAGATGCAGCAGGTTATGTTACCAAATCTTCTGGAGAAGGTATTTACTTTGCTGCCAAATCTGGACGCATGTGTGCTGAAACCATTGTAGAAGTGTCCAACGGCGGCGCTCGTATCCCCACGGAAGCTGACCTCAAGGTCTACTTAAAGCGTTGGGATAAGAAATATGGACTCACCTACAAAGTCCTAGACCTTCTGCAAACTGTATTCTATCGTTCCGATGCCACCCGCGAGGCATTTGTGGAAATGTGTGCTGACCTTGATGTACAAAAGCTAACCTTTGATAGCTATCTGTACAAAACCGTCGTGCCAGCTAATCCTATTACCCAACTAAAAATTACTGCCAAGACCATTGGTAGCTTGATTCGCGGTAATGCCCTTGCTCCCTAATCGCAGATAATTGAGATATAAGGGTTATTGAGAAGAGAACACACAAGACGCACCTGATTTGGGGAAATTTCTCCGTTTTGGGTGCGTCTAGTTTTTTTTGCAGCGAAATGCACATGGTATTAAATTTTTCTCCTAATGAAGTAAAATTGACTTCACTAGCTTTAGGGGAAATTTTTAGATGATCCGAACAGCAATTTGCAGTATCTTTTTAGGGGCTTTTACTCTCAGCAGTGGAGTAATGGCTATTTCTACGCCAAGCCAAACTGATATAGCAAAACGCTGGGTGCATTCTCAACTACCAAATCATAGTATTAAACTCACAGCATCTACTATTGATACTGCTGTTATAGAAGAGTCAGTTTTTCAACAAATTAATGATTACCGTACCTCTCAAGGTCTACCAACTTTGACTCGTAACGTTGCGATCGATGAGCAGGCTAGGACTCATAGTCGAGACATGGCTAACGGTACAGTCGCATTTGGTCATGATGGATTTGAGCAGCGAATCCAAAGTATTGGTATTGCCTACAGCGCAGCCGCAGAAAATATTGCTTATAACCAGGGTTACAGTGATCCTGCTACACAAGCCGTAAAATCCTGGCTAGGTAGTTCAGGCCATCTCGCCAATATCAAAGGTAATTACAATCTGACTGGTATTGGTGTTGCAAGCAATAGCCAAGGCAAAATTTACTTTACACAAATTTTCCTCCGCACACGATAGTACTTGTCAACTTGAAATTCATGGATTAAGTAAAGTTAGTAGTAAGGACTTTAGTCCTTATTTTTTTGAAGATTATCCGTCTTGACCTTATTAATTGTTTAAGGTTATTATTATTTCTGGTCATTGATTTATCAGACTAAAACTATGTTTACCAAGCAGCTATCTCTACAACTAACTTCTAGCCTTACACTAGGGCTAGGGCTGCTACTATGCCTTAAAGGCAGATAGAATTTTACGTAAAAAAAGAGAACAGGGAACAGGGAACAGAGGGTTAAGAGTAGTTTGTTCACTGGAAAAAACTTTAGTAAAAAAATTTATTGTAGCGTGTGTTAGGCGCTTATTGTAATATTATTTTTCACGAAAAATATGATGTAAGTACCTAACGCACCATATTATCGGCGGTGCGTTAGACTGAAGCCATAACGCACCCTACTAAAGATTTACTATTAGTTCAAGATAGAGCGAATCAGATTCATTCTATATTTTTCGGACAAAATTTTAACCAACAATCAACAACTAAAAACCAAAAAATTAGGAGATTCTTATGCAACTACATCTAGCACTAGAGGCATTACTACGACTATCTGTGGGTTGTCAGGTTTGGACAAAGTGGCAACCTGATAGCCCAATTTTTTCTGCAACATCTTTCGCCACAACGCCTCACAATAATCATCAACAACAAAGGAAGAAACGAACGTGTTAAAAAATCCTGCAACAAAATATCAGCCATTTGCACCAATTAATTTAAGCGATGCTCCGAAGGAGCCGCGACGCGATCGCACCTGGCCAAATCAAACAATCACTCATCCGCCAATCTGGTTAAGTACTGATTTAAGAGATGGCAACCAGGCGTTGATTGAACCGATGAATATTCAACAGAAGTTACGCCTGTTTCAGCTTTTAGTCAGTATTGGTTGTAAAGAAATAGAAGTTGCTTTTCCCTCCGCTTCGCAAACTGAGTTTGATTTTGTGCGATACTTGATAGAACAGGAATTAATTCCTGATGACGTGACTATCCAAGTTTTAACACCAGCTAGAGAAGAATTAATTCGTCGTACCTTTGCAGCTTTAAAAGGCGCAAAACGGGCGATCGTACATTTATATAATGCAGTTTCTCCTGTCTTTCGTCGCATCGTTTTTGGTTTAGATCGCCAGGGGACAATCAATTTGGCAGTTAACGCAGCTAAATTATTTCCAGAATTAGCAGCCGAACAACTAGATGTAAACTGGCAATTTCAATATTCACCCGAAATTTTTACAGCCACAGAATTAGATTTTGCTCAAGAAATCTGCAATGCAGTTTTAGATGTCTGGCAACCCACACCACAACACAAAGCTATCATCAATTTACCCGCAAGTGTCGAAGTTGCCACACCAAATATCTTTGCGGATCAAGTAGAGTGGATGCACCGCAATTTAACTCGCAGAGATAGCGTGATTATTAGTGTCCATCCCCATAACGATCGCGGTTGTGCAGTCGCAGCCGCAGAACTTGCCCAAATGGCAGGTGCTGAACGGGTTGAGGGTTGTTTGTTTGGCAATGGTGAACGCACTGGAAATGTAGATTTAGTCACCTTGGCAATGAATCTCTACACTCAAGGCATCTATCCTGGGTTAGATTTTTCCAACATTAACGAAGTTGCCAGAATTATTGAAGATTGTACACAATTACCCATTCATCCCCGTCATCCCTACGTAGGCGATTTGGTATTCACTGCTTTTTCCGGTTCTCATCAAGACGCCATTAAAAAAGGCTTTGCTGTACAAAAACCAGATGCTGTATGGGAAGTTCCATATTTACCCATCGATCCAGCAGATGTGGGACGCACCTATGAATCTGTGGTGCGGGTGAACAGTCAATCAGGCAAAGGTGGAATCGCCTTTTTGCTGGAACGGGATTATGATTTAGTATTACCTCGCCGCTTACAGATCGAGTTTAGCCAAATTGTGCAAAAAGCGATGGATGCTTCTGGTAAGGAAATGTCCTCTGCTGATATTTGGCAATTGTTTGAGCAAGAATATTTGCAAGTTTGTACGCCACTGAAATACATGACTCATCACTTATCTGAAACTGAAGATTACAGTGGAGTGCAAAACATTACAGTTAGATTGCAACAGGATGAGAAAATCATCACAGTTCAAGGTCAAGGCAATGGGCCAATTGACGCTTTTGTCAACGCTTTGGGTTTAGATATGCAAATTCACCATTACGAAGAGCGATCGCGTAATGTTGGAAGTAATGCAGATGCGATCGCTTATGTTGAAGTCGCAGGTAATTTCATCCAGGGTTCATTGCACGGTGTAGGTATTCATGCCAATATTGTCACAGCTTCGATCTTGGCAATACTGAGTGCAGTTAATCGCGCCTTGCAGCGTGCGACTTTACCCAAGCTTTGATTGTAATTTGCGATAGACCACTAGGTACTCAGCATTTAATTTAGGGGTGTTGCTAAATAATGGGATGATTGAGGCTGACGCACCAGATGCAAAGACGCCCAGACAGGGAGATGATTGAGCCATGCAAATTCCAAAATCATCCCGCAATTATGCAACACGATTTGGGGATATGAAATTTATCAACACTCAAATTGCGAGCGTACCACCTTCTATTGGATAGGATATAAGGTAAAGGCACAGAAGATAATAAGTTATCCAACTATCCCATGCAGCAGTCAACTCGAGGCAATCACCGGGATTTTCTCAGGCAGTTTATAACCCTAGCCGCAATCATCAGTGCTTTTGTTGTCAATGTCGCATCGAACTTTTTTCCTTTGAATGGACTCAGCATAGGGGAAATTTCTAGTACTTTGTTCAACAATGTCCTGATTATCCCTGCTAACTATGCCTTCGCTATTTGGGGACTAATTTATCTTGGATTATTTGCTCTTGGAGTCTACCAATTTCTGCCAAGCCAGAAACATGATTTAGATTTACGCAAGAGTGCATATCTGTTAGTGATTGCCTTGGTGTCTCAAAGTATCTGGGTATACTTCTTTCTATCTAGGCTTTTTGTACTTTCTGTAGTAGCGATGCTCTTGATTTTGTTACCCCTAATTGGTGTTTATTTGCAGTTAGGGATCGGCAACAAGCCTGTGCCCCGGATGAAAAAGTGGTGTCTACACGTTCCGATCAGCATTTATCTTAGTTGGATTAGCGTAGCAACTATTGTAAATGTGGCATGTGCCTTATATTTCCAGGGTTGGAATGGTTGGGGTATTTCTGCTCAAGTATGGACTGTGATTATGTTGTTGGTATCAACTGTAATTGCTGTAGTCATTGTCATCCAACGTCAAGACATCGCTTATATGGGAGTAATTGTGTGGGCAATATTTGCGATCGCACTTAAGCTGTGGAATAATCCAATGCTCAGGAATATGGCATTAGTTTTGGCAATTACTCTTGTCGTGATCACTATAATTAAAAGTCTACGTACCCAAAAAGAACATATTCAATAATTCAATTAAGTTTTGGAATTGAAGCGCTTTTGGCACTCCCATGCTTGCTTTAGTCATTGGATAATTTACAGACTTAGCATTTTTAATAGCAATTACTCAGTCATAAATATAGAAATATTGACATTTACAAAGCTAAGTCAAACAACAACTTGATTTAGGCTAGGCTTAATTTATAACTTTCAAAAATCGGTTACTTACATTTTGATTTGATAGTAAATAATTAGTAATTTGCGGTTATGAGCCGCCATGAGGATTCTATTAGTTGAAGATGATGAAGTTATCGTTCAAATACTTACCAAATCCTTGCTCAACCAGCACTATGCTCTTGATGTTGCCAAGGATGGAGAAGAAGGTTGGGATTTGACGGAGTTATTTACCTATGATTTGATTTTGCTAGATGTTTTGCTACCCAAGCTCGACGGAATTAGCTTCTGTAAACGGTTGCGATCGCAAGGCAATCAAACACCTGTTATCTTATTAACAGCTCAAGATACCAGCACAAATAAGGTGATGGGCTTAGATGCTGGTGCCGATGATTATGTTGCCAAACCTTTTGATTCTCAAGAATTGTTGGCTCGCATTCGGGCTTTGTTACGTCGGGGTAGTCCGACTTTGCCGCCTTTGTTGGAGTGGAAAAACTTACAACTAGACCCCAGCACTTGTGAAGTTACCTGTGATGGGAAACTCCTACATTTAACTCCTAAAGAATATGGTCTGCTTGAGTTGTTTCTTCGCAACAGTCACCGAATATTTAGCTGTAGCGCGTTGATAGACCATCTGTGGTCTTTTGAAGAACCACCTACAGATTATACAGTCAGATCCCACATGAAAGGGTTAAGACAAAAACTGAAAGCGGTGGGAGTTGCAGACGATCCCATTGAAACAGTTTATGGTATCGGATATAAACTCAAGCCAGCAGAGAGAGAAGAAGTACGTAAGGGAAGTTCAGAGTCTGTAATAAGTAGGGATGATGAGCGACAAGGACGCAAACAACAACTTCAGTCTCAAATTACGCCACTTAACAAAATATATCCACGTGCAAACTTCCAAAATTATGCTAATGGTGACAATGGCAAAAACTCTCTTAAAGCAGCAACGATAAAATCACCCAACTTGCGAGAAACTCTTGCAAAAGACCTTTCTCGGCAAGATAGTAATGGCAAAATTCCTAATCAAGTGGTGACGGGAGTGGCTCAAGTCTGGGAGAAGGCAGCACCGCAACTACAAGAGCGAATTGCTGTGATTGAGCAAGCTTCTACCATGTTGTTACAGAGTAAACTCACTCAGGAAATGCGGTTAAAAGCCAAGTCGGAGGCTCATAAACTGGTTGGTTCTCTGGGGATGTTTGGATCTGATGAAGGTTCGTGTCTAGCTCAAGAAATAGAAACTCTGTTGGAAGTTGGCACTCAGCTAGAGCCAGCCACGAGACAGCAGATCTCGCAATTGGTGGTGGGATTGCGCCAAGAACTGCAACTGTTGAACTCTGAGTATCAGTCAGAACTGCCGTCAAACAATCAATTGGTAAATGAACGTCCTTTACTGTTAATTGTTAACCAAGATCGGGAATTAGCCGAGACGTTGGCAAGACAGACAAGTAATTTGGGAATACGAGTGCGCGCAGCGCAGACTACGCGATCGCAATTTGCCCCAGATGAAATCACAGCTAAAGAGTTGATTGCTAAAAATTCCCCTGATGTTGTGCTGCTTGATCTTGGTACTAGCGATACTCAGGAAGAGACTCTAGCTTTACTAGCAGAAATTAACGCCCATCAGTTACCTGTACCAGTTATAGTTTTGACCGACAAAGACAGCTTACTCGACCGGGTAAAAGTTGCTCGTTTGGGTGCAAGTGGTTTTTTACAAAAGCCTGTTTCCCCAAACCAAGTCTTGGAAACAGTGACTCAAATTCTACAGCGTACTCGTTCCACTGAAGCAACAGTGATGATTGTTGATGACGATCCGCAGATATTGGCTGCTCTGCAAACTTTACTTGTACCTTGGGGACTTCAGGTTTATACACTAGATAACCCCCTGCGGTTTTTGGAAGCTATGGTAGCAACTCAGCCAGATTTGCTGATTTTAGATGTAGAAATGCCAGAAGTAACTGGTATTGAGTTATGCCAAGTTGCCCGGAACGATCCCCGATGGAGCGGAGTGCCTATCTTGTTTCTTACCGCTCACAGCGATACTATAACTAGACAGCAAGTATTTATAGCAGGTGCTGACGACTACATTAGCAAACCGATTGTCGAACCAGAACTGATTACTCGGATACTAAATCGCTTAGAGCGATCGCGCTGGCTACGAAATTTAGCAGAAATCGATGCCTTAACATTGGTTGCCAATCGCCGCAAGTCCACCCAAGAGATCGATCAATATCTTCAGTGGAGCGAACAGCACCAACAGCCTTTCTGCTTCGCTATTGTGGAACTAGACCAACTGAAGGAAATTAACCACAAATATGGTCATGAAGTTGGCGATCGCGTCCTGTCCCAACTAGGGCAATTGTTACGGCAGAGATTCCACAGTCAGGATATCGTCGGACGCTGGGGAGGCACGGAATTTGTAGTTGGAATGGCGGGAATGACAAAAAGTGGTGGAGTGCGACGACTAGCAGAAATTCTCGACAGTTGGCGAAACATTGAGTTTAAACCTGCCAATGGCCAGAACTTTCACGCTAATTTTAGTACAGCAGTAGTTGTATATCCTGAAGATGGAGCTAATCTCCAAGCACTTTACCAAGCAGCTGATGCAATTCTCGAACAGATGAAAGGGAACAGGGAACAGTAGGGGCGGGTTCACCGAGGTCATGATTAATAATTGATGATATTTTTAAACCCGCCCCTACTCCTACACCCCCACACACGCCAGGTGCTACAACGCGGGGAACCCGCGCAACGCACTGGCTCCCCTACACCCCAAACCCTGAGTCAATGCCCGCTACTAGGAGGCTGTATGTCAGAATTACTACACTCATTGTTCACCTCCAGCTCCTTTATTCCCCACGGGCATTGCTATCTCTGGAATCCTGGTTTGGTGTGGTTACATCTGTTGTCTGATGCTGTAATTAGCCTGTCATATTATTCGATTCCTGTAACATTGCTCTATTTCATCCACAAGCGGAGAGACATTCCTTTCAAAAGTCTTTTTCTATTGTTTGGAGCTTTTATAGTTGCTTGTGCTACGACTCATGTCATGGCAATTTGGACACTTTGGTATCCAACATATTGGTTATCTGGTGTCATCAAAGCTCTAACGGCAATAATATCGATTTACACAGCAGTAACATTAATAGAATTACTGCCTAAAGCACTACAAATACCGAGTACAGTCCAGTTAGAAGCAGCCAACCAAAAACTCCAACAGGAAATCATTGAACGCCAAAGGGTAGAAGGCGAACGCCAACAAGCAGAGGCAGCATTACGCCGAGCGCACGCTGAGTTAGAAATCCGAGTTCAAGAACGAACGGCAGAGCTATTAGAAGTAAATCAAGCATTGCAGCTTGAAATTGCTGAACGCCAGCAAATAGAAGCAAAACTCAGAAATACAACAACACTGCAACGCGCGATTTTAGATAGTGCCAACTACACAATTATTTCCACCACCCCAGACGGTATTATCCAGACTTTTAATGCAGCGGCCCAAAGATGGCTGGGATATACCGTTCAAGAGGTAGTTGGAAAAAAAACTCCGGCAATCATCCATGACTGGGATGAAATTGTGAAAGTGGCGCAAGAACTTTCCGAAGAACTGGGTGTGACAATTGAGCCTGGGTTTGAGGTATTTGTGGCTAAGGCACGACGCGGGCAGGTAGACGAGCGTGAATGGTCTTACATCCGCAAAGACGGTTCGCGCTTCCCGGTGCTGCTGTCGGTAACGGCTCTACGTGATGCGGAAAATAATATTACAGGTTTTCTCGGTATTGGTAGCGATATCAGCAAACGCAAAGCAACTGAGGAAGCTTTGCGCCGCAGCGAGCATCGGTATGCTTCTTTAGCACAAGCCGCGCCAGTCGGGATTTTTCGTAGTGATGCCTCTGGACGCTGCATTTTTATCAATGAGCAAGGGTGCGAGATTATCGGCACTAGTAGAGAAGAGATACTCGGTGAAGGCTGGATACGATTCTTACATCCTGAAGACCGTCAGCGCGTTATTGGGGAATGGTATCAAACTGTACAACAAAACTTGCCTTTTAGATCGGAGTATCGTTTTTGCTGTCGCAATGGCAGAAGCATTTGGGTAATATCTCAAGCGGTAGCGGAGATAGAAAGTACAGGAGAAATTACAGGCTACATTGGTACAATCACTGATATTAGCGATCGCAAACGAGCAGAGGAAGAACTACAGAAACAAGCATTTCTCCTTGACTTGACTCACGATACCATTATCGCTCTTGGCCCAAATGGGAGGATTGACTTTTGGAATCGCGGTGCAGAAGAGATGTACGGCTGGACGAAAGCAGAAGCGATCGGTAAGATTTCTCATACTCTTTTGCAAACTCAATTTCCCCAGCCACTGGCAGATATGGAAGCTGAACTTTTGCAACATGGGCGGTGGGAAGGTGAACTTATACACACTAAACGCGATGGTACACGCGTTATAGTGGCTAGCCGTTGGGCATTACAGCGCGACGAGCAAGGCAAACCTGAAAGAATTTTGGAAATTAATAATGACATTACTGAGCGCAAGCAAGCTGAAGAAGAACTGCGCCATCTGAGTCGAGCATTAGAAAGCGCAGTAGAAGGGATATCGCAGTTAGATACGCAGGGACGTTATATCAAAGTCAATCCGGCTTATGCCAACGCCGTGGGTTATCAGCCAGAAGAAATTATTGGTATGGATTGGCAGTTAACAGTTCATCCAGAAGACTTAGAAAGACTCAAAGCAGCTTACGAACAAATGCTTGTTTATGGCAAGGCAGAAACAGAAGGTAGAGCAATACGAAAAGACAAATCAATTTTTGATAAGCAAATAGTGATGGTCAAAGCCTATGACCAACAGCAGCAATTCATCGGGCATTATTGCTTCATGAAGGATATTAGCGATCGCCGGGAAGTCGAACGCCTCAAAGATGAATTTGTCTCGGTAGTCAGTCATGAATTGCGAACACCCTTGACCTCAATTTCTGGGGCTTTAGATTTACTGGCTAGTGGAGTTTTGCAAACTGCGCCTGAAGATGCTCAACGGATGTTAAATATTGCTGCTAGTAATACGGATCGACTGGTGCGTTTAATCAACGACATCCTAGATATCGAACGCATCGCATCGGGCAAAGTAGAAATGAACCAACAAATTTGCAATGCTGCCGACTTGATGAGTCAGTCAGTAGAAGTCATGGAGGAAATGGCAACTCAAGCAGGGGTAAAATTATCGGTTTCTCCCCTATCAGCACAAATTTGGGCCGATCCAGATCGCATCATCCAAGTGTTCACTAACTTACTCAGCAATGCGATTAAATTTTCGCCTCCAGATTCTACAGTTTGGTTGAGTGCTGAGTTAGTAACTGCGGAAGATAACCAAAAAGCAACATCCCTCACCCTGCAAGCAGCTGACGCTACGTTTCCTTACATTCTGTTCCAAGTCAAAGACCAAGGTCGGGGTATTCCAGCTGAAAAACTAGAATCTATCTTTGAGCGTTTTGGACAAGTTGATGCTTCGGACTCCCGCCAAAAAGGAGGAACAGGTTTAGGTTTAGCTATTTGTCGCACAATCTTACAACATCATGGAGGAAACATCTGGGTTGAAAGTAGTTTGAGTGAAGGTAGCACTTTCTTCTTTACTTTGCCAATCATCACAGCAGCAGACGCAAAGACATCTTCACTCTCTGCATCCTTAATACCTTGGGAAGCTGACGCTACATCTGGTGATATTCCTTGCTTATCTCCCCATCCTCCTTTCGTGCTGGCGTGCGACGACGATCCTAGTATTCGGGTTATCTTACAAACGATGCTAGAATGCCAAGGCTACCGAGTTATGGCAGTAGCATCAGGACAAGAAACAGTAGAACAAGCAACGGTCAACCATCCTGATGTAATTATTCTCAACTTGATGATGCCTGGTATGGATGGTTGGGAAACCCTTGCTGTCCTCAAACAGCAGCCACAAACCCAAAATATTCCAGTCATCATACTTAGTGGATTGTTACCTGATGCCCATAAAGGTTTTCCAGATAGCATTAGTGACTGGATTGTCAAACCACCTAATCTTAAGTTATTGTGCCAAGCGTTGGAAAAAGCTACTACCAAACAAAATCAATCGATCGAGGTGCTAATCATAGAAGACGATTTAGATTTGGCACAGATGCTGATTGCCATGTTTAATCGCTACGGCGTTACTAGCTTTTATGCCCAAACAGGACGGGAAGCTATACAGATCAGCCAGCAAATAATCCCTGATTTGTTGGTATTGGATCTGGGATTGCCAGAATACGATGGTTTTGCTGTGGTAGATTGGCTGCGACAACATCAGCGTTTGTGCCAAGTTCCGTTAGTTGTATATACAGCTCGTGATTTAGATGAAAGCGATCGCGAACGATTAAAGTTAGGACAAACACTATTCTTCACTAAAGGACGCATTACCGCACAGGAATTTGAAAAACGAGTAGTTAACTTGCTCAATCGCATGATTTACCCAATAGTAAGGGATTAAAAATTATTTAGCTAAGAAATCAGAATACAGGAGTGTGGATATGACTCACAAACGGATTCTCATCATTGATGATGAATATGATATTCGAGCTGTGGCTGAACTCTCCTTAAAAGCAGTGGGTGCTTGGCAAGTCTCAACGGCGGCTTCAGGTAGTGAGGGAGTGACTAAGGCGATCGCCGAACAACCAGATGTTATCCTTCTAGATGTGATGATGCCTGATATGGACGGAATCGCTACGTTTCAAGCATTACAAGCGAATCCTGCCACAAAATCCATTCCCGTTATTTTGCTAACAGCAAAGGCACAAGCTGCTGAACAACGACGCTTTGCCGAACTGGGAGTGCAAGCAATTATCACCAAACCTTTCAAAGCTATGAAATTACCGACACAAATTGCAGCAGTTCTAGACTGGTAGCCTTAAAAAATTTTTCTAACTTTTTCTCATCTCCACAATTTCTGCATTTTTCAGTTTTACAGTTAAAAGCAACTAGGAAATTATCTACTCGATAACACTTTTGTCCAGGGTAGAGTACAAACTCACCTCTAGCCTAATTTATTTCCATTAATAAAAGGGTAGTTTAAGTATTTCATATGTTAAGGAATGAGCTTATTAACTAGTTGCTATTTAACGTAATTGCTGGGCAGAAAATGAACGACTTAGAACAATTTTATTCTGATCTCAAAAGAGTTATATACATCTTCAAATTTAAAGATAAAAATTTAGCAGAATCTTGGATAAGTCAGCTAAATATCAACCTCAAGGCAGAATATATAGAATCTTGTTTAACAGCAGCTATATTTGAGTTATCTGTTACAGATATTGAGACTTTTAATTGGGTTTTAGAACACTTATCCGATTGGCAAACCTATGCTAATTTACTTCAACAAGTGACTAAATTCATCCTTCAAAAACTCATCAAACGAGGATTTATTCCTGGTCAAGACTTTAGTTATACTTTTGAAGGGAAAATCCTGATTTATGAAAATGCAAGAAAGGTAATAATGTCAGATGTTTCCGAATCAGACAATCTGTTAATTAGAAAAATTTTACTAATTCCTTCTGAAATTCATTCCTGAAGAAAATCATGACTACCAATACATTAACTCCCATCTTTTTTGTGAATATTTTATTACAGCCTATTCGTCAATGGCTGGAATCTTTAAAAATCGAGAATTACGAATTAGCGCGCTGGCTCTGCACGATTATCCCAACGAGTTGTCCTTTTGAACGAAAAATTAAATTCTGGCATCGAACTATTATTTACATTCCACCTCTGTGTAAGCTCAATCCTTTTTATGAACAGTTAGTCGAACTACGTTTCAAAGCTTTAACTTATTTAGCAGATGAGTGTAATGAAGATGTGACTTTATGAGTTGACATACTCACCGACGTAGAACGTCGGTGATTCTTGACGGCTCACAGCAACTAGCTACCGAAGTAGTCTTATGGTCGCTCCCCGTCCGTTTAAGGTCGTGCCGATGCTTGTATCCCAGTTTTTTGGTCAAAGGAGAGCTATTGCTTAACCCCTGCATTGATGGGCGATCACATAGTTGTCGCAACATTCCAACCTTTTTGAAGAAAATACTTCGCAGTTACCTGGCCAATTACACCTGAAGCACCTGTGATCAAAACAGTTTTGCTCATTCTCGATACCACTTTTAGAAATCTAGAATCAATGGCTGGGCTGTACTACTGCCTTCTATCCCACCTTCCGCACCCAAAGTGTCACAGATAAATAAAAAGCAGAGCGAGTAGTACATAGTGACTAAATAGACTAAATAAAAGATAATATCAAGTATGCTTAATGAGAAGGAGTAGCATTAAACTAGAAACTTAAAAGAGAAAGTAAAGTTGTGTAAAAAAGACAAAAGAAAGAGAAAACTTCAGAGTCAGAAAAATTAATTGAAGACAGAAAAAGAAATGGTTTAATCACAACAGAAGTTGTAGAGAAATCTGTTGTGAAATTGAAAGCCCAAGAAATGAAAATTCAAAACATAGACCATCTAGGAATAGTAGCAGGAATCATAGATGCCATAGGATTAGTAGAAATAATCAACGAACTAATAGTCGAAGAAAAAGGAGAAAAAGTCAGTCCTGGTCATGTAGTCAAAGCCATGATATTGAATGGGTTAGGGTTTGTATCGAAACCTTTATATATGTTTCCCAAATATTTTGAAACAATAGCTTGTGAGCATTTAATAGGAGCCGGAGTCAAACCAGAATATCTCAATGACGATAAACTGGGGAGAGTCATGGATAAATTATTTATCAAAGGAC
>NZ_AJLJ01000436.1 GCF_000317245.1 Fischerella muscicola SAG 1427-1 = PCC 73103
TTATATACAATATTTTCTATTATCGCCTTAAAAGCAGCCCAAAAATTTGGTGTAGCCCTATCATCATCACACCTAGATTCATCATCAATGCACGTACATGGGCAGTACAAAACCAGTTTACCAGAAGTAGTATTTGAGAATGAACAAACAGAAAATACCCAAGATTTAGAAGAAATAGCAGTAAAGTCACCCAAAGAAATAACCATCACTTATGGTTATTCTCGTGACCACAGACCAGACTTAAAACAATTCATTATAGAACTAATATGTTCAGGAGATGGAGACATACCAATATTTTTAAAACTAGCATCAGGAAATCAAGCCGACTCATCGTGCTTTGGCAAAATAGCAGTAGAGTATCAAAAACAATTAGAAGTTAACAGTCTGATAGTAGCAGACTGCGCCTTATATACAGAATCAAATTTGAAATTAATGTCAGATTTACGCTGGTTATGTCGAGTGCCATTAAGCATCAAAACAGCACAATCATTAGTATCAACATTACCAGAATCAGAATTTATTGATAGTCAAATACCAGGATAGAAATTTGCTTCAAAAATCGCAAATTATGCAGAGATAGAGCAAAGATGGTTAGTCGTGTAAAGTCAAGAGCGAAGAGAATCAGACCTGCGTAAACTCTCACAAAAAATTACCAAAGCAGAATCAAAAGCTATTCAGGAATTAAAGAAATTATCACAAGAAAAGTTTGCTTGTGAAGCTGATGCTATCAAGGCGTTATCTAAATTATCAAAACAATTTAAGTATCACCAAATCGCGGAGAACAAAGTTACTGAAAACCAATCTCATCAAAAAGATAATCAAACAGTAACATCTTATCAAATCTCAGCCACAATCTCTAAGAATGAAAGTAAAATTAATCTAGAAGTATTGGGTGCAGGGCGTTTCATTATTGCCACTAATGTTTTAGAATCAAGTGAACTCAGTCAAGAGTTAATGCTGAGTGAATATAAAGCCCAGCAATCATGTGAAAGAGGATTTGCTTTTCTTAAAGACCCCTTATTTTTTACCGATAGTATTTTTCTCAAAGCAAGCGAGAGAATTGAGTCTTTGGCAATGATTATGGGCTTGTGTCTGCTAGTTTATACATTGGCTCAACGTCAAATCAGAGCCGCACTCACAGATGCTCAATCAACGATTAAAAATCAGTTGGGAAAATCGACTGACCGCCCCACTTTACGTTGGATATTTCAATGCTTTCATTCAATTCATTTAGTTGAAATTCACCAAGAAAAATACATCTCTAATTGGACTCAAGAAAGAGATTTTATCCTGAATCTTTTTCCAGATGATTGTTTAGTTTACTATCAATTAGCCACGTAATTCTTCTTTCTATTAACTTAATCTCAACTAGATAATCGGCTAATTTATTTGATTAATAGCTCTATTTTACTATGTCAATAATTTATGTTTTTCACTTCATCTTATTAGTTTAATTTATGCTCTGAGTCTTTAACATCTTCATTTATTTATCTTAGACTCTCTCTCACTGCTATCAGTTCTTATTGCTGATTATTGACAATTGGTCTTGATGCCATTTTTGGTAATTAATGGCTACTCAAATGTCTTTTTCACATGAGGATGTTTGTTTTTATTCTCACTAGGCTTGTTTATCACCGTAATTTCCCTCTGTGACAGTTTAGGGTGCGGAAGATGGGTTCTATATGCGATCGCTTCACATCTAAAATACTACTGTGGTCTCTCACTACCAGATTCGTCATAAACAAAAACTGCAAAACTTGCCGTTACTTCAAAATGTAAGCAAGTGCAACCCATTCATCCAATCTTTCACAATCGATCACCTCGAATCCTTCCTCTTTTAAAGATGTTGTGACTGCATCTTCATAATCAATGCTAAAACCGGATGTAATTAATATACCTGTCTGCTTATCAGTGTGACGCAACGCACGCCGAAAATCAGGGGCGAGGGCAATATGTATCCGCGCTAAGATATTTGCAATTATCAGGTCAAAGCTGGCTGTTGCTTCAATGGTTGCCACGTTATTAATTGTATCCCTGCCCAGCCAATGTCCTAAACCGCTTCCCTGTCCCAAGCTCCCTTCCATAACTGTCACCTGCTGCTCAACCCGATTGCGATGTACAGCGTCATGAGTTGATTCCACAGCAATCGAATCATTGTCTAATGCCAATACTTGCGCCCCCAACTTCGCCATCGCTACACTGAGAATACCAGAACCAGATCCCAGATCGAGAGCATTCATGTGGGGAACAACATGGCGTTCAAGTAGCTGGAGGCTAAGGATAGTTGCTGGATGTAAACCACTACCAAAAGCAAGACTTGTCTTCAGTCTCAAGGTAACTTCGTCTACTGCTTGAGAATGATAAGGCGTATCAGCAGAAAGCACAACAAACCGTTTGCCAATACGACGAATAACGGGGCTAAGTTCTTCAGAATTTGCTGGTTTTTCCTCAAATACATCTGTGTGAATCGTAGTAGCGAGTCCCATCCTTTCCAAGGGTGAAAGCAATTCAACAATTTCTGACCTACGTACATTTGTATGAACATCGCAGGGTAGATAGAAGCAGACAGTAAATGACCAGCAGGGTTGGGTGATCTCTTGGTCTATTAGTTCGTGTAAGTTAGACTCAGTATATTTTGCAATCCGAATATCACTGGTATAGTTAGTCGAGGCAAGTAGGCTGCAAACCCAATCGACAGCCTCTTCTGTTGTATTGAGGCTTAACTGCATCCATGACATATTTTCTTCCTTTAAGTTTAGCCGTATAGGTATAATGAAATCTCACCGAACGGCTTTGCTGATCGGCGGAAGATGACTTTTTTATCTTAGCTAAATTTTGAAATCAATATTTGCCGGGGCGTAATACTATGGCGATCGCTATACTATACATTCAATAAATAATCAGCAGCAGCTAACCCAGACAAAACAGCACCTTCAACATTTGGTTGGATAAAAGCATCTCCACATACAACTATTGGCCCCGGTTCAGTCAGCACCAAGTAAGCTTCACCATATACTGTCTGTGGTTGACTGTAGCGCCAGCGATGCACTTGATAATCAATCACCGAAGATCCTAACCACGGTGATGCAGCTGCAAAAAGTTGATTGGCAATAAATGTATTATCCGCCTCCCAATGGGTTTCGCTAAACTTAGGATTTGCATGGAGTGTTACCGCGTTACCTTGGGGTGAAATTCCCTTTTTTCGATTACAAGCAATCCAACTCAGGAGATTTCCATCTAACTGTATACCCCCAGGATTGGGAATCTGACTAGGTTGTGCCAACAAAGCTAGTACTGCTATGCAACGAGAATAGACAATTTGTTCTAGTCGCTGTTTTGTTTCTGGCGGTAATTGTATTTGCGATCGCTCTAATAATTCCAGAGTTTGGGGTAGGGGTGGCGTTAGTAATAATACATCTGCTGAGAATGTGTCGTTGGTTTCTGTCTGAACTTGCCAATGATCATCTAGCCATGTAAAACTGACGACTCTTGTATTTGTATGAACATCTAAATTTTCAGCTAAATGATGAGCTATAGCACGGTTGCTACTGACTCCTCGATAGTAAACTTCTTTACTTAATATGTGATGATTCAGTGACCATTGCTTAACAATTCCTTTTTGAATCCAGCTATTGACCAAACCTTGAAATCTTGAATTTTGAACAGTGAAATATTGAGCGCCGTAATCAAAAACACCTTCGCCGTACTGAGCATTTTTGATACGACGAGTTGCCATTCTCCCACCAATCGCCCGACCTTTATCAACTACAGTAACTTGTATGTGGCGATCGCGTAAAACTGTAGCTGCTATTAAACCAGACATACCACCGCCAATCACCAGATAAGAGAGTGTAGAGGCTGTTGAGGTCGTCAACGAAGACATGTGAAATACCTACTCAAGAATATCAGAAGTTGGAGTTTGATTTTCTCACGCTCTATGTTTTATTTTTTA
This sequence comes from Fischerella muscicola SAG 1427-1 = PCC 73103, assembly GCF_000317245.1. Taxonomy (GTDB): domain Bacteria; phylum Cyanobacteriota; class Cyanobacteriia; order Cyanobacteriales; family Nostocaceae; genus Pelatocladus; species Pelatocladus muscicola_A. Next base: position 3,953 of record NZ_AJLJ01000436.1, read on the forward strand.
GAATAAAAAATACTTCATTATATATCGTGGTAGGCAATAGCTAATAGTTTAGATTTGTAATAATTAACACAGCTAAGTGATAGCAATTAGCATCAATACAGTTTCTTCGTACTTCCTGGATTACCGTACACTTTCAGAATTTTGCAAACATTAATATTGACTAGCATCGAAGTAACATATACTAAAATTGCCAAGTTATTGGCTGAAATTCAAATGTCAACAATTTGGTCAGTTGGTGCTATGAATAGTGATCGCCAAATTTGGAGGTAGTACATTGACAAATGGATCAAACTCACTCATCGGAGCAAAATTTAACAAGAAGCAAAGTCTAAGTCAAACAATCTCTACCGACTTAGCTAATACTACCCCAGCAATTTCTTTAGTTTCTTTAGAGCTACCAACTGGTAGACAAGCTCTGACGAGCCAGATTCTACCTAAAACTTTTAATGAGATTCTCCCAACAAAAGTAGACAACACTGATACAAAAACCGAGATAGTCAGCAAAGCTGTATATACTCAACCAAGTGAGCGAATCACTGGTTTTGCTTCCTTATCAAATGGGACATTTGTTATTGTAAGTACAGCATTCACAAAACACGGAAATTATAGTAAATTGCTATTTTTTGATCGTCGCTCTTCTAAATCTAAAAAAATATCGGGATTTAAAAAATCTAATTGTACAATTGAAAATTTAGTGGCTACAAAAGACGACAAACTAATTGGTATAGTAAGCCTCAATGGAGGTCTTCCTCCTTTTGAGATGGTAATAATTAATCCCAAAAATGGCCAAGTCTCTTCTGATTCTGATTTATTTTTACCAGAGCTACCACCGGAGAGACGATTTAGCAATCTTGCACTCAGCCCGGATGGAAAAATTTATGGTACTACTCTCGGCGTGGAAGGTGTTACAAAATTAATACAGCTAGACCTGGATAATAGGTCTATGCTTACCGGTAAAGGAAACATCGTCACCTTATCACCATTAACATTTGATAAACGGCCTTTGCAAAATGACTTACTAAGTCTTACCTTCTCTCCATCAGGAAAAGTTTATGCGCTTGCTAATCCTAAACATGAAGCAACTAATTCTCTTTTTTCTGTGGATATAGAAACTGGAGAGATGACACCGATGTCAAAGGTTGCGGTGGATAAAATTACCTTTTCTCGAAATTAATTAAGTTCATGGTAAGGACTTTAGTCCTCAATAAAAGACTAAAGTCCTTATTACAAACATTTTGCAACGTGAAAGCGATGCTGCAAAGCAGCCGCTACGCGATCGCAAACAAACTAATCTACTTCTCTGAGCTTGCGGGTATTATCTACTAAACTCTGAGCAAATTGATCAAAACGTTGAGCAAGCTTGTCATCTAATAACTTCCCTTCAGGACTGAAAGCTTTCCAGGCTTGTCCAATCGCAATCTGTTCGGGAATCACCCAGCCATGTACCCAACGCATAATTATCCTCAGATCATTCAGGGCATTGCTGTTAGGCTGTCCTCCTAACACACTAATTAATCCTGTAACCTTACCAGACAATTGCTCAAAACTCATCAAATCCAAGGCATTTTTTAAAACACCACTGATACTGCCGTGATATTCTGGTGTTGCCAAAATTAAGCCGTCAGCACGACTCACTGCATATTGCAACCTTTCCACATCTGGATAATCTGGATACTGCTGTTCTCCGTTACAAAACGGTAACTGCATTTCCCGTAAATCCAGTATTTCCACTTCTGCACCTAAAGCTTCTACCCGTTGGGCTGCTAAACGTAAAGCTATTTGACTATAAGAGTCTGCCCTTAAACTGCCACCAATGCCAACTATTTTTACCATAATCAATCATCCAGTTGCTAATTAACTTCAATAAAAAGTGACATTAACTGAATCCAACAGAATTAGGGAATGGTTAATAGTTAGTTGTTGTTAACCATTCCCAATGAGCGATTTCCACACCCTTACACTCGTATATTTCTTTTGAAATTAGCTAAACTTCCTGAAGGAAGATATTTTTGACAAACGAACTCATAACGACTATGAATATATATTAACTATATGTAACCTGACCTGTCAAATCCCTGTTGAAAATAATATTTTCTGATCAAATAATTAATAATCTCTAATCCCCGCTCATGACGGAGAATCTCTACCTTTAAGACAGTCCCAATGAAAAAATTTCACCCCAAGCATAAAAATTTGGCTTCCCCCTACACCCACTTTCAAGCTGGAAGAATCAACGGCACAGAGCAGAAGGTATCCTAATACCTGAAGGCAGAGCTACACTAGAGTGAGAAAAGGTTATTTCTACTCTTTCTAAAAGATAAAGCCATAAAAAAACCAGCGCTCAGATCATGGCAGCGGACTAAGGGTAATTCTTATGAGAAGTTTTGAGAAAAAGGTGTCAACAAAACAGCGACCGACAAAACGTACAGCTTTGGCAGGGGCGTTGGTAGCCGCTATGATGATGTTTCCAGGATTTGTAGCAGGGACTCCAGCCTTAGCACAAAAAGCAGAACAGCAGGACAACAACACTCTTACCTATGGTAAACTGCTCCAAAAAATTGAAAATGGAGAAGTCGTCAGGGTAGATTTAGACGAAACCGAAAAAGTAGCAGACGTGTATCTCAAAGGACAGGAACCAAATGCTCAACCGCTACGTGTAAAGCTTTTGGATCAAAACCCAGAATTAATCAATGCACTTAAAGCTAATAAAAATGTCCAGTTTGATGAAGTTTCCTCTGCTAACAGTAAAGCTGCTGTTGGTCTTTTGATCAATCTCATGTGGATTTTGCCACTGGTTGCTTTAATGTTGTTGTTCCTACGCCGTTCTACAAATGCTTCTAGTCAAGCCATGAACTTTGGTAAATCCAGAGCTCGTTTTCAAATGGAGGCAAAAACTGGTATCAAATTCGATGATGTCGCAGGTATTGAAGAAGCAAAAGAAGAGCTGCAAGAAGTTGTTACCTTCCTCAAACAACCAGAAAAATTTACTGCTGTGGGCGCACGCATCCCCAAAGGAGTACTGTTAGTAGGGCCTCCGGGAACTGGTAAAACCTTATTAGCAAAAGCCATTGCTGGGGAAGCAGCCGTTCCCTTCTTTAGCATTTCCGGTTCAGAATTTGTGGAAATGTTTGTTGGTGTCGGTGCGTCTCGCGTCCGTGACTTATTTAAAAAAGCCAAAGATAATGCCCCTTGTTTGATATTTATCGATGAAATTGATGCTGTTGGTAGACAACGGGGTGCTGGTATTGGTGGTGGTAACGACGAGAGAGAACAAACTCTTAACCAGTTGCTAACCGAAATGGATGGTTTTGAGGGCAATACAGGTATTATTATTATTGCTGCTACTAACCGCCCAGACGTTTTAGATGCAGCATTACTCAGACCTGGAAGATTTGACCGTCAGGTAATTGTTGATGCACCAGATAGGAAAGGGCGTTTGGAAATTTTAAAAGTTCACGCTCGTAATAAGAAGGTTGATCCAGCAGTTTCCCTAGAAGTTGTTGCACGTCGCACTCCCGGTTTTACAGGAGCAGATTTAGCTAACCTGTTGAATGAAGCAGCTATTCTCACAGCACGCAGACGCAAAGATTTAATTACACAAATAGAAATTGACGATGCTATTGATAGGCTGACAATTGGGTTAACTCTCAATCCATTGTTAGATAGCAATAAAAAGCGATTGATTGCCTATCACGAGGTGGGACACGCTCTGTTGGCTACACTTTTACCCCATGCCGACCCCTTAAACAAAGTTACCATTATTCCCCGTTCTGGTGGAGTCGGTGGTTTCTCTCAGCAAATTCTCAATGAAGAGATGATTGATAGTGGTCTTTACACTCGTGCTTGGATACAAGACAACATTACCATGACACTGGGAGGAAAAGCCGCAGAAGCAGAAGTATTTGGAGAGTCTGAAGTTACAGGTGGGGCTAGTAATGATTTGAAAATGGTTGCTAACTTAGCCCGAAAAATGGTGACAATGTATGGTATGTCTGACTTGGGACTAGTAGCTTTGGAAACTCAAAATAGTGATGTCTTTTTGGGTAGAGATTGGGTCAGCCGCAACGAATATTCGGAAGAGATGGCCACTAAGATTGATAGACAAGTGCGGGAAATGGCTATTTCTTGTTACCAAGAAGCCCGGAAAATTATCCGTGAAAACCGAGCATTGGTAGACCGCCTTGTAGACTTGTTAGTAGAACAGGAAACTCTAGAAGGAGAACAATTCCGCAAAATAGTTGCTGAGTATACTCAGTTACCTGAGAAGCAACAGTTAGTAGTTAGTGGGTAGAGCATACAGGATAGGGGCGCATAACCATGCGTCCCTACAGTAATCAGTATAAAAGAATATTTAAGTTATCGATCTAGATATATTTTGTTTTACCCAATGTCGATGACATAATTGCGAAAGCCTTGGAAATGCTCTTTTGGCTTTGTTAGTTAAGCAGTTTGGCATCCGATGCCAAAAATGCGATCGCATCTTTTGTACTGCATCTGGATCTTGGGTTTGTCCTCGGTCTAAACAAATTTCTGACTTTTCTGCTATCTGAAATATTGTCCGTCTTCTGGCCATAAACCTATTTTAAAGTAGCATTTATTACAGCTTAGTCAACACAGCGTTGTAGTAGGTCTTGTGTTGGCAGAATTGGTTGATGAAGATAGTAAGCAAGTTGACCACAATCCACTATTTAGACGCTTATCTTCGCTGCTGTATTAAGAAAATTTTCCCTCAATTTTTGATTCATTGCAAATCCGGTTTTATTCTGCTACATCTTGCACATGCCAATTTTATTTTAATGTGAGTTCTACAGACTTTCCCTCTCACCAATGACCAATTACCACAAAATCCCCTAATTTTAATTATGGGAATTTGCCTGTTGCCTGTTCCCTTTTACCTGACAAACTTCAAACTTTCTATATTCTTGCTAAACAGGTCAGTAAAAATACTAGCAACGTTGCGTTTGCGAAGTTTGATATTAGTACTGACTGACATCCCTGATTGGAGATTTACTTGGCGATCGCCAATCATTAAATACTGGTGTTCAAGAACGACTTTGGCAGGAAATCTGTAGAAGGGATAAATATTGTCGGGGGGTAGGGCGTCGGAACCAACCCAAACTAATTTACCTTTGATATCCCCAAATTCACTGTAAGGAAATGAATCAATTCTGACATCAACTTTCATTCCTTCTTTAACAAAACCGATGTCGCGGTTGGTAATGAAGACTTTAGCAACAAGAGATTGATTGGGAACTATTTTGAGAATTGGCGCTGAAGAGTTAGTCACATAACCAGGATTATGGGCTTGTAAATCGAATATAGTACCTGAAACGGGAGCTTTGAGTTCTTGGTAACGCAGGTTTTGCTGAGTTTTGCTGATTTGACTATCGATTTGGGCAATTTGCTGTTCGTTGTCAACAATTGCTTTAGTTAATTGACTGTCTATTTCTGCAATCCGCTTTTGATTCTCAGCAATTTTAGTTAGCACCTCTGTTTTACTGAGAGCGATCGCATTCTTTGCTTTTTCTTCAGCTTGTGTAATTGCATACTGGAGTCTTTTTTCTTCTTCTAAAAGTCGATCCACATCTGCTTGGCGACTGCGGAATTGCTGTTGCTGCTTGTAATACTGATTTCTAGCAATTCCCCCCTCATTTGCCAACACTGTCAAGTCTGTGAGAATAGTTTTTTCTATAACTAGTAAATCTTTAGCATTAGCCAGTTCAACTTGAGTTTGTTTTAACTGCTTTTGCAACTGATCAACTTCTAACTTAGCAGCACTAATGCGCGATCGCACTTCCGCTTCAGCAGACTGCAATCGTGTTTGTTGTTCTGAGCTTAACCCTGCACCAGTCACAGCACCTTGCAATTGCAGACGATAAAGTTGATTTTCAGCAACCAATTCAGCACGGTGTTTTGTTAAAAAAGCTTGTTCAGCAGGTAGCGACGCTAGCAGTTGTGAATTAGCAGGAGTTTTACCAGCCATTTGCATTTGGTAAAACTGATTTTCTGCCATTAAAGCAGCGCGAATTTTTCGCAGTGATACTTGTTCAGCATTATCAACCGTTGGATCAAGAGTCAGCAATAAATCACCTTGTTTTACTTGTTGACCATCTTTGACTAAAATTCTTTTGGCAACACCAGTAATCGGTGCTTGCACTTCCGTAACAGCCCCTTCTGGTTCGAGTTTACCTTGAGCAGGAATTGCTTCTTCAAACTGTGCTACACAAGCCCAGATCACCCCAGCAGTAGTCATAGTTATTAAAGTCCAAGCTACCGCCCTCGGTAAAATCGACGACTGTCGTAACACCACAGGTTGATCAAAGCGTTTGAGTGTTGGCGTTACATCAAGGGAAGGAGTCGCCAAGGATGTATCGTTGAGAGTCGAAACAGCAGTTTTACCGTTGTTTCCGTGACCGTTAGAGTGAGGATGGTTATTCATGTTTCAACCGAGAAGTTTCTTATTTCAACCGAGAAGTTTCTTGTTTCAACCGAGAAGTTTCTTATTTCAACCGAGAAGTTTCTTATTTCAACCGAGAAGTTTCTTATTTCAACCGAGAAGTTTCTTGTTTCAACCGAGGAGTTTCTTATTTCAAACGAGAAGTTTCTTGTTTCAAACTAAAATTTTTGGGTTCCAAACTAGAACTTTCGGGTTCCAAACTAGAACTTTCGGGTTCCAAACTAGAACTTCCGAGATTGTGAATTGGTTAACCAACAACTAACCCATCCTGTTGTTGATACAGGTGGTAATAGCGGCCGCGTTGGTTCATGAGTTGGTTGTGAGTACCGCGTTCGGTGACTTTTCCTTGGTGCATGAGGACAATTTCATTTGCTTGTTGAATTGTGCTGAGGCGATGAGTGATGATGAACATTGTTCGCTCTTGAAAGGCTTGGATTAAGTTAGTACATACTTGGCGTTCGGTGTCGTAGTCGAGGGCGCTGGTTGCTTCGTCCAAAATTAATAACTGGGGATTTTGTAGAATTGTACGAGCGATCGCAATCCGTTGTCTTTGTCCCCCCGATAGTGCGGAACCACGTTCACCGACTCTTGTGTTGTAGCCGTTGGGCAAGTTCATGATAAAGTCGTGGGCGACAGCAATTTTGGCAGCAGTAATAACTTCTTCGCTGGTTGCTTCAGGATTTGTCAGGGCGATATTTTCTAGAACAGTGCCGTCAAATAACAAAGTATCTTGGGGAATAATGCCAATTTGCGATCGCAGTGAATACAATTCGACTTTACTAATGTCGTAACCATCGATGAGAATTCTACCTGCGTTGAGTTCATACAAACGTGGTAGCAATTTCATCAACGTACTTTTACCAGAACCACTCATTCCGACAATTCCTACTACCCTTTGAGCCGGAAACGCCAAATTAATATTGTCTAATTGCAGTGAACCGCCAGCAGAAAACCGGAAAGAAACGTTTTCGTAGGTGACAGCACCCTGAATCACAGGCATGGGAATATGATCTTGATCGGTTTGTGTGACTTCTTGCGGCGTATCAACAATATCACTCAGACGTTCTAGGGACAGGGCTGTTTGTTGGAAGTTCTGCCACAATTGCAATAAGCGTAACAATGGACTAGTAACATAACCCGCAATAATTCGGAAAGCAATCAACTGACCTAAAGAAAGTTCGCCTTTGAGTACTAAGTACGCGCCTACCCACAACACCAGTAATCCTGAAAGTTGATTGAGAAAATTACTGGCTGAACTAGCAGCAGTAGAAGTTACTATGGTTTTAAACCCAGATGAAACATAGCGAGCGTAGTGTTCTTGCCATTGCCAACGGGTACGCAATTCTATATTTTGGGCTTTGATTGTTTGAATTCCAGAAAGTACTTCTACTAAATAAGATTGGGTTTGGGCGTTGCGTTCGGCTTTTTCTCGCAGTTGTCGCCTAACTATCGGTGCTGCAACTAAACTGAGGATGGCAAACAAAGGAATTGTAGACAAAGATACCAATGTCAACACCCAGCTATAGATCACCATCACAACGATGTAGATCACCGAAAACACGGAATCTAACACCACAGTCAAAGCTGTACCAGTGAGAAAGGAGCGAATGTTTTCTAGTTCATTTACCCTTGTTGCTAATTCTCCGACTGGATGACGATCAAAGTAACGCAGAGGTAAACGCAGTAAGTGATCGATTATTTCTGAACCCAGAGCTAAGTCAATTCTATTGGTAGCTTCTGCAAATAAATAAGTTCGTAAAGTACCGAGAACCGCTTCAAATATCGCCGCTAACAGTAAAAATACACCCAACACTTGCAAAGTATCGATACTGTTTTGCACCAAAACCTTATCGATGATGACTTGAATCATCAACGGATTGGCAAGTCCGAACAACTGCACAAAAAACGAAGCGATCAGAACTTCCAATAAAACCGTGCGGTGACGGTTAAGTGAAGGCAAAAACCAACTCAACCCGAACTTTTGCTGCGGTGTTGCTGAAGTGGCTGTGAGTAGTAAAACTTGAGCTTGTTCACCCCAAATTTTTACGAACTCAGACATTTTTTGACGCACAATACCGCGTTCTGGTACACCCAAAACCACTCTTGCATCACTTGTTTCATAAACCACCGCCATGCTATTTTGCCAATGAATCAACGCAGGTGTCGGCAAACGATTCATAGCATTCGCTGGTACTGTCACCAATTGCGCCTTCAACCCCATAAAATCAGCAATTGCTCCACATAATTGTAGAGAAACTGGTTTGCTTGCATCTTTGTGATTATTGGCGATCGCTCTACGAATATTCTCCTTGCGAAATGGCATTCCAAAATATTGACTCACCATCTGTAAACAGGCCAAAGTAGCATTGCGCCAAGAGTCGCGGATATGGGGATATTTTTTATTTTGAGAATGAGGGATTGACTCTTGTACAGACGCGATTGATCGCGTCTCTACTACAAACCAAGCTTTTAGACTTGCTTCCTCTTCCAACAGAGTCAAGAATTCCTCGCTTGAAAGTACAAGACAGAGGGTTTCTTCCTCAGAGGCCATTACTTTTTCACAAGGTATACCCTGCAACAAGCTTCTCCACCCAACTATTTCTCCTGGTTGTAATTTTTGCAAGGTTACAGGTACATTATTTTGGGAGTTATTACCAATTAGCCGCGCCTGCCCTGTATAAATAATTGCTATATGTGACGGTAACTCTTGCACTGGTAAAATAGCTTGTCCCATCCCATAACGCCGCACTTGCAATTTTTGGCATAATTGCTGCAATTGGGCAGGAGATAATTGTTTAAAAGGTGGGATACCTGATAAAAAAGTTTGGATTGTGTCAAAAGTTTGAGTCATCCGATTTTGGATTTTGGATTTTGGATTTCAGCAAACGGAATTAATTCCCAGGATTTATCCGCTTTGTTTTACACTGCTTGGAATTATTCGGTTATAAGGCAATCACATGGGAAATAAACCTGTATCCTCTTGAACGTGATTCATCGGATTTAATTCAGCAACTTGTTGTCCCAACCATTTGAGGAATAACTCATGACGCAATTGCCAACGGGTAACGTCATTTAACTCAACAGGAAGGATCTTCTCTAACCTGAGAATGACAAACCAATTATCTATAGGTGTGGGTGGTAAAAGTTGTCCTGGCTGAATGACGGTTAATAATTTAGCCAAGGTGGGGTGGAGTTTACCTAGTTCTACTGGGCCAACGATACCTTTAGTGCAGGCTTCTGGCCCCATTGAATATTTAGGAGCAAGTTCCGCAAAAGACTGTTCCTCTGCTTGCAAACGGAAGTAAATTTCTTGAGCAATACCACTATCTTTGGTACGAATTACCGAATAAATTACTCGATCAAGTTGGGGTTTACGAATCACAAAGTAAGCATCTAGTTCGTTCCAAGTGGCTTGTTTAAACTTTTCTAGTCGTAATGCTCGTGTAACTAATTTGCGGACTTGTTCTGGAGTCATGTTGCGATCGCGTAACCAAGCTTGACGTTCAGCCTCTGTTTTTAAACGTTGCTGTAAGTAAAAACCTTGATAGGCTTTTTCTTCTTCTTCTGGTGTGCAATCAAAGGGTGCGATCGCCTGATCTATGATCATTTCTCGTAATAATTGTGGCAATAACTGATAGTTTGCCAGCAAAGGAATAATTTCTTCTGCCGTAACTTTTTGTTCGCGAACTTGTAATACTACGCTCATATCAAAATAAATTACTAACTGTTTTGACCTTCGCGTTCTTCGCGTCTTCGCGGTTGAAAATAATTATTCAACCACGAAGACACAAAGGACGCGAAGAAGAGAATAGTTTTGATTCTTGCCTTAAGCAAAAGCAAAGTTTGCCTGAGTTAAACTAGTAGCTTGAACTCCAAGCAACACAGCTACATCTTGTCCATAGACACCGATGATGGTGTTGTCACCTTCTTGGCGGGTTGTCCAATCGCTACCAAGAGATTCATAGGTAAAATTGACGTTCGCAAAGCCAATCACATCTTTTTCTGTACTGTTGAAATCAGTGATTGTATTAGGCTTGGTTGGTAAGTCAACATCATCGGTGACAATCCAGAATTGATCAGCGCCTTGATTACCAGAAATGGTGTTGCTACCACCGCCAGCACCTACATAGAACTGATCATTACCGGGGCCGCCACTGATGCGATTGTTTGTACCAGCCAATACAATGTCATCGCCAGTACCAGTATTTATTGTGTTACCGCTTCCTGTTTGACCAACATCTACGGTGTCATTGCCACTACCAGTAAATAGAAGTTGATTATCTCCGATAAATTGCTGGTTATCAGGAACAGCGCTATCAAAGTAATCATTTTCTGATGTACCAAAAACAGTTTGTGGTGGTTTTGATTCAGCTTTGGGTGTTCCTAAACGCGGATCAAGATCAAGCGGAGTAGATAACTCCAATACGATGAATTCATTATTGTCTGGTTGCGATGCATCACGGGTGGCGTTGAATGGATAGTTGTTGTCGTTAGCCAGCAGGATGGTATTTTTGTCCAGAACCAAAATATCTTCAATGGTTTGGAAGGGGAAAGTAAAGACATTGCTACCATCACCATTGAGATCATTAGGATCAGCAATGTTAAGTAAATCAACTACTTCTTCTTTGTAGAGATAACCCTGTGGGTTAGTTTGGGAAATATCGACTTTGAAGACTTTCTTAAACTTCGCATTGTCTCCCGATAAATTATCTCGTTCAATGATCAGAAATTCGTGGTCATTGATGGGAGTTGCATCACCGATCGCATGGCTAGGATCGTTTAATTGATAGTAACCAACCAAATCATTGCTAAAGGATTTAGTCGCAACATCAAACTCGTAAACACGTAAGGCGTCTGTGGGATCGCCTGCAACGTATCCTTCTAAAATTGGGTAGAGTGTCTTGTGATCAGGGCTGTAATTTATGGCTTCAAAGCCACGTGAACCTGACAGATTAGCGATCGCTTCGTTGTTTTCTACTCCTGGATTCTGGGGAGAAGCAACATAATCGGCGATAATTTTGTCTCTTGCAACCACTCCATCATCTGCAAAATCGGTGAAGTAGCCATCTACCCCTAACCGAATAAACTGCTCATATTCTAGTTGTGGGTTGCCTTTGTAGTCGGGTGAGAGATAATATGCATCGCTGCGGAAGGTATAAGGATGTACTAACAACCCTGCTTGGTGAGCATCGTAGACTAGGGTGGTCGGTTCTCCTAAATATCTGTCGGCATCACTAATTTGTCCATCGCCGTTAATATCATCTGGTTGACCATCACCATTTTTATCAACGGTTTTAGCTGGTACAATCAGTCGCTTGCTGGGGCCGATGCCTTCTGCATAGGTAGCAATTTCTGTCAAGCCATCGGGAGTAATTAGATCGGCGTAGGTTTGATCAATTCCCTGATATATATAGTCGTAGGGAGAACCACTACCATCTATTAACTGCACCAAAGGAATATCAATCCCAGCATCGGGCATAATCTCGTTTTCGAGTTCAACGAGATTAGAGACCTCAAAGGACTGAATAAAAATCCGATCAGGATCAATGAAATTATTGGCAACTAGGGTATCAATTAAAATTTGTGAGGTATTGTAATTGATGGGAGTCCCATCTAAAAACTTACCTTCCTCAGCAAAGTAGGTGGGATGTTTAGTTTCGGGATAGATACCCAATTTGATCCCGGTTTCGGCTTCGTACTCTTTGATGAAGTTGATGTATTCTTCCAGTGTGGGGATTTGGAAGTAACCATCATACTTAGTACTTTCGGGACGGATGTTGGGAATACGTTCAACAGCCCGCAGTTCTTTAATTTCAGCTAGTGTGAAGTCTTCTGCAAACCAGCCTGTGATGCTTTGTCCATCTAATACTTTAGTCGTCAGGCGATCGCTAAATTTTTCAAAATTTGCGACATTGGTTGTGGCTTCGAGGATAACAGGCTTGCCGTTATCATCGTAAACAATCTCGCCGTTTGCATCCGTCTTTACACTCGCCAACACTGGTTCGTGACGGACGATTAAGACTCCATCTTTGGTGACGACTAAATCTGGTTCCAGAAAATCAGCCCCAAATTCAGCGCCCAAATTATTAGAAGCAACTAAATTTCCCCCTAAATCGCCAATCGTATGTTCTGGACGAATTCCCGGCGCACCACCACGATGACCAATGACAATTGGATCTTGTCCGTTGAGAGTATTGATTGGGTAAATATTCGGGGTAGAAACAGGCGCATCAATCAACACGCCATTACTATCAAAATGCAACAGATAGGGGCCGAATTCTTCACCAATCCAAATTGTGCCGTCTTTAGCTAGAACAATAGATTCGGGATCGAAGTCAGCCCCTGTCAAAAAGCGGTCTGTTGTCGTTTCGTTGACAATTTGCCAAGGAATGAGGTTATTAGGATCGGATAATTGGATATAGTCAGTCCACTGTGCATTGCCACTGCCATTGTCTACTGTTTTGAAATCTGGATCGATCTTGTAGATCCGCAGTAAATAATCCGCACTATTAGTCTGACCACCAAAGCCGTTATCTGACAAAAACCAGTAACTATCGGAGTCAGCAAACTGCACTCCACTAAAACCTTGTACAGGTTGTCCTGGAAATGGCCCAGTACGCACATTACTGGAAATGACTTTGCCATTACCATCATTTTGACCCGATGGTGGGCCGTCGGCATAGGTATCAGCAGGTAGTGAAGAATATTTGACTAAAGAAGCATTTTTCATAGTTAAATCCGCCCATACTAAACTGTGATCTGAAGAAGACGTGGTATTAGCATTTTGGCGATCGCCCACTAGGCGATAGAGTGGATCGTTAGTGGTAGGCCAGAATACTTTGGCATCCTGAATTGCTAAGTTTTGAGAAGGCAAAACGTAGTCAGCACGGATATTTCCAGGATTAATGTCATTGAAATCTGCTGTGTCATACGTTGGATCACTGATGTGAGTGGTGTTATTTCCACCATCCAGCACCGCTTGTTCAGAACCACCCAAGCTATTTGGTGTGACACTGGTATTGACATACCCATTTTCTAGTAACTGCCGAATTGCATAGTTGTAACTGTCCCCATCATTAGGATCGGCATTTTGGTCGCCTAGAATCACGAAGGCTGATTGTTTTGTCAGTCCTCCATAATTCCCGTTGTCGTCATAGATATAATCGCCTGATCCAGGAGTGATATAGTCTGACCAGAAGCGAATCTCATCATGGTTGCGCTTGCCATTGCGGTCTTCTGCACCATCGAAGACAGGCGGTGTGGGATGACTCACTAATACGTGAATAATCTGACCATTGACCTCGATTGGCACATCCCAATGACTCTTGGAAGATAGCCGTAGCACTTCTTGCTCTTGTTGAGAGTACCAGGAAGTATCAGAATCAGGAAGTGCTATTGTTGATAGCAAAGAATCGGGCATATCTTTCCACAAAAAATTCTGGAAAGTACGCACGTTATCTGTATCAATTGGATACTTAGACAGTAAGAGCATTCCATACTGACCAGGAAAATTGCCGAAACCAAAGGCATCGTCTCCGTATCCACTTTCACCTGGTGTAGTTACAATCTTGCCATCATTGTTTAAATCATAGCCAGAACTAATGCCTGTATTGGAAGGAGCAATATAAAAATAGGCATATTCAACGGGATCTGCTCCATTTTGACTGACTTCTAGATAGTTCTTCCGAAACAAATCAACTGCTTTGGTTGGGTCATCTGCATAATAATCAAATTCTTGAATACTAATGACATCTGGATTTGTGCGTTGAATAATTTCGGCAATAGCTTTAGCTTGAGAATTATCTGGTGTCGATAAATCTTCAATTAGCTGCTCTTCTGTATTCCGGTTTAGAGAAGCATTAAACTGAGCAAAGCGGATTGTATCCTGTGTCATGGTGAATGTATCTGTTACTTAATATGACTCAAATACTTATGTGTGGTTGGAGCAAGAATAATTTATATATAAATTGCAATATATTCTCTATATAAAAATAATCAGTAAAATATTTTTAGGCAGACCGACAACATGAACTCGCGTATATAACAGTAATTTAACTCAAAATATTCAGCATAATTTTCTCTAGAGTTACTCAAGAATAAATAGAAAACTCTCAAAGTTTGTTAGAAGAATATTCATTGATAAACAAAGTAAAGTTCAAAGTTCAGGAGAAATAATTATATATATTGTTTAATTGCATCTAATTGTTTATTTCAGTTTAAAATCGCTGACTTAAAGGATAAGATATTTGTGGGTTAAGTGTCAGGAAATGTTTAATTAACTTTTGATTAATATTGACCAAGTATATTGATAAGTTATAAAGCAATACGGTTGGTGTTAAGGCTATAGCAATCCTCAATGAGTCGTGAGAATCTCTTATTTCTCTCTCTGTGTCAAGCCAGTGCGGTTAATTTCTTCTTAATGATTTATGATTGCCATAGCACTCTTTGTCAAAGTCATTTTTTATAACGTAGGCGCGTATCCCTCACGGGACGCTTTGCGACTCAAAAACCTTATGGGAAAACACGTAGCTTGCTTCTCGCGCAAGGCGCGAGTATTGCAAATTGGTATTAGTAGTTCCCCTTATCCAGAGTAACAGTTAAGAGAAATTACTCAGATAAACACAATAACTTATTAAAAAATTTACAATAATCTGCTAATTATGCTGATTCAGAATCTACCTTCAGTAGGGCAAGCTAGCTCTGTAACCCTTTGTTAGAAGTATATCTATGACTCGTCAAAGACGCACATCCCGCGTTCTACAAAAAGCTCAGTTAAGAAGCTATGGACTACAAGCAATTGATTCAAACCTGGATTTTGGGAATAATCGCACTCTGCAAAATTTGACACAGCAAATGGAACAATTACGTCTCAAAATTCAAGACTATAATACTACTGTAGTCATGCTTGATGCTCATAGAAGTGAGATTCAACGGTTGGAAAGAAACTTAGGCGAACTTCTGGAGCAAATGTTGCTTGGGGTTGCTGTTAAGTATGGCAAAGATAGTATTGAATATGAACTGGCAGGTGGTGTCCGTAAAAGCAAACGTGGCCGCAAAAGTCAAGCCAGCCGCTTAAAAGATGGTGCAAAGGAGACATCCACTAATAAAGACCAAATAAAGGTCAAAGCGCTTAGTATTTCTAAGAGTGAAGAATAAGCGATCGCCACCTGTTTTTCAAGTATGATACTTTGAGGTGTATATATGCGATCGCATAATCATTAAGAAATTGCGGGTAAACAAAGCACCTCCCGACATCTCCAATTCCTATTGAAGTCTCTGCTTTACTTCCTCCGCTAAATTAGCTAGTGAGATTTCCACCTGTTCCCCTGTTTTTAAGTCTTTCAGCGAAGACTTTTGTGCTGCTGCTTCATCACTACCAATAATCACGCAAAATTGTATTCCTTGTTTATCAGCTAACTGGAATTGTTTACCCAAACCCCGTTTATCAAAGCTAGTAATCACATTAATTCCTGCTTTGCGTAAATCTTGAGATACTTTTAAGTAAAGTGGCATTAAATCTTCTTGTAAATTTACCACCATTACCTGTGCCGGAGTTGGAGCTAAAGTATTTAAAATTCCGGCTTTAATTAAGCGACTCATTAAGCGGGTTAAACCAATTGAAATGCCTACACCAGGCATTTTTTCGCCTAAAAATACTCCAACTAATTCTTCATATCTACCACCAGAACAAATACTTCCCAAAGCTTCGTGTCCTAGCAGAGTTGTTTCGTAAACTGTTCCAGTGTAATAATCCAAACCACGAGCAATTGATAAATCAATACAGAAATTATTTTCAGGAACCCCCAAGTTACGAACACCTGTAATTACTATTTCTAATTCCGTAACTCCCAAATTAAATTGCTCGGCTTCTGGCATAGTTTGAGCGAAATGCTTCAGCTTATCTAGCATATCGTCCACAGTGCCTTTAATATTAACAAACTCAATGATTTTTTGGGTTTGTTCTGATGAAATTCCTTCTTTTTCTAACTCTTGTTTAACTTTAACTTCGCCAATTTTTTCTAGATTATCAATAATGCCGATGCAAGATTTAATTTTGCTTTCCTCAATTCCTACAGATTGAAAAAAGCCTGTGAGAATTTTACGATTATTGATGCGAATAACAAAATCACCAATATTAATAGCTGTAAATATTTCTGTGATAATAGCAGGCATTTGAGCATCATAAAGTAAGCTCAATTCCCGACGACTGACAACATCAATATCACACTGGCGAAACTGACGGAAGCGTCCATCTTTTGCTCGTTCGCCACGAAATACCACATCCATTTGATAACGAGCAAAAGGAAAATTCAAATCATTAAGATGACGAGCAATATAGGCTGCTAAAGGAACTGTTTGGTCAAATTTTAATGCTCGTGCTTCTGAACCACTTTCGCCAGATCTATCCTTTTCTGCTTGGCGATTCGGAGGCAGAATTGGATCAATACCATAAATAATATTGTCGCCTTGATTACCTTTAGCTTGCAGAACTTCTAACCTTTCAACTGCGGGAGTTTCAATAGGAGTAAATCCGTAGCTTTCAAAAACTCTACGGATAGTATCAATTAAATATACTTCCAGGCGCTTTTCACCGGGAAGGAATTCTGGAAAACCACTAGGAGTAGAAAAGTTAATTTTTTCGCTTTTTGCCATGCTTGGAATTGAAAATAGTTGGTTGTTGATTGTTAGTTGTTAATGGTCGGTAATTACAAATAACAAACCACTACCAACCAATAACATCAACAGTTACTTTATCGCATCCGCTCCTCTTGAATCAGGGTGCGTTGAAATATTCGATTATCTTTAAACCATTGCCAAGTACGAGCGCGATAATTATTGCAGGGACTAATTTGTATCATTTCATACAAATATGTTCCTGGCATTCCTTTATAAGAAAACCACAAAACAATTGTGTTATCGTCTATTTCCCAAGCTTTACCTTCAATGCGTTCTGTATCAAACCAAATTGCTTGATCTCGATAAGTCGCGGGAAATTTATGCTCTTCTTTCCTACCATTAGACCAGTTATAGCGATTAGTCTGGTAGTAGGAATAAACACTATCTGCTGGAAACTCACAAGTTAGGTGAGATTGATGCTGATCGAGAATTTTTCCTTGTGTATCAACTATTAGATACGTACCTAACCAATCTCCTTCATGACGGGCTAGAACGGGCATTCCTTCTCGAATGGAAGACATGATTACCCTCCTTTTACTGATAGCGATTTGCTAATAACCATACAAGCATCATACCTGTGACTAAACCACTTCCAGTCCAACCAGTACTATAGGCGATCGCACCCACCATTTGTGCATTTATTTTAATTGCTACAGTTTGCAATCCCAAAGTAAATATCGCTGCTAATGCCCCATTTACCAATCCTGCGATGCTACTAGCCAGAATCCAGCGCCATGCTTGTTGGAAATGACGGCTTAGAACCAACCATTGGGCTACTCCTAATACAGTGAAGGTGATAGACTGATTGATCACATGTAACCAGAATGCTTCCCAAGATTGGCTTACTGTTAATAGCATTTCTATAATGATGGGATTGACAATTTCTCTTGTGATCAGAGTCGCTGGAATACCCAAATACCAACCTACAGTACTAGCTAATACCCACCAGCCTGCTTGTCTGATGTAACGCTTTAAGACAAACCATTGGGCAACTCCGAGAATAGGGCCAGTTAAAATTAATGTGGCGAAAAACTGGAACCCACCTTCCTCCAAAGTGCCAACTACAGCACCACCAACAGCATTAACTAGTACCCACCATAACAATAGTCTTCTGTTTTTAACCATCAAACCACCAAGAATCGGGAGCAGAATTTGTTTTAATCAAGAGGGCTTTTTTCCGCAGAAACCGCATTAATCCAGATGTCCCCATGCGTGAACCACCTAAACCGGAGTATTTAAACGAATTTTTTTCTCCTTCGTAGATGAGAGCAGTCAAACCTGCATCATTAATACAAATAGCACCTGCATCTATGTATTGAGCAACTGCTAAAGCCTCTGCTTCATCTCCTGCAAAAACTGCTGCACTCAGCCCATAAACAGTATCATTTGCCAAGTAAATTGCTTCTTCTACCTTTGAAAAAGCCATAACTGGCATAATAGGGCCAAATGTCTCCTCAGTCATGATCTTCATGTTGTGATTCACTTGGGTAAGAACTGTTGGACGACACCACCATCCTCCCCCAGTGTTTTCTACTTTTCCCCCGCAGTGTACAACTGCTCCCTCTTCTATAGCCTCTAGCAAATGATCACTAATAATTGCCGCTTGTCTTTCAGCAATGATGGGGCCAATTTCGCCACTTTCAAGTTTAGGGTAGGCTAATTGCAAGCGTTCGGCTTTGTTGACAAGTTGTTCAACAAACTGTTTAAAAATTGATTCAGCAACATAGATGCGTTCAATGGAAAGACACGACTGTCCAGTATTGACTACTGAACCCCACAAAAGTGCTGAGGTTGCTAATTCTAAATCAGCCGATTCCAAAACTATTGCTGCATCTTTACCACCCAATTCCAAAAAAGCCGGGATAAAGCGTCTAGCTGCGGCTTCTGCAACTTTTCGCCCTGTGGCTACACTTCCGGTAAAGCAAACCAAGTCTACATTTTCGATCAGATGAGCGCCTGTTTGACCAGCTCCTTCTACAAAAGTAAATATTTCCCGCAATGGAGGAACAGTATTAATCGCATTTAACAGTGGTGTCATAAACCGGGGCGCTATTTCACTCGGTTTAACAACCACAGCACAACCTGCTAGCAGTGCTGGAATAACATCAATAGTCGAGAGTAACAATGGTAAATTCCACGGGCTAATTACTCCCACCAGAGGATAAGGTACTGCTGTTTGTTGTAGTTGGATAAATGGTACTGCTGTTTGTTTTTCTCTTTCTTCTAGTAAATCTGGTGCTAATTTACACCACCTATCAATATTGGAGAGAAACGAGTCTATTTCTAGTACCGAAATTGACAATCTTCCTGTATCAGCCACTAAAGCTTCAGTAAGTTTATCACGTCCTGCAAGAATGGCTTGTTTCCACTGTTGCAAAGCTGCAATTCGCCCTTCTAAACCGAGTTGCTCCCAGGCTTTTTGCGCTCTCCGCAAACGATTGCATAGCTGTGTCAAAAGCTTTGGTGGCGGCGGGATAATTACGTAATCATATTTCCCCGTACGGGGGTTACGAACATCTATTGGTTTGGTCATTTGTCATTTGTCATTTGTCATTTGTCATTGGGCAACAAATCAAAAGTTCTTAATTTTGACTTTTGACTTTTGACTTTTGACTTGTTTTGTCCCCGACCTCAAATAACTCCCAATCTGGCTAAACGCTCAATTGTTTGTTGCTGGGTTTGGATAAAGTGTTGGCGATCTACTTCTTTATTCAGCATAGTGTTTGGTGGGTAAAATTTTGACTGGCTGTAGCTGTCTGCATATAGTTCAAAGCGCTGTCGGGAAAGTAAATTATTTAACCCCGGACGGTGGCGATCGCTACGCAAGGCTGCGAGGTTGATCTCTGCAAAAGCTGCCATGCTTTCTCCTGATCCTGTCTCAGCAATAACTAATCCTCGATAATCAATGATTTTAGAACCACCATCTGTGGAAGCTTGTGGAATAGAAGTATTGACTATACCCGCAGTATTGGCTGAGACTACGTATGCCATGTTTTCTACTGCACGAGAAATTTTAGCAGCTTCTTTGGGGGTGCGCTCTTTAGCGTAAACTTCTGATGTCGAGTGCAGAAAAATCTCTGCACCCCTCATTGCTAAACACCGGGCTACTTCTGGATATAAAATTTCTTCTGATGCTAAAGCTGCTAAATTACCTATTTCTGTTTTTGCTACCGGAAAAACACCATCCAAACCGTAACAATCAAGATACTTGTCCCAAATATCATGGGGTGTCGGTGCAAACATGGAATTTAAACGCCGATAGCGCAAAACTATTTCACCAGATGGGTTGATGACAAAGCATGTCTGAAAGTATAGGTCTGGGAAATGAGGATCAAGTTCGTAGGCGTTACCAGCAAGAAAAATTTTTAGTTTCTGAGCAATTTTACTGAGATGATCATACTCTGCACCTCTCATTTCTAAGCAAGCTTTTTCTGCCCACACACTAAGTGATTCTCTCATAGGAAAACCTGTGAGAAAGTACTCTGGTAGGACAATTAAACGACAGTCGGAACCAATAAAAGCGATACTGGCAGCAATTTGCTGTCCTAAGCGCTCAATAGTATTTTGCATTAAAGAACGAGCTGCTTGGCGATCGCGTGCTTGGTTCACTGCATGACATGTTACTTGCAGTGCTAAAGCGCGGTATGAATTGAGTGTATTGGTATTATCTGCCATAATATTAATACCTTTAGCCGCCCCATAAGGCTCGTATTAATTTATCGGTCATTTCTGCTCCGAATAAACGTACAGCGAGTTGATTGTCTGGATCACGTTCAGCAATAGTACGACGTATAAATAAATCACGAGCAGCTAGAGCTTGCTGCTCCTCTTGGGCTACAGGTTCAGCTGTATCTACCCAGATCAACCAGCGATCCATCATTTCGTGAGCTACAGTGCGAACCAGAGTAATTGTTTCTTTTGTGACTTGGCTGGTAAAACAGAGACTAGTTTGCGATTGCGCTTGCCTCATGTATAAAGTTTTGCTAAAAAATTCTTTCAAACAAGGATCTGCCTGCAACTCCAAGTATCTTTTATTAACTGGTTCATAGTAGCGATCCAGATATTCCAAGTCAGTAAATAAATCCGAACGAGGAATATAATCCATGTAACAAAACAAATGTGGAACTGTACCAAACCCGTAAGCAAGATGTGGTACACGAATCTGTGATCCTAACCAAATAGTTAGGTGCATGTTGCTAAAGCCTGTTTTGGAATCACGCAACCATGCATGTACCAGCCAATCAATTTCTGAACCTGAGAAAGTGTTGAGTGAGCCATGAGCTTCTCCCGTCAAGGAGGAGTAGCTTTGCAATTCTTGTGTAGCATGGTTGGGATGTAGTTCAAAACGGGTGTCTAGTTTTTCTCGAAGTTCATTTGTGATATCCCATAGCTGTTCAAACACAGGTGTATTGTCTAAATTTGTTTGCTGCTCAACCATAAAGTTCTGTTAAATAGCATCCCTACGGATAAATGAGAGCTTGGCAGTAATGTTTTTATTATGAATGCGATCGCTTTTTTGTAGCTGAGTTTGCTGCAAAAGTTTATCAACTTTCAATGAGAGGGTGTAGGGGTATAAAGTTTTAAGAAAGGAAAAAGTGCTTGTTTCACCATCAAAATATGTCTTTAGGTGTAAGCAATCTCTGCTTTGAGAAAGGTAATATCTCCAACTTTTGCAGGCGATAATAAAATATTGATTTTTTTGAATTTCCATGCAAGACTACAGTCAATTACTTATCGATAAAACTGATGAGATAACAAAACAATGGCTGGATAGTGTGATCAAAGATAAAGAAATTCAAAGCGCTGATCATCTTTCGATAGCAGAAATTAAAGACCATATTAATGATGTTATAAAAGCTTTAGTAACTGTGTTGGCTGAATATCAAGAAAATGATATTGAAACTCTAACAATAGCAAGTGTTCATCATGGTTTTTTAAGAGCAGAACAAAACTTTAACCCAGAAGAAGTAA
>NZ_AJLJ01000437.1 GCF_000317245.1 Fischerella muscicola SAG 1427-1 = PCC 73103
GTACGAGAATATCATTTACTACGCTCCATCATCCTCAAAAATCTCAAGGAAGGTATGATGCAAGGTAATGTCGAAGAAGCATTTCGGGCAATATCATTGATTAATCAAATGATAGATACAGCTATCGCCCAGTGTTTTAAAAGTTATGTTGAGGCGCGGTTACAGGAACTGGAACAGTTACAAAATGAATTAAGTTTAACTGTTGAACAACTCAAGCGTTTAGTTCGTGCTAGTCAAGATAATCTGTCTGAACTTGCACACGAATTAAAAACACCTTTGACATCAATAATAGGCTACTCAGATTTATTCTTGCGTCAATCTCGCCTGTCTACAACGCGAGATGTAATGCCTAGTTTAGAACATATTGAGCGTGTATTATCTAGTGGTCGTCGGCTTTTGACTATTATAAATGATGCACTAGAATTATCTTGCTACGAAGCAGGAAAGCTAGAAGTAAAATTAGCACCCACAGATACACAGGCTGTGTTGAACGGTGTTGTAGAGGTGATGCAACCACTAGCTGATTCTCGTGGCTTGCAACTAATAGTTAATTGTAATCAAGCTCCTCATCAAGTGATTACAGATGCTTTTCGATTGCATCAGATTTTAATAAACTTAGTTAGTAATGCTATTCGTTATACCGAAACAGGTAGTATAATTATTGAATGTCTATCTATTTCTGATCAAGAGTGGTCAATAATAGTTAAAGATACAGGAATTGGTATTTCCCCTGAAGATCAATTAAGACTTTTTCAACCTTTTGAACGCGCCACAATCTTCAATGGTAAGCGTCCACCAGATAGCACGGGATTAGGTTTGGCGATTGTAGAAAGATTGGTGAACTTGTTGCAGGGTAGAATCTATCTTGCTTCTCAGGTTGGTGATGGATCTACATTTACGGTAATTTTGCCTTTTACAGTACAAGCTCAGGAAAAAGAAGGTATAACTTAAAGCTAAGAGCTTATTTATAAAGTAAATATTAAGTAGGGTGTGTTACGGCTATGCAAGGATTTTGGAGTTTGAGAGAGTTAAGATTAGCCGTAACGCACCATCTTTCTCGGTGCGTTAAGCGTTGCTATAACGCACCCTACAATTTAAGGTTTACTTTATAAATCGTCTCTAATTAATTTAATTTATAAAAACAGAACAATAAAAATTAAATTAGAAATTATCTATCTTTGGTTATGATTTTTTTGTTTCCTGATTGCTTCTTTCTTGGCGATTGTTAATGAGGATGAATTAATTAACGTAGGACTGTCTCTTTTTCTTGATAATTGTATATAATTCTTGATAATTATATATATTATTTATGACAGAAACCTTGTTTCATGCCTATATGCCCCTGATTTTGTGGACAAGTCTGGGGCTATCTATATGTAGATTTTTACCACAATGGTTGCCTCGCTTCTTGGGACGTGGTCTTTACTGGGTTGGTGTACCACTAGAACTGTTTGCGTTAGCTCGTCAAAGTCAGTTGGGTAATTTCAATAGTGAAATAGGTTTGCCCTTCATCGCACCAATTATTACACTTGGGACATTAGTTTTGGGTTTGATGCTGGTGCTGTTGATTTTATGGAGATTTAAAGCATACTCACATAACCCTGCCAGTTTTATACTTGCTGCTATCTTAGGAAATACTGGTTTTGTCGGTTTAGCGATCGCTCCATTCTTAATTAATTCAGAAGCTCTGAGCTGGGCTGTACTTTATAGTGTTACTCACAATGTCATTGGCCCTTATGGTTTAGGAGTTGTGGTTGCTAGCTATTTTAGTCAATCCAAACCCTCAACTAGCTGGTGGATACAACTGCGTGAAGTACTGACTGTACCTTCTTTATGGGCTTTTATAGTTGGGATTCTCACTCAAAAAGTCCAATTTCCTCAAACAATTGAATCAGGATTGCAAGGATCTATTGGTATCGTCATTGCTAGTGCTTTCTTGCTGACTGGTATTCGTTTAGCACAATTACGGGGATGGAAAAGTATAAAACCTGCCTTTTTTCCCGCCATCATCAAGGTTTGCATTGTACCTCTATTTGTTGGTCTTGCAACCACATGCTTGCTAGGATTGTCAGGTGATCAGCGTTTAGCTATGGTCTTAATGTCTGGAATGCCTTCAGCTTTTGCTGGTCTAATTTTGGCAGAAGAATATAATCTTGATCGCGATTTAATCGCTAGCAGTATCATCATCTCGACACTGTTACTACTGTTAATGTTGCCTTTGTGGATATTAATGTTTGGATGAGACAATAGCGTTCGCACCCAGTTATTTTGTTTATTAATTTTTTCACACATATTTACGAAGTGTGCGAACGCATGGATGATTATGACTGGTTTAATTGCTGCGATCGCCTTTTCCTCAAAATCAATTCATCCCACATTGCCATACACTTTTGTCACTCCTCGTTTATCTGAGGTGGTTTGTCTAGGGTCAAGTGTTTGTGGAGATATAAGAGTGAAGTTTTGGCAATGTTAATGGTCTGCTAATATACGCCAACTGTACTAATTAACTTTATTTATGCCGACCTATCTTAATTCACAGCATTACAAATACCGTCTATACGCTGCTTTAATAAAGATTTTAAAGCTGTTTCTTGAGCCTTCAACTTGACAATGGTTGGTTGTTCTTCGACATACACAAGTCTTTTTTTCGCTAGCTCAATTTGCACTGTTTGTAAATCTGCTAAAATATCCTGGACATTAGACATCTTACCACCAGCAGCAACATCCTCTGGTTGCACTTCACCGCGATTGAACTTTCGGCATAATTTTCCTTGTAATTTTGCCTGTTGAATGTTTGCTTTCGAGTCACTTTCCTGTTTAGCAATAGCAAAACCAGCTACATAACCAGCTATTCCTACAGAAGCCACAACTACTGCTGATCCTACCAGCCGACGTAGCTTGAGAACCGATCCAGAATTTTGAATAGTTTTCTGTTCAGAATCGCTCTTAGTTTCCATAAACTGACTAACTCATAGCTCAATTCCACAGACAGTATATTTGCCAAGTAAGTTCCAATCAACTCACCGCTGCTTCTAACATCCGTAGTGTTCCAGTATTGGCATCTATTTCCGCTTCTAGACCAACAGGCAAGGTAAATTTATCTTTAGTATGACCAATCATCGCACCGTACCAAGCTGGAATATCCAAGGGTTGGATGTGATCTTGCAAAACTTGCGCTAACGTCAATGAAGGTTCATCGCCCAGACTGCAATCTGTGCATTGTCCAAATATAAAACCAGCAATTTGGCTAAGAATACCTGCATTTTTTAACTGAGTCAGCATCCTGTCTACACGGTAAATATCTTCGTTTAATTCTTCCACAAACAAAATAGTGTGCTTCCAAGAGGGCAAATAGGAAGACCCAACCATGGATGATAGTACAGACAAATTACCACCCACAAGTTTACCCCTCGCCTTTCCTGGAGTGATTATTTGTCGCCGGAGTTGGGTAGCGAGAGTGTTTTGCATCGTCACTGCTTCATCTTGAAAAAGAATGCGCTTGATGTAATTCACTGTAAACTGATTCCAGGTAGAGATAGCTACAGGGCCGTGAAAAGTGACAAGTTGAGTCCGGCTGTAAATTGCTAGCAACAAAGAAGTGATATCGCTGTAGCCCAAGATAATTTTAGGATGGGAGCGAATTAGAGAATAGTTGATTAACGGTAAGATGCGATCGCAGCCTGAACCGCCACGCATAGCAACAATAGCTTTGATCGAGTGATCAGCAAACATCTCATTGACATCAGCAGCGCGATCGCTATCTTTACCTGCTAAATAGCCGTAACGATCCAAAACATGCTTGCCTAACTTGACTTTTAATCCCAATGATCCAAAAGTCTGTTTTGCCTGTTCAAGGTCTTTCGCCTCAATTATACCAGCAGGACTAATTAATCCTACTGTGTCACCTACTTGTAAATGTTGTGGCTTAATTACGGAATTTTTATCTTGCTTGGCTTGGGCAGAAAAAGGTTGAATATGAGCGTATAAAGCAGATATTGCTAGAGTTTTGAGGTATTTTCGACGGTTGATCTTCATCGTAAGACTATAGTATCATTTAAAACTTGTATCCAATGCTAGGAAAAACGCGAAGGTAAAAGGTAAAAGTAAAAAACCTTCCCATTGCTTTTACCTTTTATCTTTTACTTTTATGAGTCCAAAATTCAGCAGCGCGTAGAACGTAAAATCTTCAGTAAATAATCGTCGGAAGCGATACTGGTTCATGGGTACAATACACACACGAATGAATTGGTATCACAATCTTGCAAAACCAAAAAATTGAACTACCTTATTTTGACCAACTTTTAGAAGACATTCGTCAAGGTAAAACCGAAGTCATCAAAAGCTTTGGGCATCATGTACATTGGGGCTATTGGCAAAATCCTACCACTGCTGATGGTTCCATAGATGACTTTGCCAAAGCTGCCGAAAATTTGACTCGGCGAGTATGTGATGCTGGTGGTGCAAGTGATGGACAAAGAATTTTAGATTGTGGTTGTGGTTTTGGTGGTACGATCGCTAGCCTAAGCGATAGCTTTACAAACATGCACTTAGTCGGTTTAAATATTGACTCCCGTCAACTTCAAAGAGCCAAAGAACTAGTGCAACCCCGCAACAGCAATCACATCGAATTTATAGAAGGAGATGCTTGTCAGTTACCATTTGCAGATAACTCGTTTGATTTAGTTTTAGCAGTAGAGTGTATATTTCATTTTCCTAGTCGCCAAAAGTTTTTTCAAGAAGCATGGCGAGTCTTAAAACCAGGAGGAAAACTTGCTTTGTGTGACTTTGTACCCCAAGAAGCTTTTCTTCCCTTTATGCAACTGGGGTCATATTTTATTAAACCTTTTTTGAGTAATTTTTTTGGATATGTTGACAGTAATATCACCCTAACTGCATATCGAAGGTTAGCCCAAACTACAGGATTTACCTCGATTTTAGAAGAAGATATCACTCTGAATACCTTACCAACATATCCATTCTTGCGGCAACTGCAAAGCACAAGAGAAAACCCACAACCAGACAATTCCACAGTGATGGCTGAATGGGTTAGTCGCTTGCAGCTAATTCGTTATTTGATTCTCTCTTATCAGAAGGGTGTAAAGTCCTAAAGCCCTAATGATCACATTACTAGGGCTGAGGGCGATCGCGAAACTTCTTTTGGAAAAGACGCTGAAGCGTTGGCGAAACTCCTCCGAAAGGAGCTTCGCCCAAATAGTAAAGCATAAAAGAGCGATCGCAAGTTTTCAGCCTGTGGAATATAACTGAAGACACAAGGGTTAAAAGTTAATCGTCATAATCGTTAGAACGATAGCGAATACGGTAGTTTGGAAAATCTACTTGGTACTCTACTCGATTGCCTGAACGATTTCTGGAACGATATTTATAACGATGCCTTGGGTAATCTTCCGAACGATACACACGATGATACCTTGGATGATAAACTCGGTAATTATGCTCTCTATAGTGAGGGTAATACTCTTGATACTCTTGATAGTATGGATCGTTGCCATCGTATCGAATCACAATATCAGCTTTAGCGCTTTGCCCAAAAGCTAAAGTTGCAGTTGCAGCCAAGAAAGTTGCTAGAACTACTGAAGTAAAAGGTTTCATAACCTTACCTCAACAAAACAATCTTAATTTTTATTGTTACAAACTTTAGAAAAATAGGTATCTGCTAGCAAGAACTTGTAATGTATTTTCCTCCAGTTCTTGAATCTTCTGGATCTAGCGATCGCTAGTACTCTGTCACATCAACTTTGCTGGGTTCTTTATGAGCGCTTAAGCGCTCATAAAGAACTAAAGTCCTCACTACAAAATGATTGCAGAGCGCTAACTCTCCACTTGTTTTTTCACCAACAAAATAATAAAATTTTAATAGTATTTCCATATACAGAAATTCTACTTTTAATATTATTGATCGCACATTTTCGATGGGGTGAGTACACGTTAAGTTATGCAAAAATATATTGCTTAAATCGTTGCAAAGTCTTACAAGCAAAGGACTAGAGACTGAGTACCAAAATACCTAGTTCCTCACTCAAAAATACTAGTACCCCTATTCTAAAAATACTAGTACCCCTACCCCCAAACAAATTTTAAATCTTTATGAAATGGGGGATTGGGTACTTGAGTACAACTTTAATTAATCCAATAAATTCAATCGTCATTGGTTGAACTGTCTGTTGAACAAGTATCTGGTATAAGCAGAAAAATAGCGCACTGCTTTGAATCAGAGCATTACCAATGCAACAGACCTTAAACCCTATTCAGAATTCAAATACTGCCAAAACACCGGATAGTGCAAATGGCGTTTTTTTTGAACTTTTGTGGAGTGATTTTCGCATTATCTTTGAGCGTGATCCAGCAGCACGAAATTGGTTGGAGGTGCTGTTTTGCTATCCCGGATTCCATGCATTGTGTTTACATCGTCTCGCCCACTGGTTACACCGTCACCAGATAACTTTTTTTCCCCGCTTGATTTCCCACGTGGGACGATTTTTGACAGGGATTGAAATTCATCCAGGTGCAGAAATTGGTAAAGGCGTCTTTATCGATCATGGTATGGGCGTTGTGATTGGCGAAACCGCCATTGTCGGCGATTATAGCTTGATTTATCAAGGTGTCACCTTGGGTGGAACTGGAAAACAAACGGGTAAACGTCATCCGACTTTGGGTGAAAACGTTGTCGTGGGAGCTGGTGCAAAAGTTTTGGGGAATATTGACATTGGCGATCGCGTCCGTATTGGTGCAGGTTCAGTCGTGCTACGAGATGTCCCCAGTGATTGCACTGTAGTAGGTATTCCTGGACGCAATATTTCCCATAAAAAAAGCGATCGCCTTTCTCCCCTCGAACATGGCAAACTTCCCGATGTCGAAGCAACCCTTATTCATTCTTTACAAGAGCGCATAGAACAGCTTGAACAACAACTGCAAAGTCTTAAAAATCAAGGGTCAAGGGTCAAGGGTCAATCGTAGAGACGCGAGGAACATCGCGTCTGTACTATGGTCATTGGTCATTTGTTATTTGTTATTGGTCATTAATTAATACCAACAACTACTAATCACTAACTAAATAAATGTTACCACCTTACACTTCTAATACTTTGGACGACCGCTATTGTATTGTACAGATTCCTTTAAGCGATCGCTGGCAAGTATATCACCGCTTGCAAGAGTTGATGATTCCCTGTGTGTGTGATTCTGATGGTTTTTTACGAGTCCAGGTAGATAATTTTCTTACAGTAATTCTTGTTCACAGTATCGTGAAACAGTTTTCATTTTCTCGCCAAGAATTAATCGATTGGCTAGAACGATGTTGGCAGATGTGATGTTTTTATCTCCATAATTATTTAGGGTAATTTTCGAGAGTTATTTTTTCAGGCTAGTATTCTTGGGGGCAGGATTTTTCAACAGAAAAACACTGAGTTTAAAGCTAAATTTTCTATGGTAGCCAACTGTCAAAGTGAGATAAAATTTATCAATTTTTTGCAGAATGAACTTGAACTTTCAAGTGGAGATATCGCTGTAGCTCTGCGAAAACGTGAATTAGAAAATGGCCCATTACCAATGCTGTTGTGGCAGTATGGCTTAGTTGATATAGAACAGCTTGAGCGAATTTTGGATTGGTTAGAAAAACAAGCTTAAGTAAATAAAAAATCAAAATTCATACTGCGCTTTAGATATTTTTCTAGCTTGTAGAATCTGGTGTTACAAAAATAACTATTACGAATTCCAGAGGAAAAATCATTCTTTGAAGTTTGAAAATTCAACTTTTACTACTGAGGTAAACATCATGATTTCCACTTTAATTGCTGGATTGGGTTTGTTAATTTTATCAGGAATAGCAGAGAATTTTATGAGTTATATGCTATTCAATGAAATTCCTAATCATCCTGAAGACAAAATCCTGAAATCAGTGAGCAGTGAACAGTTATTAAAAAGAGCAACTGATAACTGATAACTGTTAATTTATACCAATGACTGGTTTGATGTCATACAGAATTCAAGTTATTACTTGAGTCAGAATGAAGATTAAGGATGAAGGCTAAAGGATGAATGATTAAGTATGAAGGATAAAGGCTAAAAACAGAAGCTTGAATGATGAAAAATTTTGAGATTTCACATTTCATACTTCATACTTCATCCTTCATACTACCCCGTGGAAAGTCGTCTAAAGGGCGTCTACACACTTCATTAGAGGTATTTATGTAATGAATAAAGTTCTTATTAATGACACAACCCTGCGTGACGGCGAACAAGCAGCGGGTGTTGCTTTTAACTTACAAGAAAAAGTAGCGATCGCCAAATTTCTAGATGCTATCGGCGTTCACGAAATCGAAGTCGGAATTCCGGCGATGGGTGAGTCAGAAAAGCAAGCGATCGCAGCAATTGCTGACTTGGGATTATCGGCTAAATTACTAGCTTGGAATCGGGCTGTGATTTCAGACATTCAGGCGTCTATGTCCTGTGGTTTGACAAGAATGCACATTTCCATTCCGATCTCTGGAATTCAAATAGCTGCTAAATTTCATGGTCAGTGGCGCGTAACTCTGCAACAGCTTAAAGATAGTATCAGCTTTGCTGTTGATCAAGGTCTTTGGGTTGCGGTTGGAGGAGAAGATTCTTCTCGTGCTGATGAAAACTTTCTCTTTGATGTCGCCCATTACGCCCAAGAATGGGGTGCATCGCGGTTTCGTTTCTGCGATACAGTTGGAGTTCTCGACTCCTTCAGTACCTACACAAAAGTGAATCGCCTGGTTGGCGCTTTGATGATTCCTGTGGAAATTCATACCCACAATGATTTTGGTCTAGCGACTGCAAACGCGCTTGCTGGTATTAAAGCTGGAGCTTCATCAGTAAATACCACAGTTAACGGCTTGGGTGAAAGAGCTGGAAATGCAGCTTTAGAAGAAGTTGTCATGGCTCTCAAACGCATTCATGGTATAGATGTTGGCATCGACACACCACGTTTATTAGAACTATCTCGACTTGTAGCAGCAGCATCTGGTTCCAGTGTCCCACCTTGGAAAGCAATTGTGGGTGAAAATACTTTCGCTCACGAATCTGGAATTCATGCTCACGGTGTACTCCAAAATCCCACAACCTACGAACCATTTGCACCCGAAGAAGTAGGTTGGGAACGGCGTTTAGTTGTAGGTAAACATTCTGGTAGACATTTATTATCTAATTTACTAGAGCAACATGGCATTATTCTCAACACAGAAGAAACTCAATCTGTATTAGATGCAGTTAGACAACAATCTATTCAGAAAAAACGCAGTCTCACCACCCAAGAACTTTTAAATTTAGTTTACGAACAGAGGGTTTCTCATGCCATCAGATGATGAAGTTGAACTATACGAGCCGCCAATTTTTAACATCGGTGATAAAGTCCGGCTCCGCAAACAGATTAAAAACGATGGAACTTTTCCTGGTCAAGAAATCGGAACAATTCTCGGTAAAAAAGGAGATATTGGTTACGTCATTAGTATAGGCTCCTTTTTACAAAGATCCTATATTTATGCAGTACATTTCCTCGAAACAGGATTTATTGTTGGGTGTCGTAAAAAAGAACTAGAACTAGTTGAAAAATCTAAAGATGTAGAATAGGAAATTAAATTTATGAAAGTAATGCTACGAAGAAATAACGCTGGTACTTTAGTTGTTTACGTTGCCAAAAAAGATCTTGAAGAAGAAGTAATTAAAGAAGCAGAAGGTTCTGAAGGTAAAATTTTCACCTTGGCAAATGGCTGGGAATTAGAGTTTCCTAACCTCCCAGATCCATTAGTTTTACCTCAAACCTTTGAGGCTAGACGCCTCGCATAAAAAAATAATAGTTGTTATTTGTTAGTTGTTTGTTGTTTTAAAACAGCAATCAACCACCATCTACTAACAAACAACAACCAAAAATTAACCACCATCTACCAATACAAATTTAAAATGGGCGGCAAATACTTGACATTATCAGAATTTAACTTAGAAGGACAATTCCTTGGTTTTGGCGGTGATTCATCAGCAGGTTCTAAATATTTACGTTTAGCGATCGCATCTGGAGAAGTACAACTAAAACTTCCGAAACAACTGCGTGGATATCTGGGTGTAAACTTGCAACCCGGCGAACTTTTACGAGTATTTGGTTTGAGCAAGTTAAACACCCACAATGGTAAAATCAAATTTAAAGTTTATGGGGTTAAGCCATTAGGCGTTTGTCCCAATCAAAAAAATCCCCAACAAGCTAAAGCCAAAATTTTAGTTTGTCAAAAATCTGGTTGTCGCAAACGGGGTGGTAAAGGTTTATTGTCAGAATTAGAAAAGATTTTGTGCGATCGCGGATTGCAAGATAAAGTGACTATTGAAGAAACTGGCTGTTTAAAATGTTGTAGTAGCGCACCCAACTGTATTTTGCAACTTGGTCAAAAAGAATTTAAAAAAGTGCATCCCGAAGCGATCGCATCTTTGCTAGAAAATCATTTATAGAATTCCTAAATCATTCTTGAACAACAAGATCCCCGACTTTTTAGAGAAGTCGGGGATCTGGCTCTGTGCAATTTTCACAGCACTACAAATTTGAGATTTCAATCTCGAAGTTTCTCGTTTCTGACTTTTCACGGGATCTGAAAAACCTCTCTCCTACAACCCCCTCCCGTGTCCCCCATATTTCCCAATCCCTGTTCCCTTTTTCCAAATTAAAACAGGCGATCATTGTTTACATTCCCTGTAGGAACTTCCGTCTTCCTTGCAGCAACTTCCGTCTTCACGTTTGCGTGTTTCGCGCAGCCTGTAGCAACTTCCGTCTTTACGTTTGCGTGTTTCGCGCAGCCTGTAGCAACTTCCGCCTTCACGTTTGCGTGTTTCGCGCAGCCTGTAGCAACTTCCGTCTTCCTTGCAGCAACTTCCGCTTTCACGTTTGCGTTATGAACGGAACGTCCTAAAACTCCAAGGGCGATCGCAAGTTTCAGAGAGTATCCCAAATGTTCAAACCCGCCTGCGTTTGAAATGCAGTCTCGTAGTTCAAGTCTCCTTTAAGCAGACTGCTTGATTTTATGAAGTCGTCTAAAGACGACTTGTGCTATTAGCTAAGGGTTTTAACCCTTAATATATTGTAAATCAATTTGCTTATATAAATTTTTTGAGAAGTTAGTAGGCTGGCTCAGACTAAAAAGATGAGTATTTGTTAAACTTAAGTCGCTCGTCCCAGGAGTAGTTTCAGCACGATGCATTGGTTATTGTCCGGCTCTTTAAGTGTAGAAAAATTAGCAGTCAACATAGCAGGTTTGCCAGCATCATTACAAGGTACGAAGCTGGTGCAGATGTCAGACTTACATTATGATGGTCTGCGACTGTCGGAAAAAATGTTAGAACAAGCGATCGCCACCAGTAATGAAGCGGAACCGGATTTAGTTGTACTAACTGGTGATTACGTTACGGATGATCCAACTCCTATTCACCAACTAGTATTGCGACTTAAAAACTTACAAAGTCGCCTTGGAACCTATGCTGTACTCGGCAATCATGATATACGCTATTATCGTTCTCGCGATTCTAAAGCAGAAATTATAAATGCATTCACAAATATCGGAGTCAAAGTCCTTTGGAACGAAATTGCTTATCCTTTCGGAAAAGAACTACCTCTAATTGGACTTGCTGACTTTTGGTCACGAGAATTTCATCCTGCATCTGTGATGAACCAATTAGATCCCACAAAACCTTGTATTGTTTTATCACATAATCCCGATACTGCTGAATTTCTACAAAAATGGCGAGTCGATTTACAGCTATCTGGTCATACTCATGGTGGTCAAATTGTAGTTCCAGGTCTTGGGCCGATAGTAATTTACTATAAAAAACTTGTTTACAAAACCCCCTCAAAAGTAAAGCGATGGATACCATTTTTGCGAGGTAACTCTGTGAAAGTTATGCGACATTGGGAATGGGCAAAAGGATTTCACAAAGTGGAAAATAATCAGTTATACGTCAACCGTGGCTTAGGAACTTATCCACCGGGACGTTTATTCTGTCCACCAGAAGTGACTGTTATTACTTTACAAAATATGGGAACAGAGGGTTAACAGTTCCCTCTAAAAAAACTTAGATTAGCCAATAATAAACTACCGCCAGTTATGACCGAACAACGTCATTAACTAGCGGTAGTTTATCAGTATCCTTAATAAATTTATACGAGTCGAGAATCAGATAAAAATAACTCAGATAAAGTGGACAAAGTTCGCAACTACAGATTCTTCTGTCTAAAGCATCCTTAATCAATTCCAGCTAGGCAGGCAATCTTGGCTGTGCGTTCAAAAACCTCCAAAACAACTAAATGAACTCAAGGCGAAAACACATTCAAAGGATGCAATGACTGAGGATTCGTTGCGATGAGATTAGAGCCGGAGGCACAAACCCTAATCCAAGAAGCTGTGGTTGAAGTCTTTAACTTGCTCTGTGCCTACTTTTTAAATTAGCATCACTTTTGTCAGCAGAGACTCTTGTTTTACCAAATGTGACTCGTAGTAATTTTTCGCAATAATTGACTATATATTTTGATATTATCAATAGTATTTACTTGAATTTTCCCTTTAAAGGAGAGTGATCTTCGCATTTTTCTCTCTCCTCATCACCGCGTCAAATCCTATGTATAAGGAAAGTTCGTAGTAAGGACTTAAGTCTTTATTGTTTAAGCACTAAAGTGCTTACTACAAACCCTTAATTCAAACTTGAAGAGTCCTATTGTGGAGAAGCAAGGTTTAGGAATGTGATAAGTTTAAGCGTGCGACGGCTAATTTTCCAGCGCCCGTTTTCGCGGACAACTTCGTCTTCATAAGTGCCATTAGCAACATCAATACTCGTCTCAGAACGCTTGTGAGTTGCATGGAGGTAAGAAGACATAGTTGCATTATTACCTTGTACTTGAATATTGACAGTACCAATCAGGTGTTGCGTCGCCGTATAACCGTTTCCTTGAAATACTGAATAAACAAAATCAGCCCAAGCATCTGTTCCAACACGGGTCTCGCTATTCCCATTTGGAAAGATGGCGATGATCTCTGCATTTTCAGTAAAACAATCCCGATAAATATCTTTACCTTGCTGGATATTTCCCCTACCAATCGCATCGGTTCCGAGTGCATAGCAAACTGTCAAATTTTGAATTTCTTCTGTAGCGTTAGGTTGTGCTGCCGGAGCAGTATTGAAAACACCTCCAAGTAGGACAATTAAAGTAGCGATCGCAGCAGCTAGGGTTAAACGTCGTGGTAAACCTGAGAAAGCACCCCAAAACATTTACTGATTCTCCTTTGAATGAAATGTATAATTTGTTTAGAAGGCAAGTAAGACAGAAAGAAAATACGTAGTTGTTGTAATTACTAACTTCCCACAAAAAGATGTTCTAGACAACAGGGAAAACTCAATACTTATAAACGCTTTAGCATAATTTTCTCAAACGCTATAAATTATGAAAATTAGTTAAAATTAATACATATATTTTTTAATCACTTTTGTAATAAAACTAGAACAAAAAAGAAAAAGGAAACAGATTTTGTAGCTGATATGCTGATAACAAAATTCCCTCCTGAATATACACGAGGGAATAAAAATGTACAGGATAAGCGTCTGACGCCTTGATAAAAACATATTAGAAAAAAGTAAGAAAACTATAAGTATTTTCTCTGGCTAAATAAAATCCCTCCTAGCAACAAGAGGGAAGAAGGAGGTATTGGAAGTTGTTGAGAAACACAGAACTATCTCAATAAACTTACTTAAAGATGATAAGAAAGTTCTAAGGTTTTTATAAGTGGTTATAATCAGGTTACTTTGCTAAGGATAAGATAGACAAGCTACATACCATTCTAAAGATAGAAGGAGAATTGATCTCCTTCTGCCTATGTATTAAGACTTACAAAGTTTATTAATATTATATTATCCAGCAGATAGATCCATTTTTCTTTCTATAAAAAGGATAATGCTTGAGTCACACATGGTTAATCCATGAACCCTGATTATTTTTTTAATGTCGCGAGTTTGGAACGCGACAGATTTTTATCTAAAATAAATATTTTAATGCGTACACTACCAAAGATCATCTTTAATCCAACAAAACCCAATTATAAAGAAAGAGCTTTGTGAAAGGTAAACACATCACATCGAAAGTGTGATCACAATTTGCTCTTGCATTATCACATCAATGTTATAAGTTTAGGTGACAGCTTATCAGATTACTAAATAAGCTGTTTATTTCTAAGTCAAACAAATAATCCACCTAAAACAGCAGGTGGATTTTTCTTTAAGTATCATATGTTAAAGCACTTGCCTGCTCATAAAGATACTAACTGGCATCAGATTTACGCTACACAACGAATAATTCCAAGATATGGCTGGTATCTTTTTTTGTGGTCTCACCTCAAAGATGTGATTTGTAACATCAATAATCACATCAATATAAAGGTTCTACGCGAATAGCTTTGATGATCGCATCCGCATCTGTAGCATTTTCATCTAATTTCGGAACAGCAGCTACTTTTATGACCTGACAATCTAAAGCCCCTTCTATTCCTATATGTCTATAAATGTAATCTCCCACTCTTGGTACAATTCCAAATCTTGCTCTATACTGACCAATTGAATTAGTCCTTGTTTCATCTGTTTGCTCGTAAATAAAAACCGCTAAGTCAAACATTTTACTTATTCCTTTACCCTGAAACTCTTGCCGTAGTCATTCTCATTAGATCTACAGAAGTATCGTATCAATAAATATAATTTTTTGGGATTTGTACCGTATTAATACTTAATTATTTTTTTGCAATAAAACCGATTGCGATCGCAAAACAAATCTAGAAGTTGAAATTTCTTGCTCCCATCAGCCCTCTCCATGAAAATAGTGCAATATTTTAGAGCGATCGCATGACTTGATTGAAGAGAACACGAGGGAAACAGGGAACACTAATAGCTTGTTTTTAGTAGACAAGTCATTACTGAAGATAAATAGCTAAAGTAAAACAAGACAGTTATTTATAAAATTCTTTAGGTTCTCTGTGTCCTCTGTGGTTCGTTAATAAAACATGACTTCGATATTGCCTTTACCAGATCCTCATCAAAGTAACCCATCTAATTGGGAAAAAGAGTTAGATAACGCTATTTTTAGCTTTGAAGATATTCAGGCAGAACTGAACTACAAACAAGCACAAACAGCGCTGCGGAATTTAGTAGCTAATTTAGATCTTTCTCCTGAAGAACAAGCAGGACTGGAAACAGAAATTAATGATTTAGAAACCATGCTAGGCAAATTAGACAGCATGGTAGTACATATCGCTGCTTTTGGAATGGTCGGACGGGGTAAGTCTTCTTTACTAAATGCTTTGGTGGGTCAAACTGTATTTGAAACCGGGCCTTTGCACGGCGTAACTCGTAACGCCCAAAGAGTCAATTGGACAATCACCGAAGAAGCAATTGGGGAGACAGAACACGCTTTGCGAGTAACCCTCTCTGGAAGTGGTCAATCACGAGTAGAATTAATTGACACACCAGGATTAGATGAAGTTGATGGTGATACCCGCGCTATTTTGGCGGAACAAATCGCAAAACAAGCAGATTTGATTTTGTTTGTGATTTCTGGTGATATGACCAAAGTTGAACACGAAGCCCTTTCGCTATTACGGGAAGCGGGTAAACCGATGTTGTTGGTGTTTAACAAAGTTGATCAGTATCCAGAAGCAGACCGGATGGCAATTTACCACAAAATTCGTGATGAGCGGGTACGGGAATTACTTTCGCCAGATGAAATTGTCATGTCAGCAGCATCACCATTAGTGCGGACAATGGTTCGTCGCCCTGACGGTAGCAGAGGTGTGCAGATGCGTCAAGGTAATGCTCAAGTAGAAGAGTTGAAGCTGAAAATTTTAGAAATTTTGCAGCGCGAAGGTAAAGCCTTGGTTGCTCTCAATTCGATGCTGTATGCTGACAATGTGAATGAACAATTGGTGCAGCGTAAATTGATGATTCGGGAAAATGCTGCTAATCAATTGATTTGGAAAGCAGTGATGACAAAAGCCGCTGCGATCGCTCTGAATCCTTTAACAGTAGTTGATATTCTCAGTGGTGCGGCGATTGATGTTGCTTTGATTTTGGGTTTATCTAAACTCTACGGTATGCCGATGAACGAATCAGGTGCAGTAAAGTTACTCAAAACAATAGCCTTGAGTATGGGTGGTATTGCTGCAAGTGAATTATTGGCAAATCTCGGTTTAAGTTCACTCAAAACTTTACTGGGTATCTCTGCACCCGCCACAGGTGGCGCATCTCTTGCGCCTTATGTATCTATAGCATTGACACAAGCAGGTGTCGCTGGTGTTTCTTCCTATGGAATTGGACAAGTTACCAAAGCTTATTTAGCGAATGGTGCAACCTGGGGGCCAGATGGGCCAAAGGTGGTGATTAATAAGATTTTAGCAACTTTGGATGAGGATTCAATTTTGAATCGAATTAAGGAAGAATTGCGGGCGAAAATTAAGCGAGTTTAAGTTTACACTCGTGATTTCACATTCGTGAGAGGTT
The DNA here is from genome assembly GCF_000317245.1 of Fischerella muscicola SAG 1427-1 = PCC 73103. Lineage (GTDB taxonomy): Bacteria > Cyanobacteriota > Cyanobacteriia > Cyanobacteriales > Nostocaceae > Pelatocladus > Pelatocladus muscicola_A. The sequence goes on from NZ_AJLJ01000437.1 coordinate 16,546, forward strand.
AAGATAATTGCACGTTTGTCAAGAGGGTGCAGGAAAAGGGGATAAATCCAGCTTGGAGACAGGTTTTCGCAAGGCTTTGACAATTCCTAAATCTTGATTTTCGCTTTTCAGCAAAGTACTTAACGGGGTCATCCGCTTTACCTTTGTCGTAAGCGACACTAAAATGATACAAACCACGAAAAACCATCTCTAAAGAAATAATGAGAGTTTTAGCTTTTAATAAACTCAGCAATGGAGTTTCAAAATTGGTTTCTGATACAGCCGGAGAGGGTTGTGGTCATCAAGGCTGTGGATGTCACGCATAGTTATTCATTCCTTCTGAAGTTGCCCAATAACATAACTCCAGTAACCTGCTACATTGAATTAATTGAATTGTGTCAACATACCACCAAGAGCAATAAAAAGTAGGGTCAGCCAAAAGTAAATTGGTAGGCTCAAAAGGAGATAATGCGATCATCGCTGATTTAGATTCTAGTGTGCTGGCGATCGCACCAATTAATTAGAAATTTTGGTACACGCAAAATCTTATTGGCACTCTTGAAGTGATAACAACATACGAGTGCCAATTCAAATACTAATTTAACAACATTTACACAATAGCCCAAACAGGATCAATCGACTTTTGATGTAGAGACACCTTCACTTGATTGGGGAACACTAGGCAACTCCAGACAGTATCCAGCACCATATACTGTTTTGATGTAACGGGGATGGCGAGGATCTGGTTCTAGTTTAGTTCGTAAGTGGCGAATGTGGACTCGAATGGTTTCAATATCATCATCTGGATCGTACCCCCAAACTTCTCTGAGAATTTCACTTGGGGAAACAGTTTGGCCATGTCGCTGAAGCAAGCAGTGAAGTAACTCAAATTCTAGATGAGTCAGTTTGACTGTTTGATTAAACCATATTGCCTCAAACCGTTCAGGAACGAGGGTCAAAGGGCCATAATTGAGAATTTCACTGTGCTTGGCGGCTTGGGGAATCCGGTCAGTACGCCGGAGTAAAGCACGCACCCGCGCCAGCATTTCCTCAACTTCAAACGGTTTAGTTAGGTAGTCATCCGCGCCAGCGTTAAAGCCTTCTACTTTATCCTGAGTCTGGCTGAGTGCTGTCAACATCAACACAGGAATCTCGGCTGTACGCTCATCTCGCCGCAAGCGCTGACAAACAGTGAATCCGTCTACCCTGGGCAACATCAGATCGAGCATAATCAAGTCTGGCTGGAGTTGTAAAGCCAGCGCCTGACCCTTGATTCCATCTTCTGCTTGGCTGACGTCGTAGCCAGCCATCTCTAAGTTGACGGCAACTAACTCTGAAATTGCTGGGTCATCGTCTATGACTAGAATCCTCGGCATTATTAAAAAAATATTACTACTTATTAAGGATAAATAAGAACCTTTGGGAAATACAAAGATTGCTTCATTAGATTATAAAAAATATTTTAAATCTAACATAAAGATTAAAATTCAAATATTTTAAAAATAAGTCCAAGCTATACTAAATCCTAAAGTGAATGTGTTACTGCTCATACAATCCACCATATTTTTTGCGGGTGTTGCTGAATCACGGGATGATTTCGCCCAATTTGGAACAAATTTTCAATAGTTTCAACCGCCAATTCATCCCGCATTTATGCAACGCCTTTTGCGAAACGGTGTAGCCATGACTCTCTACACCGTACTTTTAGCTGGGCGTAACTAGGAACAAACTACGAAATACCCAGAGCCGTCTTATCAAGAACAGGTTTTTATTGGTGGACAAAGCGTACCAATTTTTGGTTGGGTAGCAATTCCTGAAAACGCTGGCGGCACGATCATAGGAACATATGGTATTACAGGTGAGTTAGAGAATCAATGGTTTCTCAAACTGCTAGAACGTAAAGCCTACGCCCAAGGTTATGCGGTCGTGTTATTTGATTGGCGTGGTCACGGCACAACAGCCCAATTATCGCCGATATTGACCAGCGATGGCTTTCTTATTTAGTTAAGCATCCCTTGGGTCACTATATGGAAAAAGCGATCGCGCGTAATCTCAAAAAACTGGCGTGGCAAATTTATGCAGCTCATCCTGGTAGTATTGACTTAGAAGCGATCGCACGAGTAAGCAGATTATACGCCTGGTGTTGTTTTTTGTCCAAATTCGATCTCAACACTAGTTTGTACTAGTCCCAAGAGCGATAGAATGTACTATCTTTCCAGATACTGGCAGTGCGTTGCTCAATTGCTGCAAGTTGGTTAGAAGTTAACGTTTGAAAAGAACGTGCTGCTTTCACATTTTCTTCTAGCTGTTGCACGCTATCAGCAGAAATAATGCAACAATGAACTCCTGGTTGAGATAAACTATAGCCTAAAGCTTGCTGTATATTTTTCAAACCACCTGCTTGAAATAACTTCCCATAAGCAGGAACTTTCATCGCAATTACACCTAAGTTTTGTTGCTGTGCTAGAGGTAGAACTCCAGGAATAAACGGGTGTGAATGGTGTTTATCTACAGCATTGACAGGGATCAGAGTTGTGTGGAATTGAAAGCGACGTAGTCCTTCGGCTATAATCTGCGGATCACGGTGTCCGGTAATACCCACAAATCGCACAATTTTTTGCTGCATGGCTTCTTCTAAAGCTTTAATAGCACCAGAGCTGCTAAATAAAGTATCAATTTCTTCTGCGTAAGAGACATGGTGCAGTTGCCATAAGTCAAGATAATCCGTATTCAGGCGTTTAAGTGAACTCTCCAATTCTCGCCACGCTTCATCTCGCTCTCTTTTACCTGTCTTAGTAGCTAAAAACACCTTTTTACGATAGGATGGCAGTACTTTCCCTAAGTAATCTTCATTGGTTCCGTAGGTGGCAGCAGTATCAAAGTAGCGGACACCGAGTTCAAGTGCTTTTTCAATAATATCCACAGCATCACGTTCTCGGTCTGGTTTGTCTAGTGGTGTTTTGGCACTTGCGCCTCCCAAACCGAAAATGGGAACTTTTACCCCTGTGCGTCCTAGTACTCGTTCTGGCATGAGGACTGGTAATTTAGTAGCGTTGGAAGTGGAAGTATCTTTTTGCAAGGCATTTGCTCCTACAATACCACTAGCAGCAGCCACGCTGGTCATTAAGAAATTGCGCCGTGTTGTTTTTCCTACCATAGTTCCTTATTGACCGACACTTCTTTAATGGTACAAGTCCCCAGAAAAATCTGTGGAGTCAATCCAAAATCACGTCACGCGCTACAACAGGGGAAGCCCCAAGGGCGCAGTGGCTCCAAAATCTAAAATCGAATGATCTTATTGAAAATAGAACTTGAGTTAAGAATGAAGAATGGGAGATTATGTTTACACAAAGTAGTATATGTATGAATAAAGCGATCGCTTCCCCAATTTACCAAGCGTTCGCTCTTTGTCCAAAACTCAAGCTACTCCATGTTCTTTAAACCAAGCCTGGAGACGTTTCCAACCATCTTCAGCCGCTTCCTTTTGGTAGGTTGGACGATAATCAGCATGAAAGCCGTGGGGAGCATTTGGGTAAACAACTATTTCAGATGGTTGCTTGGCTGCTTTTAAAGCTTGTCGCATTTTTTCAACTGTACTTAGAGGAATTCCTTCGTCCTTACCTCCATACAATCCTAGTACAGGGGCTTTGAGTGAAGCTGCAACATCGACGGGATATTGAGGCTGAAGTGGTGTAGATTCACCCACCAAACGTCCATACCAAGCAACTCCAGCTTTCAACTTAGGATTATGGGCTGCATACAGCCAAACAATTCGTCCACCCCAACAAAAACCTGTGATTCCGAGACGGTTCACATCGCCTTTTGATTTTGCTGCCCAAGCAACGGTTGCATCTAAATCAGATAATACCTGAGCATCAGGGACTTTTGACACGACTTTAGTGCGAATCTCTTCAATACTACTGAGTTTAGAAACATCTCCCTGACGAGCATATAACTCTGGGGCGATCGCTAAATATCCCAATTTAGCAAAGCGACGGCAAATATCCTGAATATATTCGTGAACACCAAAAATCTCCTGAACTACTAGTACAACTGGAAAGTTATTACCAGAAGCAGGCATAGCCCTATAACCAGGAATAGTACCATCAGCAACAGGAATTTTGACTTCACCTGCAACTAGTCCTGTGGGACTTGTTTTAATTGTTTGAGCAGTTACAGGATGAGTTGCGACAGCGAAACCTGTTGCTAGGGATGCCATGATGAATGTCCGTCTATTCAAATTCTTAGGCATGATTCTGATGTGCTTGGTGTCCGTTTAAAAAAATACCTCGATTTTATGTATTTAGGTATCGACTGTAAGTAGTAATGTGATGTGTACTACTAATTAGTATTTAGTGCGAGGACTCGCCACAGTTCGCGCAAAGCTTTTGCTGGTGTTTGCAGATGCTCAAAAACAGCATGGGCAAAAACAGCATCAAAAGAATTATCGGCAAAAGGTAAATTATAGATATCTGCGGTTATAAAATATACAATTTTAATAGTTTATTTTTTAGCATTTTCCTCAGCAATGCAGATTTGAGAGTTAGCTTTATCTATACCTGTCACAATACCAGGAGCGATCGCATTTGCTAAACCCAGAGTCACCGTACCAGATCTGCAATCACAGGCTAATACATACATTCCTTTTTAATATGTTCAATATATATTTATTTATAATTGAAACTTTTAAAATATTAAAACTATGGAACTGCGACACCTGCGCTATTTTATTACTGTGGCAGAAGAACTACACTTCAGCCGAGCTGCTGAACGATTACACATAGCACAACCACCTTTAAGTCAGCAAATTCACCAACTGGAAACTGAGTTAGGGGTCGAATTGTTTCATCGCAAAACTAAGCGACAGGTACAATTGACGGAAGCAGGAAGGGTATTTTTACAAGAAGCTTATCAACTGCTGGCGCAACTTGAACAGGCGATTGAGTTAACACGGCACACTGGTAGGGGTGAAACAGGACAATTGCGAGTAGGATTTATTAGTTCTGTGACTTATGATGTGCTACCTGCGATCTTGCAAGCTACGAAACAGCAGTTTCCGGGAGTGGAATTGATATTGCAGGAGTTAACAACAGCAGAACAAGAAAAGGCTTTGCAAAATCATCGTATACAAGTTGGTTTTGTGCATTTACCTTTAGAAGATGATAGTTTTGCTTGGGAGTGTATTCAGCAAGAAAATTTAGTTGTGGCTTTAGCTGTAAATCATCCATTAGCTAAACAAGAAAAAATTGCAGTGCGATCGCTTGCGGATGAATTATTTATTTTATTTCCACGTCATTTGGGAATAGGACTTTACGACAAAATTATGGCTTTGTGTGAGGAAGCTAATTTTACACCAAAAGTTGCTCAAGAAGCTATTCAAATGCAAACAATTATCGGCTTAGTTTCGGCGGGAATGGGAATTGCAATTGTGCCTGCTTCGCTGCAAAATCTGCAACGTCAAGGTGTTGTCTATCGAGCGATCGCCCAAACCACACCCTTAGTAGAAACAGCGGTGGTGTGGAAAGCAGAAGAAATCACACCAGTAATGCAGCAGTTTTTGATTGTTGTTAGGGAAGTAACAAGCCGTGAACAAAAGTTTGGCTAAAAGCTTAAACCTATTCCCTGTTCCCTATCTCCACATTAGATACAACGGTTGCCAAAATGATGATTTTCGTTACAAAATTTGGAGCAGCAATATTATTTTGATTACTTTTATGTAGGAAAAATTCATCTAAGCAATTACTGATTCTCTGCTATAATTTTCGCTCAAAAAACAGAGAAGTAACTACAGTTTTTCGGTTATTAACCATGCCAAAAAACAGACACTTTGGCTACAAATTGAGTTTTTCAAAAAAGGCTATTTTGAACAACTTTACAAAAATAATTATGAGCAAAATAGAGTCAGAAAAGCAGACTGATGATTTGTGCTTGGAGACGACTAATGGTAGCTCTGACAGGGAACCCTCAACATAAACGACTTACTATACAAACTGTCGAAATCGCTCCTAACACAACGGCGATTCGTTCGCTTGATTGGGATCGCGATCGCTTTGATATTGAATTCGGTCTACAAAATGGTACAACTTACAATTCATATCTGATTAAGGGCGATCGCATCGCCTTGGTGGATACTTCTCACACCAAGTTTCGCCACCTATATTTAGAGACTCTTAAGAAACTGGTTAACCCAAAAGCAATTGATTACATCATTGTTAGCCATACAGAGCCAGATCACAGTGGTTTGGTTGAGGACGTTCTGCAATTAGCACCCAGAGCCACTGTTTTAGCATCGAAAGTAGCACTTCAGTTTCTGGAAAATTTGGTTCATGATCCCTTCTCAAAGCGGATTGTCAAGAGTGGCGATCGCGTAGATTTAGGTCAAGGCCACGAAATAGAATTTGTGAGTGCGCCTAACTTGCACTGGCCGGATACTATCTTCAGCTTTGATCACAAAACCCAAACTCTGTTCACCTGTGACGCTTTTGGGATGCACTATTGCAGCGATGACACTTTTGATGTCAACTTAGAGGCGATCGAACCCGATTTTAGATTTTACTATGATTGCTTGATGGGGCCGAATGCTCGTTCGCTTTTAAATGCGATGAAAAAAATGAACGAGTTGGGCAACATTAAGATTATTGCTAATGGTCACGGGCCTTTACTTTACCATCATTTGGGCATACTCAGAGAGTGTTACCAAGGTTGGAGTCAAAGACAAGCCAAAACAGAGACAATTGTCGGCATGTTTTATGTCGCTGATTATGGTTATGGCGATCGCATTGCTCAAGCGATCGCTCACGGAGTCCAGAAAACTGGCGTCGGAATCGAAATCATGGATCTAACAACAGCTGAGATCCAAGAAATTCAAGAATTAGCAGGTCGTTCATCTGGCATTATTGTTGGTATGCCGCCAACTGCTAACGCTGCGGCGCAAGCTGCGATTAGTGCGCTTTTGAGTGTCGTCAAAGAAAAACAAGTCATTGGATTTTTTGAATGTTACGGTGGTGACGATGAACCCATCGATCCCTTACGTAGAAGATTCGTTGACTTTGGCGTCAAAGAAGCTTTTCCCGCAATTCGGATTAAAGAAACTCCTTCGCCAATCACCTTCCAACTTTGCGAAGAAGCAGGTACTGATTTGGGACAAATGCTAGTCCGCGAACGCAACATCAAACAAATTAAGTCTATCGACGTTAATTTGGAGAAAGCATTAGGTCGGATTAGTAGCGGACTCTATATTATTACTGCCAACAAGAACGGTATGCAAGGAGCGATGCTGGCTTCTTGGGTAGCGCAAGCGAGTTTACAACCTTTAGGATTTACAGTTTCCGTTGCTAAAGACCGAGCCATTGATTCGTTGTTGCAAGTCGGCGATAAGTTCGTCCTGAATGTGTTGGAAGAAGGAAACTATCAAGAACTGAAGAAACATTTCCTCAAGCGCCTGCATCCTGGTGCAGACAGATTTGCAGGAGTCAAAACTCAAACAGCTAAAAACGGTTCTCCAATTCTCACAGACGCTCTGGCTTACATGGAATGTGAAGTTAAGAGCAGCATGGAATGCAGCGACCACTGGCTATTATACTGCACCGTCACCGATGGTCGAGTTTCCAAACCCGACGGACTAACAGCAGTTCGCCATCGTAAGGTCGGCAATTATTACTAGGAAAACAAACGGGAAAGGGACAAACGGGAAAGGGACAAGGGGGACAAGGGGGACAAGGAGGACAAGGAAGCAATTTTTCTCCCTTGTCTCCCCCCTCTCCCTTGTCTCCCTCCTCTCCCTTGTCTTCCCCCTCTCCCTTGTCTCCCTCCTCTCCCTTGTCTCCCCTTCTCCCTTGTCCCCTATCTCCAAAAAATCCCCTCCTCTCACCGTAAATACCTATGAGCAATCCTAATCCTCGCGACGTGCAGGTTTTACCAATTGCGACAAATACAACTGTGCTGCGCGCGCGCAGTTGGACACGCCTGCGATTTGAAATTGAATATGCACTAGCTAGAGGTACAACTTCTAATTCTTATGTCATTAGTGGTGATAAAGTTGCAGTTATTGATCCACCGCCGGAAACTTTTAGCTTAATTTATTTAGATGCACTCAGGCAGTGTTTGAATGATTGGGAACGGTTGGATTATGTGATTCTTGGTCATTTTAATCCTAATCGCGTCGCCACAATCAAAGCACTTTTAGATTTAGTTCCCAAACTGACTTTTGTTTGTTCGCTTCCCTGTGCTGCAAATTTACGCGCCGCTTTCCCGAATCGCGAACTGAAAATTATTGCCATGCGGGGGAAAGAAACTTTGGATTTGGGTAAGGGTCATATTTTGAGATTCTTTCCGATTCCTAGTCCACGCTGGCCGACAGGACTTTGCACTTACGACGAACAAACCCAAATTCTTTACTCGAATAAGCTATTTGGGGCGCATTTGTGCGGAGATGAAGTTTTTGATGAAGATTGGGATCTTCTTAAAGAAGACCAGCGTTACTATTTTGACTGTTTGATGGCTCCTCATGCTAATCACGTGCAAGCTGCTTTGGAAAAATTATCAGAGTTGCAAGTGAGAATGTATGCTACTATTCACGGGCCATTGATTCGCTATGGTTTGTTGGAATTAGCCAAAGCCTATGAAGTTTGGAGTAAGTCTCAAACTGAGCGTGAGATTACTGTTGCTTTGCTTTATGCTTCAGCTTATGGTAACACGGCAACTTTGGCACAGGCTTTTGCTTTGGGATTGACTAAAGGTGGAGTCGCTGTCGAATCAATTAACTGCGAATTTGCTGAACCGGATGAAATTCGGTCTGCAATTGAAAAATGTGATGGCTTTATTATGGGTTCTCCCACTATTGGTGGGAATGCGCCGACACCGATTCACACAGCTTTGGGTATTGTTCTTGCCGTTGGTAATAACAGTAAATTAGCTGGTGTCTTTGGTTCCTATGGTTGGAGTGGTGAGGCTTTTGATTTAATTGAAGGTAAGCTCAAAGATGCTGGTTATCGATTTGGGTTTGAAACCTTAAAGGCAAGATTTAAACCTACGGATGTCATGCTGAAAGAATGTGAAGAAATGGCAACAGATTTTGCCCAAACCCTGAGAAGAGCGAAAAAGCCACGCTTGACTCAAGCTGCTGCAACCCAAATGGAACAAGCTGTTGGGCGGATTGTTGGTTCTGTTTGCGTCGTCACAGCCAAGCAAGGTGAAGTTTCTACAGGGATGTTAGGTGCTTGGGTATCGCAAGCAACTTTTAATCCACCGGGAATTACTGTGGCAATAGCCAAAGAAAGAGCGGTGGAATCGATTATGCATACAGGTGGCAAATTTGTTTTGAATATCTTGGGTGATGAAAATTACCAAGATTACATGAAACACTTCCGCAAAAACTTTGCTCCTGGCGAAGATAGATTTAAGGACTTTTCCACAGCAGTTGCAGATAACGGTTGTGCGATTATTACCGACTCAATAGCTTATCTGGAATGTTCAGTTAACAAACGCATGGAATGTGGCGACCATTGGATTGTGTATGCGATTGTGGACAATGGTAAGTTATTGCAACCGGATAGCGTGACAGCTATGCATCATCGCAAAGCAGGTAATCATTATTAATTTGATCGGTTTGTAGTAAGCACTAAAGTGCTTACTACAAACCTAATAATATACATTCCCCAGGTGCGATCGCTACAAAACAAGCGATCACGAAGCA
>NZ_AJLJ01000438.1 GCF_000317245.1 Fischerella muscicola SAG 1427-1 = PCC 73103
ATATGGGGTTGATGCAAGATATGATTTAAGAATTTTTGTCATAATTTTGGGCATGTAGAGACGCGTAGACGCTTGTAAGAGCGGCTTCAAGGTAAGAGTATCATCGCGTCTTTACCAAAGGATGTGTTGCAATCATTAATTGAATTGATATTATTTAATTTCCATTCCTAAGTCGCCCAAGCAAGAGTATAAAAAAATTCTCTTACACAACAACAAAAAAACGTTTGGCAGAAATACTTTACTTTGTGTAATGTGATACTCCTAAGAACACAAGTCTGTTTCTCGTTAAGACAGAAGTTGCTACAGACTGCGCGTAACACGCAAACGTGAAGACGGAAGTTGCTGCAAGGAAGACAGAAGTTGCTACAGACTGCGCGTAACACGCAAACGTGAAGACGGAAGTTGCTGCAAGGAAGACAAAAGTTGCTACAGACTGCGCGTAACACGCAAACGTGAGGGCGGAAGTTGCTGCAAGGAAGACAAAAGTTGCTACAGAGAATGTAAACAACGATCGCCTGTTTTAACAAGTGCCTTGTTTGACTTTTGCAAGCGATCGCCCCGAATGTTTCCCAAAAGTGCGATCGCACTTATCGGGTTACATTGTTAATGCATCGCCTGATACCAATTCAACTAATGATTGCAACACATCCTTGGGTAAAGACGCGATGAATCACGGGTTAAAGACGCGATTCATCGCGTCTCTACAATATGGTCTATTTGTCGCATTCTTTTCTTTAATTGGTATGACATTGGGATTGTACGCAAGTGATATAACTAATTACTATTAAAATAGCCAGTCTCAGCAATTCCAACTGGAATCCATGAACTTACAGCCAAATTCGAGCTATAAATACCAAGTCGGGGGCAGCTTACCAACTGATTCTCTCACCTATGTGACACGGCAAGCAGACCAGGATTTATATACGGCGCTGAAGGCGGGAGAATTTTATTATGTCCTCAACTCGCGACAGATGGGTAAATCGAGTCTGCGGGTAAGGACGATGCAGAGGTTGCAACAAGAGGGGATTGCTTGTGCTGCTGTTGATATTACTGCAATTGGAAGTTGGTATACAAGAAAAACTCAAGAGACTGCTTTGAGAAAATTTAAACATGTGAAGGGAAAGCTATTATGCGTAAAATACACGTATATACTTAAGTATGTAACAATTAAAAATACAACTTTCGATAGAGTAACTTTAACCAAAGATAAATTCTGAATCCAAAAAATATCAAGCGGATGTCTAATGTGAAACGTATAGTTGAATTTCCTTTAGAAAATGGTGACTCCATTCTTGTAGAAGTTGATCAACCACCACTAATAGACGAGCGCATAGGTTTGCGTGATGAGCTTGCTCAAAAAGCTCAACAGACTTTTGAATCTGCCCTTGAAAAAGTTAACCCTGTTGCAAATGCCATTATCAGTAAAGTAAGTAGCCTAAAACAGCCAGTTGACGAAGTGGAAGTTAAGTTTGGGATCAAAATGAGTGCTGAACTTGGGGCTGTAATTGCATCCGGCACAGGTGAGGTCAACTATGAAATAACGCTGAAGTGGAACAGGAATTCACACAATGACTACACTGCTTGAGTCATCTGTTGTCAGGATTTAC
>NZ_AJLJ01000439.1 GCF_000317245.1 Fischerella muscicola SAG 1427-1 = PCC 73103
CCGAAAAATAGTGAACTTTACAAACGCTTGGCGTGATGCGTTATCTCACTTTAGAAGAGATTTTAGAACTGTCAGGCAGGAGTTTCAAGAGTAAAGCCAAAGGCGATCGCATCACTCCAAAACAAGCGATCGCTACATTGACACATCACCAGCATACTATTGTCATACCAAATTGATATGGGTTGGAAAGTTTAACAGCGAAATACCTAACATAAAAAGCCACCTTTCCAGGTGGCTTTTTATGTGCGAAACTAGGCATTATGCTACTTCCTTAATTGACAATTCAATATCATCAACTACGGGTAACGACAAATTCCGTGCAACCCGCAACAAAATCCACTCTTCCAAAACTTCCGCTAATTCTTCTCTACAGGCTTCTAAAGTATCTGCATTCGCCCAAACACCCTCAAATCCGGGAATGTCTCCGTAAAATGTATTATCATCTGATAATATTTTGTACTTGGCTTTGTGCAAAGCAGCTTGTATGTATTTTGTCAACATAACAGAGTATTTTAATGATCTAGGAACAGTTTAGCCAAATTAACTATATATCTGTAACTATGCGATCGCGTAGCGTGCCGGATGGCATCTCGCACTCTTACTACAAAACAAGCGATCGCATTAAGGCTTGGCGTGATGCATTATCTCACTTTAGAAGAGATTTTAGATCCCCGACTTTTTAGAAAAGTCGGGGATCTTGTTTCTTCAAAACGAGCGATCGCAATTTAGTGATCAGTTATCGATGAAACTTTGTAAAAGTGAGACCTATCAACAATATTTAGCAAAATCAAAAATTTTTTATACATTATAAGTACTGGAATAAAGCTGTCAAAGCGACAGCCAAAGCATCGGCAGCATCATCTGGACGGGGGATATAATCTAGATTTAATTCTCTCGCTACAGCTTGTTGAACTTCATATTTTTCTGCATTGCCATACCCGGTTAATGCTTGTTTAATTTGAGCTGGGGTAAATTCTAAATACGGAAGATTGTACTGCGCTAGAACTAACATAATAACGCCTCGTGCTTGAGCAACTAGGATAGTATTGCCCATACGATAGAAAAATAATTTTTCAATTGCGACTAAATCAGGTTGCAAATCCTTTATCAAAGTGTGTAAATCTTCGTACAATGTGCGTAGCCTTTGTCCCATTTCTGCACCAGCCTCTGTACTAATAACACCGAAATCAAGCATCTCCACTGAGATATCTTGCTGCTGAGGTTGGTTTGATGTGTGGATAATTGTTCCAAATCCCAACTTTGCTAATCCTGGATCTAATCCTAAAATTCGTTTTTCCATAAATTTTTAATTGACTCAAGCAAAATTTTGTGTTTAGGTGCAGATTGGCAACTTTAAAAGGGTGCTTTCGATCTAGTAAGAGTGTAGACAATACGATTGGGTTATAAAGGTCAAAGGTTAAAGGTGGCAAAAAAGTGTGTTTTTATACTTTCACCCTTGTCCCCCTTCCCTTATCTCCAGCAAATCTATCAGATTTATATTGAAACGGTATTACACTCTTTTTTCTGATCAACAATGTGATCATCCAATGCCACATTTAGGACATAGACCAGGTAGTGTAAATTTTCAGTTAATTATTTTAGTTTTTACCATCGCTCCTTTTTAGGTATGTCACTTGGTTTTTTTAGACAAGCCCTTAAAACTTTGCAAAAGCAGTCGCGCCATCGCACTTCCTACCGAGTTAATCAGTGGTTCAAATGGTTGTCACCAGGACTCTCGGTGAAACGTTGGTTTTTAATTAGCATCGGAGGTGTTTTACTCGCAGCTCTGGGTTTAGCAATTTGGATTAAATTAACGCCGATTTTTTGGGCGCTAGAGTTAGTGAGGGGTTTTTTGGGAACGCTCGCCGAAATCATACCCAACTATATTAGTGGGCCTTTAGTTCTGCTGGGTGGTTTATTGTTGCTGCTTTGGGGACAAACCCGCACAGTAGGTTCAATTACTGAAGCGCTACGATCTGATCATGAAGAAGAATTAGTAGATATGCTGCTGGCTCATCGCCGATTGTACCGAGGACCGAAAATAGTTGTAATCGGTGGTGGGACGGGACTTTCCACATTACTCAGAGGACTCAAGCGTTACAGCGCTAATATTACTGCTATTGTGACTGTCGCTGATGATGGCGGATCTTCCGGACGCTTGCGTCGAGAATTTGGGGTTTTACCACCAGGGGATATTCGCAATTGTTTAGCAGCATTGGCGGATGAAGAAAAATTACTCACAGAACTATTTCAATATCGTTTTCGAGTCGGCGATGGTTTGACTGGTCACAGCTTTGGTAATTTGTTCTTAACAGCGATGAGTGAAATTACCGGAGATTTGGAACGGGCTGTTGCTGCTAGTTCTAAGGTACTTGCGATTCGCGGACAAGTGTTACCAGCAACTCTAAGTGATGTACGTCTGTGGGCTGAGTTAGCTGATGGTCGTCGCATTGAGGGAGAATCTAAAATTACTGAAGCTGGAGGTAATATTGTTAAAATTGGCTGTCTCCCTGCAAATCCTCCTGCTTTACCCGCAGCAATTAAGGCTATTAAGGAAGCTAACTATATAATTATGGGGCCTGGTAGTCTGTATACTAGCGTCATTCCAAATCTATTAGTACCAGAAATTGCTGATGCGATCGCAGCTTCCGAAGCACCCTGCATTTATGTCTGCAACATTATGACTCAACCAGGCGAAACCCAAGGATTCACAGTTGCTGATCATATTCGCGCAATTGATGCTGCTTGCGATGGTAAACGTTTATTTAATGCTGTGCTGGTACACAAGAAATCTCCTTCAGAACGCGCCCTCATACGTTACGCACAACAACAGTCTCATCCTGTTTTTTTAGATCGCGAAGATGTCACCAAATTAGGGCGAAGGATTGTTTCAGCTAATGTCATGCATGAAGATGAAACAGGTTGCGTACGTCATGATCCCCAAAAACTAGCGAAGGTGTTATTACGTTGGTACAGTGGAGCGCAGCACAGCAAATGAAAATTTTTCTTACTGGTGCAGAGGCGACGCGATCGCTTGGTGTTACTCTCGGTCAATACTTGAGTGCTAACAGTGTGATTTTGTTGGCAGGTGATTTGGGTGCTGGTAAAACGACTTTGGTGCAAGGTATTGGTGAAGGTTTAGGTATCACCGAATCGATTGTCAGTCCTACTTTTACTTTGATTAATGAATATACGACAGGGCGGGTTCCTCTGTACCATCTGGATCTGTATCGCCTAGAACCGCAAGAAGTAGCAGCTTTAAACTTAGAAACCTACTGGGAAGGTTTTGAGGTTGCGCCGGGAATAGTGGCGATCGAATGGGCGGACAGAATGTCCTATCAGCCACATAGTTATCTCAGTCTGCATTTGAGTTATGAAGATCAAGGAAATCGTCAAGTTGAGGTTACTTCCCATAATTTCGTGATCAATGCAGAAATCTTGGCTGCCTTTAAACACTATCTTGGTAGCTGAGGGCTGTTTGTTTATCTACCACTACCACGTTCACTAGAAGGATCAAATAGCATTGTTCTTTCTCTTACCTAAATTTAGTGATAATTGTTTCAAAAAATAGTTAATTCAACGTTAACAACTGCATTTTTTGATATTAGTTTCAGCTTTGATGATTTGTTACAAATGATCATGTAGTAAATAGATCACATTGACTGTTCTATTTATTGTGTTTTTTTAAACAGTGCTTCTGTATCATTTTTATTGTTCTCATATTTATTTTTGTATACAAAAATAGCTGTTGATGCTATTTATAAGACTTTTGAGCAGATTGAGATTATTGCTTAAGCCTTACAAACTCTATGCTTTTTATACCTGTACCTGATATTTGTATCCAATCATATGAGTAATACCAGTTCAAAAAATGAAAAGTGAAACTATCTTTTTATGTCAAAAATACTGGCTTCAGAATTAACACAATTCAAATCATACTATTTTTCATAAACTGATTACCGATTCTTGATTATTTTTAGCATATGGATTGTTATGTATTCATTCTCTACAAAATTTATAAAACAAATCCGGATATCGAAATACCTAAATTGAATTGATATAAAGTTAAACCATGATGTCATTATGCATAAGCCATTTAACTTATATATAGGCTGATAATTCTCAACTAAAATTCAAAATTTATACATAACAAAAATATATTTTTTCGTTGATAAGTAAATCTCATCAAAAAAAACAAGACAAGCTATTGACACGTCCCATCAAATAGGACTAAATAGTAATAGACATATCCGCAAATGAGCATCAAAGCCTTGTACAGCAAAGGTCAAAACCTAATTTTCGGATAAGTCTAATAGAGAAGGGCGATCGCACGACCAAGCACTCTCGCCTTCTCTGTCCCCAAATGTACATTCAGGACATTTCCATAAACGTAAATTCAGGACTATTCCATGACTGACGGGGCGACAAAATAACTGGAAAAGGTTGTTTTATAAAGAGTGTGGCGATTCATGGTAAGAAAAGATAGGTCTAGTTATGTCAAGAAGACCTATCTAATGATAGCGATTATTTCTAAGGTCTTACCACTTTTCAAAAATTATAAAATCTGCGTGTTAGGAGACCGAGAATTTTGCGATAGTTTTACTCGCTAATTGGCTTAGAGGAAGGAATGCTTACTTTTGTCTACGTATCAAAAAGACTCATTTTGTTGAGATGCAAACAGGTATTTACTTGGAATTGAATGAGTTAGGATTATCTCCTGGAGTCTCTTTCTTTTTCCAGGGCGTAAAAGTGACAAAATCTCACGGTTTTACCAAC
>NZ_AJLJ01000440.1 GCF_000317245.1 Fischerella muscicola SAG 1427-1 = PCC 73103
TTTACCAACTTTAATGTTGCATGTAAGTGGAAACGAAAAATCTTGGGAGTTGCACCGGAAGAAGGATGGTTTATTTTAACAAATTTGGATAGTTTAGAGTTAGCGATCGCTTACTATAAAAAAAGATTTGATATTGAGGAAATGTTTCGAGACTTTAAGAGCGGTGGCTATAATTTAGAGGGAACTAATGTATCTGGTAAACGATTCATTACTTTAATTATATTGATAGCAATCGCTTACACTTCTGCGACAATTCAAGGGCAAGAAATAAAACGTAAAGGAATACAGAAATATGTTGGTCGTGTTAAAGAATATGGGCGAACCCAAAGGCGACATAGCAGTTTTTATATCGGCTTATATGGCAATAATTGGGTCAATTTCATGGAACCTTGTATAGAATTAGTAACCAAGTTAATAAAATTAAATCGCAACAAGCAGAAGTATTATCAACGAGGATTGAGGGCTATGAGGCTTATTCTGTCTGCATCATAGCCACTTTTGTCGCCCCGTCAGCCCTTTTACCTTTTACCTGAAATAAATGTGAATGCTCAAAGAAAACTCTAGAAAAAATTATTGATTGTTGTTTGGTGCTGGTGTTGCGGGAGCAACTTTTACATTTTGTGCATCCACGCTTTTCACACCTTTAATTTGTTGTGCTAAAGTGGGAACTTTATTTAGTTGCTCTTGAGTAGGAACTGTCCCAGCTACTTTAACAACGCCATCTTCCGCATCAACTGTTAATTGGCTAGCTGGTAAATTTGCTTCTAGCTTTCCGCGGACTTCGCTTTCTAGATCATCATCATCTCTATCTGCATCACCGCCAGTCGCATTATTACGTTGCTCTCTGGCGCGAATATCTGACTCAATTTGGTCTTTACGAGTTTGACTGGTAGCGTCTTGTTGGTTTTGTTGAGCTGTTTCTTGGACTGGTGCGTTGACGTTTTCACTGGTATTATCAGGAGCATTTGTGCTGGTTCTAGAGGGTGGTTCGCAACCTGCTGCACCAATAACCAGAACACCACCAAGCAAGAATGGAATAAGTTTTTTCATTTGTTTTTCTCAACTGAAAATTTTTTTGCAATTCTTCTGAATCTGTGTGCAAGGTTGAAGAGCAAACTTAACAGTTATTAGTTCTTAGTTACGAAGCACTCACTGATAACTGTTCACTGATTGAATTAGAGAGCATTATCACGACGATCAACAATCACTACTTTAGGATCATTGTCAACAACATTTGTGCGATCATAAGTAGGAGTAGTATCAACCCCAGAAGTTGCAGGATTTACATAATCACCGTGAGCATCAGCAACATCTGGTGCATTGTAGATGCCAAACTCTTCGATTCCCCGATTTCTGAGAATACTTTCAGCGCGCTGGATTTCCGCTTCTGTACCTTCTACCATGACTAAATAATCACCACGAGAAACGCGATCATTGTAAACTCTAGCTCGTTCTTCAGGGATTCCCAAACCAACTAATGCACCTAATAATCCGCCAGCTGCTGCACCAATACCAGCACCCGCAGCAGTTGTAGCTAAGGTTGTGGCTAATTCGCCTGCTAGTAGAATTGGGCCAACACCGGGAATAGCTAAAGTACCCAAACCTACGAGTAATCCCGTCAAACCTCCTAAAATACCACCTGTAACTGCTCCAGCAGCAGCTCCTTCATCGGCTTTATTACCAACACCTTTTTGTGTGTCAACACCAGCAATATCACCAGTGCGATCGCTGTCTTTAACAATTACAGAAATTTTATTCATGTTAAAGCCAGCATCTCTGAGTTCTGTAAGCGCATGTTCAGCTGCGTTACGGTTAGAAAAGACTCCAACTGCACGTTGATGTTTCCCCACGACCATTTTGTACTCCTCCATAAATTGAGTAATAAGCTTGTTTGTGCTTACTACATACTGTTTTCCCTCGTTTTGAGAAGATTTCCATCGTTCTCAGGTGTAAGCTGTTGATCTATCAATAGAGAGGTTGTTTTGGGGAGTGGTGACACAACTATACAATAGTCGTTAAATAACTTCTGGCAGAAGTCGGGAGATTCCTCAATCATTGGTGAACCACAAGCACAAGATCCCCGACTTTTTCAAAAAGTCGGGGATCTGACTCTCTCAATATTCACAACTCATTTCACATTGCTATAAGTTAATACAATCGCAATGCAACCCGATACAATCGCAATGTGACCCGATGCGATCGCAATGTAACCCGATACAATCGCAATGTAACCCGATACAATCGTAATGCGACCCGATACAATCGCAATGTGACCCGATGCGATCGCAATGTAACCCGATGTGATCGCAATGTGACCCAATACAATCGTAATGCGACCCGATACAATCGCAATGTAACCCGATGTGATCGTAATGTAACCCGATGGGATCGCAATGTAACCCGATACAATCGCAATGCAACCCGATGGGATCGCAATGTAACCCGATACAATCGCAATGTGACTCGATGCATTATTGCTCAGTAACACGCTGAAAACACAACGCCTACGGTGTACACACAAATCTAGGTTGGGCGCATCTGTACGCCTCGGAATAAATTCCAAGGCTCATAGCACAACTCCTCTAAAGAGGACTCAAAAATTTTTTCTTCCAGTCCACTTAAGTGGAGTTTAGCTATTAGCCTGGAAATAAATTTCCAGGCGGGACATAAGTTTTTAAACCCTCATATTATAAATTGCAGCGTTAAATTTGATGGGCAAAATCCTGTCCGCTATATTTAATATGTACCATTTGCCTATTAATTAACTTGGGAAAGTAATTGTGGACATTACAGCTGCTTTAAACGAGATTACAGCCCTTAGCGTTGAAGATCGGATTCGTCTGGTGCAAGCAATTTGGGATAGTATTGCCGCAGAGCAAGCTTATCCTGATCTGACGGAGGTGCAAAAGCGGGAGCTTGATCGCCGAATTACTGACTATGAAGCGAATCCTGATGATATCCTGACATGGGAAGAAATTAAGGCTTCGATCAAGAGTCAACAATGAATTATGTATTAGTGTTTCGTCCAGAAGTTCGCGAAGAACTCAATGAGGCATATACTTGGTACGAAAATCAGCAGCCAGGACTTGGCGACGAGTTTTTAGACTGTGTGGATGGAATGCTAAATCGAATTTGCCAGATGCCAGAGTCCTACGCAGTTGTCTATCGTGATGTAAGACGGGCTGTAGTACAACGTTTTCCTTGTGCTGTATACTACCGAATTGTATCGAGTCGAGTGATTGTAACAGCAATTTTTCATGCCCGCAGAGATCCGAAAGCATGGCAGACACGAACCTAAACAAAATTAATTACACAATCTTCAAGTTCCCCGTTTCCTTTAACTGATAACTGATAACTGATAACTGATAAAAGTGTAAAGGGCTACTAAGTCCTCGGCGCAACACCACACACAATCCGAAACCCAACGAGGTAGAAATCGAAGCCTGGGTAGGGGAGGTTACGCTCGGCAGAACGACAGAATCCAGGATCGTCGTCCCACGAACCACCGCGCAGCAGACGCTTTTGATTATCATCATTCAAACATTGCCATACACTGCCATTAGTTGGCGCTCCTGCATAATTCTCATGCCAAAAATCTGCACACCATTCCCAAACATTGCCGTTGGATTAGGCGGAAAAGATCCTACAGGCGTTGTTTCTTCTCGATACTTTCCTTTAGGTACATTGCCATAGGTGTAGTTACCGTTATAATTTGCCAAATCAGTTGTAATTGTTTCACCAAAATAAAACGGTGTTGTCGTTCCTGCACGACAAGCATATTCCCACTCAGCTTCACTCGGTAGCCGATATTCTTGTCCTGTTTTTAGAGAAAGTCTGGCACAAAATTCGACTACATCATACCAAGATACAAATTCTACAGGCCGGTTATCGCCTTTAAAATTAGATAGATCAGGTTTTAAATCACGATTTATTTTTGGTAAAGTGGCTACGGCTCTCCATTGGGCTTGAGTGATGGGGTATTTACGCATGAAAAAAGTAGAAACAATGACGCGATGTCGCGGTCTTTCGTTGTCACTGCTACCACTTTCTTCTATTGGTGCGCCCATTGTAAATCTACCACCGGGAATTTCCACCATCTCCAAACTTATACCTTGTCCCAAATCTTCGACAAAGTATTTTGCAGTTCCTACGCGACGGTTATAAATGAGTTCTTTACGGGGATTAAAGAACCCTTTGTTTTCTATCCGCACCGTCACCACTTCAAACTCAAAATCTCGTAAAGCTGGTAAAGAATTTTG
This sequence comes from Fischerella muscicola SAG 1427-1 = PCC 73103, assembly GCF_000317245.1. Classification (GTDB taxonomy): domain Bacteria; phylum Cyanobacteriota; class Cyanobacteriia; order Cyanobacteriales; family Nostocaceae; genus Pelatocladus; species Pelatocladus muscicola_A. The sequence continues at coordinate 4,260 of NZ_AJLJ01000440.1, forward strand.
TGGTTGTAGCCTCCGATAATCAGCCAAAATCATATCGCCTAATCCTTCCGTACGGGCTGTCGGCTCTTGCAAAACGTCATTTTTCACACCCCAACGCCGCAAACCATCCAACACATGATTTTTCAAATCATCAACAGTGACAAAATTCTTACCTACACGATCAGCTTGACCACTTAGCCCTTCTAATAAATGATAAGTAAAAACACCATGCTGTTTTTCTTGCCATTCAAAAGCCTTTTGTTGAGCCGTGCTAGCTGCAATCAGTGCAAAACCCTCAGCCTGTTCGTAAACATTATGAATAAACTCTGGATTAGCTAATAAATCTCTACCAATATCTAAACCAGTGTGACAAGCATCTAAGGTTAACAAAAAGCGTCGCCCTTGACTAGCTTTCATATATTGCTCTACCTTAGCCACAGGTAGCGCTTGCTGTTTTAATAAATTTAGTTGAGTATCACAAGTAATTAAAACAGCTTCTTTATTATTCGCTGCTGTCTTCACCACAGTTCCATGACAAGCAAAATGCACCCAAAGTAAATCATCTGCTTGCAAAGTATCACAAATTTGCTTGAGTCTTGCTTCTACATTGTTACGATTAGGAAAACGTGGATGATTCCAATCTTGTTGATCATGGAGAGTAACTACTTCATAGCCAAGTGACTCCAGGGTTTGTCCTAGCACCAAAACATCATTTATACAAAACTTTAAATTACTAATTCCAGAATCTACGTATTTGTTAACTCCCACTAAAAACGCCCAGCGAGTACCCACTTAGCTTTCTCCTATCCAGCTTTTTCTTTCTATACTGACATCAAATCAGAAAATAACTAATGACAAATAAGAAGTGACCACGGAAATTGCACCTGTGTTGTTCGGTTATACGACTTTCGTTATGGTGCAAATATCGATAACCTCGTAAGTAACAGTGAAAAAGTAGTGAAAGTCAAAACTCTGCCTTAAACGCTGGATGTCGCTGTTGAACTAAGGGGTGAATACTTGTGTACAAATGGATTTTGCCTAGTCTGAGCGAAGTATTAGCCAATAGTCAATCAACTATGGGTTTTTGTTCATCTGCTAAGGCTCAACAACAGTGGCGCTTCTGCGTGGCGGCTACACAACAGTTGCTATTAAATGCCTTAGAAACGATTGATGAGGATGTAACACAAGGATTAGTTTTAGCTGCGCCAGCACCTTTGTTTGATCATCCTAAGTTGACTGCAACTTTTCAGTCAATAACTTTTACAGCAGAACCGTTTAATCCTTTGGCACTAATGCCGTTTCAGATGTCTGCTCAAGAAGTTGCGATCGCAGCAAATGCAACTATTTGCAATGAATCAATTTTACCTCTACTGAAAACAGATCCATTAGCAAATGAACAGTTTTGTCTAATTTTTACAAAAAAATTTAGATTGATTTTAGTATTAACAGAAGAAAATGGTCAAAAATCATTTTCCTTCTCTTTTGATTCGGAAGTTGTGCAGCACGCCTGGCGGGCGTTAAGTGCTAGGGTAATGTTGAGCAACCCTGATTTATTTGCTGAACTAGAAGATACAGTACAAAACTACTATCCTACTGCACCAGATTATCGCATAGTTATGCAGTTCAGCCAATTCTTGCTCACAGAATTACCAGAACAAGAAAATAAAGGTTGGGAAGCTGCAACTAAGGAAGCAGTAGAAGGAAATGGGGAACGGGGTCAAAAAACTGAGGTTAATTCTCATCACCCTTCATCAGCAAAACCTGATGTGGAAATGCTGCAAGCTTTTGCTCATGAAGTCCGTACTCCTTTGACAACAATTCGCACAATTACTAGACTATTGCTCAAACAGCAGGATTTACCTGCCAACGTCATTAAGCGATTAAAAATTATTGATCGCGAATGTACCGAGCAAATTGACAGAATGGAATTGCTGTTTAGAGCAGCAGAGCTAGAAACATCTGCTACAGATAAAGCTACGAGTACGCAATTGACTGCAATGAGTCTGGAGCAGGTGTTGCAGGCAAGCATTCCGCGTTGGCAAGAAGCAGCAACTCGGCGTAACTTAAAGCTAGATGTAGTATTACCCCAGCATTTACCGACTGTCGTCAGCAATCCTACCATGCTTGATCGGGTTCTCACAGGTTTAATGGAAAACTTCACTCGTAATTTACCTGCTGGTAGCCATATTCAAGTGCAAGTTATTCCTGCTGGCGATCAACTAAAGTTGCAATTATTACCTCTACCTCAAGTGGGAGACAACGATGCATCAACTGTATCAACCTGTACGCCACCGATTCGCAAAGCTCTTGGTCAATTATTAATGTTCCAACCAGAAACAGGTACAATCAGCTTGAACCTCAATGCAACCAAGCATTTGTTTCAAGCTATCGGTGGCAAACTGATTGTGCGTGAACGTCCCCGTTATGGAGAGATTTTAACAGTTTTCTTGCCTTTAGAAGGAGCAGAAAACCAAGAAAATTCAAAATTCAAAATTCAACGCTCAAAAGTATAGAAATGCTGCAATTTAGTAGATTTTGGCGATCGCTTGTATTTATTAATTTTTTGTAATTATACTCACAAATACACTTAATTTTATACTATTTCATTCGACAGAGGTTTCTGGTGAATACCTAAAACGTTTTGCTACCGACAAGAGGACTTTTCAAACATTCTATTTTAGATATCTCTTCTAAAATAGAATCTTCTTGAAATATTTTCTCTCAAGCAATATCATTCTTTGTTTTTTGGTTTGTGTCTGATAACGGACTCATAATTTTTTATCAAAATTTCATCAATTTTACCTCTTTTGCTTGCATTTGAGTTGATGGCTCTAGTCGCAGCTATTTTT
>NZ_AJLJ01000441.1 GCF_000317245.1 Fischerella muscicola SAG 1427-1 = PCC 73103
TGGATTTCATAACCCAGGAATTTAGCGGCTTCGTCCCTTGCATGGGTAACGAGCGTCTTTTCCTCACTGAGTTCCAGTTTTAAATCTTCACGTAAAAACGTGGCAATTTTCTGTTTGATTTCCACAGCTTCAGATTTTGAGCCTACTACTCCTAACAGAAAATCATCGGCATACCTTGTATACCAAAGGCGACGAAAGTTTGGGTCATTGGGGTCGCGGGACGGAATCGACTGTGCCTGTTGGTTCAGTTTCCGGGCTTCCTCCAGTTTTCCAACTTTTCGTGCCTTTGACGCAGCCTTAGTTAAATCTCTGTACGGTGGGTAGACACTAGGGTGTTGATTTTGTATTAAATTCGCTCAAAAAAGTTCATGCAAATTATGTGTCATCATCCGGCGTTGGCAAGACAATAGATAGTGTGTTTGTTGGTCGTTGATTAACAAACTTTACATCAGGTTCAGGTTTCAATAGGGTTAACCCTCTAGGTTCCTGTGCTGTCATAATTAAGGCTAAACGCAATGCATGAGAACTTACTTTTAATTATCAAGGAAGATGATGCTTAGGAGGGGGTGAATTAATCTGATCAGATTTACTTGGTTCGTGAGGAAATTACGGCAGAAATTTCGAGATTTACTGGATATAGTCTGGTTTCGTGTTTTACTGGCCATCGTGATTGCTTATTTGTTAATGCTGACATTCAGTCACATCGAACAGTGGAATAAGCAACAGCTTGTTTGTAAGTCTCAATATTCATTCTTGCAGTGTTTTTACAAACAAGCATTATCAGTTATTGAGGTCAATAACATTGAAGCTTTTAGTATCCTAGCAGCAGCCAGCTTATATTTATTGGAAAGTAGAGAGCGCAGACGCAGTACTATTTATCAAGCATGGCAAGTCATTGATAATGCAGCTGCGGCAAATGTATCAACTAGCTATGCCAGAATCAAAGCATTGGAAGATTTAAATCAGTATGGTGTGTCTTTAAAAGCTTTAGATTTACCCGGTGCTGATTTACATGAAATTGACTTGGCTGGTGCGGATCTGTGTGTTGCTAATCTCAATTATGCCAATCTCATCTATGCTAATCTCAAGCGAGCTAATCTCACTGATGCCCAATTAGAAGGTGCTAACCTCAGTCGTGCCAGGCTTAAAGAAGCTAATCTCACCTATGCTAACCTCAATAGTGTCCAGTTAGAAGCTGCTAACTTAACCCGTGCCAATTTAACTAATACAGACCTTGGTGGTGCTAACCTGGGTGGTGCTGATCTACAAGCAGCAATTCTAGAATTTGCGGATCTCAACGGTGTGCAGTTAGAACTAGCTAATCTTACAGATGCAAAATTACAAGGCGCTCAATTAGAAGGTGCAGACCTTAGTGATACTAATTTAGAGGGGGCAGACCTGAAAAATGCGTACCTCATCGATGCCAATTTCACCCGTGCTAATCTCAAAAATACCGATTTGCGGGGTACTCGAGACCTCAGTGTTGAGCAAATTCAAGCAGCTAATAACTGGATACTAGCCAAGTATGATCGCTACTTTTGTATCCAATTAGGTTTACCTGTAGAACCAGAAAAATCAGTACAGCAGAATCACACAGATACACCAGACACCAAAAGGCTTTTGTAAATCAGTTGGGCATATACGCTCAAGGACGAGTATTTGCATCGCAAGCAGAACTTACGCAACTGGCACAAATAGCGTGCGGGGGCGAGGCCCCGTCACGCGGCAATTTCAATCAAACCAAGCACATATGAATATCTGGGCGTTTGAGTTGCTGAATTAAATAATTAAAAAGTAATTTATGTTTCATTTGATAAATAGTTTGACCAGTTTGATAGGCTAAATTCTTTAACCTAAACCAAACTAACATTGCACAAGCAATATGATTTATTTGAAGACGAGCTTTACGACATTGACAAAATTCAATGCCAGTTAGTTGTTTTCTCTCTCTGTGAAACTCCTCAATTTTCCAACGAATTTTACACACCTCTTGTACAACATCCGTAGAACTTTGAGATAAATCGTTAGTTGCAACATAATCCGTTCTGTTGGTAGAAACAGTAACCCGGAAGAGTTTCACTTTTTTACGATATGGAAACCCTTTAATTTTGATGATTTTACCACACTCTAACTCTTCTTTGCTCCATGATAATAATTCAATACGTTTATATTTTTCGTTACTAAATGTATCATCAACTAAACAATTATTTTTTAAAGGACAATAATAAATCTTGTCTAGACTATCAATATAAAGCATTAAACTATGTACCGCATACCACGTGTCCATTAAAACAGTATCAAATGGTAAAAACTTATGATACACAAGGTTTTGCAGCATATCTTTCACATGGTCTATGTTGGTTTTACCATCCACATCCGGATTAAAAATGCGGTAATCTATTACCCAAAATTGTTGAAGTTTAGGATTCACATATATACAGCTAACTATACCAATCCCTTTGAGAACACCATGCTTGTTACCACGCTCATTGTTTCCTGACCATCTCTATTTCTTCAGAATACCTTTTATCTAAAACACTATCATCAAATATAATATAGGCATTCTCATTAGTCACAATTAAATCTTTAACATTGTCCCAAAGTAAACGAGGTGTTAGCTTTTCATTCTTTAAGAGACGATTTATAAAGTAAACCTTAAATTGTAGGGTGCGTTATAGCAACGCTTAACGCACCGAGAAAGATGGTGCGTTACGGCTAATCTTAACTCTCTCAAACTCCAAAATCCTTGCATAGCCGTAACACACCCTACTTAATATTTACTTTATAAATAAGCTCTAAATAATAGTTAATTTTATCATGGCTAATAAAGCTGAAAAAGCAGATAT
>NZ_AJLJ01000442.1 GCF_000317245.1 Fischerella muscicola SAG 1427-1 = PCC 73103
ATATCTTAGCCCATTTGTTGCTTATTGGGTTTACCGAACCAATAATAGCACAGTTGTCCATACCTTGAATTAGCCCGATTCTATTGGTCGGTATTCATCATTACTGGAGTTTAGACTAAGACATGAAAAATGACCTAGCGATGCCAGGTAAAATAAACATGCACTAAAAAATCAACTAGATATAAATACTAAGCTGATTCAGCAGTTTGTTTACGCTGCTTAGAAGTTCGTTTTTTGACAATTGGATATCGGTTTTTACGTTGTCGGGGCAATGTTCGAGACGATTTAATGTACTTTTGCCAGCCAAAGTAATTGACTCATGTTCTGAATTAATCACTTTTCCAACCGCCAGTGCAAATATTGGGTCATGACGTAAATTTTCATGGTCATTTATATCTTCATAACCCATGATCAAGCCATATATTCTTTGTGCAATTAAGCTGTTAACTGGATGCAGAATTTTATTTGGATTTCGGTAGTCTTTAAAACATGCTGCCAGCCGTGATGTTATTTGTCTTTTTCTGTCGAGTTCTGCAATCAGTGAAAATCGGTGCATCTGATGTTACAGGCTTACCCTTGAAATTAACTACAACTGGGCATGACTTTAATAGTCCAAATATGAACTGTTCCGGTATACAATCGTTTTTATTTGGGGTCATACTTAAAATTGCTGGAATTCTTTTGCAACATACATTCTGGCAGTTTTTCACCCCTCTTTTCTAAAGTCTTGTGAGAAATCCGGGTATTGTACGTTACAATCCCTGGGCTGAAATGACTGCACTACAACGTCAAATTGACCGTATATTTGAAGATTTACAAGTACCAGCTTTTAGAACTCCAGCAGCCGAGTTGACTGAAACTGAAGATGCATTGCACCTAAAACTCGAACTTCCTGGTATGTCAGCAAAAGATGTAGATATCGAAGTTATCGAAAATGCAGTGAAAGTAGTCGCAGAACGCAAAAAAGAACATCAAGAAGGTACTCGTTCTGAGTTTTATTACGGTAAATTCCAGCGCGTAATTCCTCTAAAAGCTAGAATTCAAAATACCAATGTCACCGCAGAATACAAAGATGGTATTTTGAATCTGACATTACCAAAAGCTGAAGAAGAAAAGAACAAAGTCGTCAAAGTTAATCTTGAGCAAGCTGCTTAATTAGTTGCCATTAGT
>NZ_AJLJ01000443.1 GCF_000317245.1 Fischerella muscicola SAG 1427-1 = PCC 73103
CCAGTAAAACCGCGCTCTAGTTGTTGGTAAGCTTCTTCCGAAAGCAGTTTTAAAGGCAGAAACTCTGGTGATAACGATACTGCTCCCAAAGAAGTTAGTAATTTCTGTCGTCCTACTAAGACAGCAGGAAGCAATACATGGGCAAAAGGTAACGGTTTTTCTTGATTAATGAGGAACTGCCAACTTTCTGAAGCTACTTCTCTTAAATTCCATTTGGCAGAAGTTTGCATAATCTCTCTCAAAGTTTCTGCCCAAGTTGGTAGCTGCTCTGATTTTACTAGATTTACACTCGATAATACCAAACGAACTGTATCAATATCTAATCCATCCCATTGCAGCCGCTTGTGGAATTTTTCCCAATTACCTTGAGCAATAACTTCACACCAACGCTCTAATAGTTCATCGTTTGTCTTTTGTTTGCTAATGAGGTCTGATCCTTTGCTGAGGCGTTCCGATAAAGAAGTTGCTTGGGCAACAATTTGTACTAAGTCTTCATTTATCATTTATTACTCTCTTACCAAAATAAAATTGCTTAATCCTCTTTTTTCCTCTGCCTTCTCAGCGCCTCTGCGGTTCGTCAACAAAGTATTGTTTGAATAGAAAAGGGAGTCACTTTTTAAAACAATTAGCTCAGACAGCATTTCAACTTATCTGCTAACACCCGAACATGGGGTTCAGCCAGCATTGTCACATGATCGCCAGGTATTTCATGAATTTCTATTGATTCAGTAGTTAATTCACCCCAACCCAAGGCAGGTTTACGAAAGCTTTGAGTAAACACACCCCCAGAATCCTCTGCTATCATCTCTGAGGCACAAAGAAGAGTAATTTTACCTGAATAAACCTGCGGTACGTAATTTATTAAAGCTTGGTGGCTGGCTTTTTGAACTTCTAGGATGCGGCGAATCATATTATGTCCAGCATCGGGAGGGATGAGATTAACTCGTCTCAATTTCTCTAAAAAGTAGTTAAATTGTGCTTCTGGTTCTAGCTGCTGGAGTTCTGCGTAGTCAACTGATATTTTTTTACCAAAAAAGCGTTCTAGTACCTGCGATCGCTTCACTAACCATCGAGCATCATCTATTGGTTCGGTAGCTTGCCCGTGAATTGGTGCTGGTGTGTCCATAATAGCAAGCAAGCCTATCTCTTGTCTTTGCTGTTGAAGTTGTTGAGCCATTTCAAAAGCTACGAGTCCTCCAAAGGAGTGTCCGCCCAAAAAGTATGGGCCGGACGGCTGAAAAGTTTGCAAGGCTTCAATATAAAAGGTCGCTAATTCGGGAATGTTGGTGTAAGGCTGTCGTTGTCCCTCAACTCCAGGGGCTTGCAAAGCATAAAGTGGTTGATCTGGACTTAGATAGCGTCCCAAAGCCACGTATCCCAGAACATTGCCACCAATGGGATGAGCGCAAAATAAAGGCAGTTTAGAACCTGCGGTTTGAATACCCACTAGGGGAGACCAAGTCCGCTCAGGCGTTTCGGAGCGGAGAAAAGTTGCCAGTTTTTCAATTGTCCCACCTTGAAAGAGAGTTGATAA
>NZ_AJLJ01000444.1 GCF_000317245.1 Fischerella muscicola SAG 1427-1 = PCC 73103
GGGGTAATTCTCGCCCGAACTGCTGCTGAATCAAAGCCATGAGACGTACCGCGAGCAAGGAGTGACCACCAATGTCAAAGAAGTTGTCTGTGACACCAATCGGTCGAACATTGAGAACTTCTTCCCAAATCTGCGCTAGTTCTAGTTCTAAGCTGTCGCGGGGAGTAACAAAAGTTTTTGGTTCTGGCCTTCTGTCAGGGGTAGGGAGTGCTTTGGGGTCTACTTTACCGTTGGGTGTCAGAGGTAGAGTTTCTAGAATCATCAAAGCGGAAGGTACCATGTAATCTGGCAGGTGTTCCTTAAGATAGTCCTTTAGTTGTTGCTGATTGATTTTGATGCCATTTCGAGGGACGATATAAGCTACTAAACTCTTACCAAAACTATCTTCGTAGGCTGTCACAACGCAACTAAGTACATCTGGATGCTGACGCAGTATCGTCTCGATTTCCCCTAGTTCGATGCGGAAACCCCGAATTTTCATCTGATGGTCAATGCGACCGAGAAACTCAATATTGCCATCTGGCAGATAACGAGCCAAGTCCCCAGTTTTATATAAACGCTCCTGTGAGTGCTGAGTGCTGAGTTTTGATCTGTGAGTAATAATTTCTCCCCTTGTCGTCTTATCCCCTGCTCTCTCTGCCTCCTGCCTTCTCTCCCCTGCCTTCTCAAACGGGTTAGGAATAAATTTCTCTTCGGTCAAGTCTGGACGGTTGAGGTAGCCACGAGCAAGTCCGATGCCACCAATATATAGTTCTCCTGGCACACCAATGGGGACGTGTTGGAGATGGCGATCTAGAATATAGCATTGGGTATTGGCAATCGGACGACCGATGGGCGGCTGATTTTGGGTATCGCTACATTCGGCAATGGTGGCACAGACGGTGGCTTCGGTTGGTCCATAGGCATTAAAGAAGCGACGACCAGAAGCCCAACGTGCTACTAAATCAGGATAACAAGCTTCGCCAGCAACGATGATTGTCTGCAAATCTGGTAGTTCTTCAGCAGGTAGTACCGCCAGCACAGATGGTGGTAAGGTCACAGTCGTGATGGCGCGATCGCGCAATAACCGCAACAAGTTTGTACCAGGTAATAGGTCATCAGTGGTTGCTAGACACAGTGTTGCTCCTGCTACTAGAGCCATGAAAATTTCACTAATGGAGGCATCAAAGCTGAGTGAAGCAAACTGGAGGACACGGCTATTATATCGAATGTTGAAAGCCTGAATCTGTGCTGTAGCTAGGTTACAGAGTCCTCGGTGTTCTAAAAGCACGCCTTTCGGTTTACCTGTAGAGCCAGATGTATAAATAATGTAAGCTACGTTATCAGGCGTTATAACTTGCTGCGGGTTCGTATCGCTGTGTCGGGCAATAATTTCCCATTCTTTATCTAAGTGAACTACAGTTGTCCTTTGCCCTGGTTCAATGTGCAATAACTGTTGGGTGAGCAACACCGACAATCTGGCATCTTCCATCATGAAAGCCAACCGTTCTTTAGGATAGCTAGGGTCTAGGGGTACATAAACACCACCAACTTTGAGAATAGCTAAAATGCTCACAATTGTCTTTGGTGTTAGCGAAGCTCCTCCAACGGAGGCTCGCTCTATGCAAACTCCTACTCGCATTTCTGGTCTGATATTGTTCGCTCGCAGATAGTTGGCTAGTTGATTGGCTTGGGCGTTTAACTCCTGGTAGGTGAGTGTAGAGCCATTGAAAATTAGGGCGATCGCTTCTGGGGTGCGCTCAACTTGAGCCTCAAATAACTGATGAACGCAAACATCAGCAGGATAATCTGTTTGGGTATTATTCCACTCCCATAGCAATTGCTGGCGCTCGACTGCTGTCAATAAAGGCAACTCATCCAATCGCTGTTGGGGATGGGCAACAATGTTTTCTAGCAAAGTTTGGAAATGAGCCAGCATCCGAGTAATTGTGTCAGCATCAAAAAGTTCTGTTTTATACTCCAACCATCCAGTCAATCTTTCTTCGCTTTCTTTAAAGGACAAGGTTAAATCTAATTTGGCCGTGCCGCTATCTATTGGCTGAGAACTTAAAGTTAAGTTAGAAAGCCTCAGTTCTGTTCTAGGAGCATTATAGAAAGCGAACCCGACTTGAAATAGTGGTGAGTGACTCGGGTTGCGTTCTGGCTGTAGTTCTTCCACCAGTTTCTCAAACGGCAGGTCTTGGTAGTTGTATGCTTCTAGCGTTACTTCTCGCACTTTTTCTAGCAGTGTCAAGAAAGTTGGGTTGCCGGAAAGGTTTGTTCGTAGTACCAAGGTATTGACAAAACAGCCAATTAACTGTTCTAATTCCGGTTGGTTGCGGCCTGCTGTAGCTGTACCTACCAGTAAATCTTCTTGACCTGTGTAGCGGTAAAGTAAAGTTTTGAATGCTGCTAACAGCAACATAAACAGAGTTACCCCTTGCTCCTGGCTCAATTTTTTTAGCGCCTCTGTGAGAGTTTTGGGCAGTGTTAGCTGTTGCTTTGCTCCTTGGAAATTTGGCAATGGTGGACGTGGGCGATCGCTAGGTAACTGCAACAACGGCAAGTTGCCGCCCAGTTTCTGTTTCCAGTAGTTAAGCTGGGTTGTAAGCACCTCACCCTGTAACCGCTGTCGCTGCCAAACTGCGAAGTCTGCATACTGGATAGGCAATTCGGCAAGCGTATGATGTCTGCCACAAGATTTAGCCTCGTAAAGTGCGCCTAATTCCTCAATCAGCACACCCATAGACCAAGCATCAAAGATAATGTGATGGACGGTCAAAATTAGCACATAATGTACTTCATCCAATTGCAGCAGGGTCGCCCGCAGCAAAGGTGCTGTAGATAAATCAAAAGGCTGCTGCGCTTCTTTGGTTGCTAGTCGCGTCACTTCAGCTTGCTGATGCTCTTTTGGCAGATGGCTGAGATCCACTTGATTGAGTCTTAAGGTGAAGTTAGGAGCAATAACTTGCATTGGCTCCTTTTCTATTACCTTAAAGGTGGTGCGGCAAATTTCGTGACGGCGGACAATTTCGTTCAAGCTTTGTTCTAGTGCTGCTACGTTGAGTAATCCCTGAATTTCAACTGCTCCAGAAATGTTGTATGCAGGGTTAGAAGGGTGCAACTGGTCGAGAAACCACAATCGTTGTTGAGCAAAAGAGAGAGGAAGTTTGCTATCCCGTGAGCTGGGTAGTAATGGATGACAAGTTGCAATAGTAGCTTTGGTTTGACGCAGAAAGTTGAGGATTTCCGCCTTCCGCTCTGATAACTCGGCTTTGAGAGCAGATGTCAGTGTTCCTTGGGGAGCACTATAACGGAGGCGATTGCCTTCCACCCACAGATTGATATTGAGCCGACGCAGATTAGACAAAAACTGGATGGTAGTCATAATTCTCCCTCCTCCAATGCGCCCTCAAGCTGAAGCTGGGGAATTTGTGATATTTCTTTTGCCCAACGCAGAGTTTCAATGCTTTCTGCTAGGGTAGCTAATGTTGGTGAATCAAATAGCGATCGCAAAGGCAATT
>NZ_AJLJ01000445.1 GCF_000317245.1 Fischerella muscicola SAG 1427-1 = PCC 73103
GGTTCTTCAGTAGCTAGTATGCTAAACTAATAAACAAAGTGCCAGTTTAATAAACATCTAATTCTGAAATTATCAAAATTTCTAAATCCATAACCAGAACGCTTAATTAATTTAAGCTTGTTATTAATTCCTTCAACTGTACCACTAGTTGTTCCATTATCAAAGTAAGCAATAATTTCATCAAACCAACGAATAATTGTGTTGTGACTCTTGGGGAAATATTTTTTAGCTCTCACTAACCACATACCTAATTTAAAAACTCCTGTATACCAATCATTAGTTTTATTAAAAATTCCTCTAATTTTTTCTTTGGATTCATGCATTGCTTTCAGTATAGGAGATACATTATTCACTTGAATAAGTTTCTGTATTTGCTCTTCATTTAAGCTCTCTTCATTCTTAAGTAGCGAATATTTACTATTCTTAATAGCCTCTAGTTTCTGTTCGTAATCAGCTTTTTCTGATGGTGATGTTGCTTTTTTTAGTAACTCCTCTATATTTCGTTTTTCTCTTTTCCTTTGAGTATCTAGTTCTTGATTTATCTGTGTCATTACATGAAATCTGTCTGCTACTACTTGAGCATTCGGCATTAATTCAGTTACTAGATTCTTATAACCCTGCCACAAATCTATACTTACTTCTTCTA
>NZ_AJLJ01000446.1 GCF_000317245.1 Fischerella muscicola SAG 1427-1 = PCC 73103
TATTGGCAACCAATAATTAAATGTGTCATTTGCTGTCGATTCACTCACTCCAAACTGGATACCAATAAGTTGAAATGTTGTCATGTGTCTGAGATACACCAAGGTTAAAATTATTTGTTCTTTAATAGATAGTTTTGGTTTTCTACCTCCACCGCCAGCAATAATTCTAATTTTTTTTGATTCTAGTAAAGCTTGTTTTTCATCATTTAATCGTTCGGCATTTTGGATTAATTGTTGTAACTGTTCATACTCCAGACCAATTAACCTCCGTGTTTCTTTAGAATTTTCTTCAATATGCTTCAGTATATCACTCATATTTCTGTGTCAAAAAACTTCTCTAATGTTCTTTTATCACAGAATGTTACTATTTTGGAGATGTC
>NZ_AJLJ01000447.1 GCF_000317245.1 Fischerella muscicola SAG 1427-1 = PCC 73103
TCAGCGTCGTGTTTCTCGTAAAAAGAAACGTTCTGGTAATAGACGTAAAGCACAGCAGAAACTATCAATTTTTCAGCATCGAATAGCCACAAAGCGTGAGTCCTATCAGTGGCAAGTTGCTAAAAAGATAGTTAAAAAAGCTGATGCTATTGCTGTTGAGGATTTGAATATCTCTGGCATGATGAAACGTTGTAAACCCAAATATGATCAAACAAAAGGGAGATTTCTACCTAATGGACAAAGTGCTAAACGAGCTTTGTCTCGTTCAATAGCAGATGCTTCTTGGTATGCGTTGATTTCTAAGATTGAGTACATGGCTGCAAAGTCAGGAAAGGTCGTTCTCAAAATTAATCCTCGCCATACTAGTCAGACTTGTAGTGCTTGCGGTCATGTTGACGCAGATTCTAGAGATGGTGAAAAATTCATCTGCACCAATTGTGGTCATGTTGATGATGCTAATTTGCAAGCTGCAAGAAATATCAAGGTCAAAGCAGTTAACCAGTATGGGTTAATCCTTAAGCAAATTCGTAAGGTACGGCAGGACTTGTCGAAACCTAAGCAGCTATCACTGTTTGAAACGCCCAACCCTGAATCAACAGGGTCTAAAAGGAGACAACACCACGCTCTCAAGAGCAAACGTCGTGTGCCTGGGAACTTGGGAACTCAGTTGGATCTGTTTTTTCAAGATAACAACAATGGCACGATAGTGCCTCGTTGTGAATCTCCTCACTTATAGTGAGGAGAGCGTCAA
>NZ_AJLJ01000448.1 GCF_000317245.1 Fischerella muscicola SAG 1427-1 = PCC 73103
AACAGTGCTAATATATCTGGCATGGGCTTTCCGTAGTGATTGAGTTGTGGTTGTGGTAAACAATAACTCTACTACGGAAAGCCCTCTTTATTTTGGCGAAGGTATTGGTTTAACTCCAGTAATAAATCTTATTACGCTCTTTAGAGAAGGCTAAAAATCCACCAATAGTTCGCCGTGGAGAATTACCAACTACTTCACTAACCCGGTGGTAGTATCGACCACCATTGAACAATAGCATGTCTCCAGGA
>NZ_AJLJ01000449.1 GCF_000317245.1 Fischerella muscicola SAG 1427-1 = PCC 73103
AATACGGTTCAGTTAAGGCTAGAAAGCTGATTAGTAATGTGAAATTTCGGAGCTTCTACTCTTTGTCCGGTACCTCTGTGTTGAGGCTTTTTTGAGCGAAACTTTGATACAGGTTTTTTCACGACTCTGGGATTCATGCGGTGAACACGTTCAGGTAGCAACGTATCTAAAATCTCGACAATTAACCAATCGAAAAAAAAGGTAATTCTTCGGTCTCTCCGTCTTGAAATTTAGGAATAGCACGACGAATGACTCGTAATGTACCTGTAAAACTTAAGCGTAATGGTGGAACCCCAGCATTAGTTGCAGCTTGAAACATTAACACTCGTACTGACCAATGAGCTAACAACCAACCATAAACTTCTTGCACTACTTCTCGTGGTTTTTGAGAACGAACGTGAGTTTTACGCCCTAACAGG
>NZ_AJLJ01000450.1 GCF_000317245.1 Fischerella muscicola SAG 1427-1 = PCC 73103
GTATTCTTTGAAAATTGGTAAGACTTGAGAGAGAATCTTCTTCTGTTCATCAATATTACTATTGCCTAACTTTGGTAATAAAGTAAAATATACTGGAAATGCTCTCTTGTCCCAAACCACACCTATCATGAAGAGATTTATCCGACTCCAAGCAGTCCTATCCATTACCACATAAATCATTTTATCTTTATCAAAATATGTTGACAACCAAGTTGTAACAATCGGCAACCATATTTTTTCAATTGAAAAGTTTGGTAGTGATAAAAATCTTTGTAGTTTTTTTCTTCTACTTTCAAATATAATTGGTATTGGCATTGATGTTGCCAGCGTTTCTAAACTAACATTTTTAATTGATTGTAAGAGACTAATTAAAATTT
>NZ_AJLJ01000451.1 GCF_000317245.1 Fischerella muscicola SAG 1427-1 = PCC 73103
CTTGCCTTGCTACGGACTTAGAAAATAACCCTGTAGGTACTGCTATTCAAAAAGCCATCAATACTTGGCTAAGAGACACCATAGCTGGCAAAGCAGTAGAGCGATTAAGCCTGATTTCCAGAAAGTACCCCGTTGTGTTCTGCGGTGGTGGATTCAAGATTGAAGCTGTCAGAGAAATCATCAAGAAAAGAATCATTGAGTCTGGAGGAATTGAAGCTAATCTACATTTTCCTCAAGAAAACATAGAAATCTTGGGCGTTATGGGTGTTTACGAACATTTCTTAGCCCCAAAACAAGACGCACAACAAACACAATTTCAAGTAATCACAACTGAGGACAAGGACAATGCAAATGACCAACAAGCCGCCTAGATTAAACTTCAACGTACCACGAGCGCTCGTCAACGAAGTTAAATCAATCGCGGACGCAAACAATATTGAGCCTAGCTGGTGGCTACGCAAGGTGATTGAAAAAGCGGTGCTGAGGCGCGTGGTCAGAAGCGAATCGAGAAAGTTTTCTCAAACTACAAATAAGAAAAAAGATGATTTTTAACCCGTATCACTTGGAATCACTAAATGAGCTACCCTTGACTGAGGATAAGCCCGTGCTGACAACAGACCACATCGAAAAGCTAGAACTTAGCTACAACTGGATACTCGATGTAGCTACATCACAAGAGTACTTGAGCCTAGAAAATAATCGCCAGCTTGATGT
>NZ_AJLJ01000452.1 GCF_000317245.1 Fischerella muscicola SAG 1427-1 = PCC 73103
AGTTGCCTTTTGGCCCAAAAATTACTTCTCGTAATCCTTGTTTTGTTTTTCTTATACGTCTGGGTTTCTTAACCCAACACTCATTCTTTTTGACGAGGATTAGTTTCTTTGGCTTTCAAACTATTGAGTTTTCAAGGTTCGTGGCGTCTTGCTTTTGCTTGACACTTTATCTAGGTTAGCAAGCTTCTTTGTCTTTGTCAACTACTTCAGAAATCTTTTTTTCTGGTTTTTGACTTCTTTGCTTGCCTGTTGCTTTTCGGCTTTCGCACTTGACTACTATAACAGCTTTTTTCTTTTTCGCTTCTACTTCATCTTCTTTTTTTGGCAAAATGCCATTCTCTCCTTCTGTTGGG
>NZ_AJLJ01000453.1 GCF_000317245.1 Fischerella muscicola SAG 1427-1 = PCC 73103
TATATATGAATAAAAATAATAATGTCATGAAGAAAAAAATCCAGAAATTACTCAATAAAGCATTGTTGCAAGATGCCCAGATGGAATATGCACTTTTTGAATACGAATTAAAAGAACATATTAATTACTGGTACAAAAGTTTAAAAGCAGAGCGAGAAGAGTTTGTATTTGCAATTACAGAAAATTCAGGATATGTGGCAATGGTACTGATAACCAAAGAGAAAATTATTTATGTAAATGAAGATGCGAGAGAAAAACTAACCCAATTATGGCAAGACTCGTACAAAAAGAATATGGAACATCTGATTCCAAATATGGTAGACAATTTGGCGAATAATATTATCTCAGTTAATGGAGTTAAGACTTTAGAGAGCATCCAAAAACAGTTTTTATTAGAGCAAAATTTGCTTCCATGAAAGATTTTTAACACTTAGAGTAACAGTACCTTTTACTCTAAGTTAAAAAGTAGAATTATTGTTCTTTAAGCTAAGTCAAATATGAATCATAAAGAAGACAATTCCCCTTGGGGGCAGAAGGGAGCTACTCTGAGCGATAAAACAGCCCAAAAAGAATTTAATCTTGATCTAGCAGAAATTCTTGAGGCTATCAAATCAGGAAAATTGCAATATCGGCACAACACTTTATATGGAAATCCCTGCTTTAAACTCTTAAGGAATGAGGTAGAAGATTTTGTCATTGAAAAATATGGTTCGGATTATCTAAAAATTCATTTGCACAAAGCTGAATTATCGAAAATCAATACAGAAATCCGAAGTTTGAACCGGAAAATATCTGAATTATCAAAAAGAAAAGAAGAACTTTTAGCAGTGCTTAATTCTTGACTATGTTTTTCTGAGAGCCTGATAATATCAAGAGCGAAAAATTTGAGTCTTTGATCTGAAGGGGCAAGGTATGCAAGCAAAGAGCGAAGTCACAATTAAATTTAGTGGTGAACTACCAACAGCCACACCAGCAGCGAATAAAAAAGTTGAAGTCTCACTAACTGACCAGAACGGTGTAGTCTTCACTGCTTTGATTAATGCGAAAAGCTGGCGCAAGGCTGAAAGTAATGCTTCGGAATTCGAGGACTGGGCGGGTGCTATATCGGGCAAGCTTGGCCAGCGAACAGAAAGTGGGTTTGAAGTAGTTGATGCGGGAATCCAAATTTTCCAGAAGAAGGCGAAGGAGCCTAAACCAGAAGAAGGCACTGCTGTAGCTGAAGCAAGCGCAAGTTAATAGGTGTGTAGAAAGCATAAGAGAGCAACTTTCGACCTCTGCAATGAGACACTTGCTCCCGGTAGAAGCACTGTTAATTGCCGATTACACGAAATCCTAAATAGGTGGAATCTGCGTTAGCATCAATCAAAAATTAAGAAACGCCTGTGATCTCAAAACCGTATATGTTTGACGAGAAGCGTTTTTGGTAGGTAATGCTCTCTAACACTTTTGGGAGGTCGGAGTAAAGAACTGGATTGGAGTAGGCGCTCGCCGTGTGAATCTGCCAACAATAATTAACCTTAACTGTACTGTAATTCAAGGCACACTAATTGTTTAATCTAAACAATAACCAGACAGTCAATTTTTAAGCTATCCGTAAACGTTCAACATCCTTAATAGGCGGTGCACCAAACATACGAGAATATTCACGGCTGAATTGTGAGGGGCTTTCATAACCGACCTGATAAGCAGCGTTGGTCGCATCTGTGTTTTCGGTTAGCAGCAAGCGACGCGCTTCCAACAGCTTCAACTGCTTCTGATATTGCAGTGGACTCATTGAGGTGACTTCCTTGAAATGGCGATGGAACGATGAAGGAGACATATTGGCTTGTTCAGCTAGATCCTCAATCCGCAGTGGTTTTGTAAAATTAGCCTTAATCTGTGCGATTGCATCAGCGATGCGCTGCATATTGCTACCGGACGTGGCAATCTGGCGAACGGCTTCGCCTTGTTCACCCATGAGCAAGCGGTAATAAATTTCGCGGATAATCATCGGTGCCAGAAACGGAATATCCTGCGGTGTATCCAGCAGCCGTGTGAGTCGAATAGCACAATCAATCAACGTCGCATCGGCATCGCTGATGAATAAGCCTCTGACCGAGTTTTCTCTGTTATTCCGATTGGGTTGAGTTTGGGCAATAATGTCACACAGTTGAGCCGGGTCTAAATTCAGTTTGAACCCTAAATACGGCTCATCTGGTGTAGCTTCTAACACAAATCCACCGAGCGGCAAATCCACTGAGACGACCAGATATTGACCTGCGCCATAGCAATAGGTTTCCTCACCCAGCAAAGCTTCTTTTTTGCCTTGAACAACAATGCCAAGAGTTGGTTCATACACACCGCGTATTTCTGTAGGGGCAGCATCTTCTCGCATAAATTCCAACTGGTCGATCGCGGTTGGATAGGCACCGTTTCCCTTGCCATTGGTGTGCCGGGTCACTAATGCGGCCAGTTCTTGACACTGGCTTGCTTGATGTTGATTAACGTTCGTAGGGTGGTTAAGTTTTTCAATCGTCTTGCTGGATGCTTGACTCATAGAATTATCTTCTTTTGAAAGCTATAGACATTTTAGCCGATTCATCAACTGATTTTTGGGAGGATTAGGCAATGATATGCAAGTTTTGTGTATTTATAACCCTTGTTTTGAGCCATATGATAAGTGCATCGAAAAGAGATACTAAGAGGATAAGGCAAGCATGAACAACAATAAATCCAACAACATATACCGCGATCTCGATGGAAAAGTTGCGCTCGTCACTGGTGCAGCCAGCGGCATTGGTTTAGCGATTACCAAATTGCTAGAAGCTCGTGGAGCGCTTGTCGTTGCTGAGGACATCAACCCAAGCATCAACGACATTTTTCAGGATAATGAGCGGATTGTCCCTGTTATTGGCGACGTGGCGACAGAGGAATCTGCTCAAGAAGCCGTTTCTATTGCAATGGAACGCTTCGGTAAACTTGACATCCTCGTTAACAATGCTGCTCGCATCGTGTATAAGAACGCGATCGATATGACACTTGAGGAGTGGAACTCGATTATGGATGTCACTGCCACTGGAGTCTTTTTGCACTCGCGGGAGGCACTTAAGGCAATGATTCCGAACAAAACTGGTGCCATCGTCAACATTGGTTCCTATGCCTGCTATCAAACTTTTCCAGGCATTTCGGCTTACGCCGCAGCCAAGGGTGCGCTTGCCCAGATTACCCGAACGTTGGCATTAGAAGCGATCGTTCACGGCATTCGAGTCAATGCAGTGGGTGCAGGCGATGTGGTAACTAACCTTCTCAATACCTTCCGTGAGGACGGTCGCGATTTTCTCGCTGAACACGGCAAACAGGCTCCGATCAAACGTGCTGCCCAGCCCGAAGAGATCGCAGAGGTCGTCGCTTTTCTGGCATCAGACAAGGCAAGCTTCTTAGTGGGTTCCATAGTTATGGCTGACGGTGGCATGAGCGTGGTTATTCAGTGATCCTCCCCCGAATGGTACTAAGATAAACGGAAATTATTTATATTACTGGTTTTGGGGTGTAGAGTGTGGGGTGTGGGGAATGAAGAAGTAACCTCTATTTCACCCCGTAAGCATGAATGTTATTAACACTACACCCTACCCAGACGAGGTTTCACGTTTTCGAGCGTGCCATTCGATGCTCCCCCTGAAGACCGCGAAATAACCTAAACCCAAAAACATAAAACAATTTACTCAAACTAATCTCAACAGTAAGGATAGTCATTATGTTCAACGTAGAAAACAAAGTTATCGCTATCACTGGAGCTAGTAGCGGAATTGGTGAAGTAACCGCTAAGTTACTCGCTAAAAATGGGGCAACTGTTGTTCTGGGCGCACGACGCACCCAAAGGCTGGAAAAAATTGTCGAAGAGATTCACAACCAGGGTGGCACAGCAGAATTCAAAGCGGTGGATGTCACTAATCGTGAGGATATGAAGGCATTTATTCACTTTGCCAAAGATCGGTTTGGTCGTGTCGATGTCATCTTTAATAATGCAGGCGTGATGCCCCTTGCCCCACTCAATGCTTTGAAAGTTGAGGAATGGGACACGATGATTAACGTGAACATCCACGGCGTATTAAATGGCATTGCAGCAGGTCTGCCCATCATGGAAGCGCAAGGCAGCGGACAATTTATCAATACTGCGTCCATTGGCGCACATATGGTAGTGCCTACTGGTGCAGTTTATTGCGCGACCAAGTATGCCGTTTGGGCAATTTCCGAAGGACTGCGCCAGGAATCAAAAAAAATCCGTGTGACCACTATCTCTCCTGGTGTGGTGGCAACGGAACTCGGCTCGGATATTACAGAGGAGTCAGCAAAAGATACTTTGAAAGAACTTCGCCAGATTGCCTTAACCCCAGACGCGATAGCCAGAGCCGTCTTGTATGCTGTGTCCCAGCCAGATGATGTCGATGTCAATGAAATCATTGTTCGCCCGACGAAGAGCGCCTTCTAGCTTTCAGACGACATCATGGGTAATAGAGGGTGCAAAGGTGAATCCTGACCCAGAACGGGCATATTCAGGCTGCACCCAAATGACTGGGCCAAAGTGCATCTGTAAAACTGCAAACAGGCTGTAATCCTTAGCCAGTATGTGTTTTAGCTTTTGATGTCCTTTTGGGATGAAACTGTCCAAATTAAAGAATATTACTTTCGCTCCAGTCTTAAACTTACTCTCTCCTAGTAAATTGACTTCATCAATGGCCTAAAAATTCGCTCTCTCTTTCAATACGGTTTCAAATCTTAGTAGCGTCCACGTCCACCGCCACCAGAAGAACCTCTGTCTTCTTTTGGCTTGGCTTTGTTAACTTTCAGGTCACGACCCATCCATTCAGCACCATCAAGACCATCAATTGCAGCAGCTTCTTCTGCATCTGTTCCCATTTCTACGAAAGCGAAGCCGCGCGGACGACCTGTTTCTCTGTCTGTAGGTACTTGAACCCGCTTTACAGTACCATATTCAGCAAAAACGCCTCTGATATCTTCTTCCGTAACTTGGTAAGAGAGGTTGCCTACATAAATTGACATCGATTTCCTCCAAAATTATCAGGTTTTAGAGATTAAATTTCGGAGAGAAGGCTGTGAATACTAAAAACAAACACTGTCACCGAATTAACTCTTATTTTTTAGAATGACATAGAAGGCAAATCTAAACATCCAGAAAATGGTTAACAGATGGTTAACCAGTAATGTGATGATGAGGTGCGATCGCCGTTAGGGATAAGTAATGTAGAGGATGCTTACTGAGTACAATAAACACAAATTTACTTAGCCCCCAAAAAATTGGTATCCGGTGAAAATAAAGGTTTTAGAGGTGTGTTCCACTTTTTAGCCCTTTCGTGTAGTGCGGCTATATATTATTGATGTTACGTTGGGCTAATTTGAGGTGAACGCCTGATATAGATATTAGCCAATGCTCATGAAGGAGCGAATTTAAAATGACTAAATCTGTTAGTGAAGACTACCAAATCAGGACAATACTCAGCATTGCCGACAAAAATGGCTTCATTTTGGACGCAGACAACTTAAATATTAACAAATCCGGAATGGACTTCATCACTACGTTTGCTACTGCCAAAGAGGATAATACCAAATGGGTATTGCGATTTCCCAGAAGACTTGATGTTCTTGAGCGCATGTATTATGAAAGAGAAGTTCTTGAACTGGTAAAAAGCCAAGTCGATGTGAGCGTTCCCATCTGGAAAATTGTTTCGGATGAACTGGTTGCCTATCCGCTATTAAAGGGAATTCCTGCCGGAACCATAGATCCAGATATCGGCAATTATGTATGGTACATTGATCCGAAGTCCCCACCTGCTGTATACATTTCTTCTGTGGCAAAAACACTGGCGCAACTCCACAGAACACGCATTGAGGTAGTGAAACAATTCAGTATCCGAATTAAAACAGTTGATCAAGTGCGACAATCTATGGCAGAGAATATGGATAAGACCAGAGAAGTGCTTGGTGTTTCTGATACACGCTGGGCACGTTGGCAGGACTGGATTGCCAATGATGCCTTGTGGCCTGAGCATTCGGCTTTGATTCACGGAGACTTTCACCCCGGTCATACGCTCGTGGACAAAGACGGAAATTTGATGGGGCTAATCGATTGGACAGAAGCCGCAGTAAGTGATCCTGCCAAGGATTTCGTCTGTTTCTATGCCACCTTCGGTGAGCAAGTTCTCCAGGATGTGCTTGAGCATTACCAAACTGCTGGTGGGATCGTATGGTCTTATATGAAGGAACACATCATAGAACTCTGGAATGCTAATCCCGTGGAATACGCCTTATTCGCCTTGCTAACTGGAAAGGAAGAACATATAGCCGGGGCTCGAGCCTCTTTAGCTTGGAGTGGATGATATTGGTTCAATACCCAAGTAAGAAAATCTGTGAAGAAATGACGACTTTATAAAGGCTATCAATGGATTTTAGTAAAGATATTAGGCTCTCTATTCTACGCAACTTCCTTGCGCTGTCGGGGCTTTATTGCATACTTTGAAAATATGAATCCTGATAAATTTTACGGCTCGGACTAATAAAAAAATTAGTATCTTGCCTTGTGCGTTGCCGTCTACCTTGATTTTTTCTACTTTCTAGGGCATTACACGTTAGAGCCAAAACGTAGAATAGGTGGCTCAAAAGCCTGATATTTCGTCACACCGACCAGATATTTTAAATTCCACAAGCGGGGAATCTGCGCGCTTTTTTGTGCAGCTTCTTAGAAATAACTCCTCTGGGCATTGAGCCAAGTAGTTTATTGTTTATTTTGCTTTTTGTAACTTGAAGTGATAGGGACATCCTTACATTCCTTAAGGTTTTAAGTAAGCTATAGGGACAACAACTGTCATATTGAAAGGATCAGAAATTATTAGGCTTCACCAATGCTTATTGGAATTTTAAACAGAAAGGGTGGGTGTGGAAAATCAACAACAGCAGTCCATCTTGCTTACTGGTTAGCCCAGAGAAAGCATAATGTGATAGTTATAGACTCGGATGGACAAACAAGTTCCAGTCAGTGGCTAGAAAAACTAAACTTACCTTCTTTAGTTGTCAATGATCCAGATGATCTATTTGACCAAATTACGCTGTACTCAGGACAGTATGATGCAGTTATAGTGGATTCTCCAGCCGTGCTTGGTGAAACAGCTAAAGCTGTATTGCTGAGTGTTGATTTGGCATTAGTGCCTGTGCAGCCATCAAATCTCGATCTACTAGCAACTAAAGATATTGTCCGTTTGGTCAACCAAGCTCAAAAAATCCGCAAAGGGCCTCCTTCTTCAGCAATGTTTTTAAGTCGAGCTTCAAAAGGAACTGTATTATTGAGGGAAGCCCAAGAGGTTTTATCCCAAACCCAAGGGCTAACTTTACTGAAGCAAGTGATTTATCAGCGACAGGTGATTGCTGATGCACCAGGTCAATCTGCTACCGTTTTTAATATGTCTGGTGATGCGGCATCTCAAGCTGCAAGAGATTATGAGCAGCTATTCGAGGAGGCTTTGAGTTATGGCAAGGCGTAATAGTTTGAAAGATGATTGGAAATTTGATGTTGATTTGTCCAGTGTTCATGAAATAACTATCGATTCAATAATTTTTCCATCAAACCAACCTCGCCGCTATTTTGACCCTCAAAAGCTTCAACAATTGAAGGAGTCAATTTCCACACATGGAATTTTAGAACCGTTATTAGTTCGTCCTGCAAAAAAAAATGGTCAGTATGAATTAGTAGCAGGAGAGCGACGTTACCGGGCTGCAAAAGAAGCTGGCTTAACTTCAGTTCCTGTAACTGTAAGAGAATTAACCGATGATGAGGCAGTTCAACTAGCCCTTGTTGAAAACCTACAGCGTGAGGATTTAAACCCTGTAGAAGAAACAGAAGGAATTCTTCAACTATTAAGTCTTAAACTTAAAATCGATTTGGCACAGGTTCCTTCTCTTCTTTACCGGATGCGAAATGAAGTGGTTGGCAATACTAATCAAAACGTTTTGATTAGTTCAGAATCCCAGCAAATTCAAGCTGTTTTTGATAACCTAGCATTTATTACTTGGGAGTCTTTCGTTACAACTAGGCTAACACTACTAAATTTACCAAGTGAAATTTTGTCAGCACTGCGAACGGGCAGAATTGCTTACACTAAGGCTCAAGCCATTGCTCGGTTAAAGGATGAGGACAACAGAAAAGAATTACTGGAAGAAGCAATAACTCAAAATTTATCTCTGACTCAAATTAGGGAGCGGCTCAAAGCTGCCCTGACTCCCAAGGAAGAACCCAAATCCCTAAAGCAGAAGATGCAAGATATCACCCATCGTTTTCAAAAAGCTAAAGCCTGGGATGATCCAAAAAAACAGAAAAGATTAGAAAAGTTGTTGATGCAAATGGAAGCCATACTAGCAGAGGATTAAGTACATGACTATTAAAGAACTCCTGCTCCAAGAAATTGAATCATCTCCAGATTCTCTTTTTGAGGAAACGCTTGATTTTCTACGCTTTTTGAAAACAAAACAAGCAGCAGAAAAAAAAGATACGCAACTCCCAAATATTCAGCCAGAAACAACTGGTTCTAATCCCCAAAATCAACCACAAGAAAACGCGACAGACAATTCTCAACTACCCTACCGTCCGGCTTCCGGCCGTTCCATTCTTAGACACGCAGGCACCTGGGCAGGTGATGACTTCGATGAGTGCCTTCAGTCTGTTTACGCGACTCGTGGTAAAGCCAAGTTCGATTATGACTTAAACCATGCCTGAGTAATGTACCTGTTAGATACTAATCACTGTAGTGCTATCATCAGCAAGATTCAAGTTAGATACCCTCTTCAAAAATTTGTGGTTGATTGACTTTTTTGGTTGATTACTTTGTCCTGGTGTCACATAAAAGATTTCGAGATTGATGGTACTTTATGTTTGCACAAACTCCTTTATCCCAACCGCGATACAAGCTATGACACTCAATTTATATTTACTGCGACATGGAGAAACTACTTTTAGTCAAAGTGGTAATTTCTGCGGTGAAACTGATGCGGAGTTGACAACAGAAGGGATGCAGATGGCAGAGAGTTTTGCCGATGTTTATCAAAGCTTGTTGTGGGAGGCTGTTTATGTTAGCCCGATGAAGCGCACAATTGCAACTGCTAAGCCATTTTGTGATGCTACCGGTATGGATATGCAGTTGCGTGACGGACTTAGAGAAGGTAGTTACGGCTCTTGGGAAACTAAGAGTAAATCGTTTGTTAAGGAGAATTACGCAGAAAACTATGTCAAATGGTTGACAGAAGCCGCTTGGAATGCACCACTAGGTGGAGAAACTGCGGTAGATATTGCTAACCGTTCTATGCCTGTAATTGCTGAAATTCAAGAAAAACATCCCCAAGGTAATGTTTTAGTAGTTTCCCATAAAGCTACGATTCGTATTATGCTTTGCAGTTTACTGGGAATTGATTTGGGACGCTATCGCTATCGGGTGAATATTTTGGTCGCGTCGGTAAGTATGGTGAAATTTGACGTTCATGGCCCTTTGTTAGAAATATTAGGAGATCGCCATCATATACCAGATCATCTTCGCTCTCGTCCAGGAACATAATAGTCCTTACTAGTAGTTTGTCAAGAAACTATTGACATGATATCTGCGCTCACGGCAACAAAGCAATAATCAGTGTTAGAAATAGTTTGTTTTTTATCATGAATGCCGCTGCCTGAATTGTTTAGAGATTCATTTTATTCTACTTAATACTCTGTACCAAGCAGATGCTTTTACGTAATACCTATGCAATGCATGAGTCACATCTTTCAGATTAACTCTGGTGGGAACTGCCAGGATCAATGGGACTGGTAATGCCCTATTTTTACAAATCACCCCAATCAAAATTCAGGAACCGTCGAGCATTCAGCTTGGTATATTTTTCAGTGTGCTTGATATCACGGTGTCCCAAGAAATCCTGAATCTCTCTGGTGCTGTAACCCTGATTCACCAGATAATAACCGCAAGCATGGCGCATCATGTGACAATGAACTTTGATATCAAGCCCCGCCTGTGCCGCTAACCGCCCGATCAACTTCCGCACCGCATCAGTGGACATCACCTCACCACGCTCAGAAACGAAAATATATTTGCTATCGGGGTACTGTTCTCTCAGCTTTTTGAGCAATTCCAGTTCATCATCTCTCAAGGGATGCACCCCGGAGTCACTGCCTTTCTCCCTGGTGATGAAAATCTGACGTTCCCCCCACATCACCGCATCCCAACGCAACCCACAGCTATTACCCACAGCTTCACCAACCCTCAACCCGTGTCTAAACATCATCAACATCAGTGTGTAGTCACGGTGAGCATAACGGGCTTTGCGATTTAGTGCAGCATCGAGTAGCGATCGCACTTCCGTTGGTGTAAGGTATTCTCTAGACCTGTAATGCTTATTTGGTTTACGTCCTGGCGGCTGTGCATTCATTTGGGCGTTTGGGTACTGTCCGGTTTACGCGACTTATAATGGACAGTTATCATTCTCCCAAAAGCCGATGATTTCGTGAAGCAGCACTCCGTTTTTAGGTCAGTTAAGTCAAACTTATGTTTCAAGCGGCCAATCATCCTAGCTTTGACTCAATTGATAAGTTTTGCTTAATTACTAGTCATATGTACCACGTCTACACCCACGTCTATACAGTTTTGGCAGGGTCAACTATCAGCTTTTGTTTGTACTGATATCTATACCAGCGTCTGTACAAATTTTCTTTTCCCTATTTAAGTCAGATATGGTAGTGACAGCAAGTGCTGCTCGAACGGTACACAGAATGGAGTTTTCCAATACTGATGTATATTATGCAGCTGTTGGGGTGGAATGTATAGTCAGCAACCTTATTTGGGAGATCCAGAAAATAAAATGTCCCGCTTTGGATGTGACATAAAAAACAAGCCCAGCCTTCTGGGTTAGTTCGATATGACAACAGTACCAATCGCTGGATTTATAAAGGTGCTCGCAGTTTTCCAGTCGAGTGAAAGCCCTATCAAATATATTTTGCAAGAGTCCAAGGATTGATGAGCGTTCCCACCTGGGTGGGAACGCGAGGGCGGGACATTTTATTATTTGGAAGTGCCTTTGCTCGTCGAGGTGATTGTATTTAAAGCTACACTGATTTCTACACGCAGTATATATGAGAAGCAGAACATATCGAGCGCTCGAATCCAAGCGCTTGGTTAATTATCAACTATGTCTATACCCTATCTACACTACTGGATATCATTTCAACAAAAGAGCCAAAATTTTTAGAATTTTCAGCTGATGGTATCAACGTCAGTTTTTTGATTCACATTTGTTCTTTCTAAGGGTACAAGATTAATAAATAAAAATCGTGCAAGTTAAGAATAGAGCAAGAAAGATAGATTAAGGTGTTGTTCTTAATTGCATCGGCTCTAGCTTGAAATCTGATATTTAATACAGGAAAGATTATCATGACACAGCAAAATGCTGCCCAATTTTTGAAGGCTGTGAAGGAAAATCAAGCATTAAAAGAAAGACTAAATGCAACAGAGAACCCAGAAGCCTTTATTAAGATCGCTAAAGAGAGTGGCTATGATTTCTCAGAGGAAGAACTAGAAAGAGAAATTAGTCAATTATCAGATGAAGATTTGGCAGCCATTGTCAATCCTGGCTGGGGAACTAGACGACACATTCATCCTAGATAAGTGTAAACAAAAATCTGTGGAGAATTTCACTATAGGTTTCTTGGCAACTTTTGGTGATGATGTCCGGTTATGCGCTTTAGACCAAGGCACATAACTTTTATCTTTCCACTAGTTGAGTTTCTCAGGGTAATTATTGAGAAATATTAAGATATATCTCTTTAGTAATCTTTGTACCACAGACGAAATGCCTAATATTGCGTAAAATGCGTACTAAATTTTCTCTCATGAGTAAAGCAGCCCCTAGATGAAAATTAACTTGTTAACTTGAGTTATCAGCCAAAAATAGTTCAGAGCACAGTTTATAACAATAAATATTTTTACTAAAAACCCGGAAAATTTTTACAACCATAATTATCAATGCAATGTTATGTTTGAGTTAATGAGAAATATTTTCGGCTATGTGATAAGCCTGTGTCGCGTTCCCG
The DNA here is from genome assembly GCF_000317245.1 of Fischerella muscicola SAG 1427-1 = PCC 73103. GTDB lineage: Bacteria > Cyanobacteriota > Cyanobacteriia > Cyanobacteriales > Nostocaceae > Pelatocladus > Pelatocladus muscicola_A. The sequence goes on from NZ_AJLJ01000453.1 coordinate 12,116, forward strand.
GAGCGAAATCTTTTCACACTACTTAATTCGGGAAATTTTTATGTCACTTTATGTCACTAACTTATCTGGAGAAGTGAAAGAGAAAGAACTCCAGCAAATATTTTCCAAATATGGTTCTGTAAAAACTGTTCAATTATCCATCAATCAGGAAACTGGTAAGCCAAGAGGGTTTGCACTCTTAGAAATGGAAACATTCGCTCAAGAAGCATCTGCGATTAAGGCACTGTTGGGTAGTAGATGGATAGTTCGTATCCTGAAAGTTAATACACCTGTTACTAGATCACAAGCAAGTTCTGCCTCTTGTGATTTGTAATGCCTGCTTAGAGATGCCTCTATGACACTATTTACTAATCACACCAAAGAAAAAATAGACTTGTAGGGGTAGGCAATTAATTTTCGGATATCAGGAATTTTATGATTAAAAATGCTCCTGTTTTTTACGCCCAACTCCCATTCCTAATAGGTTGGATATCAATGATCTAGGAGACAAAAAATGCAAGTTCTATCAAATAAATCGAGAGAGTTACTGACTCATACTATAACTGATGACAGCCAAGAAAATACAACTACATATACCTGGAACTCTATGTGGAGTTACCATAGTTGCCCTTGCTGTTCATACGGTTTACTCCGTCATATCAGTAATGGTGGTATTTACTGGCGTTGTAGCCATTGTTATCAAAAAATGCCAGTCTGGGACATATCTAAGTGCATAACTAACTCCCATAGCTCCGTGCCTCTGCACAAATCTCAAAGCAAACATCCACATGAAATTAGCAACTTAGCCAGAAAATAATGCTCGACTTTAACACTTTTACTGAATTCTCCAGCACTTACTGCATTGGCATTTGTGCCGTTTTAATTCCAGGGAACCTGCTTGCTACCTCATCAACAATAATTTTGACTCTGTTGGAGCGTCCGGCTATTCATATCTGGCAAACTGCTCTCATTGCTAGTTTATTTGCTCTATTAATGATACTGCACGTATTTGCTTGGTTCATGATAGGAGTAGTTATGGCTCCCACATACATTTTATTGGGACTAGGAAGCATCTGTCTGTTCGTCAATTTTGGAGCAGTTCTCTCCAAGAAATACCTTGCAAAGACATATAGCTAAAATACCTTTGTGTTTATCAGTTAAAGCTGTAAGGATTATTCGGGCATAGCCACTAACAATGAAAACCTGAAACTTGCTATCACACCTCAGAAGCGCTTTTTATTTAGTTAGATCCCATCAAATAAATGTTGCCGTCGTCATCTAGTCCAGCCAATTCTGCTAGTACCAGTTCTGCAAATAGCTCACGAATCATTGCAGCATCCGCATCTTTGATGACACCATTTTTGTTCACTGTGTTAACGCTCATTGGCTTATCAATGCTTGCCTCTTTCCTGAGCAGATAATCAAACAGCTTTTGAGCATTTTCGCTTATATGTGGTTTCTGAAGTTCATTACTGCCTTGTGTTGCATCAATTTCAAATTCCAGCGCTTTGCGGTTTTCAGCTTGCTTTAGCTGCTGCTGGATTGCTTCAATTTCAGCGTCCACATCTTCTGCACTGACAGGGATATAAAGAGTTTCGCGGAATCTATCAATTGCATCCGCCATTTCAATGGCTTTCATCGATTCATAGGCTTCCCCACCTAGTTTTAGGTCAATTGTTTGTTCTTGGGTTAATGATTGCAATTGGGCAGTCTTGTTAATTGCCTCCACAGTCTCGTTATACTCGCTAATTTCAGCCATTTCTCTGGCTGCGTACCCAGCCAAGGGGAAAGCTACACAAGCTACGCAGATGCCTAAAACTTTTGTTAGAGCTTCATTAAAGTAAATTTTTGTAGGCTGCAACCTTGGTTGCTCTGGATTCTCTATTGTGTAAGCCCTGTTCTGACAAGTGGTGATACCAAAGTAATCTTCACAAATGCGATACTCTCGCCAATCCTTTAAATAGCCTGGTATTGCTAGCCCCAAACTCACTAAACCTACAGTAAAACTACCAAGGGCTAATTCTTTATAGCTAATTCTTAACGTAGTTTCAGCCACAGCACATACCCTCCCCCAACAATGATTAATGCGATCGCTCCAACAACAACGGCTGACACGGTATCTCGGTAGAGCCAAACCAAATTCCAAAAGCCAAACAGTGAGCAGAAGACAGCCGCAATACGCAATAAGCTAGCTGTTTTATTGTGTGGAATGTTACTAGCAAAATAAGTAATGGTCAGTATAAAAGCGATTGGGTAAATCAAAAGCAACTTGGGGGCTATTTGGACTACAAAAGCAACTGCAATACCTGCGCTCATCCACGAGAGAAATTCAGCCCAGTTACTTAGATGGATGTAAAATTTAGTGCCTCTGCCACTTGGTTTTGGTTCAAAACTGGATTGCATACAGTCTTAAGGGGCGTTACCGCCCCATTCCTCCTAATTATTTATCAGCTTTCAAATGCCCGTAACGAATGTCAAGAGCGTCTTTCTGCCGCTTGATGCCGACAGATGCCAACAACTCTTGACGGGTTTGTTGTAACTGTGCGGTTGCTGCTTGTCGTTTCTCACCAGCTTGTTTCTGATTCT
>NZ_AJLJ01000454.1 GCF_000317245.1 Fischerella muscicola SAG 1427-1 = PCC 73103
ACTTTACCGACAGCAACAACTTTTTCCTTAAAGCTAGGGTCTTGCATGTTGATGGCAGGAAATTGCAGCCCATAGGACTGGTACAAACCTTGCAGCATTGAAATAGCTTGAGGTAGTGCAGCCTGTTTACCCATTTGTGCAGGTGCGGTAGAGAAATCACCCTTGCCACCTTTGACAACAGACATTTGAGATTGGTTAGTAGTGGTCAATTTCTTGAATTCCATGTGTTTGTTTGAGTTGTATTTGTGTAATTGACGACACAACACGATAAGTCGTAAGAAACAGAAGTCCAGTGAAAAGAAGAAGTACAAGAGCCATCCATGCTTCTAACAAGCCGGAATTTGATGATGATTCTTCCCGATGGGTTGTTGTGGTGGTGGTCGTGCCATCCGCAAAGGTATCAACTTGTTCGGTACGAATGAAAACACGTTTAGTCATTGGTTACTTAGTAATTAGATTTCCGTTAACCAAGCCTCTGGCTCATCTTCATCAACAAAGGAAGTTCCTTGAGTCGCGATTGCGTACAGTTCTTGTTCTGTGCTGTCTAAGTATTCAGTAAAGGCTGGGTCAGATTCATCACTAGCCCATGCGCCTAATTCATGCAGAGTTTTGTAAGTGTTCCTGACTCTTGCCCGTGTGGATGCACTCAGTATCAAATCAATGGCTTGCTCCGAGCCTTGGGCAATATTCCACAGAATCTTATGGTCAATCTCGCCACTGTAGTTCCCTAAAAGCTGTCCGTGTGCTAGTGGATAGAGAGTATCATCAATATCTTGGAAATAGTCGTAGGGGTCAAAGTCTACCTCTACCCACTCAGAGCCTACTTTTGAATACAGTTTGAAATCGGTTGAAAACTCTCTTAATTCGTCCTCACCCACAAGCAGCCCTCTAACAAAGTCGTCAAAAGAGGAGCGGTCGTCAAAGTAATGGGTGCGGTCTTCATCACGTGCAATGGTGATGGCAAAGGGGGCTGGATGCTTAATTTTTGGCATGGTGTAAAATCCTTATGTGTCTATGTTTTTCGGCTTAGATGCATTGGGAAAGGCGATCACGGTGATTGGTAGTCCGTGTGATCGCTCATCCCTCAAAACAAACTTTGTTGAATAGCTGTATCTGTCATGGTTGCTCGGTGCTGCCTATACAAACTCGGCACTTCGTGAACCTTACATAGAACTTTGTCCCTGTTGAGTTTTAGATCTGCCGTCTTTTTCTGTGCTGGCAGAGGTCGAAAAAAGTACTGAGTATGTTTGATACTGCCACTGCTGTACACATAGCGGTACAGAACGCCATCAATACTGTAGGTTTTGCTCATTGTCAGCAAAGTCACGCAATGAACAAGCTGTAAATCATTCATCTTGCTCACCTCCTGATAAACAAGCCCCAATCACAACCGAACTAAGGCAGAGGCTAATACTGCAAATAGCACTACCCTCAAACACCTTTGCTTGTTGCTTCCAGGTCGGTTGGTATTGTTCACCCCGACTTTGCTCTATGCGGTCAACGCCATAGCAGAACACCGTACCCAATCCCATTAACACAGTTGCAATGAAGGCTATTTGAGAAGTGTTTGCTGCCAAGTCTAGAAGTAGTAACCGTAGCCCCTTGTTATTTGAAGGTGTCTTTTTGACATGCATGACAACCTTGATACCCGTGTTGTATTCACTCCTGTGATGGTCTGGGTTTAGTGACTGGTCTTTGAGTACGCGGTCAATATTTATAAGAGCT
>NZ_AJLJ01000455.1 GCF_000317245.1 Fischerella muscicola SAG 1427-1 = PCC 73103
TATTGTTAACCCACTTGCTTGCTTCCAAAATGACTGACGCTTGAGACTTTGCAACACCCTTACTGGAATCAGTATTGGATAAAGCATCAAACACCTCATTCTTGAGAGCTTGTATTCCGCCGCCGCCATGTAAGCTATCAGGCGAACTTTTTTGAGGATTTTTGCCCAGAAGCGAGTATTCAGCAATCTGGAATGTACCAGCGCCTAAGTCTGCTACATACAACGTCGTAGCATCAGCAAAGCGGTTCTTACCAGCAAAGACTGCACCGTAACCCTCTGGATAACCATGCTGATTATTAGTAAAATTCAGGCGATATTTGACCCCATCTTTAACAATGTATTTACAGGTTTTTAACTCTCGCTTCAACTCAGCCGGATGAGCAATTGACAGAGTTGTTAGGTTAATTGTCAGAGTGCGATTCTTTTCGCCCTTGCCCGTTGAAAGTTCATCCAGTCTTTGAATACAGGAGATTACACCACACAATAAGATGTGAAAGTTAGCTATTTTGCTGTCGTTTTTGTCCTCGGCGATGATTGTAGGGCTGTCATGAGCCAGTGCGCGCGCGCCTACAATCCAATGCTCTACTACCTTGGTTTTTACCTTTTTGGGCTTGCCTTTATTGTTTAAAACTGGCTTGCCGTCTTTGATTTCATCGGTCGCAATCTCTTTGATAAGGGTGAAGCCGCCACGCTCGTACTCTGGATGATGGTCTAGCTGTTTGATAATGGATGACAGTTTGATAAACATTGGTTCGATGCCATCGCGCCAAACAACACTTTTACAAGAGCTTCTAGCTAAGTCGCCAATCAAAAATAAAGGGTCATAACTTGCCTGCCGCTTAGTTTTGTCTGCATTGACAATATTTTTGCTTTCTGAAAGTTCTGGTGTATTAAGTACAACATCTTCAGATGATGTCTCGGCTGAGATTTCAGTTTTTTTACTTTGAGGTTTAGCCATTTTTAGTTATGGAGTAAGAGTTACAAGTGAGTTATTATCGACATTGGCACATAACATTACTTACGTAATTAAGTTAGATTTAGTACTTGTAGATATCTGCAAGCAAACATCTCTAAAATTGCTTTCAAGCCTTCCGGGTGACTGGTTGATTTTTGAAAATACTAGGAGTTTTTGCACCCGGAAGATTTTACCCGGAAACACCCGGAAGCCCTATAAAATCGACCCGTCAGCACCCGGAACTCTACCCGGAGACTCAAACTACAAGGGAGACTACCCGGAAGGGTTTCCGGGCATTTCCGGGCGATGGAGATAGCGTATAATCAGCGACTAGTACTAAATGCTTAAGGTCAAAAATACTAGACCAGTGTCGATAAAAACTCGTTTTAAAAATTGTCTTTTGCTTGCACTTGAGTTAAAAGACTCAAAATCTTAATACCGTAAATATGAGCAAATATGAGTGCTTTTAGATTCTGCTCATTATCAGCATCTCCATAAATCAAGTCTTTGGCGGTGTCTTCAAATGATACTTGTGTGTCCATGTGTGTTACCTCATTTGGTTTTTAACAGCCGCATAGCCGTACAAAGAGCCTGTTGGCACTTTGTTGGCTGATGAAAGCTCTCGAGAGCTTTCCACTTGGTTGCAAATATGCCAAGCTGTATGAATTTTTCAAGGTATTGTTTCGCACTTTTCGAGCTACAGAGCTGCATTTTGGATGACCAACACCTATAGGGCGCGGTCATCACAGATATGCCGTGTAAGTTAAATATTTTGGAAAAGATGCTCGCTTTTATCGCTTGCATTCGATAATGCTAATATAGATGACAGCAGATTGCGCTGTCAAGTGTTTGAGAAAATCTTTCTCCAATGTCGTAAACTGGTGTCAACACTCAGTTAAGAATTATGGGGAAACACAGACGACCAAGAGTGAATTTTGTTTTGGACGAGGACGCACGTAGCGAATTAGAAACGTGGGCATCTGACGAAGGGCGCACTATGAGCAATCTTGTAGAGCGTATTGTCAATGAGGCGCTCGCCAAGCGGAATCAGCCGCCAAGCGGATTATCGAAGGAGGATTTAATTGAACAGTTAACAAAGTTTATTTCACTTTTAATGGGTGAACACCCGCGCGATGGTGTTAGCTATGTCTTGATTGGGCAAACAATCGGCATCGACCCCGAAAAACTGCACGAACTTTACCTACTGATTCAGGAATGCCGGACACAACTCAAGGAGAAGGCAAAGCAATGATTGACACTAAGCTTTTAACCGACCTTGCCGCCAATGCCAGCTTTACTCAGGACGCAATTTTCATTGACTTACCCAAGACCGCCAACTTCCAATCATTGATTATCTCGTTAGAAAATACCCTTGCATTATGGGCAAAGCTTATGGACAAGAAACTAACTGTTGTGCGCTCGCTCTCAGGCGAGGTCAAAATACCAGCATCTCTGGCTGTACCTTTAATTGATACGCCAGCATCACAGGACAAACCCAGTAAATTGCTATGGTTCGCTAACGTAGCAATTAGCCCCGGATTACTGCTAATTGCTAACGACCTGATGAACAACCCACGCAAAGCAGGTGTAACAAGGCTTTCTGACGAATTGCAAATCATCATGAGCGACGGTTGCAGCATCCTAAATCCTGGTCACTCCATGCAAGAAGCTTGTACATGGACGCGATCGCAATTCTGGGACGCTCAGGATTTAGACGATTTTCGGCGTGAAGTACGCCAGCAGGGTGAAAACGTATTCGAGTACAGTTGGAAGTCCTTTGACCCCACCGACCCCACCAAAACTAACGATTTGGAATTCACAACTCGTTATAAATTATTTAACGGCGGTGATGGTCAAATGTATCAATTGTGCGAAAATCTTGAGATGCGAACGCTTTGATTCACTCACATTCGTTTGAGGAAACTTTCTCAAACACGCTCTGTAAGCAGGGTTGCGTCGTAAGTACAAAAGTACTGTAAGGAGGATAGAGAAGTTATCAAAGAGCCTAGAGACGTAAAAAACGGTGTCCAAGATAAACCGTATAAACTTGGCGCAACGGTTTTGTGGATAAGAGTCGAAGCAATTCCGCCTTATGAATCCAGAGGGCAAGCAGTCAATCTACTTGCAACCCTCTTAAACGCAAAACCCCACTAGGTGGAACTAGAGGGGATGCGTACCAGCTAAAAGCTGGATTTGTTTCATGTACATAGCGGTAACTCCTTGAGTTTGGCGACTTGAGTTGACCGCGCTCGCAGTCTTATCATAACGGTTTTTGTGAGCGCGTTGCAACAGTTGGAGTTACCCGAATTATTCAAAATTCGGAGTAATACAAGTGAATACTACTAAGACTTCTACAACGCTGACAACAAATAGGCTTACAGACAAGCACTACTTTGAATGCGTAACCAAACGCAGGTTGAATCCAGAGTGGATAACGGCTAACTGCCGTTCGATGTCTATTAATGAGGCAAGCGCACGGCTAGGGTTCTCGGCTAAATCAGCAGGGATTTGGTTAGAAGGTGTCAACGGTTTTGGGCAGTACCGCCCCAACCAACCCTGGAAGAACGAAGGGGACAAGAAAGCGGCTAAATACCGGACAGCGAAAGGTGAGGAGTATGATGCAATGCTGCCTCATAACCCACACAATCCGCGTTACTGGGCTGATTTAGAGGCGCTTAAAGTATTGTGCTGGTCAGTTAACGGGCATCCCTGCTTGGGTATCACTGAGGGAATGTTCAAAGCTCTAGCTGGGTGTTCTAACGATATTCCTTGCGTGGCGCTGGCTGGGGTAGAGCAAGGGCTAACGTCAGCTAGGAATGATGTACAGGGTAAGCGTTACTTGGTAGAAACCTTGGAAATGTTAGCTAAGGCTGGTTTTGGTTTCATTATTATTTTTGATGCGGACGCTGCAACTAAAGAGGGTGTGGTACAAGCCCAGCGCAAGCTAGCCGCCCAATTGGTTAAGTTTAAGGTTCCAGTGTATATTGCTACGGGACTGTGGAGCGTAAACCAGGGGAAGGGAATGGACGATTATATCCAAAACAACGGTGCTGACCAATTTAAGCGCGAGGTGATGGGTAAGGTAGTGGACTTTGCTGCCTGGGAGCGCCAATTTAGAGAAGATGAGGACGATAACAAGTCGTTATCAGAAGCCTCTTTTGCTGCACAAATAGCAGAAAATTACCGTAATCGGCTAGCTTGGCACGTAACCAATAAAGCATGGTACTGGTACGAGGCAGAGAATAAGCGTGGTATCTGGGGTGAAATTCCTTTAGAAGAGGCGATGTCTATTGTTGTAACAGAGCTTGAGATGCGGACACGTCATTTTTCAAGCAAGTTTGTCAACGGTGTTTTGACTCTACTTAAAGCAAAGCTAAGGGTCAATCGTTGGGAAGTCCGCAAAGGTTTTGTTTGTTTACAGGATTGTGTGGTTGATGTCAACACTCTTAAGGAATACCCGCACGAGCCAGGATATAGGATGCTTAGTCAGTTGCCTTTTAAGTGGGCTGACCGTAGGGTAGGCTGTGAACCTGTTAAGCAGTGGTTGCTAGAAGTTTGCGAAGGTAAAGCCGAATGGGTGCAAGTAATCCGCGCTGGCATCAATGCAACCGTCACTGAGCGGGGGGGAGAGTTACAGCGATTCATGGAGCTAGTAGGGGCAGGCGGTACTGGCAAAGGTACTCTGTTAAGGCTGGTGCAAGCGCTGCTAGGGAGAGAGAACTATGTTGTGACAGAGCTTAAGCAGTTGGAGCAAAACCGATTTGAGACAGCTGCACTGTACGGCAAGAAAGCAGTGTTTATCACTGACTCTGAGCGCTATACGGGTGATGTCTCAACGCTCAAAAAAATAACAGGTAATGACGAATTACGGAACGAGAAAAAAGGAGTCCAACAAACCCTGAGCTTTAGGTTTCCTGGGATGGTTTGGATTGCAGCGAACGAAATTATCCAAAGCAGTGATTACACTAACGCGCTCGCTCGCCGTCGCTTGTCGATGCCGTTTGAGCGCGTTATCCCTGCACATTTACGCCGTGATTTAGAGAAAGAGTTTAGTCAGTATTTGCCTGGGTTGCTGCACTGGGCCTTAGAGATGTCTGCTTTTGATGTGGCCGCTTACGTAAGCGACACTAACAACAAAGTGCCGTCATTGTCCTCATTTAGCACAGAAGTACTGCTAAATACCAATCCTCTTGCAGACTGGGCTAATGATTGTCTCTACTACGACGCGGACGCAGAAACACAAATCGGTGACAACGGCCAAAGCGCTGAAGCGTATCTTTATCCCAATTATTGTGAATGGGCAGTGCGTAACTCTCACGGCATCATGACCAAGCAGCGCTTTTCTACAATTTTGCTCAACTTGCTCAAATCTCAATTGGGCATTGATGCGACCAAAGTAAGAAACAGAAAAGGACGTTTCATTACTAAAATCGCTATTCGTCAGCCAGGACAAGACTTTCCGCTTTTAGTGTCAGAAAGATGTACTAACCTTGATGCTGACCTTAAGGGTAATGATGCTGACTCGATGCTGACCAGTGTGCTGACTGAAAGTATTGGTAGTGCTGATTTTCAGCAAAATGCCGACCTTTTTACTGATAGGAATAGACCTAACACCACCAACCAAGACAACTTGCTGCATGATATAAGAAGTGAAAATAATCAAAAAGGACAGCACAGTCAGCACATCCAGCACTACCAAGGGTTTGAGGTTAACACAGAGGTCAGCACAGTCAGCACAGTCAGCACAGAGGTCAGCATCACACAACAAATTATTGAGGCTTGGGAGGATAAGTCAACACTAGGCGAAATAGTTCTAAGCGTTGGTAGTGCTGAATTACAGCGATTAGTAAGAGACTTCAACCCTTCACAACTCCAATATATTAAGGACGCGGCTAATAGTGTGTGGAAACTGGGCGTTGATGCTAAAGCTGAGTACAACGGCGAACTAGTCTACATTTGGGAATGTGGGCAATCAAATGATGTCCGCATCGGTACTAAGCAAAAGCCAGGGGAGATTGTTAGACGTGCTAATTTGCGTCCTTGGCTGGGAATTTGAGGTAAAGCTATGATAGATGATAGTTTTTTCCCTGAATTAACTTGTTATGACGATGCTGTTTGGAGACTAATTAGACTTAGCCGCGTGTGTGGGTATTTATTTGCCATTAATCAGCTAGAAAACATCACCCGCTTGCATGATCACAAAGGAGTGCTGATAGTTTGCTGGAATAGACAGCCCAACAGTAAACAGATGTCAGCTACAGTTGACGCTTGGCTTAAGGTTGGGGATTACAGCGACAACGTTGAGCATGTCATCCATCATCCTGAAATCCCACCTTTAGAGGTTGAAGTCTAAGCTCGAAATTGAAGCTTAGATTGTTTGGTTGGATGACACTAGCCTCGAACCACGTTTGTGACAAGTAGAGTGTTACTTAAGTTGGTTGATAGTGTTGCAATGAACAGCAACAACAAATTGGGCGATATGGTACAGACAAGAAGTAAGCAACCCAAAATTTTAACCAGGGAGCAGTTAACAGTTACTGCCTCTAAATTGATGCTGGCAGTTCTTAAAAAGGAGCCTCTGCTGAGTGCCAACGGCTTTGAAACCAAAAAAAGAGAAAATTCTTCAACTGATTTACTTAACCCGTACTTTTTGGATCAGTTTGTCGAATCCTACCTATGGCTTGCTGCATTGAGTTGGCGTACTACGTTTAATACTGCTCACACCAGCTATGGCTATAAGCACATACTTGAGAATTTAATTGGTAAGTACATCAGCAATGGGGCGCTGATTGCGGGAGCTGTGGCATTGGGTATGCCCTATCAAAAAATTAACCACAGTTTGAATGTTTACTTGCCGCTTTATGAGAAAGACATCAAAGCAGCAAGAAAAGGACATGACGCAACCAAAGAAGGTGTTCTCAAAACCTTGTCTGATTGGGTGTCATATAGGTTAGAAGACGACTCAGGCTATGAAAAACGATATCCTGCCGATTATGTTCGTAAAGTTCGGCATTCTTTGCGTCCTGCTATTGCAGTGGTTGTCCACAAGCACCCAAAAGAATGCCGTTTTGAAGTGAAGTTTGACCTTTATATGATGTCATCCAAAGCACGTCGATTTGTGTTGTTCACATCAAATGGAGAAAAGCGAATTCAGAGCATCATCAAAAAGCGCCCTTTCTGTAAAGTTGATGGAGGGTCTGAAGGTGATTTTTCTGCTTATATCCACTACAGCACACTAGAAGATGCTGTAGAAATAGCCAATCAGTTAGCTCAACTTTGTGAATTAGACGACATTTGGAAGATCAAAACCTGACTTAAATTAAGCAGGTATCAAATTTAAACAAGGCGATTATTGAGCAGCAAAAAAGACCTCTAGCAGCATTTACATTGTGATTGCCAATGTGGTTTGAGCAATTGTTTGTATATCTTGAATTTTTATCACCGAGAGCCGGACATGACAGAGGCGTAGGGGCGGGCTGCGGCGATATTTATTCTGGGTGGTAAATTGCTTTTTGATGCAGCCCGCAACTGCCTCTGGCAAGTGTAGCGGTGTCCGGCTCGTCTGCTGTAACGCGATTGCTACCAAAATGCCAAGTAGGGGGCAGGGGGTTATAGCAACATAATCCTGCTACTGGACCACGAGACCCCTACAAACCGTTGAGGCTTTCGTGAAAGTTCTAGCTCAGAATAGCCGCCTAATTTTTACACCTGTCCAAAACCTTTATTTTTCCGTTTCACAACGTCACTTTGATGACCGAGTATGAATTTTTCTAAGGTGATAGGGCAGTCAGGGGTGTATATTTTCCCTGGTTTTTTAAAGCCAGCCCAAAGTGTCCAGGTGAGAGTATTGATGCCTAAAACCATATTCGGTCGGTCTGAGGTGTACACTCGGCAATCGTTTTGTGTGTCACTGCATATTTGCTTAATTAATTCTGGTAGTAACTTGTTTGTGCCATGTTTACCAAGAATATTTTCGACCCAATCGATAACGGCAATCGAGGTTAACCAAGACTTGATTTGAGAAGTATCTGCCATGCCCATAGTAGGTAGCTTACAGTAAATTTGACGCTTTTCTCAATAAATCCACTTTACTGCATTTGCACTCTTAGGATGTCGATTCATGTGTGGTCAATGCCAAGCTAGATCGTGGATTAACGGTCTGTTTCTCCTTTAGCGAGAAAGTCCTCGACTACGGTTTTTCAAAGACCTTTGTTTGTCCTGTTGCAGTGAGTCCAATCTGGATTGAATTTTAGGAATGAGTTGTTGGAAGTGCTGTACTTCTTCAGTCGTCATTTGGGAGCGCTCGACGGGTTCCCAGTGTGATTTCTGCGAGTTATAGGATGCTCTCATTAACTGTTTGTTGTCGCTGTTTCTCATCAGAACCAATTGATTTTCATCCCAGTAAGCTGTGTGTTGATTGCCTTCAAAGCGATTTGAGTCCACAGATTTTAAAAGACTAGCGAGGATAGGTGCTACAGTTTGAGTACGTTCAAATTGAATTTGTTCTTCTTTATTATTGTCTGCATTTGTGTGGTTGTTTGAAAGTAATTGTTGGTGACTTTGAATCTGCTTAACTGGGTTTGCAAGCAGCTGCAAGATAAGTGCGTCATCACGTTGTGGTTGGTAGTCAACACTTTTATGTTTTTGGAGTCCTGGAAAGGTGTAAGCTGCACCTAAATGTGTGCCACTAAAATGTTGTCCGTCTATTGCATAAGAAATGCCCTTACTTTTACCATTGCGTGTTAATCCGTGTCGAACTTCTACACCATGCTGTTGCAGTCGTTCAATAAATTGGGGCATAGTTGGTTGGTCAGCTGTGGCGCGGTCAATGAGTTCTTGGAGTCGTTGTTTGATGGTGCGGTGTGGTGGGTTTTCTCGTTCGCCGCGTTCGTACTCTGATTGTTCTCTTTTGATACGTCGAACTTGTCCAGTGGTTGGTGTTCTTGCAAGTTTATCTCTGCTACCAGCTACTTGGACTAGTTCATATTCTTTTTCAAGTTCTCTTAGGATTTTTTCAGAGCGTATATAATCCCAACTATCATGCACTACTTTCCCAGTGTCTAATCGTATGCGACTGGCAACTATATGAATGTGGTCATCATCAGTATTGGCATGTCTGAAAATGGTAAATTGGTTGCAGTCAAAGCCCATCCTCTCCATGTATTTATCAGCTATTTCACACCACTGGTAATCGTCTAAATTGTCGGATTTTGCAGCTGAGAGTGAAACGTGATAAACTGCCCTCTCAACTTCTGGATTAAGTTGGCGTGAGACTTTGAATTCTCTGGACAATTCGAGAGCATTTCTGCCGCTCATATTGCCGCCAATTAATCGTGATTCTTGGCTGGACTGTAGATAATCCAATAAACCTCGAAAACCTCTGCCCTTAATCTGTTTCCCAATCATCCTCAAAATCCTCTGATTCTAAGTCGTCGTCCTCATCATCAATATCGACTTGTGCGAGTTGTCGTCTGCATTCGTGTAGAAGTTCTAAAAGTTCCTCTAGTAGCTCTTGTTTAGCAGGTGGCGGGTATCCCATTTTGATGGCGGTGTTAGATACTCTTGCAAGTTGGTTGAGGTTGTTGCCGATTCTTCCTAATTCTTGGTAAGTTGCGAGTGAGATTTTGCTGATTCTTTTGGGAAGTGGTTTGGTAAAAGTTAAGCGACGTATTAAATCGGCTCCACTCATGCCTGCATCTTTTGCTTTCATGCGTAGCCAATCAAGTTCCAAATCGCTTAATCGGAGGCTGTAAGAGTGGGTTCTGAAGTTGGCTTTGAATTTAATACGTTTGGGCATAAATTTGAGGGAATGCGGGAGACGTGGAGAAGGGCTAATGAGGTGATACCCAAAGATTAGTTGAGTATGTCCTCATTTTTTCATAGCTGAGTGTCAAAGTTTTCGATAATTGATGACACTAACAATGTAGCTCAGTGGGGGATTCTTAAGGGGGTGTCCCCCTTAAGCCAGCCCTGCCGTCCGAGCGGTAGCGAGGTTTGGCGGAGCCAAAAAGGCATGGCTAGCTCCTAACCCCGTTTTTTGGGCGGGTTTGGGGGATGGGGGTTGCCCAGTGGGCGAGAGAAGACGAGCGAGTGAGGAATAGGGCTAAGATAGGGCGAAATTGGAGAATTGTAAATATATTTTGCATTATTAAGAGAAAATAGTACAGATTTTCTTTAGTGGTATATATTTCTAACAGAGTTACGGAGGAAATATTAGAATTAACGAGTAATTTCACGTGACGATGAGAATGCACCAAGAACAAGATACTGAAAGGATAAGCAAAGACAAGATTCCAGAGGCGATAAAGGCGTTGAAGGAATTGAAGTCTAAAGAGTTGCCTGATGTTCCTGCTAAAGAAGCAATTCGTCAGATGCGACGGTACATAGAGGGTGCTTTAAAGAAGAATTATACCTATGATGAAATATCAGAGCTATTGGCTGGGCTAGATATTCACATTAGTGGCAGTCGGCTGAAATATTTATTGGGCGAGGTGAGAAAGAGTACTCGCACTCGCAAGAAAAAGAAAGTTGAGCAGACAGAAGAAACTGGTGTTGAACAGGCTTCAGAGATTACTATTAACCAGGGAGCTACTGAATCTCAGGAGTTAACTGGGAGTGAATCTGAGAAAAAAGGAAGGAGAAAGTCTCAGTCAGGACAATCAGCTAAATCACAGCCAAAAGCGCAAACACAGTCCTCCTCAGAATCGAAGTTACAGGGTTCATCGCATACCTTCAAGCCAAAACTCTATAACCCAGATGATTTATGATTAAAACTCGAACTGCTGTTGAGAAGAAAATCGCTCCATCAGCAGTAAATAAAAGGATTGTGATGTGTACGGGGGATAAAGGGGGGACAGGCAAGAGCATAGTAGCCAGAATTTTGCTCGATATTTACCGAAATCACAATATCAACTGCATTGCTTATGAGTGTGACGCTTCTAATCCTCAATTGTGGAGACATTACAACAATATTCCGCCTGGGGTAAAAACTCTCAAGTTGAATCATCGGGGTGGTGCTGATGCCCTGCAAGATGATTTGAAATTGTTGGCTCCATCTGTTTCATTGGTTGATTTACCTGCGGGTGCAGCAGAGTATTTTGAGGATTTGGCGAACGACATCTATTTATTTCAGAATGCCGAGCGTTTGGGCTACCGAATCACGATGGTAAGTGTGTTGGGCAGAGTGAAGGATTCGGTAGTGCAATTAAAAAGACTGTTGGAATTTTGTGGTAGTCGAATGGACTATGTGATAGTCAGGAATCTCTACTGGGGTGCAGAGAATAAGTTTACTCGTTACAACAATTCATAGTGCCAGAGTAATTGATAAAATTAGGAACTGATAATTATGTGGAGCTAATTAACTA
>NZ_AJLJ01000456.1 GCF_000317245.1 Fischerella muscicola SAG 1427-1 = PCC 73103
AAAGATAGCTGGAGTTAGTAACTCTTCTAAATGCGACGCAATCGCTTGATTATTTATAGTAGGAGTATGATGTTTTTGCGCGTGGTCGGAGTTTCGTTTTGCAGCTTTGGGCATAGTAGTCAAGAAGCGCTTTTCATTACCGCATTTGATTACTGAATTTACAATAATAATGAAACTCACTTTTGACAAAGTTATTCTCTCGTTACAATACTTTTTTGTCTCATATTTCGGCTGTTAAAAACCTAAAGATAATGATAATCAAATAGAGGGGAAGGAGGCGAGCAACGCTCGCTTCCTTCCCCTCCCACCCGCACGATTATCATTCTCATTTAGTTTATTTTGAGTATTTTAACTGATTGACAAAATACGCTTTATCTTAACCTATCACCAATG
>NZ_AJLJ01000457.1 GCF_000317245.1 Fischerella muscicola SAG 1427-1 = PCC 73103
TAACCATTTAATATGTGCGGATGGGTGATAGCATTTAGCTAAAATAATAATTAAGCTTTACAAAGCTTCAAAATTTATAAGTTCCGCCCGCTTTTTTGTTTATTGCAGAGAGTGAGAAACTCGTACCATGACTGGTGTTAACCTTACAGCTTGGATTCTCGGTCTAGGACTGGGATTGATGACACTTTTGTTTATTTTTCGTATAGTTCTAACTTGGTATCCCCAAATAGATCTAAATCGTTTGCCTTTTAATTTAGTAGCTTGGCCAACGGAGCCTTTTTTGATACCAATGCGGAAGTTAGTTCCACCCATTGGTGGGGTGGATATTACACCAATTATTTGGGTTGGTATCTTTAGTTTTATTAGAGAAATTCTTCTTGGTCAGCAAGGACTCCTGATTATGATGTCTCGATAAATGTTGGTGGTTATAAATCAGTTAACAGTTAACAGTTGACACTTAACAGTTAAGAGTAAATGTATGTAATTTGATAACTGATAACTGAT
>NZ_AJLJ01000458.1 GCF_000317245.1 Fischerella muscicola SAG 1427-1 = PCC 73103
AGCGTGCTAAATTAATAATAATTATCTGAATAAAATTAATCATAATAAATTATGAAACGAATAATGACTCAACTATTAAATTTACCAGAATTAGTAGTATAATCAAGTCTCCAAGAGGGTTACACGTTATTTTTGTCAGTAAGTAAAAAAATCAAAAGTGGTGTTTGTCCCCATTGTGGTACAAGGTCAGAACATTTACACCAAAATCAAAATTATTTAGTTAAAGATTTACCAATGGGAGATAAAGAAGTAATACTAAATTTAAATAGGCGAAGATTTAAATGTAAAAAATGTCGAAAAACATTTAGTGAACAGTTCAATTTTGTAGGTGCAAGAAAAACTTATACGTATCGATATGCAGAAAATATTGTTAAACAAGTTATCAATAGTAATAAAAGTAGCGTAGCCAAAAATAATGGATTAACTGAAGACGAAGTAAATTCCATGATTGAGGATGTAGCTGAAAGTTTTATACCTATAGATGTCACAAATTTGAGACGGTTAGGAATAGATGAGATTAGTTTGGTCAAAGGACAAGGAAAATTTATTGTTGTGTTAGTAGATATAGACTCCGGTAAATTAATAGGATTAGTGAAAGAAAGAAAACAAATTGAAATTGAAAAAATCATGAAAACATGGGGAGAAGAAGTTTTAGCACAAATAGAAGAAGTAAGCATTGATCTGACAGGAAACTATAAATATTTAGTTGAGAAAATTTGTCCAAACGCTTGTGTTACGGTCGATAGATTCCATGTT
>NZ_AJLJ01000459.1 GCF_000317245.1 Fischerella muscicola SAG 1427-1 = PCC 73103
TGGTAAAAGACATGGTTGAGACTTGGGGCGAAAATTTATCAGGATGCCCAGATGGGGATGCTTGCTGGCTTATCAGTCGCATTGCTCAACTTGGATGGAATCATTTGGCAGACAGGCTTGATGAGAGTGCAAGCGATGAAGCGGATGAAGTAGTCAAAAGGCAGGCTGAATTAAGCTTTTACGAAAAGATGTGGCTCGTTCAAGCACTTTTGATGATGGATTAAACCTGTTTCGGGTGGGAATATACCCACCCTTGAAAACATATGGCACTTCTAAAAAAGTACTGCAACATTCAAAATCCTCTAATTCGAGACATTCATGAGACTTGGGGTTACGACCTTGAACTTGCTACTGAGGGCGAACTAGCAAGGTTAGTAGATGGTTTGAGTGACTTCTTCGGGGGCGATCGCACTGGTGCTACTGAAGAAGTAATCAGTCGAACGCTTGAACACGATGAGTTGGAGATTCATGAAATCATCGGGCTGTTAAGAGCGATTCTTGAAGCACTGGCCCTTCATTTTGAGGAATAGCCATGTACAAAAAGCAGATGTATTTAGGCTTGGCTGGTGTAGGTGTAATATTTCTGCCTTGGCTTTTCCCCTTAATTCCCAGAATTAGCGCTTATACTCAAGCGGAACGATATAAGGCAGAGTTAGCCCTCAAAGCAGAAAACCTTAAGACCAGTGAACAACTAGAACGCTCACGCATAGCCCAGAGAGCAAAAACCAGTGATGCATTATATGAGGCTGGGGTTATGCCTACCACAAGAAAACTCAGAATTACCAACTATATAGACAACCGTAAACGCAACCCCAGACCGGATACAACCATTTACCAAGATGACGATATTGTGCAGGTATTTGACTCAACAGGGCGCTGTATAGGCGAAATCTCGGAGGGTGTCTGGAAGTGGAAATACAAAGTTAATGGCGTGTGTGAAGGTGTCCAAAACGTTGAAGCAGTAAGGAGAAATAAATAATGGCATTAGGTTCGCGAGCAAGTAAAAGCGATACCTCTAGCAGTGGAAACAGCCACAGCGCAGACAACAAGCAAGGCAACAAGCGTAGTATAGGCGAAATTATCGATTTTGCAGCCAGAACTATTGTGTTAGTAGTGGGATTGCCCATTCGGCTAGCTGGGGCGATTGTGGCTCAGTTTGTCGGGAATGGCGGGGTAGGTAAAGCAGCTTTAGGCGGATTGTTTTTTATTGGCGGATCACTGATTAGTGCGGATTCAGTCTGGCAATTAGTTTTTCAAGGGCCTCCGATTTTCCCCTGGTTTGAGCAAAACCATAGTTGGACAAATATTCTTCTAGCAGCGTTCAATCCGTTCTTTTATATAGCTTTCTTGCTGGGTGTAGGTATCCAGGTTATTGAAGGACGAGCCATTAGAGGTAAAAACCCTGATTCGGCGCGGCGCGAACTGCAAGACAGTATGCAATACGACTTAGAAAGCAAGCCAACGGGCAAAATTGATCTGACTGGCGTACTTTGGCAGAGCTACAAGACTGCTGGTGTACGCGAAGAGAAAAGTGCTGGTATGACAGTATTCTTCGTAGCTGCCCTAGACTTTGTAACCACTTTTGCAGCGCGTAACCCGTTTCAGTACACAGATCCAATGGTAATTATTGGCTGTATTGCCTTCAACCTTGCAACGATGGCAGCGGGCGAGATGGGCTATGCAGTCTGGCGAATGACTAAGGACTAGAAACAATATCCCTCAAGGCTTTGGCAGCTTTGAGGGATTCTACATATAACGAGGCGAATCTTAGAAAAAGAGGGAGGCTTGTTTCGAGATATCTCGAACGGCCCACGAAGAAATCACCTTTGCTTTAAGCCTCCCTCTTTTTCCCTAGCCAAATGCGATAAAAGTAAGGAATACAAAATTATGCAAAATAATATACCAAAAATTACAACCAAAGAAACCGAATATTTGAGAAACCAGTATCCTAGCCTTTCTTACTTAGAGGCGGGGAACATTGCCGAATGGTTGCAAGAACGGCAAGATCAGCTATTTGAAAAAGCCAAAGAGGCTGAGAGTGAGGCGGACTTTGCTCGTGTCTTTGGGTTGCTAGCTGGAGGGATAGGCTTAGTTTGCTATGCGGTTAATCCTTTAGCTTTGGTAGGTGGTATAGTAGGCGGCGCGGGCTGGGCATGGTTTTTAATAGAGAATTACACCCGAACCAAGGAGATTGCCCCATTACCCTTTGTACGCGGCAATTTCATAGATGCTCTTTCCAGAATGGGTGATTTTGACGCTAGACAAGAATATCAAGCTAATCATCTCGCTGATACAGTTAAATTCCTAGAACGCTCCGAGGCAGAGGAATATGCTTTTCTTCATGCCCAGTTTGAAAATATCAGTCAGTATTTGAGCCAAGTTGATCCAGGGAAGCGCTTTTACGCTTATCGTTGGATGTTTGGCTGGTTCGGCAAGCTCAAAGGGCGACAAATACCAACCTATGAGGCAATGATCGATCACTTACAACACGTAACTGTTGACAGCAGAGTAAACCATGAAGAGGTTAGAGCGATCGCACAAACACAAACTCAACTACCTCCGACCGTAGATATCAGGCAGTTTGCAGCCCCAGCCATTGATATTAGGCAACTCCCACAAGCACCAACCGAAATACAACAACCAATAACTAATACCACTAGCCCAAGCTTTAAAAGAGCCACGCTGCCTAGTTTGTCCTTAGACCAAAGGGCTAACGCTGTGATTGATGGTCTTATTCAGGGCGGGTTTAAGGTCGATGAGATGCTATCGGGGCAAGTCGTTGCCATCTGCGGCACTCAAAGAGGCGGGAAAGGCACTCTAGCGGGGATTCTAAGTATATTATCAAAAGCTTTGGATAGTAGCTTAGACGTGCAATACTTCACTGCTGGGGTGGATGTGTACCCGTTTGCCTGTAACCTCACCTCTGCTCTAAGCTTCCCCGGCAGAGATTCAGATGCAGCTGATAAATCTGTGGCTGATGAGTTGTTACAGTTTCTGAAAACCTTAGACGGCAGTGAACCGTATAGCCACAAGAACTTATTGCTGGTGATTGATGAGGCGATGCGGCTACTTTCCTTGCTGGAGGAGGGCGACCGCACTTGGGCAATTCAATATTTACTCAGCCGTTTTGCTAAGTGCGGCGGCACACTAATCATTGTCCTGCACGGGTCTAACCTCACTTCTGTAGTAGGTAAGGCAACGGCGGGACTAGCTGACACATTTAAAACCTCAGTCTCATTCATTGGTTGCGTGGCTAAGTCCGTGAAGGCTTCAGGGCTGAGAAAGATTAATGTTGCCAGTGGCGCTTATTTCAAGGCTAATCCTAATAACTTTGGTGAACCTATAGCAGGTGGCGAACTGGGAGCAATACCCTCTTGGCTCAAAACTGAAAAGCACCCCTTAAATGGGCAACCAGACCCCGCGCGGACGTTGCTTAAATACTTTCCAGAATTGGTACAACAGCATCAAGCCGCGCCAAACTCTGTAATTAGCCAGCTTGAAAATAGCTTCTCCTTAATTGCACCTGTTGAAGATATCGAGCCAGACGAAACGGTCAAGGACGAGGATTTAGAGCAAATTGTGCTGATTGTCGCTTCTGCAACGAGCGTCCCCATCGCCTTCAACTCGATAAGAAATAGCCGCAAGTGGGGAGATTCCAAACCTAGTGTTCGTAACTTGCGAAAAGCTCTCTCAATGCTTGTAGAAACAGGAAGGCTGCACGGCAACGAGAAAGACGGGTATCGCATTAATGCTTAGTTTGCCCAAATTTCGTGAGATATCTGCTTGTGGAAATTGGATAACGAAGCCTTTAGGGGTTGAGCAATTCCGAAGTTGGTCAGGCTTATATTTATTCGACTCATTCAAAATCCTTTGTGGAGGGGGCAACGCCCGGTAGGGCGAAGACACGCCTGACCAACTTATTCAAGGCAAGGATGCTTAAGCAATTGGCTTCTTACCATATTTCTCAAACAAATCATTCAACGCCTCAGCTAGTAAGGCTTGCACGGTCGCGTCTTGCTCTAACGCTAGTTGTTTCAACTGTTTAGACACTGCTGGGTCGAAATGTCCTGCGATCGCTTTCTTGCCCTGCGGTCAATGAGTGAACAAAAGCAGCGCGTTGACCCACCCTGACAGGTGCGACCGCCACACCGTAACCCTTAATCGCCTCAATTGCCTCGTCAGCAAGCGCCCCGCGTGGGGGTACAGCATTAAGCACGACCGTTGCTGTTTTCTTGGCTAGGTTGACCAAATCAATCGTGTCACCAATGGCGCGTAAATCCAAAATCGCAGGGCGACAAGGAATCAAAATTAAGTCAGCAGCACGTATCGCAGCAAGAGCCGCAGTTTCAGAATGTGGTGCTGTGTCGATAATGGCTAAATCCGCACCTGAACTTTTAGCTGTTTCCAAAACTTTCGCCAGACGCGCAGCTTGTGCCGAGACAACGGCAGGGGTTTCTTGCGATCGGCTGTCTCCCCAACCTGCGGCGCTTGCCTGGGGGTCAAGGTCAACAATTGCTGTCTCCTTGCCTTTAATCTCGGCAGCGACAGCCAAATGCACAGCCAGGGTTGTTTTACCCGCGCCTCCCTTGCGAGAGACAATAGCGATTGTTTTCATGTGGAGAAGATTACATATTAACTTGTATACACGTCAACAGCGCTCATCTGCTATTTTCCCCTTCCTTAGGCACTTACTCGTAATAAAAGCAAGCGCCGTATTAAATATATTTTGGCATCCGCCCAAAGTAGAGCGCGCTTTCGCCCTTCTGCTCGTAGCGACGGCTGGGCATTTTATTATTTGGAGATCCCTTAGTCCCTAACACAATCTGCTAAAGCGCCAATAACAAAGTTGCCAGCAGGATGGCTTAGAAATTCTCTCAAAGCTTCAGTGCCACCCGCCTGTAATGCATTGATTATTCTTTGCTTCAATGTAGGATTACTCTCAATAAGGTGCCTGATGCGGTGAGGGGACATTGTTTTGGTCACACGGGACAAGATGATCGCACAGAGTAAAGTCTTGGTTTTCGGTGTAGACATAGTGTAGACATTGGTGCAGACTGCTGTTTCTGGTTGACCAGAAGTGAAAATCGCTCTCCGGGGGTTTCATAAAAAGTATGCTTATGTGAGATAAAAAAATCCTCTTACACAACAACAACAAAAAATTGAGGCAGGCTTGTTCTGGTATTACTCGTTGGCCAATTGGGTTATCTGTGTTGAAGCCTGCCTCAATTTTCACTCGCCAATATGCGAATGCTGCCACCTCCACGAGAGATATTAAATGTGGGCAAAATATATAAGTACGGGAGCCGAAACCTAGAAATAGGGCAGGCTTCGGGGATGGTCGATACGTTAATAGGACTAGTCGCAGTTGCTATAAAAGCCTGCCCTATTTCTTTAGGCATCTTCCAAGCCCAGTTTTGCACAGATTTATCCAAGGCTGCTAGGTAGCTTTGATATCAATACTGATAGCAACGATTGATCAACCGGGGGTATAGACGCCAGTGTAGACAATTGGACAAGCCACAACATGAGCAGATACTATTGGTGCGGATTATACCTGCAAAAGGTTATAGTGCAGCCTAGATAAGCTATTTTTATCAGCCAACGTTGGGATGCGGGTTGTAGCGTTCGCACTGTCGGGCTGAAGTATAAGTTTGCGTTAATCGGGTGGATTTGCTCACGAAACATTAGGCGTTTCGGTCGCTTAGATTGTGTTTGTAGCCTTTGATCATGTAGGCTAGAAGCTATGAAAATAAATCGTTTCGGCAGGGCGGAAATCCTCACGCCCGACCAAATTAATCTCCTATTTACTGAGGGGTTTGTCAACCCACGCGATCGGGCATTGTTCGGCGTGTGCCTTTATGCTGCTTGCCGAATCAACGAAGCCTGCACGTTGGCGGTAAATGACGTGTTTGGCAGCAATGGTGTTAGAGGGGTGTTGGTGTTACGGAGTGTCAACACCAAGGGCAAGCGGGACACCAGGGAAATTCAAGTGCATCCCAAGCTTAAGCAGTATTTAGAAGAGTACAACCCCAACCGCCGCAAGGAGTTTTTGTTTCCGGGACGGCATGGGTTGGGACATATCCATAAGGTGAGTGCTGACAAAATCCTCAGAGATACCTGTGTGCGGTTGGGCATTGAAGGGGTTAGTACGCACAGTTTTAGGAGGACGGCGTTAACCAGGATGAGCGATGCCGGGATACCGTTGCGCCACATTCAGGAGATATCGGGACATCGGACTTTGGCAGCTTTGGAGCGATATCTGGGGGTAACTGAAAAGCAGAAGCAGAACGCTATCTCTGCTTTGGATTTTTGAGCTATTAAAGAGACATTGAAAAGTTAAGTTTGATTTTGAGATATGCCCTTTTAAGAATGTCGCTACCACGATTGGGGTACAGCTTATTTGGTCTTTGCAACACCACAAGTGGCTTAAGTCAATCCGCTGCACCAGAAGTGTTATACTGCGCCTACCACTTTATGGAATTCTGCAAGTCTTCGGTTACTAAGAAGTCCAACACAAGCTTCAAATAATTTCCATGCTTCACGTAAATTTTCAGGAGGGACTCGCTTATAAATAATTTCTGGTTCATCAATATCCACAACATAAATTTGCAAACCTTCCTTATTCGTATCAATCAATAGACAAGCAATAAAATCTTCTGGTGTATTAAGATAAACGCCACTACCCAAATCATTTATTCCAAAAGATTCCTCTTCGTCATTAGCTGATACTAAGGAATGCCCACATAAATGCTGAAAGAAGTGACGCATTGAAAAGCTTTGATTGTAGTAATCACTCCAAGCTTCAACCTCCTCCCTTTTAATGTACGCTGAACATAGAATAAAGGCTAAAAACTCATTGACAACTTTTCCGATCTGAATCTTTTTCACAAAATAGGAGAGTTCCCCTGGCTCTGGAAGAATTCGACAACTTGACCACTTGCGTAAAGCTGCTATCGCTAGATTTGAATCTTTATCAAATAGTTTTTCCTGTATTTCTTTAACTATAGTATGGGTAAGCTCATTAGAACATGGCACATTGATCTTATACCCCCCTCTGCCAGTTGATTTGATAGTGGCAAGATTGATAAGTTGCCAATAAACTTTCTCAGTTTCTACCTCATAAATAGTTAATAATACTGGTATGGAATAGTTTAGCCAATAGGAACGATGCTCTCGATTAACATATAAAACCAAATCACCATTTCTATTCCGATTGAAACGCCCCGTCTTAATCTGAACTCCAAATAGTTGACCCGTTGATACTCCAGCTTCAACAATTTCAATATGAGCATCTATGCCAAGATCATGCTTAGATTGTTCTCTAAATATCCATAACGCCTTGGCAAAGATCTTGTTAACAGTGGCAACACCAATATCCGAATAGGGCTGAATGAACGGAACTTTCATGCTTATAAGGCTAGGGTTAATGGGTAAATAAAGTGTTAATGATACTGTTTGTGATTATACACACCATCTTGCTAGTAACTTAATAATTTGTCTATCCAACTAGCATTTCTTGAAACTCTTCTTTTCTAGTCCAGTATGCAACATCAGATACTTCTTCTAATAGAGAAATATTTTCACTACTCCAAATATCAAGAGTATCATCAAATAATGAGATGAACTTATAATTTCCTTCTTTTAAATAGCTCAGGTCTGACCACACAGTAAAAACGTTATCAGATCTATTATTAGCTGCTGCTGTACTAGCTGTACTTAAAACATCAATTAAGGCTGTCTGGTGACGATGCTGAGTATAGAAGTCTACTTTTCGAGAACGACCAGAACGTCCCTGGAACTTTTTATTTGCTTCAAAAAGTATTTTTTTCTCTTGCAAAAACTCTGCTACTTCTTCAAGAATTGATTCAAATGCTCTAGTTTTAAATGTAAACCAAATATCAGAAATTCTAAATGCTGCTTGTGATAAGTTTGTAACTGCTGATGCCAAATTCTCTTTTCCTTGTAATCGTAACAACAGCATTCCTCTATATCGCTCAACACCGTAAGTAAGTAAAGTATCTTCTATTAGCATTTCTTGTTTTTCTGATCTTTTTGGAGAAACAGTCTGCATCCTTAGCCAACGCAAAGTTTCACCTAAGTCTGTCAAGATATACTTCCCCTCTTCTTTTTCTTTCAGATATATATCGATCACGTCGCCGTCTGGGTAAAGTAAGGGGGTGCGGATACGGATATAGTCGTTGACAGTTGAGCAGGTAAACAGCTCTCCGATGGTTATGGCGATTTCTCGGCAAAGGGTAGACATCAGAAGAATAAATCTAACTGTAACGGTGGTGGATCTTGCATAATTCCATTATGGGTGATTTTGGACTCCTCGCAAAACTGCTTCCATACTTTAACTGGATCTGTGACAGGAGCGGTTATATCTGATGGAACATAGGCTTTTTTATCTCGATAACGCTCGTCCCATCTATGTTTGTGTTTCTCTCCTACTAAATTTCCGTCAGGATTTCTGTGGTCTTTCCCTAAATCTAAGGCATATATCCTACCAGATGCCCTATGAATGAGTGCATAGGTCAATGTTTGCGTTAAAACGTTATAACTTCCTTTAACAAAAAGGGGATAACCAGCATCTGAGTTTACCTCAAAACGAAATTCTACAGCAGGAGAATGGTCTTCGTCTTTATTCCAAGAAATATTACCCTCTATACATTTTGTAGTATCATTTATGAGTTCCTCAAATTCTGTTTGAGTTAACATGATGAGACGGCTATTAAGTTTA
Source organism: Fischerella muscicola SAG 1427-1 = PCC 73103 (assembly GCF_000317245.1). Lineage (GTDB taxonomy): Bacteria > Cyanobacteriota > Cyanobacteriia > Cyanobacteriales > Nostocaceae > Pelatocladus > Pelatocladus muscicola_A. Next base: position 8,741 of record NZ_AJLJ01000459.1, read on the forward strand.
ATATTTGTGTTGTTTACTTAATTTTAATTTCGCCTGATATTAGCTTTGGTAATAAAAAGTCACAGGGCGGATTTGCCAGAATAAAATCAGCTTTTAAATCTTTGTGCAAGTCACTGGGATTGTAAAGTTCACTGAAGGTATCCGAAATATATTTCAGAAAAATTAGCCCCAGGACGACGTGCTTATACTCAGCTGCGTCCATGTGACCCTGCAACTTATCCGAAGATGCCCACAGAGTCTGGGAGCATCCCAGACTCTGCTCAAAATTTAATTTTGCTCCGTTACCGTTTTTCGGTTCGGCTTTTTTTTGACCACGCGCCACTAATACACTACTCCTTTAGATAATCTGCTACTGCTGCTAAAAATTGGATTGCCCTGTTAAACCGATTCAGCTTAATTTAAAGCACTAATGCTTTGCCAGTATATCTTGTGCTTTGCTCAATCATGCATCTTCAGCAAAGATGCGATCACATGGCGGGAGTAATTGACGCGGCGGACAGAATAATTGTCATTTGATAAATGTCATCGTCGCCTTCTCTGCTTGTCTAGTGGATAACCATGTTCCGATATGGGACATGAATTGCTAATTGTCATTAGGTTTTACAGTGATTATCATTACATTTAGTATATCATTTGCTACATCAAGCAGTACTTTAGGCGAATGTCCATTAAACAGCCCTTTGTAGTTAAACAAACAGAAGTTTCCGCACAGGCTCTGATTCCGAACGTCTAGCGATAGAAACGAAACTTTAGTCCAAAGATGTCTTAATGCTAAAAGGCAGGTTGTAAAAGAGCGGGAATCAGAGATTAACGACAGGGTTGCTCATCTCTATAATCTAACATTTGAAGAGATGAAAATAATTAGAGGCGAGTTATAGATTTATAGGAAAAAGATATGATTAAAATTAAAACAATTCAAATTGAAAGATATCGCTCAATTCTAAATCTCAAACTAGACTTTAATCACAAAAATAACTTTATTACTATATGTGGTGAGAATAATACAGGAAAAACTAATACACTAAGAGCAATAGATTTATTTTTTAACCCTGAGAAATATAATCCCCAAGCAGATATCCCGTTCCACAAACTTGAAGGTAGTCGAGGGGGTGCTACTCCGCCTAAAATATCTATTGATTTCTTGTTACCTGATAATGATGTTTACAGAATTCAACGTCATTTTAATCTGAGTGAATTAGACAAGACAACAGGGAAAAAGCTTAAAAGTAACACTAGAACTAACCAGGAGGATATGAATGCAAATGAAATAGATATTTTTTTAAAAAAAATAGAATTCTTTTTTATAGAATCTATCAATATATCTTTTCCTAAAGTTATTAATAGCATTATAGAAGATATTTATGATATAGAATATGATAAATCTAGATTTATAGGTATTAAATCAGAATTAAAAGAAAGTTTTGAGAAATATACACAAGGCTTATTAGAAGTTTTAACTACTTTATCTAATGAAATTAATCCTTTATTTCAGGAATATCGAGAAAACTGGGGAGTTAGCTTTGATATTGATACAGATATTAAGAAGTTTAGGGATTTAATCAGTGATGAAATTGTTTTCTTTATTAATGATGGGTCTAATCAACATATAGAAGGTAAAGGTTCTGGTTTACAACGATTAGCATATATCCTGTTGCATCATAGAATTATTGAGAAAACTAAGTTTAAATCAGTTATTTTTATGATTGATGAACCCGATGTTTATCTCCATCAAGGATTACAAAAAAAACTGTTAAAGCATCTTAAAAAGCTTACAGACAAAGCACAGCTTTTTATTACAACACATTCACCAGTATTTATTGATTCCTATACATTAGATAATGTTTATTTATTAGAATTAGAAATTACTCAGAAGTATTATCAAAGAAGAAAAAGACAGTTTAATAGTCTAAACACTAAAGCAGTTGAAATTGACAAAATAGACGGCACTTGCAAAATCAGAAATTATCTAGGAATTGAAGAATTAGACTATGAACTACTAGATAGCTACAACATAATTGTGGAAGGAAGTGCGGATAAAATTTATATAGAAACTTTATGTCGCTTTTTTGGGCTATCTGTCCCTAAAATTATTTCTGCTAATGGGGCAGATAATATTGTAAAATATTTAGATTTTTATCAGTCATTTTACTATAATAAAAATAATAAACCTAACTTGCTTGTATTATTAGACAATGACAATAAAGGTAGAGAAATTTTCCAAAATATTAAAATAAATCAATATAAATACTTGCAAATTTATAAAGAGTTAGTACCAAATTATCTGGGAGAGAGTAACGATGAATCAAATGCTAAATTTGCTAATCATGATTGGCAAATCGAAGATTTTATTTATCCAAAATTGTTATGTGAGTTAGTTAATGAAATCTTGAAAAAGAAAAATGAACGAAATCAGACAAAAGAATTTAAGTATATTAATCCAAAGACAATTGAAACAAAAAGTAGACAGCCTGCTTTTAAAGAACGAGGAATATTATACATAATTGAATATGAAAAAAATGAAAAAAACCCTGACATAGGACAAACTATAAATTTTATCAGCAGCAAACTTCCTTCAGATCAAGTAAAAAATAGCCTGGCTATTCTTTTTAAAGAAAGTCTTCAAGGAAACACGAAATATATCCAATTAATTCATGAAGGAGATTCCAAATATCCAAAAGTTAAAGAATTTTTAATGAGAATTAGTGAGCCTCATAATTTCATTCAAGCGTAAACTCAAAAATAATGAAACAGCCAATAATGTTTCAAAAACTCTTTGGCATGGACTACTACGAGAAAAATATTATGACACAAGATATTGTGGGTAAACTTTTTGGTGATAGAGGTTATATTTCACACAAACTTTTTGAGGAACTCTATGAGCGAGGCTTGCAGCTAATCACAAAGCTCAAAAAGAATATGAAAAATAAGTTAGTTCCCTTGATGGATAAAATCTTGCCATGCGGCGCGAGCTGTAATTGAATCAGTCAATGACCAACTTAAGAACATTTGCCAAGTCGAACACTCAAGACATCGGAGTGTACTCAATTTTATGGTTAACCTTTTAGCTGGATTAGTCGCTTACACCTACCAAGAGAAAAAACCTTCTTTGGATCTTAACCCTAAAGCTTTACCTGCTTTGCCTGCGGTAGCTTTTTAGGTTCGTCGAACTCACGTTAATTAGTCATAGCCGTTATAAAGATAATCACTCTGATCACTCAAATCGTTGTAGTGGTAATTCTAAGTAACTCTGATTTTTACAACTTGTTAATCTAGCGCTGATTATGAAGCTTGCCCCGCCCAGTGACGATAAGAAAACTGCAATACCCAACGCCAGCAACCATTTATTAGGTTTAGTTGTCAGTCCTACTATTTCTTTTATATGTCTGATTGCTAGTACCAGGGATTCTTGGTTAACTTTATTCCAAGATACTAAGACGTTAGCACTACGCTTAAAATATGCACATAATGATTCCGGGTTAGCGCTATCTTGCCTGACTGTTAGAGAATACCCATCATGTAGTTTAGCTACAATTGTCTTTCGATTACCATATTGATGTATTTCTGGATTTAGCTTATTAGTTTGAAGGACTTTAACGGCGTCTTCTTCTGAAAACATTCATGTCCCCTAAAACTTGGGAGTTGGAACTATTTGAACAAAAATCTGCAAAATTTCATACAGATAGTTTCTCCCTTCGCTATCAACCATATGAGAAGTGGGAGTTACATCCCAAACATCCTTGATAATCGCATCACTAGGTTTACCAGCTACCTTTAAATCTTTTACAGCCTGTTTGGCTTTTTGAACTGAGTTTCTGACTTTTTGATTATTATCTACCGCGTCTTTAAACCAATCCCAATTTTCCCCGGATAGCATTTTATCTACTTCAGGGGCGATAAGAGCAAAATCCTTTAACGTGAAGATATTAGCGGAATTATCGTTTTTTTCAGGACGTTCACCGCTTGTTGAGCGGTATGCCATAGCCATCATGATTTGGACTTTATACGTCAGAATGGTAGCTACCCAATCAACATTTATTTTGTAAACTTTGTCTAACCATTCCCGAATTTTAATCTTTTCTGTATCTTCAAAGAGAATGGCTTTTTCTTCAACATATTTAACCCATTTGGGAATTTGAAAAGCAATCTTTCCCAAATGAACCATTTTTCTATCAATCAAATCGCTAACTTGAGAGGTAATTAACTCACCAAACGCATGATAGTCAGTGTGACCTGCACTATTTGAAAGGTCATCACAATATTTGTATAAATCAAGAAACTGTATATTATCAATGAGGTGTAACCCGTTATATTCAAGCGTTTCAACACCTGATAATTCAATTTTTTCTTTTGTGACTACCAAAGGATCGCGTCTGTCTTTAGATGTTGTTAGTAGTATTTGGATGATATCTTCTAAAACTAACCTACCGTTACCACCTTGAGCATCTGAATAAACTCGAAATTCTAATTCTTTGTATGAAAATCGGTTTAAATGGTAGAACAAGCACCCCTCCATAGTCTTTAATTAAGTTAAAATTATATTCTAAATACATAGCCGGAAATCTTGCATCAATAAAAGTTGATGTAATTAAATTACAAGAAAACATGTAATTTAATTGCTCTGTATTAAACTAAAACCTTTGATAAGCGCGATAAAAGCTAATAAAAATCAGGTAGCGACTTCGCGCATCTTTTTACTTTGCCTGGGTTTGTACGGAGAAGTGCAAAATAGGAGTAGCTGAACTTTTGTCACAATAAGGGTCATCGTGGTCGGGTAGCGGGGTTATATCGCTACCCGACCACGATGACCCGAAAATGGATAAAGTCGAGCTTATTTAATACTTATTTAAGAAATTAAGAACTGGATGCGATTAGGCGTAGGGATGGGGTGGCTTGCGAGGCTGCCTGTTGCTCACTCGTAATCTCCTTGCCGCCCCAGCACTGCCTAATCGAGCGTAGCGATCATCCAGTTCGCGGTAGGAACCACGACAACATCTAAAGTTATATAAACTAGAAGGGCAATTTCTATTTAAGATAAAACTTTTTTCATCTAATACACGTAAACTAAAAAAGAAAAACGAGCCGATTGACCGAACGTCATCCTATCTTTTAGGAACTAAGCGCCAGTGTCAACTTCTAACTCTCTGTGCCGCATTATCGCCCTGTTTAACCAGGCGGGTGGTGTCGCCAAATCGACACTGACCCAAAATTTGGGATACCACCTAGTAAAACGAGAACATCGTGTCCTTCTCATCGATATAGACCCCCAAGCAAGCTTAACCAAATTTATGGGGTTAGTGCCATCTCAGTTACAAAAAACGGTTGCTGATGCCATTATCAACGAGCAGCCCTTACCAATTCATGAAGACATTCACGGTATGGACTTGGTTCCAGCTAACCGAGTCCTGAGTGGAGCCGAAATGCAGTTAGTCAGTGCTGCCATGCGTGACTTGCGCCTCAAGGAAGCCGTTGAATTCGTTTTAGATGAATACGACTTCATCCTTATAGATTGTCCCCCCAGTTTAGGATTGCTTTCTTATATCTCCCTAGTCGCGGCTACACACGTTCTCGTACCAGTCGAAACCCATCTTAAAGCTTTTGAGGGAACTGACGAATTATTGCAAACTATTACGCACGTAAAAAATAAAGCCAACCGCAAAATCCAAATAGCAGGGTTTGTTCCCACTCGCTATGCTCACCAGAACTCAGCCGATAAACGAGCATTGGCAGCTATCACTGAACAACTTTCGGCTTGGGGTCGGATTTTCCCAGCAATCCCCAGAGCAACCGCTTTTGTCGATGCGACAGAAGAACGTGCGCCCCTAGCTGTGTTTGACCCTAAACATTCTGTAGTCGCTATCCTATCTGAAATCGCCTTGGCTTTGGAGGCTTTGTGATAAGACGCAAGCAAACTGACAAACCCTTTGGGGGTCAAATTACAGCTTCGCCCCCTGCACCTTGGTTATCTTCACCAGATGCAGAAACACCACCAGCTACTGAAACTACTATCAAACTTGAAGATATAGTTCTGCCCGAACATCAGCCCAGGCGATATTTTGACCCACAAGCATTAAAAGAATTAGCAGAGTCAGTCAAACAACATGGCATCCTCCAACCTCTGTTGGTGCGTCCAGTTGGTGAAGGGAAATACGAATTAGTAGCAGGAGAACGACGCTACCTCTCAGCACAGGAGGTAAAACTTTCAGTTGTGCCTGTGGTTGTGCGTGAGCTATCCTCCGAGCAAGCGTTTCAGTTGGCTTTGATTGAAAACCTGCAACGAGAAGACCTTAACCCTGTTGAAGAAACTGAAGGTATTTTACACCTGTTGGCAATCCGGCTCAAATCCGATGTAGAAGCCGTCAAATCTTTACTGTACCGAATGAAAAACGTTCAAGGCAAAGAGGAGCAGCAGTCACTAGACTCATTAGATTCATCTAGGAGAAACGTTTCTCCTAAAGGGGATTCGGAGCAATTTCAAACGGTACAACAGGTATTTGATAGCCTGGGGCTGATGAATTGGCTATCGTTCACAACCAAGCGTTTACCTTTGCTCAATCTGCCAGAAGAAATTTTAATGGCACTGCGAGAAGGGAAGTTGGAATATACCAAAGCCCAAGCCTTGGCACGAGTAAAAGATGAAGAACTGCGACAAGAACTCTTGTCAAGGGCAATAGCATCCGATTGGTCTTTAAGCCAAATCAAAGAACAAATCATCGCCAACACTCCTTCTGAACCACCACCCGAATCTAAAACATCTAACCAAATACCAGAACGACTCAAAAATATCACGCAGCGCATTAAAAAGCGTCAGCTTTGGAAAGAACCTCGTAAACAAAAACAGCTAGTAAATCTTTTAAACAAGCTTGAAGCATTGCTAGGAGATGAGTAAATTGGTACGGACTAGAGGAAGAAGCGGCTGAGTCTTTAGTTACAAGGGAAGGGCTGAAAGTTTTTCTCGAAACTACTTTCAATCGTCCCTTTAAGACGCTACAAGATTTTATGGGACTGATTGAATTACCGCCCTCTCCGGTACGGTCAAAACTTCTCCCTTATCTCCTAAATTTTGACTACGTTCCTTTTAATCACAACCTCAAAAAAGATTTTCAGAAAATCAGCGAACAAAATAACTGGAGTTGGGCAATCCCCGGACATCCGGCTTACGAATATCTGTTTGGACAACCAAAAGCACCTGAGCATGAAGTGCTTTTTTTGGGTGCTTTTCCCAATTCACTGCCAGATGACTATCAAGCACAAGCTCTCAAACATTCTAAGGCTCAACCTGTTACTGCTGTGATTGGGCCACCAGGGAATGGCAAGACAACATTGCTGTTACATAAGATAGCGCAGCAAGTGGTACATCGAGCCGTGCAATTAGCAACAACGGGTGAAGATAAAAGTAACCTAACTGTGGTAACAAGCACTAACAACCATGCTGTAAATAACGTTGAGAAAATTTTAGCCAGCAACTTTCCTTCTGACCGTTTCTATTTATCAGGAGGGTCAAGGGATTTAGTTGACACTCAAGTTTTACCTAGTTTACAAACTGCACTCGACTGGTTAGCCAAAGAAACGTTTAATTACGATGAATGGGAGTCAGCTAGGCAAAAATTATTGACTGTTGTTGAGCAAATACAAGCTCAAAGGGAGCAAGACGAGCATGATCATCAAAACTGAAGCGAAAGCTTCTCGGTTGGGTGCTAATCTGATTGCTTGCAATGTGGAAGGAAAACTTGAGAACAACGTTAATTGGGCGGAAGTTGATGCAGTAGAAGCGTTAATTGAGGAGTTATTAGGGGTGGGTTACTGCTTCAATTATCCTGACTCTGAGAACGAAATAGGCGTGATTTCACCTTATCGTCGTCAAGTAAATGCCCTTACTCAACGCTTACAATCTCGTTGGCCAGATTTTTCATCACAGAGCATTGGCACAGTTCACACGTTCCAAGGTGGACAAAAATCAGTGATAATTTTCTCAACTCGCCAATGTCAATCAAGTGATGGTCTTTGGTTTATCCCTGTTCTGTCACTTTGGGAAAAGCCAATGTCTGAAAGCCTTTGAGAGCTTTACTTTTCAGTTTTTGGCTATAAATTTTAGTTTCTGTTAGAAAATAAAAGCTCAAAACTTTATCAAATCAAAGTTTCAGAGTTTCGCTCCGATTATTGTTTTCCGCAAGTGACACAAGAGGGTTATTAATCGGCGGCCTAATCTACTGAATGTGGCTGTGAGTAGAGCGCGAGAATTGTTTATTTTGGTAGGGAATTTGGGACGAATTTCTGAAGGGGGGCATACGAAAGAGTTGGTGGAATATATCAAGGAATTTGGGGAGACGCGATAATTTAAATAAATTGCCCAAAAAAGCAAATGCCAAAGTCCAACACATAGTTGAGCAATCCATTTAGGCGAACTGCCCTCACGCAGATGTCAAGCGCGGGAATACCTTTGAGAACTATACAAGAAATTTCAGGTTACAGCGATCTGAGGACGTTGCAGCGTTATCTGGAGGTTACGCCAGAGCAGAAGCGAAAGGCGGTTTCTGTGATTGGGTTTTAGGAGAACGCCCGAATATAGTTCTTTACTTTACAAAGAACGAGAGGAGAGATAGTACCGTTGTAGTTATTGTAACTACTGCGCTTAAATAAACAATCAAGTTTACTAAATGTTCATCCCGAAGAACATTTTTCTCAAATTGCTCTGGTACAAGTAATTGCAATTGCTTCATGCCAACTATTCGAGTATTAACATTAACTCTTTCGTAATATTGATCCATAACTGCCTTAATCATTAAAGCATCATTGGGATTTAGAAGAACAGGGCTAACTTCTATTCCATTGTCATTAATTTTGACAGAGGCAGGAATTTTAGGTGGATTAGTTTCCAATACTTCAGCAGTCAGAAGCTTATTAGTTCCTATATTCAAAGTTATAGGAAGTTCATAATCAGAAGTTTCAATTGGAGTGTTACCAGAGTTGTATATTCTTATTGTTGCAATGAATATATTTTCTATATTTTGATTTTCAAAAAAAACTTGCAGTTTCCCTTGGAAATTTTCTTTTAAATTAAAAAGGGGAACAACTGAAACTACCCGGCAAGTAATTTGCTTTCTAGGTTTTTGCTTCTTATAGATATATATTGAGATAGCTACAGAGATTATAATACCCATCACCCCAAGAATAAATTGCCAAATGGGGTCTCTCAAAAACTGGAGTATACTTTGTGACATTTTTGTGTAAACCAGCGTTTGTCGAATTTAATTGTTATTGATCATATCAAAACTCATAACAAAATATTAAATATCGTCTATAACGGTTCTCGTTTGCGTTGCAAAATCTACTTTCTGTTCAATTAATTGTAGTCAGAAGTAAAAGTAGTAAAATCCTCGCGATTATAATTCTTATGCAAATCTTAAATATATTTATACTCAAAGACGTATTGACAAAATTCGCTCACTTTAGAATTGTTCTGAATGTCCTCACGCAGATGTTCAGTGCCGGGATATCTTTGAAAACTATTCAAGAAATTTCTAAGCCTATATATCCAGAATCCACCGCAAAACGTTGCTTTATTTTTGTTCAGGTAGAAATATAACTACTAAAACGAGGAACAGTAGAAATCAGAAGTTACTCAACAGTTGTCAGTGCCTCTAGTTGTGCAAGCAGTTTTTCTATCTCGCTGTCTTTCCTCTTCCTCAATTATCTTTAGGATTTACTAAACTTCAATCCATTGGTAATTATCTTACTATGCTGATTTCTATTTTTCCTCTGCTTAGAGTAACAAATCAAGGCTATAGTAAACTTTTGGTTGAACATTTATAAATCTAAAACAGTCAATCCAACGCACATTTCCGGCATTTCTTCTATTTGATTGGTTTGCTCAAGGATATCTCCTTTTGCCCACTGAATTGGCTCGGCTTTTTTCCATCCTAGTTCTTTATTAAGTTTATCTTCATCCAAATCTGGAGCATACCAAGTTCTAACTTCAGTTGTAAGATTTTCATTTGTGACATATGTATTAAACATTTTTAATAACGCATCTAGTTCAATAGCTGTCTCATCAATCCATTTCTCAGTTCCTATACTGACAGTTACTGTACCCTTAGATATTTCCGCTTTATGGCGATCCCAATCAATTTTTAAGATAAGTTGTGCTTGACATAAATTATCACTATTTAATCCATAGATAGACAGTTTAGATATCCACTGATTTAAGATAGCTTTTTCTATTGCATCTAAATAGCTTTTATTAATACTTGAAGCTCTACGTAGAGCGATAACAACTTGTGTTGTTATCCATTGCAATCTAGTCTTAGTGATAGTCGATGTTGATGTTGATGTTTTTGTTCTTGTTCTTGCCATTTTTTCACCTTAAATTAAATGATTTAGTAATTTTCCTTGTTTAATTATTTTCTCTCCTATTTCAATTAATTCATTTAAATTATCATTTTGAATATTAATGTTTTTTTTCCTGAATTGTATAGTTTTACGTAAACCGAGTTTATCTATTTCTTTCTCAATAAGGTTATCATATACACAAGATTGCAAATAGGAAAAAAACGCAATTGGTAAAAGTTTATAATGTGTAGATAATGTACCGGAATTTAATGCTTTAAATGAGAGTTCTTCTATTAATTTTAAACATTCTTGTTTATTCAAACCTGGAAATAGATGACCAACTATACTTACTTTTTCCTCTCTTTCTGGAATCCATTCAAAAGCTTCCATTCTCCCAGCTCTTACCAACGGTTGATAGAGTTTTGTAAAGTCATTTCCCGTAATTATAATTGGTACTCTTTTTATAAACTCTCTTTCTAAAACATTTGGAAAATCAGTAAGACGCATTAACTCACCGAAAACAGTTTGTCTATTTACTGTATATTGAACTAACTCACCCCAGTTTCCTATACCTGTCTCTATATCATTAACTAAAACTACAGCTAATCCTTTTGGCTCATTCATCATATAACTACTTGCTTCTTTATATTTATCTCGTATTAAGCGAGCAGGTTCACCCGCTTGGTCACTTTCTAATTCTCCACCAGATATTAAAAAAATTTCAATCTTATTAAACTCTAAAATTTTATTACATTGATAGGTTTTTCCTTCTCCTGAAGGGCCATGAATACCTAATATAAGTGGAGGACGAATGTTAGTATGGTTTTCTTCCGCAAAAATTACATTTTTTGCTATGTGTAGTTCAATAGCTTGTTGGAAGCGTTTTGAGATAGACATTTTATCACTCCCGATAATTACTGTTTATTATTTATGCTTTTTTGAGAAGCTATACTAAAATAACAAAGAGCGCAATAAGTAATTTTATTAAAAGTGAATAATCTTATTTATTTGGCTCTGCGATTTTTAATTTCTTTAATCATATCTCCAAAATATTGTCGTATTGGCCATTTTTTTCTATTAGTTGATTCTTGAGTTATAAAAGAATAGTGTAATAGCTCTTTAATGTCCCAAGTAAGTATATCTGTTTTTCCAAATTTATCTGGATTAAAAGTTATAATTACATCAGCATTTACTAATTTCGCACAAACCAAATCTAGAGCATCCTCATAATCTAATGGGTACTTGCGAGCTTCTAGCATCATATGTTGGGTAATATCAATCCGATTAATTTTTAGCACTTCTTCTATATCTGACACAGTTTTATTCCCTAAGTCTTTATCATTATTAAACCTTCTATCATAATAAATAATTTTTTCTAAAGTTAATGTTGAGACATAAACTTTAAAAATATCTACATTTTTTACTAAAATTTCAATATTTTCAGTACGCCCTTGCCGATTAAGTAAAAGTTCAATAATAATATCAAAAGTGAGCAATATTTTTGTTTTTTGTGTATTTTTAAACCCTGCATCATGAAAATCAGTCATTACTAACTCCCTTTTTATTTTCTCTAAAATCAAGGTCTTTAACTAAATCTGAAGTTCCCCATTGCTCTCGTAATGTATATATTTTGTTTAGTGATAAATCATCTTGATAATCCACCAGATCGGATAATTTATTACAGCCTAATACCTTACAAAGTTTTATGAATTTTTCTAGTTGTTCTAATCCTTTGCTCTTTTCCCAATTTTGAATTGTATTTTCTGTAACACCTATCAATTCTGCTAATTTTGACTGAGTTAATCCTTGGTTTTTGCGTAGGATAGCAATTCTTGAGATAGGGTTATTATTTTCGCTCATAAGTATATTGCACAGTGTTGCTGACTATGCGAACAGTTTGTATCTATTCTTAAATCTAGCAACAATAAAAACTGATGTAATTTTATTACTAAGTAATAAAGCACAACCGTTGATTTAGAGATAAAAGCTCATAAAAATCTGGTAGCTTTATTGTATTTTTTTTAGCTTGACTGCGATTACATGGTTAAGTACCAGATATGAGTATCCGGATTGTAGCTTCCTTAGACTTAGGTTAAGAGACTAAATCTATATTACACCAAAAAGAAAAGAACACAAAAATATTTTGGTTTTTTTTTCACAACACCAATAATTTTGTGTTACGGTAATATCAAAGTAAAACAAACAAAGGCATAATGCTGCAACATTATACCTCTGCCCGTTTTGCTCGTTTTATCTATAGATGCAAATTGCTTTGTAGTAGTATTGAATGAGGCTTAGACTCAATATGCCTATTATATCGCCTAATGGAAAGAAAGGTGAGGATTCCGCACGAATTATGCTGAAGGTTCAGATACGAACCAAAATGATCCTTGCTCTACTGGGGATTTTATCGTCTCTAGTTTCCATCCTTGGCAGTTGGTTTGTACACAGCTACCAGATTCCTAACGTCTCTCAAAAATGCTTGTGTCAAGATGCAAGCACAAACTTAATTAAGTGTTCACAAGGTAACAATGCTGTAGCTAATAAAGCTCCAGATAATGTAACTCCCTTGTAAGTAATCGTAAAGAATTAATTATACAGATCTTGATTTTAACCGCTTTGCTAGCGAAGAAATCAGAATATAATTAATTCTCTCAAGATACTTATCTTTTAAAATCTTGACTTCAGGAATATCTTATAAATTTACTATTGAGGATATTTCCTGATGAACCTAATTAAATTGTAAATTGTTGCTTAAGATTAGACATCGGGACAACCAGTGATCATTCTGCCCGTCTCGAAGTCCGCATGAGTCGAGCGACAGCGGCAACGAGTTCGGTCTGCACGTCCCAGCTACAGGCTAAAACCACGCTCTCGCTGTCTCTGCTTTTCCTGCTCCTCCCTGTAATGAGCTTTTAATTCTTGGCTCCAATCAGGATTAACCGTTTTCAGCCTTTTACTTTGGGGCAACAATTCTAATACGGCATCAGCCGTTTGATTTCCGTGGTCATCATTATTAAATGCCAGGATAACTTGATTGGTATTTCTGAGAAATTCCAGTGGTAAATTATTGGGGTCATCAGCCACCATAAACATGGTTCTCTTTTCTGGTAGTCCTTGGGATGCCAACAAAACGTATACTGCTGCTGACATCGCATCAATTGGGGTAGAACACAGGAGGACATTTTTAGTTTCTTGTTGGGGGTTTTTGGCCAACTGTATATAAAACCAACCCGGTGTTACAGAAGCATTTTGGTTGTACTCAACAGTGCGATGATCTTGCTCCGGGTAGGGCCAAACTAATGCACCAGTTTTCTCACCATTTAAATCACGCTTGATAAACAAAATCTGACGCTGCTGCGAGACATAAGCCAACTTAGTTAGGCGCAATCTTTCTAAAAGAAAATCAGGTAGAAAACGTTTTTCGCTCAGGTAATTGTACAATACCTGACAAAGAGATTCATCCTCTGCTGGTGGCTCCCACTGGGGCTGAAGTTGTTTCTGTTTAAGCTCAAGAAATTGCTTTTCTAACTGCTCAATTGGGAGTGGTTTAGCTGGGTTTAATAGCTGTTGACTAATGCGCTCATCATCACGCTCTAGTTGGTAGTCAACACCGCGATGTTTCTGCAAACCGGGGAAGGTATAAGCTGCACCTAACTGTGTACCACTAAAAGCAATTCCATCTTTCTCATAAGAAATACCTTTTGACTTCCCATTCCTGGTAAATCCTGTCCTTACACTGATGCCAGCTTGTTGCAACCGCATAATCAATTTAGGCATCTGAGGATTGCCCACAGTTGCGCTGTCAATTGTCTGCTGAACTAGCTCTTTAACACTCCTGTCTGATGGTGTGTCGCGCTCACCTAAATCATATTCTTCTTGTTCTCGTTTAATGCGCCTGAATTGTCCTGTGCTAGGTGTGCGATTCAGTTTTTCTCTGCTGCCCTGGACTTGCACTAAATCGTAGTCAATTTCAATCTGTCGCAGCACTTTCTCAGAGCGTACATAATCCCAGGAATCATCGACTAGTAAACCTGTATCTAACCTGATTCGGCTGGCGGCAATGTGGACATGATCATCGTCGGTGTTTTCGTGGCGAAAGATGGCAAATTGATTGGCATCAAAACCCATCTCTTTCATGTAGCGATTGCCAATTTAACACCATTTATCTTCAGAAATTACGTCACCCTTGGCTGCTGACAATGAGACATGATAAACCACACGCTCGGCATCTGGATTTAGTTGTCGAGATAGCCGAAATTCACTAGCTAATTCTCTAGCATTTCTGCCACTCATGTTACTGCCAATCAGCTTGGCATTTTCGCTGTTGTGTAAATAATCCAACAGCTTGCGAAAACCTCTACCCTTCGTCTGCTTGCCAATCATCTTCGTTCTCTTCCTCCCAGTCGTTATCCTCTGTCTCAACTTGTGCAATGTCCCGTCTGCACTGATGCAACACTTCTAAAAGTTCTTCTAACAGTTCTGGGTTGGCTGGTGGAGTACGCCCCATTTTTATGGCTGTGTTTGTGGCTTTGACAAGCTGATTTAAATTGTTACCGATTTGCCCTAATTCCCAATATGCTTTTAGGCTAATTCTACTCAGCCGTTTAGGCAGTGGTCGCAGCAATCCATTACGCCTCATCAATTCACTCGCTGACATTCCCGCATCTGCTGACTTCAACCGAAGCAAGTCCAACTCAATCTCACTCAATCTCAGTGAGAACAAATGTTTTCTGACGAGTCTTTTTGACTGCTTGCGATTGACCATAACCAAGGACTTGAACACCAATCGACGCGGGGTTTTTTAAGGGGGTGCGCCCCCTTGAACAAGCCGCCGTCCGAGCGCAGCGAGGCAAAGCGTAAGCTTTGAGGCATGGCTTGCTTCCAGCCGGGGCTTTGGGGGAGGGGAGAAAACGACCAGGGGCAGGCTGGACTACACAACGAAAAAATCAGGGGTGTGAATCACGGGTGGTAGACTTACGCTGTTTCGATACTGTAACCACTTTGAAATGACTACAGTATTTTTAACTTTTTTAGAATTGAATTTCGCTACCTCTAGAAAATAGTAGATTAGGGGAGAGATTGCAATCAGCATCAATTTAATTTAATAAGTATGAGTAAGCAGAAAAATAATGAGCGAGTTCCTCTAAACAAGATTGATGAGGCGATTAATATTCTTCAAGATTTGGAACCAAAAGAACGCTTCTCACTTGCGGCTATTAAGACTGTGCGTCAAATGAGGAGGTACATTGAGAAATTGACCTCTGATAAATACGGCTATACGTTTGATGAAATATCTGAGATGTTGCGTGGTCTGGGGATTAATTTAAGCGGTAGTCGGATTAAAACTTTATTGGCTGAAGTGAAAAAAAATAGTCGCAGTCAAAACAAGCCAGAATCTCTTTCAAACTCTGGTGGTGATTGCCAAAATTAGCTCAATTCGGTAAGCGTCGTTTTTCTGGGTTTCTAAGGTTGTATCGGTCATTTGTCCTCATAAAGGCGGAACCCATTGATCCAAGTGCGGAAAGCGCGGGTAGTAGCGTTTTCTCCGTCCTTCCTGGCTTGTTGAAGAAACCGGGGAATTTCCCTCACAGGTATTGAACCAAATGTAGGGCTAAATTGAACCTCTGAGTATTGCCCGTCACTAAGCACATAAATCCGCAATACACTTCCGTTAAAGCGCCAGAATTCAGGCACACCAATAGCAGTGTAAATTTTTGACTTGTCTACTTTTGGTCTGGAGTATTCGACCTCTAGCACTAAGTCTGGTGGTGGATCAATAGCTAGGTCTATGGTTTCTTTGTTTCTAACCAAAAATTCATTTTGGATGTAGTAGCTGCTATCAGGCTCTCCCCCCCGTTCCACATCATCCCGCGTTAAAGTCAGGGAGCCAGCCCGTTTAATTTCCAACCCCAACTCTTCACACAACACCCCAACAAAAACCTCAATTAGACGATTGGAGTTTTCATGTGGCATTAATGGGGTCATAATTTCTAGCATGTTGTTGTAATAAGCAAGTCGGTAGCTGCGCCCTTGTTCCATCTCGGCTAGCATGGTTTTAAATGTCTGCCAGCTAATGTTTTCAAGCAAAGTTCTAGTCTCTGCGAGTGGTGCGGTTGCAACCATAGTAAATGTCCTCTTATTCTTTTTGTTCTTCCAACCACGTGAACTACCCACACTGTTCCGCAAGGGAGCGTGTGGTTAGTTAACATCGCAAATGAATATCCTTGGGTACACAGGTACGAACATAAACAACATCATCATTACTCCTTGGCATTAATCTTAAACGGTAAATAGCTCTACAGCCGCGGTGTAATCGATATATGTGTTACCACCTTTCTGCTGGACTGGGGCAACGGCTCTTAGAATGAATTCATCATTGTAAATTTCTGTGGGCAAACACTCAAGCGCAGCCATTAGCAGGTCAGCCCTAACTTGAGGACTACAAAAGTGCAAAACTCGGCGCATCGCTTTACTACCAATAATTTTGGCAACTTGCGCCACTTCGTCTAACACATCCGAGGGTAATAATTCTGGTTCTTTACACAACATGGGGAAATATTCTCGTGCCAGCCACTGTTCGTCTTCGCCCAAGTCTGTGAAATTTTTATTACTACCGCTATAAAGAGTGTCTAATAGCAGGAGTAATATTTTTTTAAACCTAGCCCAGCCGCCAAAGCGTTTGGTAAATCGGCTCACCCAGGCTTGACTGATGTTGGCAATTTTAGCTACAGCCTCTTGGCCAATTTTCTCTTGTGACTGCCAAAGTTGTGTTAAGGCATTGACTATGGCGTGTCCCGTCTGCTGCTCGCGGCTACCCGCTTCCGTGCAGAAATCGCAGGCATCGACAACCTCTAATTTCCCGCCTGGTAGTTCGCTTAAGAGAAAACTGAGGTCATAGTCAGCGCAGAAGTAAAAAGTAAGTTCTTCAGTTGGGCGACGGTGAGCGCGTAATCGCCCAATCTCTTGGATAATTTCGGCATTGATCAATTCAATGAGATACTTTTGGAAAATGCTGTTAGAATCTTCCAGGTTTACTGGTTCACCAGTCATAACTTGAAAATGGGCGGCTAGGAAGCCGATGTTTTGGTAGGGAATGCCAAAACTAGCAAGAGCATCAGCATCGCTAAATCTGTTAACACCACGACCATCGACAAAGTGACCATATTCAATGCGCTCAACTGACTCTTGTGCAATTTGTTTCCACTCGATAATGCCGAGTTGTTTGTGAAGCAGTTGCAATGCTTTTTTGAGGGCATTAACACGTTCGGTTAAGGAGTCTGAGCGATTTTTGGAGAGTTTACCCAGCCCAGTGACGTTGACCACTTTTAAATTGCTGTAGTCAGGGCGTGACTGCTCGATGACTAATACGGGTTCGTGGTAGTTAAGTTTCAATTTCAACTGGTAGGCTTTAAGGGTAGCATCAAGGTAAATATTAAATTTGGCAGAGTTCGCCAAGTCAGTATGCTTGGTGTCACGGCGATAAATGCTCAGTACACCCCATTTGCACCCTAGAGAACCATCACCTTTCCAAGCTTCGAGGAAATCAGGAAACCAGTATAAGGGTAAATCAAGAAATTCTCTACCAGCTTTTTTGGCGCTGTCTTTAACTATTTGTTTGGCAGCATAACGGGCGACGGCACTTTTTTTGAGCTGTTCATCCGCATTAATGTCGATAGAGTCTAAGTCAGAGAGAAAATTTAAATCAGGTTCTAAGACTTGGCGAATCGCTTCAATATCTAAATCAGTAGGGAATTCTCCAAGCAGCGCCCTTAATGCAGCATCATCAAAGCCGTAACGGGAAGGCGGCTTAATTTCTTGGGTGAGAAGCGTACGCAAAGTCTGTAAAACTGGTTGGAGTTTTAACCATTGCTCAGTCGGTAAGCCGCTTGTAGCTAATTTGGCAACGGTAGTATCGAAATCGCTCAGTTTCAAGTCAACTGACCGCACAGGCTTAATAAGTGTACCAGCTTCTTCCCAAATGCGCCCGACGGTGAAAGGTTGGCCAGCCGCATTAGTTAAGTCAACCGGGGTAGAGTCGGGATGCGCTCTGAGTTGGGAGTAATGATGAATTACTGTACGTTTCTGGTTTCGGAAGCCGAAACCAGGGCCGGAAGCAAAACGACACTTATCTTTGAGTGAACAACCGTCACAGATGGGGCTAATAGAACTTTCTTCAAAATCCAAACTGACAAAGTTTTTCTCACGAAATGCGCCAAATAAGTGAGTTCTGTGACAATTAGCATCAGTGTCGGCAGTTTCACCCTCTTTTGTCCACAGTTTAAAGTCCTCGCCCATTGGAGTTTTGCGGGTGGGGTCAAGTTTAAAACCGTTGTTACGCACTGGTAGGTCAACAAAGTTCGCCTCGATGGGCAGTGTTGAGGGGTTTCTGTGGTTGGCATCCTGGTAAATTAATTTATCAATACCGAATTGGGCGGCAGTCAGTTGTCCGGCATTGTGAGACTTGCCAAGACCAGGATGAGACTTATCTAAAATTTGCGTCCAGCCAAGAGAAATAGCTTCCACCCATGCAGCAATATGTTCCTCTGGCTGGCACACGAGCGAAATATCGCCTGTCACTTCGTTTCTGTGTGGGATATTTCCTTTTTTGTAGATAATTACATTACGTAAATTATTGTGAATTTCTGTTAGTGGTGGCGGTGATGGTGGTGCTTTAAATCCCTTAAATACTTCTGCAACAGGTGCTAGAGCCTGCTTTAATAAATTTTTGAAGCTGGTCAAATCTTCTTTAACTCGTCCCAGTTCCCACTGTTCACGGCTAATCAGTCCCTTTTGGCTGTGATACGGTTCGTACTGCCTTTGTGGGAACTTAAAGCCATACTGCTTGGCAATGTGAAACAGTGTTCCAATCGTGATCCCCGCACGTCGGAAACTGCGAATTTTAGCGCGGATGTTCCAAGTTGTACCTTTAATGCTGGGCGACCACTTTTCAGCAATGATTTCGGCTTCGGCTGGGCCATAGTGATTTACCAAAGCCATCAGCACAGTACGGCATTCGTCGTAATTGCCACTGCCTGGGGTGCGCGGTGGGATGAGTGAGAGTGCTTGTTGGATCAGCTGGTCGATGTCCCAGCCAGAGACGTCGGAAATTTCGCGAAACTGTTTGCGCCTCTCCTCAATTTCAGTAATGCGCTGCTGGTATTCCTCTCTCTCCCTTTGTGCTGTGGCGATCGCATGACTTACCCATTTTTTAGGTAAAGTGGCTTCGGCATTGACCAGGAGAAATTCTGCTTCTGTGTTGCCATAAAAAACACGGCTGGCATCCTTACATGCTGGGTCATGGGGCAACTGCTGCATCAGCAAGCGTGTACAAGCTTCTACTGTGTCAGCACCCTCAACATATTGGGGCAGAAGGAAAATCAACCGGAATTTATGCCAGTCTGGTTTGTGGCTCTTGGTTGTATAAATTAAAGCACAGTGTTTTTTGATGAAGGGATGGGCTAGTGCTTCTGAGATTGTTAATTGGTGTTTGTAAATCTTGATAGAATTGCCGTTAGCGTCCTTAATTGGCTTGCCGGACTCATCACGGGCGACATCGGAATTATCAATATCGAGCAGTAACCATTGGGAACCGATAACATTGGCTTTACTGCGCCATTTTCCGCCTAATAAGCCAGCACAGATGGCGTGACCTGCTTTTATGTGTTGCTGGATATCGGCTAGAGTGCCTTCTGTATCAATGAAGTTGGCGGCAAGTTTCTTAAAGTCCCAGTCTTTGTTTTTTCCAGTCGCGTTATACGCGAACTTGATTTTGCCACCCTGTATAAATTCTTGTTCTATTTCAGAGACAGATTCAGTTTGTGATTGTGTTGTTTGTTGCGTTAAGAGCGAATTATTAAATTGTTGTGATTGTGGCATTTAGCCCATCCTCCAGTAAGTGTATTGGAGGAATTGGGGCTATCCTTAACAGTAATCTTTTATACAAACTTTCGGGAATATAATCTTCTAAAATTCCTGAGTTGCTCTTTTTATCTGGGTAGCCACTGTTACATTGGCTTAATCCGACAAAAGTTAAGATAAAATTACTGTTAGGGATATTAATCAGGACTTCGCAAAAAACCCGATACCCCAACTCCAACTAAATAAAAATCTGAAAACCTCGCTGTCCTTGCAGGACGTGGGGTTTTCAACTTTTAGTCTATTAGTACTTGGCTAACCAAGCCCTGACAAACTCGGTTATTTCCTCCTGTTGAATAACAAACGCAGTACCTTTTCTTCTAAGAGCCAGAAGTCTTATACTTCCTATCTCAGAATAAAGATGGTCATTGTGGTCTTCTACTGCCTTGGTAGGCGGCCATAAGACCAAAACTTTCGCTGTGGGTGTCTTTTGAGCTTCACGAGAGGACATCCCAAACAAATTTCTATTTTTGTCAAACCAGCTTTTGTAATCTGCTAGTTCAACTAGAGGGCAGGGTTCCCAGGTTCTTAAACCACTCTTGTTTTTCCGCTTGACCTGCAAAACTTCCCTCTTTTCGTTGTAGACAATCTCGCTGTCTCCTTTTGAGCGAATGGAGATAAACAGATGTGTCCTTTTTGGAAAACGTAAAAATAAGTCGATAGGGTTTTTGTCTTCGATTTGAAGCACTGGAAAGATTTGTATTCCCTCGCTTTTAAACTCATCCAAAAGCAGGGCTGTTAATCTTTCCAACCGCGCAAGTTTTTCAACTCGTACTAATGGCTTGTAAGCCAATGCAAAAAGAACCCAGCCTAACGGATGAACCATGCCGCATGTAGCTAACGCAGCACCACCAGCTGCTAGAGCAACAGTAGACTCATAGTCTTTCGCCTCCCTAATCATCTTTAACGCCGGTTCGTTGTGCGGCGGGAGTTGAAAATCGTTTGGTGGGTCTTTTACGGCTAACATTGGCGACATTAAAAGTTAATTTTAGACGTGAAATTAATAGTTTTTTTACAAATGCTGGTGCTTGACACTGCCTGAACTAACTAATAACCATTTATTAGATTATTCCAAAGAAGCATCAAAAATTTTACTAAAACTACTGAGTAATATTGCTCATCCCTCACTCCTGCCGTTACCATTACTGCTAATTATGAGTAGCAATTGAGAATTTTCTCAACTATTTTCGAGATTTTAAAAAACCTACCCTTGAAAGCCCCTTCACTCTCCCTACTATCCTCTTCCAGCTAGAAAAATTTGTTCAGCAGTTAAATTCAGATCTGGGAATGTTGGTGACACTACGCGATCGCTTCCTCGAAACCTTTTGATTCGATACTCACCTTCATCCAAAGAACAAACTAAAATAGTTGGCTGTTTTGGTTCTCCAATGAATTCTCTACCGCCCAAAGCCGCATAGTCAACAATCCAGTATTCAGGGATTCCCATTTCTTCGTAATCTGCATATTTTTTGTGGTAATCATCACGCCAATTGGTACTAACAACTTCAACTACTAAAGGGATTGATGCTGGTTGATTAACAGTAGATTCTTTTTTCCATAGAAGTTCGTTTGTTAAATTAGGGCGATTCAATAACAACACGTCTGGTGAGTAACCTGATTCATTTTCAGGTGGTTTAACTAGTGCTGTTTTGGGTATAAAGTACGGAAGATTTAGACGGATGCATTCTCTAGTTAGTTCAAAGGCTAAAAAACCTGTAACTTCTTCATGTTCACCTACAGGTTGTGGCATTTTAACAATCACTCCGTTGTGCAATTCATAGCGTTCTCCGTCAGGCTTCCACTCTACAAATTCTTCAAACGTTAGGAGTTTTGGTAAAGCTTGTGTCATTTTGCTCCTCCTTTTTTGGGCGTAATATTTGACTGTCCATGTTCGTCTAATGCCTTCTGCATTACTAGCTCACATAAATTTGAAAGTGTTCGACTTTCGCTATCTGCCCACTGCTGCAATTTATCTTTTAGCTCTGGGCTGCAAGTAAAAGTAACTTTAGCTTTTGACGTTGCCATTTACTAGAAAAGTTTTGATATATTCCGACACCTTCAGTAAACATCAAAACTTATCTAATTGTACATAGTTCAGATTAGTTCATATTTTCTTTGACAAGTTCTGAACTTGTCAGCTAATATAACAAACATAGACGCACGACGGCAAGAGAAAGCGTAAATCCTGCGGGTAGCAAATCTTGAAGTTATGCGTCACCAACAAAAAGATTTGTAAATCATCATGCATATCTGTAATTAACCATGTCCCTTTGTGGCAGTGGTACAGATTTGTGTGTCGTCCGAACCATGAAAACTAAATAGGCTTGGCATATTTGCAACCAAGCAGAAAGCCCCTCGGTTTTCAACAGCCTTAATTCGGCTGCTATTAATCGAGTGAGGATTTCAAGAAATGGCTAGACAAGTACGTGCAGTGATTAGCCCCGACTTAGTACCCGTGGTTGAAAGCGTTATGGCAGCCACAGGAATCACGACTTACAGTCAGTTGGTTTGTCTTTTGATTAAAAATTTCGGAAACGAACTTACTCAACGATTGAAAGGCGAAATATCGACACTGGCACAACAAAAACCAGTGGATAGCAATGATGCCTAGTCATGATTTTTATCTGTTTCACAAAGCTGTTTCATGTTTCATAAATCCTGTTTCACGTTTCATGTTTCAACGGTTGCATCAATGTTTCATGACATGAAACAGCGTGAAACGACACCTTGGGCGTGAAACGCGAAACATAAAACAGAATGCAACAAACAAGTACAACTGAGCCAAAAATACAACCTCTGTACTTAGACCAGAGCATGTGACAGTTGCGAGCAAAATAGCAACGGAGAAAAACAAAATGACTCAGAAAAAGCAAGAAGACATCTTGTCACCCCAAGAAGCTCAAATAGAACAGGCTGAAACTCTTAGACACCAAAGAAAGCGCGAACTAAAAAAAGTTATTCAGCTAATCATAGATGCTGGTCGCTCATCCATTAAGTATCAAGCGTTTGTTGATAGCGAAACTGGCACACGAGGGTCTTCCACGTACCAGAACTCAGCAGGCTTAATAGACCCTGCGATAAGCCAAGTCAGCATGTCGAATCAACCCAGAAGCCTGCTGAGTTCTGGAGGGGACAATGCGTCACCAGCAAGAAAGATTGACTCATTAATCTGTCCTGTATCATCTGTACCCTTCGGTGAGCAAGGTGCTTTCAGTATGTCTCGTGCCAAGGGTGCAGATGGTAAAGACCTTGTAGAGCATTGGGTAGTGGGTTCTGCTGCTAAGTTACAAGGTAAGGAATACGTTGCAATGACTGCTGGAGATAACCACAAAGTTACTTACTTTCCGATTCTTTGCCTTGGTGCTATAGCATCCTTGCCGAACCTCTACGAGCTATCTACTGGCACAAGCCCTAAGCGGAGAAGCTTGCATATCAATCTTTCTACCCTAAGCTTGTCTAATCCATTGGAGTTAAGAAAAGCTATTGAAGTTTGTAAATGGATAAATGTTGATGGGGTGAGGTATCGCTTATCTTTTCAAAAAAGTGGCTTTGTAGGCTTCCCAGAAGGGTACGGTGCAAGTCTGTGGATGCAGCCCAAAGTAGGAGATGACAAAGAATTCCTGACTTTTGACATTGGTTTTGGGACTGCGACTGTTAGTCAGTATTCCAATTACGGCAGTTTGCCGAAGCGCGTTGCTGCTAGTCCTAACGGTGGTGGTGGGGTTGCAACTCTTGTTCGTAAATTCTCAAAGGCGTTGAGACAAGGGGATTCTTCAGATTCAATTGAGCGCGAACATTTACGAGAGATGCTAGAGACTGCAACCATCACCCCAGACGGCAAGGTAAGTGCCTTTGCCCCAGATGGCAAGGATGTTGGTGAGGCACTTAAAGCAGGTATCTCAGCCTGGATTCAAGATTCGGCGCTAACTGATGCGATTGCGGACTTGAGCATCAAAGCACGACGTAACAAAGTAGCACTTTGTGGTGGAGGCTTTGCAATCAAGCCCGTACATCAAATGATTCGTGAAAGGCTGACACAAGCCAGTGTGCCGGATGAAAACTTGTTATTGACCGACAATCCAGAAACCATTGCCTTATCACACATGAGAGTCTTCCACGTACCAGAATTGGGCAGGCACGGGTAGACCAGACCCTAAGCACTATCAGCATATCGACCATACCCAGAAGCCTGCCCAATTCTGGAGGGGACAATGCAAATGAAGCAAATTGCAGGAGGATTCAAATGCTCAACAAACGGCTTAACTACAACATCCCAGCCGATTTAACACCTCAGATCCGACTACTAGCTCAACAAGATGGTGTAACTCCTAATTACTGGCTACGCAAGGCGCTGGAGCAAGTAGTTAGAGAAAGGCAACAGAAAATTATTAACTTAAGCAGGTTAGAGGCATTTAATGAATAAATTGCAGCCTGTGTATGAAATCACGCAGTTGCAACGCGGCGCTGTGTACCAAATCAATGGAACGCTTTACCAGTACAAGTATCCCGACCCCTACGCACGAATTGACCACCCACGCTTTGTATTTCGGTGTTTGGGTGGCCAACGAAAAAAAGCGGATTTAGTTTTGAACAAGACCAGCATCAAGAAAGCTTATCTAGTGCTTGGATATCAAGCACAACGCGGTTTAACGGTGATGGGTGAAGCGATACAGCAGAGCCTCTTTTAAGGATGAGACGTTTCCATTAAAAATTGGGCAGGCTTTTAAAGCTCCCTCGATTAGCCCTTGCATTGTCCCCTCCACTTGGGAGGCAGGCACGGGTAGACTTTGCGACACGCCCAATCAACATATCGACCATACCCAGAAGCCTGCCTCCCAAGTGGTACGTGGAAGACCCTCAACCCAATTCCTCTTCGCGACAATACCTGCGAGGCGAAGGTCAGAAAAAGAACCGGGCTTAATAGACCAGACCCTAAGCACTATCAGCATATCGACATCACCCAGAAGCCCGGTTCTTTAACACACGCCAATATGCGACAGAAGCCTGCCCAATTTTTAAGGGAGGATTCAAAGGATGAGCGAGCGCAGGATAAATCAGCCAGAAATACCGCGCTCGCCCAACAAACGTATACATTCAACAAGGATCTTAACAATGAATAAACCTCTCGGTTATTGGGGACTGTCGTACGATAACGCACTTGTGAAAGATATTGTCGAGGAGTGGGGAGAAGGGTTGGAGCGCCTGCGACCAATTGATAAATATTGGTTGATTGCTCGATTAGCAGCAGAAGCACATCTACAAGCGCCTGACTGGGAAGCTCCCACAGATGCAGCCTGGGAAGTTGATGAGCGATTAGATGAGGAATTGCCATTTCCTTTGATGCTTCCAATGGCTAGAGCATTGTTTGACGGCGATCAGCCATTAGGTTACTGGGGCTTTGACCGCGTCAATTCAACCGGACTGGTAAAAGACAC
>NZ_AJLJ01000460.1 GCF_000317245.1 Fischerella muscicola SAG 1427-1 = PCC 73103
TGGCTTTCTCAATCACATTTTCCACAAAATGCTGTTGTGAAACACCTAAAACTACTAAAGCTTTTTGTTTTCCTAATTCCAGTGTAAAATCGACAATAAATATCCAATCATTTCGATATTCTTTTTCTCTTTTTAATTCATATATCCCAATTCTCCCTAACCATTTTCTGATACAAGTAAAGCTTGGGGTTGTCTGTGAAGAGGAATTTTTAAATAACTCAAATACTTTCTCTATTCCTCTAAAACTTATCCCACATTCAATTAAAAGCTCTAGCGCTAGCTGAATCGTTCTAGCGTCGTAATAATGACCCTTGATCGTTAGTTCTTCCCCAGAATTATTGCCTCCTAAGTTGGTTGATTGGGTTTCGATTTCTTCTTTTTTTCTTCTGATTCTGCTCCGATATTCTGTTCTTTCAGCTTTAACTCTGCTGCCAGCGCACGCTTTTTCCAATGCTCTCGTGAATCAGATAAATCTCTGACTTTTATTTCTAAAGCCCTAACCTTTTTTTGTTTTTCTAAGGCTTTTTTTCTCCAGTTATCTCTACCCTTTCTGAACAACCGTGCTAATCTACTAACTGGGCTTTCAAACTCCTGCATTTACTAGGACTCTACTCAATATCGACGACATCATTATTGTATGAAATAATTCTGCCTTAAAACCAACAAAGTCAACAGCCTA
>NZ_AJLJ01000461.1 GCF_000317245.1 Fischerella muscicola SAG 1427-1 = PCC 73103
TGTGACTTAAAGGAAAAGATTGCCGTTTTTTAAAGTAAAAGCTTGCCGCACTAAAGGCGCTCAAGCATTATTATTTCGATTAATTCTAAATTATTGGTCGAATCTCATTAAAGAATAAGCTTGCCGCGAGTTCCACGCTAAATGTAGGCTTTGGAAGCATTTTTGTGCTTTGCGATCGCACTCTCGCAAAACGGGTATGTACCTGGACGCTAATAATTACACGGCAGGCTTCGGGTCAAGTCGAAGTATAGTAAGGTTTGAGCGCGTAATCTATATAAGCCTGCCGTGTAATTATTCCTGTCTTCCTACTTATTTGACCACAAAACCAGTCTGGCTATAGGTTCGGCAAGCTAATCCTTTAATTTTCGGCAATCTTTTCCTTTAAGTCACAGCAGAACAGAACTTATGACAGAAGCGTATTTGAAACAATTGAATGCGATCGCTTGTAAAGTATGGCGAAAGTAGGGCGACGCAAAAATAAGCATTGCAGGTTTTTAGGGCGGCCACTTTATCCTTTAATTCCGGCCATCTTTTCCTTTAAGTGACAAACTTTTAGTCACGCTATGGTTCAAAATTTGGTCATGCGGGGGGTAAAATCACAACTAGTTTTTGGATGGGTCTAATGGATGTCAATACACCATCATCATATCTGCATGGTTTGTGTGGTTGTTGGGGCGATCGCGTCCAACAGATAAATATAATTAATGTGAATCTGATGTGTTTTAGAAATTGAATTAGATTTTTGGGATATGAGGTTTTGGTTTGTGCTGTTGAGAATTTAAAAGAAAAAAATCTTAAGCAAATGTGGAGTGAGTTCACAAAGCGAAAAAATCAAGGCGCTCATAATTTTTTGAAAAAATAATATTTAACATATTGATAATGATTTTATTCACAAAAAAACACTGAATAAAAATCCGG
>NZ_AJLJ01000462.1 GCF_000317245.1 Fischerella muscicola SAG 1427-1 = PCC 73103
TCTCACAAGAGCAGAGGCAGTCTGCCGAAGAACTCAGTGTGTGTTGGTGCGCTAGGAGCTAGTAGTTGGCAGTTAGTGCGATCGCGTTTACATTTTGAATTAACTTTTAAAAATCAGAAGGGGGAAGCTTGTGTGTTCTGGGATTGTAAGAATAAAAGCGTCGGTAAAAGTTACACGAAAGAACAAGCACAGGGGCGTGACATCACGCCCATTTCTCTGTTGAGTCGCAAACCCTTCCTTGCTGGAGGGGTTTTTTATTGGATGGTGGTGCAATTGTACCTGAGATTGGTTGTAGGGGTGAGATCAGCGAGCCTGACATTTGCCGCCACTTAACTCTCGAAAAGCTTGCCTGAGAAAGCTTCCAGTCAAAAATCTTACTTTTACCAAAATCCATTGAATTTGGTCGGCTTAACACACTATGGAAAGTTGTACCATTTGAACCTTACTGAATTTTGCAGCCTGAAATCCTTGTGGCTACGTTGCCAAATGCTGTACCAAACAGCGTAAAGGTCAATTGGCACAGCAGTAGCGTACTACATGCGACTATATGCGTGAGCAACTGCATTTTTATGATCAAATCTCTTGCACAGTAAGGATTTTAGCCGTTATGTGGCGGCAAA
>NZ_AJLJ01000463.1 GCF_000317245.1 Fischerella muscicola SAG 1427-1 = PCC 73103
GGGATTGAGAGAACGAATCAGAGTTTTACGCCCTAAAAGATGGACTTTAAGTTCATCAATAGTACTCTCAACTTCCCAACGCCGATGGTATTGTGTAGCTAGCAATAAAGCGGGAAAGCATTCAACATCAGTCAAACTGGTAATTAAACGATAAGTTTGCCCTTGGGTATCAGTATCAATGGTGTACTCAATTACCCGAACTAGAATTTTTGTGCCACCTTTTTTCTTAGATTTACCGTCTGGGGCAATCCAAGACAGATAAGAACCATCCGGCAAGACTTTCTCTACGGTAAATTTGACATTCTTTGGAATTCTTCCCAAATAATCACATTTTTGTTTTAAGGTTGCCTGTACCATTTTGTAAGAATGTAGCCCTCTATCCCACATTAACAACATTCCTTTTTCTACAGAGCGTAAGAGCTTTTTTGCCCTGACTCGTTCGCCAATGCGGTACGGACACATCAGTGCGTCAACGATTAAATGTGTTCCGGCTTCAATTCCCTAGTACCAAACGAACCTTGGGGAAAGCAGCTACCGTACCTGGGCGTGTTGCCGGGTAGCCAAATACTCTTGCATTCGCCACTGTATCCGGAACATCAAATACTGTCCCGTCTAGTGCCATCAACCGCAGGCCCCCCAAAAAAGCCCCTGGGGTTTGGACTGTGGCGCTCTTGATGCACTACCAAATGAAATAAGCGGCTCATCACTCTACACCCTACACGCTGTCTGGCTTCAGTTATTGACGACTTGCTAGGTACGCGCCAATATTGTCCAACTCTTATCCACACTTCACTCAACCCATCTACCAGATTTTTTAGTACTGAACTCAAAAGATGCTTTTGACCACAGGCTCATTGCAATCACTAGGCAAATCACTAAATGTGACGGCAAAGCCCGCTTCCGTTCCTCATTACTGTGTGTGTCTGCGATTGCTTGCGTGATTGCGCCTGCTGGGATGGCTGTTTCTAAAGCTTTGAGTACTGTACCTGATCCAATTGCTGGTGAAATTAGTGAGAATTCTTTGAGTTGCATTCAACATCAGTACACTTGGGTGACAAACCTCAGTTTACCTAGTTTTGAGCTTAACCGAACCGTATTGCTCTCAATCCCCGTGAAGTTGTTCAGGAAATTTATGGCTGGCTACTTGGTCATTGGGCCATACGTTCCCTGATGTTTCAAGTTGCCGAATCTGCTTCCATCTCTCCTTTACGATTGAGTTTTACTGGCACGCTGAATATTGTTCGTCGAGCTGTTCCTAAATTCCAACGGCTCCAAATTGACGAATTTCCCTTTTTTTCGCTTGGCTCGTAAGCGAAATTTTGGATGAGCAAATCCCAGAGCCTGAAGGTCGAAGCAATCCTCGTGTTGTCAAAAAAACTAGGGCCAAATTTCCGAGCAAAAAACCCATACATAAAACCCAAACAGCTAAATTACAAACACTCACTTTCTCTGTACTTAACACCGCTTAGAACTTAACCGAACCGTATTGAGTGCGCTGTGGTGGGTTTTCTCGTTCGCCACGTTCATACTCTGATTGTTCTCTTTTGATGCGTCGAACTTGTCCAGTGGTTGGTGTTCTTGCTAGTTTCTCTCTGCTACCAGCTACTTGCACTAGTTCATACTCTTTTTCAAGTTCTCGGAGTACTTTTTCGGAGCGTACATAATCCCAGCTATCATGCACCACTTTTCCAGTGTCTAATCGTATGCGACTGGCAACTATATGAATGTGGTCATCGTCAGTGTTAGCGTGTCTGAAAATGGTAAATTGGTTGCAGTCGAAACCCATCCTCTCCATGTATTTATCAGCTATTTCACACCACTGGTAATCATCGAGTTGGTCGTCCTTAGCAGCTGAAAGTGAAACGTGATAAACTGCTCGTTCGATTTCTGGATTAAGCTGGCGTGAAACTTTAAATTCTCTGGACAATTCAAGAGCATTTCTACCGCTCATATTGCCGCCAATTAATCGTGATTCTTGGCTGGATTGTAGATAGTCCAACAAACCTCGAAAGCCTCTACCCTTAATCTGTTTCCCAATCATCCCCAAAATCCTCTGATTCTAAATCGTCGTCCTCATCATCAACATCGACTTGCACGAGTTGTCGTCTGCATTCGTGTAGCAGCTCTAAAAGTTCTTCTAGTAGTTCCTGTTTAGCTGGTGGTGGATATCCCATTTTGATGGCGGTGTTAGATACTCTTGCAAGTTGGTTGAGATTGTTGCCGATTCTTCCCAGTTCTTGGTAAGTAGCGAGTGAAATTTTGCTGATTCTTTTGGGAAGTGGTTTGCTGAAAGTTAAGCGACGTATTAAATCGGCTCCACTCATGCCTGCATCCTCCGCTTTCATGTGTAGCCATTCGAGTTCCAAATCGCTTAATCGAAGGCTGTAAGAGTGGCTTCTGAAGTTGGCCTTGAATTTAATACGTTTAGGCATAAGTTTTAGGCAATGGGAGAGACGCGGGGACACGGTGACGCGGTGACGCGGAGAGATTGGTTGAGTATGCCCCCATTTTTTCATAGCTGAGTGTCAAAGTTTTCGATAATTGATGAGAGTAACGATGTAGCCCATTGGGGGATTCACAAGGGGCGCTCCCCTTGTGCCAGCCCTGCCGTCCTCGCAAAGCGAGGGTTTGCCGGAGGCAAAAAGGCATGGCTCCTAACCCAATATTGGGCGGGTTTTGGGGATAGGGGTTGCCCAGTGTGCGAGAGAAGACGAGCGAGTGAGGAATAGGGGCAAGATAGGGCGAAATTGGATAATTGTAAATATATTTTGCATTATTAAGAGAAAATAGTACATATTTTCTTTAGTGGTATATATTTCTAACAGAGTTACGGAGGAAATATTAGAATTAACAAATAATTTCACGTGACGATTAGAATGCACCAAGAACAAGATACTGAAAGGATAAGGAAAGACAAGATTCCAGAGGCGATAAAGGCGTTGAGGGAATTGAAGTCTAAAGAGTTGCCTGATGTTCCTGCTAAGGAAGCAATTCGTCAGATGCGACGGTACATAGAGGGTGCTTTAAAAAAGAATTATACCTATGATGAAATATCAGAGCTATTGGCTGGGCTAGATATTCACATTAGTGGCAGTCGGCTGAAATATTTATTGGGCGAGGTGAGAAAGAGTACTCGCACTCGCAAGAAAAAGAAAGTTGACCAATTTTCAGAGGCTGGTGTTGAGCAGGTTTCAGAGACTGATACTAACCAGGGAGAGTCAACCACTATTGACCAGGGGGCTACTGAATCTCAGGAGCTAGTTGACAATAGTGCTGAGAAAAAAGGAAGAAGAAAGTCTCAGTCAAGACAATCAGCCAAATCACAGCCACAAGCACAGAGTCAGTCAAAATCGGAATCGAAGTTACAGGGTTCATCGCATACCTTCAAGCCAAAACTCTATAACCCAGATGATTTATGACCTTCGATTTAATCAATTTAAATGTGGCTCAGCCTTTATTAATATTCAACAAGCTCCATAATTTATCGTGGTGGTGGCAGAGCGCCTTTAAAGGTCGAGGGTCTTCCACGTACCAGGATGAGGCAGGCTTTAATAAATCCAGCGAAAAGCCAAATCAGCATATCGACCATACCCAGAAGCCTGCCTCATCCTGGAGGGGACAATGCGAGGGCGCTCTGCTAGGCTTCGCCTTTTTTAAATAGGAGGAGACTGTGACCAAGAGCAAAACTGCTGTTGAGAAAAAAACCGCTCCATCAGCAGTAAGCAAAAGGATTTTGATGTGTACGGGGATAAGGGTGGCACAGGCAAGAGCGTAGGAGCAAGAATTTTGCTTGATATTTACCGAAATCGCAACATCAAGGGAAAACGTTACAGAGGCTTGTAAAATTCATGCGATTGCCACACTAATATTGAAACTAACAGAGTAGTTAAAGCCACCCTTGACTATGAGGGGGAACATCGGAAAATAATCAGGAAGAAAGTCCAGTGGCTAAACATCAGTCCAAACAGCGCTCACAACAACACGTCTCTAGCACAGGGACAGAGATTACTGAAAACTCTTTCGGGATGTTACTAGAAGAATTGCTTGATCTGAAAAAATATCGGCAAGCATTGGAAGAAATCAAAAAAATTCAGCGAACGCACCCTGAAATTGAATTTACTCCCAAAGAATCAGAGATTTGGTTGCTGCGGGGACAGCAGGAATTTCAAAAGCAAGATTTTAAACAGGCAGAAAAATCCTTTGGACGCGCTCTCGAATTAGGTTTAGTGGGAGATGTTCACTACTGGCAAGCTAAATGTCTGCTGGGATTGAATCAGTTGGATGCAGCCCTGAAGTTACTCGGTGATGCTTTTAAGACAGGCACACTCATCAAAGACTACAGCATCTGTTATATCAAACTCCTATTGCTCAAAGGAGATACCGCCACAGTTGAGCAGTTAATTGACCAACAATCCAAACGCTTTAGCGCTGCCCAACTTCACTGGGTACGTGGAGTACTGGCTCTTAAGCATGGACAACCAGAAGTCGCTTTGACATCTTTTCAAAAAATTAAGCGTCCCATCACACCAGGAGATTTACCAAATGCTTGGATTATTTATAGCCAGCAAATCAGTGGTAATTGGAATGCTGCTGCTAATTTATTGGGATTGCAGTCATCTAAATATATCTTTAGCAGACCAAAGTATTTAGAAAATCCAATTTTAGAGCGATTGGCTACTGCCCAACAGTCAAAGACAGGAATTCCGCCTCTAGAACCTAAGAATCTGGAACGAGAAGATCCACTTATCCAAGATGCACTATCAGCGTTGGCGATTGTACAGCTCATTAATCAAGGGAATCATCATGATGCTGCCCATGTGTTGCTACAGATGGAAAAGCGTTCAACTCGCTTCTCAGAACTAAAGAACCTGCGGAAATCACTATTTACTCTTGCAGGTCAACAGGCACTTACCCAAGGACAAACAGAATGTGCAGAGCTATTTTGGCAGCCTTTGTTAACAGAAAAACCCTTCAACCCCCAATTGGCAGTCAACCTGTTAGAAGTTTTGGATGCTAATGATTCTGACAAAGAACGCCAACGTGTTTTAACTCAATTTTTGCGGTGGTTGGAGCAGGAAGCAAAACAAAAACCACAAGAATGGCCAGATACACGCTTAAAACCAACCTTGGCTCATCTGCACTGCTGGATGGCAGATGCTTACATGGCAGTAGATCGCGCTCGTGCTGCTTTAGGAGCCTTGCAACAAGCAGAACGCATCTGTCCCACATCGCCAGAGTTACTAGGGCGTAAGGGACTAGTTGCTGCCTCAGAAGAAAATTATACTGAAGCGATCGCACTAATTACCCAAGCTATTGAAGGCGGATGTCGGTATGCAGAAGTTTACGGTACTTTGCTGGCTTGTTGGGAAGAACTAGGAGACAAACAAGCAATCAATGAAGCTCGTCGCCGTTTTGGTAAGCACTTTGGCGACTTTAATGTTGAAACTGAGGTGGAAATATTACCTTGGGTGGATGCTCTATCTACGTTAAGCTATCCCCTCTTTAGTCGTTTGGTGCAGACAGAAGATAAAAAAGACCCAGCCATACGTGCTTGTCAGATATTTGTGAATGCAGTACAAAGTCCGCCCAATTCCGGCGGTCGAGTTTCATTAGACCAAAAAGCAGCAGTCGAAGCATGGGACAGTCTTCTGAAAAAATTATCTGGAAGCGAGCAAATTCCTGTATTGCAGGTGATCTGTCTTTCCATTCATCTGTTTGCTAAACGGGAAAAAGGCATCGCTGCATTAATCAGCCAGTATCAGCAAAAATTGATCAACCTATCAACAGAACACCCAGAAGCCAGAGTTGCCAATTTAGTTATCTTAGCAGTCAAAGAAAATAGTCCCAAAAAATTAGAGTATCCTGTGCAATTTTACCTCCAGAACATACCCCAACCAGGCAATGCTTTAGCCAATATTCAATTGCAAGCACGGCGTTTTGGCTGGATTACCACACTCATTCCTTTCCTGGAAGAAGCACTGCGTCGAGAACCGCAAAATCCCTTGCTGCTATTAGCGAGAGCTACTACCTACCCGCTCAATCAACCACAATATGAACAACTAAAGCAAGAGGGGTTTGAATTAGCGCGTCGCCTACAAGATGCCAAAGCATTACAAGCATTTCGGGAAGAACAGGCATTTCTTGCTGCTAAAGAAACTCAAAGCATCATGCCAAACCCAGAAAATTTTGACAATATGAATATGTCAGACAGGGATGATTTTTTAGAAGCAATGCTGAAAAAATTATTTGGCAACAAAGTTCCTCAGGCTGAGTTTGAAAAGATGCTGCCAGAACTCAAGAAAATGTTTAACAGTATGCCTGATTTTTCAGATGATGAGGAGGATGAAAAAGAAATAGATTTAGACTTTATCTTCAGAGACTCACCACCTAAGTCTAAAAAGAAAAAAGGAAGAACTAGAGGCGGTTTTCAAGAATTGTTTTAATTCAATCAAAAGGTAATTACTCAGCACTCAGAACTTTTTATGACTTCCCACTACGAACGCTTAGGAATTTCAAGAGAAGCTACTCCTGCCCAAATTAAAGCAGCGTATCATGCCAAACTGCGAGAATTTCCGGCTCATACTTATCCAAAAGAATTTAAGGAAATTCGAGCAGCTTATGAGGCAATTCGCAAAGGAGAAGCAACTCAATATGACGATTTCTTAAAAATTCATCCTCTGGAAGCAGAACTGAACCCAGATGTATTAAAACAGGTGCGTTCCAAAGCGATTTCTCAATTAGAAGTTAGCCTGAATGATTTAATTCGTGCTACTTTTTAACAGTTATCAGTAAACAAATTGACAAATAACAAATGACTAATGACAAAGAAGCTTTATTTGCAAAATTTTTAGATTATTTACACTCAGAACAACCATCTCCTGAATATTTAAGTGAACCACCAGAATCCGCTAATTCTTTTGATCCCTATCAAATGGTGGCAGAATGGACTGCCCTGCGCCATGAAGTTAAGCAACAGGGTAAGTTATTGCGTTCTACTCAAGAAACTCTTCAGCAAGCCTTGGAAGTAACTCGCACAGATAGAGAACAGCTGCAAATACGTCTGGAAGCAAGCCAAAAACAGGCATTAGCTCAATTTGAGCAACAACAAGAGAAACTATTAAAAGAATTGCTGGGTATTGTAGATGCGTTAGATCAAGCTTGTACTTACTGGCAAGCAGAATTAGAAGTATCATCTGTTACGGAAAGTCCCCAACCTGCTGCACAAAAAAGCTTCAGGGAAAAGTTGGGAGAGTGGTTCGCTGGCAAGAAATCTCAATCTCCAGTGTCTAAAAAATCGCTAACATCAGAATCCTTAAGCGAAATTTTAACCAGCAATCAACAGGGAGTCGAGTTAATTAGGCGATCGCTTTTAGAGGTGCTACGACAAAGACGCGTTGTCCCCATCCTTGCTGAGGGCAAACCATTTGATTCCCAGACAATGTATGCTGTGGGACGTGAATCAAAAACAGATGTTACAGAAAATACTGTGATTAAGGAAGTAGTACGGGGTTATTTATGGGGGGAACGCGTGCTTAGGGAAGCACAGGTGATTGTAGCAGCACGGGAGATTGGGGATTAATTGAACTTAAAGACTGGAAAAATTAGAGCAGTTGACTTTTAAATTTTTATTTTTATGAAAGCAGTTGGTATTGACTTAGGCACAACAAATTCCGAAGTAGCAATTGTCGAAAACGGACAGGTACGGGTATTGCCAGGCGAAGATGGCGACTTAATTTTACCTTCCTGTGTGGGATTTAGCGATACGGGAAAACTACTAGTGGGACGTGAAGCACTCCGTCAGTATGCGGCAGCACCCGAACGTACCGTGAAGTCAATTAAGCGGTGGATGGGAACTGACCACAAAACCACTTTAGGAGATAAAGAATACTTACCTCATGAAGTTTCTGCTATTATTCTCCGCGCCTTGAAACAACGGGCTGAGAATGCTTTGGGAGAAACAATTACCCAAGCAGTGATTACGGTTCCCGCCTACTTTACGGACGCTCAACGGCAAGCAACTAAAACTGCTGGCGAGATAGCTGGTTTAGAGGTACTGCAAATTATCAACGAACCAACGGCGGCGGCTTTAGCTTATGATGTGCGCTCTGAAGAGACAGAACGGGTTGTAGTTTATGATTTAGGAGGTGGTACTTTTGATGTTTCGGTTGTAGAAATTACAGGTGAAGTTACAGAAGTACTAGCCAGTCATGGTAATAACCGCTTGGGTGGAGACGATTTTGACAGGCTTTTGCAACTCCATCTAGCAGATTTATTCCGCAAACAGCATGGTGTGGATGTGCCAGATGATGCGGCAACCCAGGCGCGAATGATGCGAGCAGCAGAACAGTTAAAAATTGATTTGAGTTCCCATGCTTTTGCTACAGTCCGGGAAGCTTTTTTGGGTAGTAAAGGCAAAACTGCACTACATCTAGAGATAGAAGTAGCGCGTACAGATTTTGAAAAATTGATTCGCCCATTATTAGAAGAAACCTTAGAGGCCATTGACCGCGCCCTTACAGATGCAAACTTAGAACCAGAAGAGATTGATCGAATTATTCTAGTTGGTGGTTCTACACGCATTCCTCTTGTGCAACAAATGATAGAGTCACATCTGGGGCAAACTCCCACTGATGGTATTCAACCAGATCTTTGTGTGGCGTTAGGAGCAGCTTTACAAGCTGGGGTAATAGTGGGTGAATCTGTGGATGCCATTCTTGTAGATGTCATTCCCCATTCTCTAGGTATTGCTGCGGCTGTACCTACACCAATGGGGATTATGCCTGGGTATTTTAGTGTAATTATTCCTCGCAACAGCGTTGTTCCCGTTTCTCGCTCTCATGTTTATTCCACTTTGTTTGACGACCAAGAAGCAGTAGAAATTGAAGTTTTTCAAGGCGAAAATGCGATCGCCTCGGAAAATGTTCCTCTAGGTTCTTTTAGAGTGGAAAACTTACCACCCAAAGCAGCAGGCGGTATTCAAATCGAAGTTCACTTTGACTTTGACCTGAATGGTATTCTTACTGTCACCACCACTGAAAAAGGTAAAGGGCAACAAGGGACATTAGTAGTAAATAATGCAGGTATACAAAAACTTTCTAGCCATGAACTAAAGCAAGCAAGGGCAGATTTAGAAGCATTGTTTGAAAGTGATGAAACAATTGAAATTTTCTCACAAAATATAAGCGATGCAGTAGAAATTGCGCCAGAATTAGCAGCACTTTTAAACCGCGCTCAACAAGCACTGATTACTGTAGAAGCAGAACAAGCTCTTGAATTACAAGATTTATTAGACCAGATTGAAAATGCGATTGCTAACAATAGTACAGAACTAGCCCAGTTACAAGAAGAACTGGAAGATTTTCTTTACTACGCTAGTACAAATGAGTCAGAGTGAGAAATTATGAAATGTCCTGTCTGTGGTACAGTTTATCGCCCAGCCAAGGGAAGCAAAGGATCTCTTGAGCAGAATAATAATTTTAAGGAAGAAACTGCTACTATATCTCCTTTATCTTCGCAATCTACCTTACTCAGCATGGCTTCTCCCCCCCCAACTTGCAGACGCTGCAAAGCAGACTTGTCTGACTTGTTCCGTCTTCATGACCTAGCCATCTGGCATCACAGACAAGCACTACATTTATTGTCACAAAAACGTTATCCAGAAGCAGCAGTACACAACAATCAAGCTCTAGCTTTGTATTACAGCAATGCAGACTTCCATGCCTTGGCTGGTAAATTGTCGGCATTGCAAGGAGAATTTCAAGAAGCGGTATCTTCCTGGCAACAAGCACTTAAGTTTGACTCACAAAATGCCATTGCTTGTAATTGCCTGCAAATGATCAAGGTAATGGCAGAAAATTATTAGGGTATCCGCCGAGATAACGACACTGTTGGCGAAACATTACGCCGTGGATTTGGCCGCTAAAAATTGGGCGAGAAATTTTATTATTCGACTTTTTTCTCCGGTGACATTTTTATTCTGTTTTTGATTTATTCACACCTTTTTCCCATCAGCGTTCCTTATTAAACTACCAAGTTTCTGGAAAAGATTTTAGAGCAGACTGGTTGGACTAATACCAAGCTGCAACGGGTTGAGAAAAATTTGGGGACTGATCCTAACTCTAGGCGACGGCGATAAGAACTTGCTGTTGAAAAAACAATTTAAACCAATCAGGTCTACATTACACGTTCGAGCCATTACGTAGAATAGGCGGCTTAAAGTATTGATTTTTCGTCACATTTTCTAGATGTTTTAAATTCCACAAGCGGGGAATCTGCGCGCTTTTTTGCTTAGTCTCAAGTTGGGATGTTATTTTGAAGCAATTCTTCGTCTAGACAATCCGCAGTGACATTGCTGATAGTTACTGATGGGAATAGCTTAAGCTAAACTAACTCTAGTTTCTTCATCAGTGAACGCTGTGTCCCTTAAGATTATTTCTTTTTTTAATCAAGCTGGTGGAACTGGTAAAACCACCCTGACGCAGAATTTGGGTTATCAGCTGGCTCAACGGAGACATCGAGTTTTGCTAGTGGATATTGATCCTCAAGCATCGCTTACTGCCTTCATGGGTTTAGAACCGTTCGATTTGAAGAAAACCATAGCTGATTCGTTGTTAAAAGATGCTCCATTACCGCTCCACCAGAATTTACATGATGTAGACTTAGTTCCCAGCAACATTCTTTTGAGTGCGGTTGAGGTACAACTTCACTCCGTAATAGCTCGTGAATGGAGACTCAAGCAAACATTATTAACTGTGCAAGACAGTTATGACTTTGTACTGATTGACTGCCCCCCCACATTGGGAATTTTCAGTATTCTGAGCTTGGTAGCTTCCACTCATGAACCTATCCCACTAATCTAAAAATGCTTATTTATTGGCAATAAGAAATGCTTAAAAGCTTAATTTCTTGTTTTTATTATCAATTAAATCAAGCTTTTACACCTGAGAGAATAATAGTGGGATAAATTCATTTATCTCGGTACTCGACAATTGCTTTTATCTAATATTTCTCTGCTTTCTTGGAGCAGGTGTTTAGCATATTCTATTTCTTGTTGACAGAGCCAACTCTTTTATAAATAACCAAGTTAATTGGTTATCTTGAATTCTTCATAACTCTATCAGGTATGAGGAATTATTATTTACAAAATTGTGCATTACACCATAAGTAGTGCTGTCGGTTAAGGGGCACTTAAGACACCTTGAATGGTGTGTAATAATTGTTGAAGGGTGTAGGGCTTGGATAAAAAAGCTTGGACGTTAAGATCACTAGCCTGTATAAGCTTGTGATTAGAGGCAAGTCCACTAATAGCAATAATTTTGATAGATGGATTCATCTTTTGCAGAATACGTATAGCGCTTAAACCATCAAGGGATGGCATCTGTATATCCATTAAGACTAGGCTGATTTGAGATTTATTAAGTGTGTAGAGTGAGAACGCTTCCATCGCATCATTAGCAGTGATAATTCTATAGTTGTGATTTTCTAATGAGGTTTTAGTCACCTCTAGAATATATGCTTCGTCATCCACAACCAGGATTAATTCGCCATTTCCC
>NZ_AJLJ01000464.1 GCF_000317245.1 Fischerella muscicola SAG 1427-1 = PCC 73103
GTAGGATTCTCGAAGGTAGAAGCTTCCTGTGTTACTTGTGTGTCAGTGGCTGGCAAATAGACCTTAAATTGACTGCCTTTACCTACCTGGCTGTACACTTCCACAAAACCACGATGATTTTTGATAATACCAATCACCGTTGAAAGCCCTAATCCTGTTCCTTTTCCTAGTTCTTTGGTAGTGAAAAACGGTTCAAAAATTCTCTCTATTGTCTGTTTTGGTATGCCACATCCTGTATCCGATACGGTGATGACAACGTAGTTGCCAGTCTTTGCCTCCAGATTCATCCTGGCATAGTTTTCATCAACGCAGAAATTTTCAGCGCAAATACTGAGATTACCCCCTTGTGGCATAGCATCACGGGCATTTACACATAGATTCATCAATACCTGATGTATTTGGGTCGGATCTGCCGAGACACTCCAAAGATTTTGTATTGGTATATCAGTACTAAATTCTATTGACTTTGGAAAAGTACTTATGACAATCTGCTCGATGTCTTTAAGCAGATGTTTAATTTGTAGAGGAACGTGCTTTCCTTCGGTTCCCCCTGCAAACGATAAAATTTGCTTGACTAAATCAGCTGCACGCTTAGAGTTATTTTCTAGTATTTCCAATAGTTCACGGTTTTGCTGATCAAGGTTGGGAAATTTAAGCGGCAGCAGTTGAGCAACTACTAGAATCGGTGAGAGTATGTTATTTAAGTCGTGAGCAATGCCACTAGCAAGGGTGCCGATGCTTTCCAGTCTTTGGGAGCGTAGAAACTGCGCTTGGAGTTGTTTTTTCTCGGTGATGTCAGTATTAACGACAAGAATTGATTTTGGTTGTCCTTGTTCGTCCCACACTAATGTCCAACGACTAGAAACGACTATTTTTTGACCAGATTTTGTAACTTGGTCCAACTCACCTTGCCAGGAACCTTTTTCAAGTACAAGTTGCTGAATTTGTTGGAGTTGCGTGTTGCTTTCTTTGTATAGTAATTGATTGACATTCTCACCAATAGCTTCATAAGAGCGCCAGCCATATAAACGCTCGGCCTGAGAATTCCAAAAAAGAATTTGGTTGTCTAAATCTTGTACATTAATTGCATCGCTAGCGATATCAAGCAAGGCAGCTTGTTCACGGATTTTCTGTTCTGAACGCTTGCGTTGCGATAGTTCACTTTGCACCTGCTCAAAAAGTGTAGATTGCTGAATTGCGATCGCCAGCTGCGTTGCCAACTGCTGGAGCAAATCAATCTCTAACTGTTGCCAGTGTCGGGGTGAGGAACATTGATTAGCCACTAGCAATCCCCACAACTGTTGCCCTTGCACAATTGGTACTACCAAGTTGGCTCTAATCTCAAGCCGAGCTAGTAAATCGATGTGACATTTTGACAACCCTGCTGTGTAAATATCTTCGGTAGCTTGGAGGCGACCCTGTATGTACAACCTCCGACCATCGGCATTTGCAAAGAAGGAGTCTTTGACTTTTTTGCCCAACACAGAAGACCAGCCAAAGGCTACAGATTCTACTGCCACATAGCCGCTCCAATCTGGCTCAAAACGGTAAATAAATACTCGTTCGGTTTGAAGAAACTGCCGGACTTCAGACACGGTGGTATTAAGAATTTCTCCAAGGTTAAGAGACTGGCGGATACGTTGAGCCATTCCTGCCACCAGTTGCTCCCGCTCGGCTTGCTGTCGTAATATCTCCTGTTGACGACGGCGCTCGGCTAACTCAAGCAGTTGTTCGGCCCGACTCTGGCATTCACGCTTGACTCTGTGTTTGTAGTCGCGGAAAAACTCAGCCAAATCAGGCTCATCTTTGAGCAAAGCACCTAAATTCTGCTGTACTCGCTGGTCTGCTTCATACACCACTTCCGGGTGAGCTTCCATCCATACATGACAAGTTTTGATGTAAGCAATCAAAGTAATTAGATGCTGGTAGTTTGCAACTCCCAAAATCTCACGCAACTGCTGACGGCAAAACTCGCGCTCGGAGCCTGGGAAAGCAAGAAATATTGAACAATAAAGTAAGCTTTCCTCTAGTTTTGAGTTTCCCTCTGGCCAAACCTTGAGCAAATCAGAGTCTGCCGCCAGCAAATTCAGGTGTTTTTCAATTTCTGTTGCTCCTAAAACAGGTGCTTCAAGTAACTTTAATATCTGTTGTGGATTCATTCCCAGAGGACGCAACATACAACTATGGCAGATCATGCAGTAAGGAACCCCACAGAAGCGCGACAGGTAAGCAGAAAGTTTTTCTTTGAATAAAGTTGGTAGGGGATTATTCACATAAGCAACTAGCGTTTGTTGCCACAAATTTTCCAACACCTGTGGAATCTCTTGTGCTGGTTCAAAAAAGGGTGGGAAAAAACCAAATTTAGTTTCTATTTCTGCCTTAATTTGCTCGCTCGTGCGTTCTAAGGCGATCGCATCTGTAAATTGTAGTTGTTCATCAACAGCTTTTGACATTACGTTCTTTATCAGTTTTGATTAAATAGTGAATTAAGGTTTATACCATATGATTTAGTAGCGTCAGCGAACCCAGTTTGGGCTGCGGCTTAAGGCATTACCTTAGGGATCTCCAAGAAATAAAAAGGAGCGTGACCTATCAAGTATATTTTAGCGAGCGTCCAAGGACTGGTAAGCGTTCCCACGAATGTGGGAACGCGAGGGCGCTCTCCTAAAATATTTTTTGGAAAGGGCTTAAAACTTTTTCTTCCATAAAAGCTCTCTGCCGTCAGCTACCGATGCCTTGCCCGAAGGGCAGATAATTAATCTAGTAATAGCTCAGTGATATTTCAAAAGCTGAATATGCATTAGGCAATCTTCTAGGGCATGTTTTTTGCGTAGACAATGCTCTCAAAGGCGCTATGCGACCTCCAAGATAAATCTGGCGTGCGTTGAATAGATATAAAGCTCTTGCTTTATTTTTATGTTCACTCTGAATGAAATCCACTATTCCAAATTTACAACTTTAATTTAGAAAAACAATGTGAGGAACTTGTGAGGGTAGTAGTGCTTGAAAATGTCATCTATCTTTGGTCATTGGTTAGTTGCAAATAATCAATGACTATCTACTCACAAGTTGGGATAAGGTTTGCTTGCTAGTTAAATTCCATCGTCAATGAGATACAAGCGTACCCGAAAACTATCTAGGCGTAAATTCAAACGATACGTAGGCGTAAAACGTCAGACCTTCGAGCAGATGATTGAGGTGATGAAGCGTCACACGCCAGCAAAACTCAAACACGGTCGTCCTCCGAAATTGGGATTAGAAGACCAATTATGATTGGCGTTACAGTATTGGAGAGAGTATGAACGTATTTCACTGGTCTAGAAAGCATTTTGTTTTGATTTACTGACGGATTTCCTCTGGTAGTGCCTTGGAGTCCCAAATGTAAAGTCCTTTTTCTTCAGGTACCCTTGAGAATCGTCCTGTCTTATTACCCCGTGATAATTCTTTTAACACTTTCGGTTTAACTTCTTGCACTTGCTCAGGGTTAAGTTCTCCATATAGTTTGTTGATCACTTCAGCCACATCAAAAACCTTTCTGGAATTTTGTTCTAACAAAGAGCTGATGGCATTAATTAACACTTTTCCTTCAAACTCTCCTTGCATGGAAATGCCATTAGTTTTTGCCTGTGGCTGAGGCTTTTTGTCTTTAGTTTTTGCCAGTGGTGATGGTTTTTTGTCTTCAGTTTTCGCCAGTGGTGAAGGCTTTTCGTCTTCAGTTTTCACCTGTAGTGATGGTTTTTCGTCTTCAGTTTTTACCTGTGGTGATGGTTTTTCGTCTTTGGTTTTACCTTGCAGTGAAGACTTCTTAGAAGACTTCTTAGAAGAACTAGCACGCTTGGAGTTGAGCAATTTTAAATCTATGGTGTAGTAACCAGGCTTGCCAGGTACACCGAACCATCTGCCGCTTTCTCTGCCTTTAGTCAGTGTTGATTGGACTCTGCCTTTGACTACTTTGAATACATCTGGCTCTAACTCACCATACAGCAATCGCACGAGCATATCTATGTGACATATACCGCCTGCGTATTGTTGCAATATCTTTTGGATCGCTTCACTGCGGCTTAAAGACTGATACTCCTGTTGCATGGGAATATCTGACGATTTGTCCGATTTGGCTTGAGTATCCGAAGTTGTCTCTACAACCGTAGATGTTGACACCGGCGGCTCGTCTGGTTGCGTGGAAACATCTGATGATTCATTGCTGTCTAAATCATTTGGTTGTAAATCTTCAGATTTGATAGGTTCTAATACATTGGCTGAAGTTTCAGTCATGTTATCGCTGTTGTCTGACAATGATTTTTCTTCGTCAGCAGTTGTAACTACCTCATCTGTTACTAACCGTATCTCAATATTTTGATTAGAAGTAGATAAATTCTCTACCTCCTGTTCATTTGTTTGTGCAACTAAGCCGTTGACAGGTTCTGCTAAATTAGCTGAAGTTTCACGCCCCTTATTACTATTGCCCCCAAACTGATTTTCACCCGAAGAAGCAGGCAATACTTTCGGAGTCACTTCAACACTTGAGTGTGAAGACCAATTGGATAATAATGCTTCTACACGGTTGAGATTTTCTAAAGCTTCGGTGTATAACTTCTCGTATTTTTCTACGCTTTGAGCATAGTAGTTTCGTAATTCTAACAACGGAGCGAGCAGATTTTCTGGCGGAGGCTGTAATTGCGATTGACTATCCATAAACTTTTAATTTCACCAAAACCACTA
Organism: Fischerella muscicola SAG 1427-1 = PCC 73103; assembly: GCF_000317245.1. GTDB lineage: Bacteria > Cyanobacteriota > Cyanobacteriia > Cyanobacteriales > Nostocaceae > Pelatocladus > Pelatocladus muscicola_A. The sequence goes on from NZ_AJLJ01000464.1 coordinate 4,720, forward strand.
TCTCTTGTAGTAGTCGTACATTTTTGTTGCTCATGCTCGTGAGGCTAGCTCATCAAAGGCTGCTGCTAATTTTAGATGTACACTATTACCAGATGAATATATTGATAATAGCTTTTAGCTTTTCATCATGACAAGTTAGTAAACAATCGCTCTGACAGACCTCTTTGACTCCACTAATAATATAGAGTTACAACCATTAGTTTTTGACACATTAGCATAATCAACCTCCTAAAAATTAAATGAGATTGCCCAGGCAGTCAGGGGTTGAAGTTGAAATTTGCTTCTATACCAAAAAATGCTGGCTCCTTTGATCAAGAGCTTGTTTCATGTCGGTGAGACTTGATGCTATTGCCGTAGCTGATGGTAGCCGTTTTAAAATGGATATTTGGGACAGTAGATGGTTGGTGTTAATTTTGAGGACGGGTGTAATACCAATTTAATATGAAGCTGCATAGAAAAGAGCTTCTAGAATAAAGTTATAAGAAGAGATAGATATTACTGTATTAAATGTTAATTGCTTGAACAATTGTTGTACACGAGTGCGTAAATCTTGCAAAGAAGAAAAAAGTTCATTTGTAGGACGAAAAAGCGATAAAGTTTGGATTTGGACAGCGATTAATCATTATCTTCCTGGAATTTTGGCTATCGAGATAGGTGACCGGAGCTGTCAAACTTTTGCCCAACTCTGGAAAAGAATAAAAGCCTGGGGAAGTCAGCGATATTTAACGGATGGATATTGTGTTTATGCCAACTATATTGAACCAGAAAAACACGCCGTTTTACCGAAAACGAAATTAACAACAATAGAAGGAGGAAATACGAGATTAAGACATTATTTAGCTAGATTGCATCAAGCTACTCTTTGTTACTCAAAATCTCAAACAATGTTACGATATTCGGTTAGATTGTTGATGCATTACCTAAGATTTCAAACAATCCCTGTGGCAGGCTAATCTACCACTCATTCAACAACGTCAGCGATCGCGTAGCGTGCCCTGACTTTCCATATCCCGTGAAAAGTCAGGGAAGCTTGTGTGTTCTGGGATTGTAAAAATAAAAGCGTAGGTGGATGTGACCAAGGCATAAGCAAACACAAGAGTGGTACTAGAAAACCCCATTTCTCCATTAACCTTGCAAACCCTTCCTTGCTGGAGGGGTTTGTTATTGGATGGTGGTGCAATTGTACCTGGATTTTGTTGTAGGGGATTTTGGCGTATTTGGCATCTCTTACAATCGTGCGTTCGCCAACTCTATGTTCTTGAGCTAATTTCTCATGGGTTTTTGGTTGGGGGTCACTTTGACCCCCAA
>NZ_AJLJ01000465.1 GCF_000317245.1 Fischerella muscicola SAG 1427-1 = PCC 73103
TTATTTCAATTCTTCTGGATTAACTTTTAAACCATAAATAGCAGTGAGTTGGTCAGCTAGGGACTCGGCGGTAGCAGACTTTTCACTTTTTAAAATCCGAGACGCTAGGGCTTTAGCCTCTTCAAAACTTACTATAGGTGCCATGAGTGCAGTAGTTAACTCACGATTTGTAATTTCTAACTCTTGTTTTAACTCTTCAATTTCCTGATTTTGCTTCTGTAGCATTTGTTCAACAGAGGAGCGCATCTCCTTCAAAATCTCCTGTTGTTCTTCCCGTTCCTGCCGTGCAATTTCAGCATATTGTCTTGCAATTTCAGCATGTTCTCGTGCTTGCTCAGTAGCTTGTCTTGCAATTTCAGCATGTTCTCGTGCTTGCTCAGTAGCTTGTCTTGCTTGTTCGGTATATTGCCGATATTTCTCCTCTGATTGCCTAGATTCTTCGGCTATTTGCCTTAAGTTTTCGGCAGACTGCCTAGATTCTTCGGCTACTTGCCTGGATTCTTCGGCGGTTTGCTGTTGCTGCTGTGTATTAACAACGTTGAGATTCTCAGTAGAATGCGAGTTCTGAGCATCAGGTGCATGAGAGGCCATTTCTCTATCGCTCCTTAATGTCTTAGTCTTACTGTTTGTAAGAAAGTTTACCTAAAAATTTGACCCTTCTGATGGCTTGTTTTTACTGCGAGTATTGGGGTACAAGTATCATCAGTGTGCATTAGTGCGATCGCGTAGCGTGCCGGATGGCATCTCGCCCCAACCTCACCGCACTCTATTAACTAGCGATTTGCACACTATCACACAACAAATAACACACCTTATTTTCACGACGTACACCGCCGCTTTACATCTGTCTGCTTGCGTCCTACATTTTGTCTACAATGCGTCTACAATTGTAGACATGGGTTAAGTATTAGAGCATTTAGATTTGTATAAAAACATCTAAGCGGGACACTTCTTTTATATATTCATATATTTAACCTTTTCGTGTCCCTTTACTATTCCCTTTGGCTTCTCCTCTTTAAAACTGCGGACAGGAAAACTACTAGCTGCTGGTGCGTGGCAGATGGGGACGGAGTGCGTTCACGTAGACGCAACAGCGGCTTCCGCAGGTAGTGTGCCGGATGGCATATCGCGCTTTGGGATAACTTAACGCTCTGTTAGTGACGAATTGTCATTAACAAAATGCCCGAATTCTTGGGATTCACATTTTCCCTTCTAATTGTCTGTGAGCCTTTGTTTTTTATCTTTAACAACAGCTTCTGCGACTCTTGCGTTACCATTAAAGTTCCTTTTCCATTGAACTCTCTATTGCCACCCTCGCTAATTAAGCTAGACCGAATAGTAGGCAACTTCATTTCACGAGCAATCAAGATATCAACTTCTTCATCTGTCATAGCAGATTCATTTGTGGAGTCGTTATAGCTCCAAGTATTAAACCCAAAGTCTGCGATTTTCATTTCCCCTTTTGGATTTCTCACAAAAATGGAACCCATATCACGCATCCAGATATCGGTGTGAGGAGCTATATGAAATCGAACTCGAGAAGAAGGAATCTTCATACTAGTTACCCACTGCTTTACCTTTTTCTGTTCAGCTTCGTCTTGCACTATCATATCTATGCTGACATGGGGTACCAATGCTTTAATCATATTCTCTTGAACTATTTGTGATGGTCGCCCCTTCATGTTTTCGTATACTGGATATGCCATCCATAGAGAATCAATTTCCTCAAACTCGGCAGGCATTACGAATGTCTTTGCATCGTGAACAGCCTTATCAAATAAGGAGGTTTCGAGTGGCCGCTTGACTGTTTGAGCAATTACGAGGCTTCCATGTGTGCATACAAATATCAGCACTAATGAAATAAGTCCAAAAATCAATAATTTTAGATGCGATTTTAATTTGGGCCTCAATTTCATCTAAAAACCTCCCTAATGTAAGTCTTTTATGTAAAGATAACGGCTCAAATCAGCGGCGGCAGGCAGTCTCGAACTCAGCACCAGCGGCTTTCAACCGTCCGCCTGCATTTGAATTGTTGGGCGGCTCGCTACCTACATACCATTTCTAGATCACAATTCACGTCGCATCACAAGTTCGCCGTCCTCTTCTTTTCCGGTGTAAACAAAACCCATCTTCTCGTAGAACGGGCCGGGACCACCTTTGGCTGGCACACAACTTGTTTCGACCGCATTCGCTCCAGGGCGCGTCTTGACGTGTGCGAAGAACAACTCCAGCGCCTTTCGCCCGTACCCACGCCCCTGGTATTGCTCGTCTATCATAAAACGCCACAGAAAGTACTCTTGCTGAGCTACGTCATCTTCCAACATCAAAAACCCGACTGGCACATCACCAGCGTAGATCGCGCGGAACCAAGCAACCTCTGGATTGAAATGCGCTTCTGCAATAGACATAGCGTTGGATGCCACGAACTTCTCTTGGTATGGGGCTACTTTTAAGCGGATGATATCACACCAGTTTTCCTTAGTTATCTCGCGTAGCGTTACTTCGAGGCTGGACTTGGACATACAGAAGAACTCTTGCATAAATATTTTTTGATATAATAAGAAGTTATTTATTTCTCTCTCAGAGTAAGTTCAAATAGCCAGAGGATACCAAATTTTTTATATTAACTGATGCTAAAGAATACACAATCAAAAATTTGATATATTTAATTGATTCAGCAATTACTTATTTGCTGAATTATCATTACTAATTTTGTTTTATTTTAAGCTTTTAAAGCTAATTCATGATTGTAGATTCCGGCAATCAAATTAGACCTTAAACCAAATCTGCGATGACGATTACGATATTGATTAGATAAAATATTGAAAATCTTTACCGCTTGCTAAGTTTTGCACAACTTTTGCATCCACAAACTCTTCCAGCATTAACCCAGCTTCTTGTAGAATGGCGAGTGGATTATTGATAAAGCGCTGATGAAAATCGTTGCTCAACCATGTTTTCGCAATTAGCTTAGATACAGATAATTCCCAGCTTTTTGTCAAGGACATTATTTTCTCCTTTATTTACTAAAAAAAGTAAAACTTCCATGAAGTAGAAATTATTTCATCAACAAGGACAACAAGCATCCATATGCGTTTCCTCACTAAACCAGGTACTGACCTGTTCTTCAGTAAGTCCAGAAGGCTTAGAAGGCAGTGAAATTTCGTAAATTGCATCCCCAGTTCCAGCTAATTGCAGAACTGAACCGCTTGCTAAGTTTTGCACAACTTTTGCATCCACAAATTCTTCCAGCATTAACCCAGCTTCTTGTAGAATAGCGACCGGATTATTGATAAAGCGCTGATGAAATTCGTTGCTTAACCATGTTTTAGCAATTAGCTTAGATACACTTAATTCCCAATTTTTTGTTAACGACATTGATTTCTCCTAGAATTAGCTTTTTCTAGGTTACTTTTCTGGGTTATTTGGAGGTTTTACGCAATTGCTGTAGAAAAATTACATTTCTTAATACAATAGACCTCTTACACGAATCGGATACCGTTGGCGAATTCCCAAAACAGCTAAACTGAACCGATTAGTTATACGCGATGTGCAACTTATTCTGTCACAAGGTCATCAAACTGTAAGGGTTCCAAAGCAAACAGACGATTTAACCAGACGCAAACAGTATGAGCTGAATGGCACTAAGATAAGCGCAAGTGACGTATTTTCAAGGGTTTCAAAACTTTTAAAAACTGGAGAGTTATAAAGTAGCGATCGCAAACTGGGAGTTACAGATTTTCGTGTTTTCTGATTTCAAAACCATTCGTTTGACCAAGCCCTTATCAGTCAAGGATTTCACCTTAACTTAGTGCCATTCCGTCATTGATCGTGCCGTCCTGAATGAATACTAGCAGGTCGCGATGAAAACGCTCTTTGTGGGTGATAAACAAACCATGTGCTGCACCTTCATAGACGACAAGTTGACTATTCGGTATCAATTGTGCAGTTCTGTACCCAGACACTT
>NZ_AJLJ01000466.1 GCF_000317245.1 Fischerella muscicola SAG 1427-1 = PCC 73103
CCAATAGGAACATACTGGTCGTGATCGCCATGAATAATCAAGGTTGGTACGGTAACAATACGCAGGTCGGCTCGCAAATCCGTTTCTGAAAGTGTGCGTACTGTCTCGATTGCAGCTTGTGAGGAAGCTTGCAGTGCCAATCCCACTGCCCAGTGCATCAGTTCAGAGGAAACAGAAATATTTGGCAACCCTACACCAAAGAATATGGGTGCAACAGTAGCAAGATAATGCGGACGATCGTGGCTGACCTCAGCAATCATGTGATCGTAGAAGTCCTTGTCTATCCCATCTGGATTATCTGTCGTCCTCAGGAGGAAGGGCGTAGTCGAAGCCACGAATACAATACGGGCAATACGATCGTTACCGTAACGCGACAAATAGCGAACAATCTCACCACCCGCCATTGAGTGAGCAATCAATGTAACCTCCTGAAGATTGAGTTGCTCGATAAGCGCTGCTAAATCGTCAGCTAGTCTATCGTAATCGTAGCTCCCTCCAGGCTGGCTAGAACGTCCACAACCCCGCCTGTCGTAAGCAATACAGCGCAAATTGTGATTGACCAATTCAGTCATCTGATACTCCCAAATATCAGCATTCAAAATCCAACCATGAATGAAGACAACAGGCTTACCTGTACCCCAATCTTTGTAGAATAAACAGGTGCCATCATCAGTTTCAATGAATGGCAAGTTCAATGAATTCGATATTTTCATGCTATTTCTTGTATTAATCTGCTCAACTTGTCACTAATCTCGTTGCGATTGCACTGACTTTCAGCGGTTCATTTCATCACAAAACTCTGAGAACACTTGAGCTTTCACAGCATTAAGCGGGAAGGTTTTGGAGTAGGTCGAATACATCAGCATAATGCCTTGAAGGGTTGAGGAAAAGTAGAGCGATCGCTCTGTTGGATTTTCCACTCCTAATTTCTCAAACATTTGGGTCTGCACTTCAAACTGTCTGGCTTGTTCATCCATTAATTTCTGGCTGTATTTTGCCACAATCGGATCGAATTTTGGTTGGCTGAAGAGATTGAGGTAAAATCGAAACACTTCCGGTTGTCGCTGCACATCTGCTAACGCACCCTCTACAATGTGCCGAATCTGTGCCACAGGAGTCGGTTTTCTTTTTGCAGCGTTCATCACGACCAACACATCCTCAATTCGACGATCCACCAGTGCAGCTAATACCTCCGCTTTGCTTTTGAAATAGTGATATAACAACCCTTTGGAAATCTGAGCTTGCTTGGCAATGTCTTCGATCGAGGTCGCATAATAGCCTTTCTCGCAGAACAAACTGAGGGATGTACTGAGAATACGCTCAGTCATTTCGTGCCGGATACGATCGTTCTCTGCTGGGGTACGGGGCATCGAGTCTACGGATTGAGAAATTGACGAATCAACTGAGAAACCTCATTGGCATGAGTGAGTGTAGGCATATGGTCTGCCCCTTCAAGATAGGCAAAGTGAATATTGGGCACTTGTTGAAATAACTCAGCTACCTGTAAATTATCTGCCATATCGTTTGTACCAGTGATCAACAGCGTTTCGGTTTGCAGTTCGCCTAAACGCTCAATGGTGGGTGGTTGTGCCCAACGCATCTCAAACGTTTTCCACTCAAAAGACCGTCGCATATTGTGCCGACTCATCTCAATCATGTGGTCGCGCTGTGGACTCGACATCACAACGCGGTACAGACATTGAGCCAACATGAGTTCAATCATCTTCTCAAGATGTGGAGATGCTGTCTTGATTTGAGTAACCTGGCGTTGAATCTCTGGCGAAAATTGGAAGCCTGACAATCCGGGAGCGATCAGCACGAGCTTGATGACTCGATCTGGATAAGCCAGCGCAAAATCGGTCGCGATCTGACCACCCATCGAATGTCCAACCAAAATGACGCGATCAAGATGGAGGTGACCGAGGAGCGATCGCAAATCTTTAACATAATCAGCAGGTTCAAGCAGTGGGGGAGATTGTCCGGCACCACGTCCATCAAAGGTGATCACTTGATAGCGCTGAGCCAATTGCGGAGCAATCCACTCCCAATCCCGTAGATCGGCTCCTCCACTGTGAAGCAGAACAATTGCCTCACCTTTGCCTTGTATTTTGTAATGCAGATCCATATCTGCCTCCTTTAGAATAGCCATGATGACCGCTTCAGCCAGAGTTTCTGAACTCTCTGGGTTGATCGGTTTGCTTGTGCTTCCCTGATGATAACTATGACTGACTGATTAGTCAATGCAAAAGCTGAAAGCACGCTAACGTTCCGGCTGAGCGGCTACCGTTAACCTTATGCATCGCCACCGAGATTACCCTTCAGTCCGCTCCAGCCGAATTGTTAGGCTGTTTCTTGCTGTGATACGGTGTGCTTTTCTATTGCTTTAAGAATAACAGACCAGTCGTCGCGATGTAGTTCGTGTCCTGTTCCTGGCAATGGTAGTAATACAGCATCCGGGATCTCTGCTTGCAATGCCAAGCTATGGGCATAGGGTAAAACACAATCTTCTGTGCCATGAATAACCAGGGTGGGTACAGCGATTTCGTGGAGGCGGTTAAACCATTGTTCTCCACCTTGAAGCAAGGCATGGTTAAAAGTCGTCATGAGATTAGGAGTGCGATCGAAGTCAGCCCCAGCTAATTCGCAAATAGCTGATTCATCAAACCGATGGGCTGAACCGGACATCAATCGCCACGCACCAATCTGATACTCAATCACTGCCTCACGGTTTGCCCAATCCAGCTCACTGGCTTTTGCATGGTATTCCAGGACAGATGGATCGATCCCTGGAATGGTCGGATCAGTTTCAGCCAAGGGTTCTGAGGCGATTAACGTCAGACTTTTGATCCGTTGAGGACACTTGAGCGTCATCAGTTGAGCCAGGAAGCCTCCTAGCGATATCCCCACTAAATGAGCGCTCCCAATTCCATAGCCATCGAGAACACAAAACGCATCATCCGCTAGATCTTCAACGGAATAGTGGATGTGACCTGGCTCGTAACTAGTTGATTGCCCTGTGTCTCGATGATCGTAGCGAATCACATAGCGACCTAGAGCAGCCAATTGGCAGCAGAAATCTTCCGCCCACCACACGGCTGAAGCCATCGCTCCCATGATTAATAAAATGGGTGGATCGTCTGGAGTACCGAAAGATTCGGAGAAAAGGTGAACTCCGTTATGACTAATCCATTTACTTTCCATGTCTTTTCATGCATCAGTTACCTCATATTTTAGGCAACCTTGACTCCGGAGCTTCTCCATTATAAAGGTCGAATCATTTGGTCTTCTACAATAGCCATTCTTTGCAGCCTAACTATTTATTATACGGAAACTTTCCGTATAATCTTTTTCTCAATACTAATATATCAAGCATTACAACGGACTCTTGTCTGAATATACGGAAAACTTCTTTTTTACCCCCTTATTCGGATATTATTAGAACTTACGCATTGTCAGAAAATTGATATTATGCAA
>NZ_AJLJ01000467.1 GCF_000317245.1 Fischerella muscicola SAG 1427-1 = PCC 73103
GTTCTGTGGTAACACTCAATCCCCCAATGTATTGAATGTAATTCTTTGAATTCTGCTCTAGAAATTGAAAAGAGTGCATCTTTTTCAGGAGTATACATGATGTAATATCTGTAAGTTTCGTTTTTGAAACTTCTGAGAAATACCTTTACCTGACCAAAATTTTTGAGATACACTATTAAACCAGATTCGGGGATTTCTAAATTTTGAACTTGGGTAAAAATTTTGCCATCAACCGAACAGGAGCGATTTTTAGCTACACCAGTTAAAAACCCTAATTCCTTGTTTTTCAGTAATTTTAGGTTTTTTTGGCGAGAATACCAAGCATCAGTGGTCATTGTTTTGGGCTTTAAACCCCAGTCCAAAACCTCATTAATCATTTCTCCCAAATAATCGTTTTTAGTCTTACCCTCCTGTTTGTTATAAATTCGATAATTTACAGGCATAGATTTACCTGATAAGTCCGTGTAATACAAGGTGATTAACTGAATTCCCTTGACGGCACGATGATGTCTACCTGAATAGTAATAGCCGATTAACTCTGTTATTTTTGGGTCGCTATGAGGTTTGTCAATTACTGTATCATCTCCACTTAAAGTGCCTCCCATTAGATTGATCTTTGGCTTTATTTCTTCAAATAAATCCTTGGGTTCATACCGCTCACGTAACAAAAATCTATTGACACTATCATGCGACAAATCTTCCATGATTTCTGCCAAACGGGTGCAGCCTGGATATTTCGATTCTGCCAGCAGAAACAACGTATAAGTATCCAAGTCACATTTAGCGGTTGATGGTTTTGTAATCGCTCTAATCGTCCGAACCCTAAACACAGATAGGTAAATTATCTGTTTTTCACGCCTCTGGTAACAAGCGTTCGCTTGTTTTTTCTACATTTTCTTTATGCACTTCTTAGCTTTATTGTCAATGCGTAAGTTCTAATGAAAAATAAGTTAGTTCCCTTGATGGATAAAATCTTGCCATGCGGCGCGAGCTGTAATTGAATCAGTCAATGACCAACTTAAGAATATTTGCCAAGTCGAACACTCAAGACATCGGAGTGTACTCAATTTTATGGTTAACCTTTTAGCTGGATTAGTCGCTTACACCTACCAAGAGAAAAAACCTTCTTTGGATCTTAACACTAAAGCTTTACCTGCTTTGCCTGCGGTAGCTTTTTAGGTTGGTCGAACTCACGTTAATGTAATTAATTTTCTTCTAGCACATACACAACTGGAAGATGATCTGAATATCTAGCTCCGACAAAATCGGGGACGTGTCCAATTATTTCGTTAGCATTTGCATCACGAACCGCATAATCAAGCTTCGCATCGGATGCTGGGCGTGTTACGCGATCGGGTGGACAAACTGTTACATCTACGTTATTGTTCTGTAGTCTTTGCCTAAGCAGGTCCGGCTCTTGATTATAATCACCCGCTACCCACCATGAGACATTATTAACTTGGTTACTTACCCGCTGCAATAAGGGCCAAGAATCCCCACCTTGACTGCTCCCACTTGCTGCATGAAGGGAAAAGAAAAAGCTGTCCATATTTTTTACACCTATTAAAGGACGAAGATTGGCCCCAACAGGTTGAATAAACTCTCTGGTATCAACTCCTATAGTTGAAGCGATAGCAATATTAACACGATGGCCCCCCACGTCCCATTCATAATAAAGAATATATAGGTAGAGAGGGAATCTTTCACTTCCTGCTTCCGGAACCCAAAAATATGAGTTCAGTCCAGTTATACCATTAATATTCTGCTCTTGTAGAATTGCCGTGTTAGGAGGGGTACCACATTCCTGCAAACAAGCAACAACAAACTTGTAAGGAATACGACCCTCTCTCTGCGCGTATCCAATAAACCAATCCTTAGTTTTATACCAAGGGCTATTAGCAATATCGTTCCAAGTGGCACCTTCAAAATTCCAACTAAGTAAAGCAATAGGTTTGTCTTCTTCATTCTTTTTTTTGCTGTTAAGAGAAGACATATCCTGTAATTGTTTTGTTGTATCTGTTACCTTCTGTGTTCCTGCGTTTTTCAACTTTTTAGCAATACCTTTCCCTCTTTGAGCCTGTTGGTCTGTATCTAGGGGTCTTTTTACTCCATTAGATTGAAGCACATAACCTAAGCCAAGAGCCACTGCTATTGTAACACCGGCTGCCACCCACCCCCAGAACGGCACCGATGCCTCAAAAGTAAGAATCGAACCAAAGCCAGCGAATGTTACAGGGGCCGGAAAACTAAGAAACCTCTTCTGTAGGGGATTCTCTAGGGTGTCTGTCATCGTATCATATACGTCTGTAGTTGGAACCGTATTACATTCACAATGGAATCCCACGCCTTCAGGTACGGTCATCGTCATCTTCCAATCACCTGGCTTGGGGTCTTTGACAATAAGACATCGAACTGAAGAACCGAACATGATCACCAGTTGGTTTTCTTCTTGAATATCGCGATCGTATTTGGTTCCATCAGGTCCTTCAATTGTCAGTATTGCACCAGTTGGGAAATTGCTTGAGTCATCGTCTTTAGTGAGGACTGCATAGAAATAAGGCGCTCCCTCTTTGATATTCATCGTATGGCTGGAGTCATGCTTTTGTTTGTTATTAGCAGCACTACTACATGCACAATAACAGTATGAATTTTCACCATGCAATTCAATCCAGTTGGAACTCAAGGCTGGTAATGTCAAAACCGAACAAAAAAGCTTTTCCCCATGAGTGTGAGTTGCCACTGCCAACTTCCCATTGCAAGTAACCCTTGGCTCTTGACCCTTGGCATATTGTTGACTTTTTTCATTACTCCAGGTAATAGTCTTATCCTTAACTTGACCGGTGCCGCGGTACCAAACAGTTGCAAGAAGTTCAGACTGGTGAACTTCGACCACTAAATCGTCATCAGTGATAGCAACTGAGGGGTGTGATCCGCTGTCATATTGGAAACTTCCACCCCAATTGATCTTGTCACCATTAACTGTACCAATATGATAGTGGATTGTACCAAAATTCTTAGAATCCCTAAACTGGTGAACCGCGACCACTAAATTGTCATCAGTGATAGCAACTGAGGGATGTACTCCATCGTCATAATCATGGCTCTCATACCAATTGATCGTTTCACCTTCAACTTTACCAACGTGATAGAAGAGTCGATCACGATTCTGAGACTTGTGAACCTCGACGACTAACCCATCATTAGTGATAGCAACTGAGGGGTTTACTCCATCGTCATATTTGACGCTTTTCTCTCCCGCGTACTTACCCCAATTGATCGTTTCACCTTCAACTTTACCAACGCGATAGAAGAGTGTATCATGACTCTGAGACTTATGAACCTCGACTACTAGCCCATCATCAGTGATGCCAACTGAGGGTTGTACTCCATCGTCGTAATCATGGCTCTTATGCCAATCGATCTTGTCACCATTGACTCTACCAACGTGGTAAAAGAGTCGATCGCGCTTCTCAGACTTGTGAACTTCTACAACCACATTTCTATTATTCAAAGCAACAGATGGTGATGTACCAGTACCGTAGACAGCAGCTTCACCAAAATTGTCATCTCCAACAGATGCACCATCTGGTAATGCTGGTCTTGAGTTTGGGTCATCCAAAATCTTTTTGATCGCGCTCTGCAACGGAAAACGCTTTGAGTTGGTAGCCATGATTTTTTCTCCGTAAATTAGGATTGTTGTAATGAACGAAATACCAAATTGAACCAATGTGGTGAGCAACTGATTTCGATCTATGACAGATGGGACGGAACAGTCTCCAATTACTCAAGATTTAGTCTGTGCAGGTGCAGCAGAACGATCGTTAAAACTTATCTAAGTCGATCGCCCATACCATTGCACCTCCCAATTCTTTTTCAATCAAATAACTGACCTTATAACCAATTGATTTCTCGTCGTCATAAGTCACCCAAAGTCCGGTTTTAGTGCTGTAGGCATAGGGAGTCAAAGTGGCATCATCCCACCTTTGTACGTCGAGTTCGCCTGCTTCAATTTTCTCAAGGATTTCAAAATAAGCTAGGACACCAGGGGTCAGAGTTGCTGGTCCTGCGGGGCCTGGACCACTAAAAGGCTTACCGAAGCCATCGGTACGGTCTGCAACAACATAAGTCCGTCCGTAGGTGGGCAACCCTAGCACAATCTTTTCCTTGGGAATATTCGCTTTGAGGTAAGATTCCACCGTATCCTTGATGTCAAAAGTACCATTGGGTACGGAATCTTCCAGGAGGGGAGCGTTGGCTCCTGTTCCCACTGTGTTGGGATCGTCAAAAGCCCCGTGATAGTCGTAGGACATGACGTTGAACCAATCTAAATATTGACCGCACTCTCGCATCCATTGAAAGAATGAATCACCCGTTTTGCTGCCCTTGGGTACCGCAGAAGAAGCTATAGTGATGAGAAAATCTTGTCCAGCAGTTTGACGGAACTCTTGCAGCAATGCTATGTAATTGTCGTAATCGGCATCTTGACCACCTCGTGCAGAGTCGCCGGGATATTCCCAGTCGAGATCAATACCGTCAAAGCTGTATTCTTTGGCATAAGCGATCGCAGACTTAATAAACTGCTTCCTGCCATTGGGATCGGCTGCCATTTTGCTGAATAGTTGGCAGGTAAAAGGACCGTAGGGGTATTTTGTTCCGGCTGTCTCAGGTGTGTCATCGCAAGTGTTAAAACTCCAGCCGCCAATTGAGAGAAGCGTTTTGAGGTTGGGGTTTTTCCGCTTTAGATTCTGTATTGCCGGATACAGGACTTTCTGATCGTTCCATTCCACGGGTTGAATTGTGTAGTCACCTGTATAGCGTTGGTCTCCGGTTCGTGTTTCGCTCGGATCGACACTCCAACTCACAAAGCCAAGCATACCAAAGGCAAAGTTGATGTGTGTAAATAGCGAGGGGTCAATTTGCTCGGGTAAAAACTTCCCTCCGCCTTGGCGGTATTGCGCCCAGTTGCTAAAGTAAGTAACAAATTTGTAAGCCATTTGTGTTTCTCTCCTTTGTTTTTTTGTAAGGATAAAGAACTTACCCCACGAAGAGTCCTAATACCAATTTGCTGTTCGCAATTTGCAATTAAGAAACTTAGATGCAGCAGGATTTTCGTACTTTGCAAAATAATCTTTAAAGCTCTTTTCCTATGAGCTTTTCATCGCTCTCAAGCAAAAAATCTTGAACTTTTCTCCACGTAGACGACTTAGCATTTTCTGGCAAGATTTTCTGACAGATCTGTTCTGTGTCTCCATCCTTTACTTTATGCTCACAAGGGGGTTGACATTGTTTATCAGACATGGTTTTTTCTCCAAAATCATTTGTACATAATTCTCTAATGGTTGTAAGCAAAATCAGGTTATGCACTTTCAGGATAGAAAGGGGAAAAATGCCAGCAACTCTCTCGCAGACTGCTTGTATTACAAAAACTTTGAATTTGTCTAAAGTTAATGTGATGAAAAACATGCCATTCTTCGAGGGGAATCGCAATCATCATCCCCCGAAAAGTACCCTTAATTTTGCCAGCTAAGTAATAGCTGGAAATTTTGGTTTCGATTTGTTCGCTGCCATACACACTCCTTTTGATACCATATTAGTTTTTCTCTTAGTCTCTGAAACTCATAATACTCATGCCAAAACTAATAGAAAAACTCATAAAAAATCAGATTACTAAGTAGGAACAAAGAATAAAGACACATCCACACTGGAAAAGAACTGAGTCGCTCTTCTGTCAGTGGCTCTTGCAACCAACCTATTTTTACCGGAACCTCATCAAGCCGTCCAGGTACTAACCTTTATTGGTGTTCAATTTCAAGTTTCTTATAACTATTGCTCAACTACTACCGCTAGGCGGAAGTCAAAAGTCCAAAGTCTACAGTTAAAATAACTGTATTTCTATGAGCTTCAGATGAATCGTATAGTGACTATGAATGCTTCATCAAGATATTGGAAAATTTGGCTGATTAATCCTGCTGCCGAAAAACTAGGGTATAAACAAGTTCCAGTTCCAATTGCTCAAAAGTTTGCAAATAGTCGAATCTCCGATCTAGAAAATAGTAACGCGCAAAATATTTTATTGTCGTGTTTTTACGCACAAGAATCTCAAGCGGATGTGATTAACCGCGCTAAGGCAGGTCTTTGTGTGAGATGTTATATTTCAGAGTCAATACTGAAAGAATGTAAAAAAATAGACTTTTTATTTGGTAAAACAAAGCAATTTACTTATCGGGATTTATTACCGTTTGTTCTCAATGATGATGGCCAAAAACTAATTGTTTTAGGTCGAGACGGTAAAACTCAACTAATGATAGATGACAATTGTCAAATTGGAGTATTAAGTTATAAGTTCTTTTCTGTCACGGTGTTGCAAACATTTAATCCTGATTTACAATCTCGGATGAGCTTGGATAATTGGACATGTTTGCAAACAAAACAAAATCCTGAATTGAAGAGTTTTTTATCTGAGTTTGGTTTTAAGCATCTGAGTGACTGGGCACTGTTAAATAGAGCTAGAACGACACAACTTGAACGTTTATTAGTGCAAGAACGTTATGTTGTCGAAGCTTTTCATGCTGTTTATCGTCGAGACAGACAGCAACAAAAAACTAAAGGAGCCAAAAGATGTCCAGATCCAACTAATGCTCAATTGCAGGAAATGTTAGTTTATTTGCAGCAGCGTCATGTTTTAATTAATACTTCTGTACAGTTGGTGAAAGAACTCAAGCAAGTTGCTCTACAGCTAAGAAAATATGATATTTGGGGCTCTAGAGAATCTTTAGATATATATGATGCTGAGAATGATACGTATATATCAAGACGCGATTTAACTGCTGATTCCCTTAATGAAGTAGATGTAGAACAACAAGAGTTTTTACAGTTTTTATACAAGCATCTTTATTCAATTTTGACTGAAGCAATTAAGCAAGAAGTAGAAGCTAATATTAAAAAATTAGAAAAAAGTAATAAATATGCACCTTTCGCAGACAAATACATTCAAGGATTGCAAATGTATTATTGTCAGGCAATGACTTTAAAAGAAATTGTTCCTGAGTTGGGGATGACAAGTTGGGATCAAGCAAGACGAGTTTTGAATCCAGGAGAACTTTTATCAAAAGTGCGTGCAAAAACGGTAGAGCAGATGTTAGAAAGTATTTTAAGAAAAGCCGCAGAAAAAGGTTTAACTAAAATTCCACCATCAGCAAATTACCTCAAAACTCTGACTGAACAAATTGAATCTTATGTAGATGGAGAAATTTTTCAAGAAGCTGCCGAAGAAATCAGAGCGACAAAAAATCGGAC
>NZ_AJLJ01000468.1 GCF_000317245.1 Fischerella muscicola SAG 1427-1 = PCC 73103
AAAATCACTTGCGGGATAATCTGGCTCTACTGCATCGACATTGCCATGACCAAGTTCATCGAGGTCTGCGTGACAAGCACCAAACTGTTGAGGAGCCGGATGAAGTCGAAAGTTTCACGTCCGGTTTTGTAGACGAGTCGCTCTGGTGACGGGGCGGCTTAGTTACCACGATTGCTACTAAAACCCCAGGAACAACAGTCCGCTTTCGCGTCAGCCTGCGCCGCACACCTCCTGTGTGGTACGAAAATCGCTTGATGGAGGTGGCTGAAGATTTAACCTTTGAGGATTTACGTGTTTTTATCGTTACGTCCGGATTGCAGGTAACTCCTGATGATTCCATAGTTATGAGACGCACAGCAACCGGAGATTATCTGGGTTGGTTTACGCTAACTGTCCCTGCTGAGATGGAAAGTCGGTCAGTCTTAGTTCAGGTTTACTTTGAGGACGGGGTGGAACCCGTTCACAATTTGCGTTTTGTGCTGAAGGTTGTGAATGGGGACGGTGAGGGGCAATGAGGGGAGTTGGCAGTCCGGTAGGTGTACAATTGGCTAGTTCTTGCCTGGAAATTTTAATTGAGAAAGATTACTACTCAATTGGTCGGTGGAGGTTTTCCAAGCCGGATAATAAAGTCTTGGAAGTGCTGACAGAAGAAATTTTAAACTGCTTTGATAATTTAAGAATAACTCTTAATAAAGAAAAAAGCTTAAAGCTAGATGCGGATTTGTGTCATCGGTATTTGATAAAATTAGCTGAGTGGGGACGGACAGCCTACCAAGCATTTTTTGGTGAAGATAGACCAAACAAAATCCTCACCAGTCGCCTGAATGAAAATGTAGCTCCCACCTTTGTTTCTGAAGTTATGCCCTTTTCTTGGGAGGTTTTGTTTGAGGGGAGTGAGGAGGATTACGAACAGGGAAATCCTGAGATGTTTTGGGGACTGCGCTATACCCCGGCTCGGATTCTCAACCCTGAAAAGGATATCGCAGATTATGTTTTAGAGCAAGCCCAACCTTCAGATAT
>NZ_AJLJ01000469.1 GCF_000317245.1 Fischerella muscicola SAG 1427-1 = PCC 73103
TTCAGATATGTTGTTTTGCTTACATCACAGATTGCTTCATGCTCACAAAAAGGAAAGACCAGAAATTGAAAGGTTAGTAAGGGTGACAGCAAAAGACCGCTTTACGTTGTTGGGGACAACTTGCAACTTGACAAATGGTAAATCCTGCGACCCGTTGGGGGATGATTTGCTCAAATATCTTTACAAAGCCAGCCACAATATGTTGCATTTTGCCTGCCATTGTAAAGAGAGTAGGCGGGGGGATAAACTGCTGATTTCTTTTATTAAAGATGAGGAGATTGCAGAAAATGCCTTAGTGTTGGAGTTGGAAACTTACAAATTTTTGTTGCGCCAGGGGAAATTTCTCTGTCAGCCGTTGGTGTTTCTTAATGCTTGTTAGTCGGCTGGGGGTGCGGATGAGTTACGGAGGACTTTCAATTTACCCAAGGTGTTTATTCAGCATGGTGCGGCGGCGGTGATTGCTACGGCTTGTCCGGTTCCGGATATGTTTGCGGCGGCGTTTGCGAAGGTGTTTTATGAGTTTTTTCTAAGGGGGATGGTGGTGAGGGATGAAATAAGTGGGGAGAAAGTCGTTAAAATTATGACAATTGGGGAGGCTTTACGGGCGACGAGATGGTATTTTTTGAAGGAGTTTAATAATCCGTTGGGGTTGGCTTATGGGGTTTATAGTCCGGCGGGTTATCGGGTAAGGATGTTGTGAAATAGAAGAATGCCTTTTTGATAGCTTTTTATCTTTAGCCTAATTGCAATCCAGAAACTCAGAAATATGACTGGAAATAACATTAACAATATAGGTGACAGCAACTTTAACAGTGGCAGGAACTATAACGTATATGGAGGCGACCTTTCTGGATATCGCATAGGTGATGATAATTACAATCTATCTGGGCAACAAAATTTAGCAGAAGCCGCCGCAGAAATTCAAAAACTTCTCGCACTACTGGAGCAGCGGTACCCAACTGACACTACTACTGAAAAAATGGTAGTGGCAACAGAAGCTATTAAGCGCATAGACAGTAATCCTACTTTCAAAAAACTTATAACTAATGCTTTGAAAGCAGGACGCATTCAAGCCTTGGCACAATTGCTAAATCATCCTGCTGCCAGCTTTGTAATTGGTGCTTTGGAAGATTGGTATAAGAGTGAAAATTTAAAGGCGTTGGAAATTTTTATCGAAATTGGCGATAGATATTCCCAAGCTAACACCTATCAGCAGTTGGGAATGATCGCCCAAGATTTGCGCGAATATGAGGAAGCGCGACACAATTTTCAACAAGCCTTGGAAATTTTTATCGAATGTGGTGCTCACTCTGAGGAAGCTGTTTGTCTAAGCAATTTGGGTCAAATTTATAGTGATTTGAAAAATTACCAACAGGCAATTGCTTGCTTTCAGCAGTCTTTAAGAATTTCACAAGAAATAAGCGATCGCAATCATGAAGCTCATTGTTTGAGCAATTTGGGTCATGTTTGCAGCTATGTTGGAGACTATCAAGAAGCGATTGATTATTATGAGCAGTCTTTAACAATTTCGCAAGAAATAGGCGATCGCAATCACGAAGCTCATTGTTTGAGCAATTTGGGTCATGTTTACAGCTATGTTGGAGACTATCAAGAAGCGATCACACTCTACAACCAGTCGTTGTGGATAACCGAACTCATTGGTGATGTTAAAACCAAAGCAGCAACGTTGCACCAACTTGCACTTATCTACGCCCAGCGTGGGGATATCGAGGATGCGCTCGCACTTTACAACCAGTCGTTGGAACTAACCGAACGCATTGGTGACGTGCAAGGCAAAGCCGCGACTTTGCATGAGCTTGCTGATATCTACGCTAATCAAGGAGAAATCGAACAAGCGATCGCCGCTTGTACTGCGGCACTCCAAATTTCTACCCGCGCAGCCTTTCCCCAAGGTTGGGCAAGAACACAAATGAATCTGGGGACTGCTTACTCTCAGAGAATATTAGGAGAGCGATCTGAGAATTTAGAATTGGCGATCGCAGCTTATCATGCAGCACTGGAAGTTTTCACCCGCACAGCTTTTCCTGTAGATTGGGCAAGGACGCAAAATAATCTCGGTGAAGCTTACCGTAATAGAATCAGAGGGGATAAAGCTGATAATTTAGAGCGGGCGATCGCCTGCTACTCTGCGGTGTTAGCTGAACTCACCCGTGAAGCTTTTCCCGAAAATTGGGCAAGTACGCAGTACGGTTTAGGGAATGCTTATCTCTATAGAATACGTGGTGAGCAAACGGATAACATAGAGTTTGCTATTGCCAGATATGAAGCTGCGTTAACCGTTTATACCCAGAATTCATTTTCGGAAGAATGGGCAAAAACACACTATCAATTGGGTCAAGCTTACTACAACAGAATAAAAGGATACAAATCAGACAATATCGAAAATGCGATAAAGGCTTACATTACTGCATTAGAAGTTTACACCCGCGAGACATTTCCACAAAATTGGGCACAGACTCAAATTAATCTTGGTATCGCTTATAAAAACAGAATACAAGGATACAAGGATGAAAATTTAGAAGCAGCAATTGCTTGTTATCAAGCTGGACTGACAATCTACACTCGTGAGACATTTCCTGTTGAATGGGCAAGAACACAAAATAGCTTGGGTCTAGCATTGAGTGAAAAAATTAAAGGAGACAAAGCAGAAAATTTAGAGTTAGCGATCGCTTGCTATCAAGCCGCACTAACAGTTTACACCCGTAAAGCATTTCCCTATGAATGGGCAAGTACGTGCAAGAATCTTGGAAATGCATACACTGAGAAAACACACGGCGATAGGTTAAATAATGTAGATAGTTTAAACAATATCGAATATGCTATTCTTTTCTACCAAGATGCACTCGAAATTTACACACCTGAGCGATTTCCAGATGAATCTGCAATCATCAGAGAAAAATTTAGCAACGCTCACTACCTTTTAGAGCATTACCAAAGAGAACTTGAATTTGCTAGCTTGCCTCAATCTATCACCCACAATGAAGCACTTGCACGTATCGAATTTGTTCAAGGTGATCTACTAGCTCTTGATGTAGATGCTTTGGTAAATCCCACAGGCTTAGATGTAAGTCATGGTGGGGCTATTGGTTTGCAACTTTTTCAGAGGTTAGGCTCCCAGCTATACAAAACATTGCAGAATCAACCACTTCTAAGGTCGGGCGAAGTATTTGTTACTGATGCTGGCTCTCTGCCAGCCCACTACATAATACATACACCTACAGAAGAGAGGGAAGGTCGGCATACAACTGCGAGTATAATACGCGGAGTTTCTGCTGCTTTAGCGAAGGCAGATAGCCTGAGCAATGTTCGGACAATAGCTTTTCCCTCAGTGGGAACTGGTGCTGCGGGATTTGATCCAGCTGATTTAGCTCCAAAGGTCTTGAGAGCCGTTACAAATCACTTAAAACAAGGCACTCAGCTAGAGAAAGTTATTTTCACATTTATAGATGAATTTGCATATCAGGTTTATGTTAGCGTTTACCAAACATTACTTTCGGAAACGAGTTTAGCTTATGGTATCTCATTGACCATATCAAAAGAAGCAACTGGGGTTGGTGGAGAGATAGAAGTTTCTGTATATTTGAAGCAAATGGGAGCAGATAACCAGAATGATTATTTGCTTCGAGTTCCACAAACTCAAGCTGTTGGAAGTGAACTGAATATAATTTTAACTGCCTCCGGTTTTCAGTTCGACAGCGATAACACCGCAAGCTTACCCCTCGACCCCGACACAGCCCAACAAACCCAAACTGCCCGCTTCCGCCTAACCGCCCTCCGCCCAGGTAACGCAACCATCACCGCTGAACTCTACCGAGGTGACACCTTCGAGACAAACCTGGAAACCACAGTGCAAGTTGCAGGATTTGACGAAGAAAGTTTTCTGCAAACACGCATCACAACTCAACCCCGTCCCGTCCCTCAACCAGACTTTATCCTCCGCGTGCAACCAGTATGGAATGAAACTAATTTTGCCTGTATATTCAATTATCAACTTAGAAGTTTCCGTTTTCCTACGGTATTTTCCGGAGAAACCAATTATCAAACGGTATCATTTTCTAATAGTTGGCTTGAGCAAATGCGGGGTATGTTAGCAAATACGCTGGAAAACATATCTGGGGCTACCCGTGAAGACGGTAAATCATCTTTGGTGTCTCTCGGTCAATATCTATTTCAGCATCTGTTTCCTAGTGAGCTACAAAGCGACTTCCGTAATTTAATACCCCAAAATGCCGCTTTTACACTTTTAATTCTCGGCGACCAAGATGCCTGGATACCTTGGGAACTGTTGCATGATGGTCAAAAATTTCTGGGTGATCGCTTCATCATCGGACGCTGGCTACAAGAATTAAACGACACCAGACCCTACGAGTTTCCCGTAGGTGCAGTTAACGTTGCCCACTACGCCAATGTCGAACAACCCGAACTGTGGACAACTTTACTAGAAACCCCAGGCGCACCTCCACCCCAGCCTTTACCCGCAGGTGTATTGCATGACTCCACCGAAGCTATACGGGGTCTGCACTTAATTCGCTACAGTCAGTCCTCAGATGCAGCCAACCGTCGTAACGCCCCTGTAACCTTAGATAACGCCAATAACACAGAAGATATCGAACACCAAATCCGTCCCGCCAAGCTTAACTTACGTCGTAATAGACTATTAGCTACCTTGGGTTACGTGAAAACCCATAGACCAGAATTAACAACATTAGAACAAACTTGGGCATCAGCCTTCATCCAGGCTGGATGTAGCGGCTTTTTAGGCTCCCTCTGGGCTGTAGATCCAGACGTGGAAGCTGCTTTTATTAGTAGCTTTTATAACCGTTTGTGGATTGGTGCGTCCTTGGGCGAAGCTTTTTATACCAGTTGCCAGCTAGCGCGTACTGCTGCACCTGACTCCCTCGACTACTTAGCTTACGTTCTTTTTGGTGACCCAATGGCGCGTCCTTACCGTCCTGTAGAAGGTAAAGGATATGCTGTTGTCGAACCCATTGGTCGAGAAATCGATGATCCTCTCCCGCCTGGTGTTCCTGTCCGCTTCCGTCTCACCTTGCGCCGCACTCCACCAGTATGGCATGAGGAGCGAGTTATTGAAGTTGCCGAAAACTTGACTTTTGAAAATTTACAAGTTCATGTCAAAACTATCGGTTTACAGGTAACTCCAGATTCACCAATTGCTATGAGTTTAGCTCCCACAGGCAACTATTTAGGTTGGTTTACTCTGGTTGCACCATCAGAAATGGCAGGTAATTCTGCTTTGGTGCAGGTTTATTTTATGGATGGAGTGCTACCAATTCATAGCCTCATGTTCTCACTTAATATCGCTGAAGGAGGTGAGACAGCGTGAAGGGTATTAGCAGTTCGATTCCGATACAAAATGAATTTTTTCCTTTAGATATCTTAATTACAGAAACTTCCTATCGCATTAGTATTAACGATTTTTCGAGAAGTGCTACTGACTCTGTATTACTAAATTTTACTAAAAATGTATTGCAGTGTTTTCAGGAAATTGAAAAGACTATAAACAAAAAGAAGGAATTACAACTAACTACAGAAGAACGTGACTATTATTTAAAATCTTTAGCGAAATGGGGACGACGCGCTTATCAAGAATTTTTCAACGAAGATGCCCAAAAAGCTACATTCCAATATTCTCAATTAATGAAATTTGCTCCCATCTTTGTCTCCAAGCTGCTTCCCTTCCCTTGGGAAGTACTCTACGAGGGAGAATACCAACAAGCCGACCCAGAAAAGTTCTGGGGATTCTGCCATCCAATTGCTCGTAACCTGAGTCCCGGTAAAACTGCTCCTTTAGAGCAAATATTACCATTAAATATGCTGTTTTGCTTACATCATAAACTCCTTCATGCTCATCACCAGGAACGACCGGAAATCGAAAATTTAGTTAGAACTCTTGGTAAGTTTTATTTACTGCAACTTTCCAAAGAACTCAAAAAATTAGCAGATGGAGAATCTCTAGTCACCCACCTTTACCAAACTCAGCACAACATTCTTCATTTTGCTTGTCATTGTCGCCCCTGTAGACAGTACGAAGATGAAATTGATGCTTTAGTTGTCTCTTTTATTGAAGACGAAAGCAATGCACAAGAAATTGAACTAGAAACTTATAATTTTAGTGATGTCAGTGGTAGCTTCCAGTGTCAACCCTTGATTTTTCTCAATGCTTGTCAGTCAGCAGGTGGTGTTGATGAATTGCGGAAGACCTTCAACTTACCTGAGAAATTTATTCAGCATGGTGCTGCTGCTGTCATTGCTACTGCTTGTCCCGTACCGGATTTATTTGCTGCTGCTTTTGCGTCTGTTTTTTATAACTTCTTCATTGCTGAAAAGATGATGATTGGCAAGGCATTGTGTGAGACTCGGCGGTATTTTTTAGACAAATATAATAACCCCTTGGGACTTGCCTACGGTCTTTACAGTTCTCCTTATTACCGAATTGCCCAAGTTCCTGCTGCGCTGGGGGTTAATTGATGAATAACTCTGCATCTACCTCAGAAATTACCCAAGCAAATGTTGATGCAATTTTGATGCGACTACAAGAACTGCGTCAACAAATTACAGCTGCACGGGAAGCAATTGTCCCATTAGAAGCGAATTTAGCACAGACTTATAACGAATTCCAAGCAGTCGTCGGCGGACTGCGCCGTCAGTCAATGCGCCTGCAAGCGGAAATTGCTACACTGCGTATACAGATTGACCGTTCTCTTAACGATGAAGACGACACCTTCAAGCAGGATGAGAGGAATGACAACTTGCTCTATGTGAAGCAGGAAGAAACAACAGATTCAACTTTACAAGATCCAGAAGCTGTTGAGAAGGATATGCTGCTAGAGCATATTTTTCGCGTATTAGACCCCGATATTAATGATAAAGATGCGGAATTATTGGCGCACTTGCAGGGAGTATGCAGCGATTCCACTGCCAGTTTAGCCGATGTTTTAGAAGAATTACCTTGGGGATTAGTTTGGACAACACGCAGTTTACAGGAGAACTTAGCACAACAGTACCGTCGTCTCGCTATCTGGGAACAAGCGTTAAAGCGACAATCCGACAACTTAAACCAAGCCACCGAACGTTTGCAAAAAGACCAGCGCTACGGACTTTGGCAACAGCGTCAAAAAGGTGCAGATTACTGGCATAATTTTCTCAATCAATGTGTGGAGCAGCAGCAAGACCAAAATTACGAATTAGAAGCTGAGTTAAACAGGTTACGGGAGGAATGGGCGCGGATAACCAGCGCGAACAAATTATGAGTAACCAAGACTACCGATTTGACTTACCTGTACCAGTAGGCGGTGAGGATTTACCCATTCCCGTCACAGATAACGCACCGCAACAAGAACCAGCAAAGGACAAAGCTTTTTTAGAGTGGCATAACTACACTAGCCAAAGACATATTCGAGATTTAGCTTTCGACCCAGTTCGAGGGGATTTGTGGTTGGCGACGGGGGGAGGGGTGCTGCACTGGTTGCCAGGATTTGACCGATTTACCCGCTATACTAGCGAGCATGGGTTGCCGGGTAACTCAGTAATGGCAATAGCGGTGGATGGGTCGGGTCAAGTTTGGGCGGCTCATGAGCATTTCGGACTATACTACCTCAAAAATGACATTTGGCGACCTTATACCATCTTGGGGCAAGTAAAAGTTAGCTGTTTAACCACAGACTCCACAGGTTGGCTTTGGGTGGGAACTGCTAGCGGCATCTATGCTATCAACAGTCCAGACCGCAAACCCGCTATCGAATTACCCCCTGCTGGTTTTCCTCCTAGGGCGATTGCTTCGCAATTGCGCTTTGTACAGAACGCAGTAACCAAGGAAAATGATATTTGGCTGTGTAACGCTCAAGGTGTTTATTGTTACCAAAACTCTCGCTGGATACGCTCCACCGACAGCGTGCAACCGGATATTCTGACGCTAGCTCTTCAAGGTGAAAACCTTTGGTTAGGAACATTTAGGGGACTGGTACGGATTGACTTAACTACCAACCAGCCGCATAAAATTAAAATTGATACTATGCCTAACAGCGAAGTCACTGCCCTTGCCGCCTGTTCTCAAGGAGTTTGGGCAGCTTATGGGGGACAAGTGGGTTTAGCAACGGAGACTGGTTGGACACCTTTGGCAGACAAACAACTCAATAGCACCATCACCAGTTTGGCAGCAAGTGATGAGCAAGTATGGATTGGCACGCACGATGGACTATTGCGGGGTGGGAAAGAAGGGATGCGCCTACACTTAACGGATACACCACCCGATGTCATTGGTTTACCTTCTCCTGAACACTCTCCCGCCACCTTCAGCAACCTGGTGCAGGCGCTGTCAGTACAGCAATTGCAAGGACCCTCTATTTTATGGATTGGTACAGTTCGCGGTCTTTATCGTTTAGACCTATTTTCTGAGACTTGGCGGCGTATTGGGCGGTTGGGAACACAAGATATCCGTGCAATTACCACCAGTCCAGACCAAAAGACGGTTTGGGTTGCTAGCTGGAGTAGCGGTTTACATGGCTTAACACAAAAGAATGAACTGCAAACCGCACCTGATATTTCTGAACCGATTTTAGCCCTAGCTACCAAAAACGCTCAGTACTGGGCTGTCGGTTTAGATGGTCTTTATCATTACAAAGATTCTGTCTGGGTACAAGTAATTTCCTCTAAAGAACTGCCTGTAAGAGGGTGGCTGCAAGCTGTTGTCCAAGGTGCCACAGACCATGTTTGGCTGGGTACTTCAGCTGGATTGTTGCTCTACAAATCTGATACAAAACAACTCATGCCAGTCAGTGGTATTTTAGGCAGTGCTGATGTGCGTTCACTAAGTGACTCCTCCGGAGTATCGCTCAATTGGAAGGGTGAGTCAGAACTGCTTTGGGTGGGAACCAGTCAGGGACTATATGTGGGTAACTTCAGCAATTGGGATTCTGTATCCGAACTTGAGAATCGAACAATTACAGCTTTAGTTTGGGACAGTAATGCCAGTAGTTTATGGGTTGGAACAGATAAAGGGTTATTTCGTTTGTTTGCTGTGGGTAATAGCTGGAAGGTAGCAAACGAATTTCACACCCATAATAGCGGCTTAGGGGCAAATCGGGTAACAGCGCTTGCTATTAGCACGGGTGAAGATAGTGAAACTAAATTATGGGTAGGTACTCCATGCGGTTTGAGTTGTTATGCCTATTAAATCTGAGTTTTGAGCATACCTTAAGTCTTACAAGCATCATAAAATTTTGATATTGCAACGTCTTTTATACCGAACTTTATCTCTACCCAATCTTCATTTTCTTTAAAATTATTTAGCATAATGAATTCTTTGATTAGTCTACCTTCAATTAACTTGTTTTCACAATAATTAAAAAGATGTTCTGTGAAGTTATTGGGTTGAATTATATTCATTAGATTTGGTTCTAAATTTGCAAGTAGTATTTGCAAAGCTATTAAAGAAATTCTGATACTATCATCACACATTTCAATCATATTGTTATTAGGCAATACTGATATATTATTAGTTGTTTCAGCGTACATTATATCCACCCAATCGTCATCTTCCTCCGGACAATAATATGCAATGATATTCTTAATTTTATTGCCGTTAACAAAATGGGTTAAAAAATAATTACAATTACAATAAGTCTTTAAAAAATATTCTGAAGAGATTCGATTGGCTAGAAGTTCTTGTAATCCTCTCAAAGAGATTTTTATAGTGTTACCACATATTGTGTATCCTCCGTAGAAGGATTCTCCTTGATGACGATATTTAGAAGGCTTATCTTTTAACCAATTTAATCGATGAACAGAATTTATACCGTCATTATTTGGCTTTGGTAAGTAGCTCACTACCTCATGTAACACCCTAATTATTTCTTCTCTAATTTCAATCTTATGATTAACGTATACACAGTTATAAATCCTGTATTTCCTGGGGCTATAAGAATTATCTCTATATGCTTCTGCGGAAACGGTAAGGACAAAAGCTATTGACTGATTCTGTTCTAGAAAGTGCAGAATTATATTATCGATAGAATAATCGGAAATACTGCTCTTTTTGGTCATGCGATAAAAGTTATAATTTGAACTACATAAAATGATACCTTTCGGTATATTTTCATGTATTTTTTTAAGTTGCTCATGCTTTCTATTGAGCGCATTGTATATTGGATTCTTGGTTAGAGAATAAAGAGACTGGTAGTTAGGATAGCCAAAACTTACAAACTCTTGACCGGGAGTGAATTTTATTGTAATTTCGATAGAATAATTGTTAATAGAGAAATAATTAGGTATTTTAGTCTGATTTCTACATTGTTTTAAGAAAATATGAAAATCTTGATTAAATATTAATTTATCAAATTCTTTCTTTGGTGGTAACTTCAGCACCATTTTTTGCTTTCCACGTTGACCTTGTTTCTTTCCACCAACATCAAATGAAAAATCACTTGGATTTAAAGTTGATTGACGTATTTTCTTCGCCAATTCTTTACTCAAAAACCATATTGGGTTATCTTCATCCAGACCTGATGTTGAAACTGTAGCAATATCCGCAATAAATGCTGATTCAAATCCAGTAAATGGTTGGAATAATAAATCTACTTTTTTATCCGTACTCATAAAATCAGGTTCATGAGAGACATTTCCTAATTTACTAAAAGCATTTAAAATGACTACCTCCCACTCAGTATCTATTGCTTGTGGTTCTACTTTATTTAACCTGTTGATATGTTCTCTTAACTGAGATTCTGTAATAAAATTAGAATTTTCATCAAGTAAGCGTTGAAGTATACGCCGTGAAAAAATAGCCATAAGGTATTTTTTAATGACTGCTAATAAGGATATTGTGAACATGCTTAAATTTCAGCAAAGGGCTAGCCGATAAGCGAAGTAGACATCCTGGGGATTGATTTGGGGACAACAAATTCTGCGATCGCCATCTGGGAAGCAGAGACAGAACAAGCAAGAACTTTGTCCAAATCAAAATTTGGCGACCGCCATAGCTAGGGCTGACCTACGCTAAAATTAAGACGGTTTAACCAAGGCATGGGTAGGGAATTGAACAATGGCAACAGAGACAGTAACTCTTCAAATCCCAGAAATACTCTATCAGCGTTTAGTCAACACTGCCCACGCGCAACGTCGCCCCATTGAAGAGGTAATAATTCATGCTTTGCAAGTAGGTAGTCCTCCGGAATGGGATGATGTACCAGAGGAATTCCAAGCTGACCTCGCGGCTTTAGATAAACTAGATGACAATAGCTTGTGGCAAATTGTCCGCAGTCGCAAAACAGTAGACCAAATGGAGCGATACAACTTTCTGCTGGAGCGTAATTCTAGTGGTAACATTACAGATGCAGAACAATTGGAACTAATAAAAGTGCGTCACGAAGCTGACCGTTTTATGCTTTCTAAAGCTCAAGCTGCTGTGTTACTCCGTTGGCGAGGACATCATGTGCCGACTCCTTAAATAGTTGTGTCTAAATATATTCCTGAAAGCCTAAAAAATCAAATAGCTGCTAGCGATAAAGGACGTTGCTGTTATTGCTTAACAACTGAAGCCAATAGCGGGATTCCCATGAGCCTTGATCATATTCAACCCCGCTCAAAAGGTGGAGAAACTACTTTTGAAAATCTTTGTTTGGCTTGTCGCTCTTGCAATGAATTTAAAGCTGATTCAACCACAGCTATAGACCCTTTAACTGGAGAAACAACACCTCTATTTAATCCGCGTACACAGAGATGGTCTGACCATTTTACTTGGAGTTCTGATGCTACAAAAGTAGAAGGTTTAACTACTATTGGTAGGGCGACAATTGTTTGCTTGCGAATGAATAATCCAGTAATAGTTGTTGCACGACGACGTTGGACAATTAGTGGTTGGCATCCTCCTGATGATTGAGCAGAATAGAATTTAGGTGTAGGGTGCGCTAATTCCGAATAATATCAAATTTAGAATAGTAGGCTTATTTTAACATTTATATTTTTGTGAAGCCGAAAGTCTTTGTGTTGGATTCTGCTTACCTATACACAGAAAAATCAACTTAAACTAAAATCAAAATGACTTGCTCGCTTTACTGGTAGATATTGTTAATATGCTTGAATTTCAGCAAAGGGTTAGCCGATGAGTGAGGTAGATATCCTGGGGATTGATTTAGGGACAACTAATTCTGCGATCGCCATCTGGGAACCAGAAACGGAAAAAGTGAGAGTTCTGTGCAATCAAGAAGGCGATCGCCTGACTCCCTCCGTTGTGATGTTCGATACCCAAATAAATCAACCCATCGTCGGGAAATCAGCGCTTTCTTGCATAACCAGCCATCCCGGTCAAGTTATTTACTCCGTAAAGCGTTTCATTGGCTGTACTTTTCGTGACGAACGGGTACGCATCGACCAAACCCAAGTCACCTACACCATCGAGGAAGTGCAGCAGAGCAAAGTAGCTGTCCGCGTCGGCGAACGCATCCTCACACCACCGCAGATTTCAGCGCAAGTCCTACGTAAACTCAAAGAAGATGCCGAGACTACCTTGGGTAAAAAAATTACCCAGGCTGTCATCACTGTCCCTGCCTACTTTAGCGAGTCCCAGCGTCAGGCTACCAAGGAAGCAGGAGAACTAGCTGGGTTGCGGGTTCCCCGGATAATTAATGAACCGACTGCTGCGGCTTTAGCATTTGGCTTGGGAACAGAACCGCAGACAGTAGCTGTGTACGACTTAGGCGGCGGTACTTTCGATATTTCTATTTTGCGAATTGAACGGGGGTTATTTCGGGTTAAAGCTACCAGTGGCGATACCCACTTAGGGGGTGATGATTTCGACCTGGCTATTGTGGGCTGGATGAAGGAAGCGTTTAAGCAGCAGCACGATGTAGACTTACTCCTTGAGCAAAATAATAGTCTGAAGGCACTGCTTTGGACAACAGCACAAGTTGCCAAGATTGCCCTTACCCAAGCCACAGAATATGTAGTTAGCATCCCCAGCCTTTTCACAGCAGAAAATCGGTCTTTGGGGTTGGAAGCGACTTTAACCCGTACACAACTAGAAAAGCTGGTGCAGTCTTTCATCGAACGCACCTTAGATATCTGCGATAATACTCTAGAAAAAGCAGGGTTAAAGCCAACAGACATTGACCAAGTTTTATTAGTTGGCGGACAAACCAGATTACCAGCGATCAAAGCAGCATTGCGTGATCGCTACGGTTGGAAAATCAATGACTCTGTAAATCCAGATGAAGCTGTAGCCAGAGGTGCGGCTGTTTTAGGTGCAAGATTATGCGGCTATCTCAAAGAAGAAGTTAAACTGTGGGATGTTACACCTCTGTCCTTGGGGATTGAGTTAGCTAATGGTAAGATTGATGCCATTATTCGCGCTAACGAACAGATACCAGTTACCAAGTGGCGCAAGGGTTCCCAGGCTTTTACAACCCAACGCGATGGGCAAGAAAGCATCCGCTTCCGTATTTTTCAAGGTGAACGACCAATTGCAGTGGACAATGAGTTTATCGGCGAAGTGCTTCTCAACTTAGCTACTGCCCGTCCTGCTGGGGAGGTTCGGGTTAACTGTATGTTCAAAGTTGACCATGATGGTATCCTCCATGTACTAGCAGAAGATGCGAGTACCGAGGGACAACCTGTTGAGAAAACTTTTGATCGCTTTTATCGCCTGACTCAGCAAGAGGTAGACCAGAAACTGAAAGAAGCTGAGGCTAATCAAGATGAAGATGCCAAAACCAATCGTCTGTTCCAGTTAGAGGAGGAGTTGAGCCGATTGCAGCATGTTGTTAATAAAGAAAGGACATCTGACAAATTGCTGCTGGAACGCCTTGAAGACTTGCAATCAGCTATTAATAATCGTAATGTTAGCCAAGCAGAGAAACTGCTTGCTGAATTTCAAAATCAAATTATAACTCAATAATTGATGGATTTTGCGGATAAGACAGCGATGGGTTTGTAGAAAAATTGGAAACTTGTATTTGTACAGAAATATTTATACTTAAAAAGAAGAATTCAGAAATCAGAATTCAGAGGTCAGAATCAATTAGTGGGAGATGTGCGACCCGCCACTAATTGTAGACCACCAATTTTTCAAGCCTGGTGGGGGACTTAAACTCATTTATTCATCCGCCAGGAGTACGCCAATTCAATTCTGAATTCTGACTCCTGAATTCTGTTTTGTTAAACTTTTGCAAGCGATCGCACAAATATGACCCAACAAAATCGTCGCTGGACTTTAATGGTCTACATGGCAGGGGACAATGGTAAGGCTTTTGAGCAACTTAAAGGCCAACGGTTGATGGCTCCAATGGAGGAGCAAGGATATCAAGATATTCAACAAATGGAAGCTGTCGGCTCTACCGACGAGGTTAACGTATTAGTCCAGTTTGACACGCTCTCCGACCGTGAACATACTTACCGCATTTACATCCGCCCTTCTTCTGAACCCAGGCAAATTGAGAACATCCCTGAGCAGAATATGGGGGACTCCCGCGCCTTACGGGACTTTATTGTTTGGGGAATCGAGAATTACCCGGCTGAAAACTACGCAGTTATACTTTGGAATCATGGTACAGGGTGGAAAGAAGATGATATTTACGCCTTTGCGCGAAATCGTGGTGTGCAAATCCAAGCAAGTCAGGATGAAGTGCGTTCTCTTACCCGTAGTCATCGACGACTGTCTCATGCCTTTTTTCTCTCTTCAGTGCTGGAAGTACTGCAATTAGAAGATGAGGAATCACGCGCAATCTGTTTTGATGACTCATCCCTGGACTTTTTAGATAACGCTAAACTTCAACAGGCGTTTCGGGAAGCAGAAGAGCAAACAGGTAAAAAAGTTAACTTAATTGGTATGGATGCCTGTTTAATGAGCATGGTTGAAGTTGCATACGAACTGCGAGCAAATGCTGATTACATGGTTGCATCCCAAGAGGTAGAACCGTTGTCAGGTTATCCGTATACGGCGATTTTGCAGAATTTAACTGCTAATGCACAGATGAGACCGGAGGCGCTGGCAAAGTTAATTGTGCGGGAGTACGGGCGCTACTACCAGGGAGAATCGCGGGGTAGTGTAGCTCAGGTTACTCAATCAGCAACTAATTTGATGGTAGTTGAGAAACTGACTGAGGCGTTGGGAAGATTAGCGGCTGTTTTGCGTCAATTGCTGGCAGAGTCAGATATTTATACTGAGAATGCGTTGTATCATGCTCAACGTAAAGTGGTGCGTTTTAAGGATGAAGACTTTGTGGATTTGTATGATTTTTTAAAGCTTTTACGGGATAAATATGGTGGGGATAGTGATGAATTGACCAAGGTGATTGATGAAGTTATAGATTTAATGATTCTTGAAATTAAGCCGCAGTTAATTTTAGCAAATGTGACTTCTGGGGCGAACTTTGAGCGTGTGAAGGGGTTATCGATTTATTATCCAAAGAGAGGTTATTCTCAGTTTTATGAGAAGTCACATTTTGCTGGTTGTGGATGGGGGGAATTTGTGAGGGTTTTGAATGATGTGGGTTGAATTGAGGGTGTCACTGGAAGGATAACTTGGCAGTAAAGGACACTATATGATTCCAATCGTCTATCGGACAGATTATGGTTACAATAAAACAATTTTAGAAATCAAAAAAATAATTCATGCCCAAGATTATTGTGCATTTAAACGTGTTTTGAAGCATTTTCCAAAGCTACTCTAGATGATAATTTCCAGAAATCTTCAATAGTATGTTTTATATAGCTCATAGATTTATGTATTCGTTTTTGAGAAATTTGATGGTTGGATAATTCTAGGCTTGATAATTCTTTTAGTTGAAAATATGCAATAATTTGTTTGTAAAATCTTGTATTTTCCGAGTCAAATACTTTATTGTTAAAAGCGATTAATGAACCAAGAATCTTAATTAGCTCTGATTGTAATGCAATTTCTGAGTGATATAAACCATCTGATTTGATATGATATTTCTCTAAATTTCCTAACCATTCTCCACAATGATTACAATATCCAGTCCGCGAGTTAGGAGCTATGATAGGTAATTTATGATTGCAATGAGAACATTGTGTAATTAGAGGATAATGATGTTGGGGGCATACTGCAACTGGCTCAAAAGACCAAAGTAATGGTTCGTATATAGGTAATTTATTTTGATGCCAATAGCTGTAGCATAAAGGACACCAAGCTTTGCAATCACGAAGTAAATAAACATAAGTGATTAATTCATGCCAATGCATCATAGTTAGACAAGTTAAATCACTACGTAAAGTGAGAATTTCTAGAGATTCAACTAATTTAGATGTATACCAACCACTAAAGTTTAGTAACTTGATATGAGAACGATTTGTAAAAGTCCTACCAACAATCCCCTTACAAGATACCGATAAATCATCATGCCCCCAAAAAAATGGGTAGATTTTATGCTTGATTAATTTATCCGAGGTAACACAATGAACCTCAGCTAAACGAATGAGATAACTAATTAAACTTTCACATTCTATAGCTCCAACATTAATTGGCTCTAAAAAATATAAAACACTACGCTCTGGGAGATCCGGAGTATGCAAATCATAACTTCGATATAAGGTTAATTTGTCAAACTGCATTTTCACTGCCTATTGAATCTCGTTTTGGCTTACGAGTTCCCACTAGGTTTTTTCGTTTTTTCGCCTCAACATCTTGAGATTTTATTTCAGATTTCGAGGTTGTTTGTTGTTTGGATATAGGTGGACAGCGTAAACCTAAGTCTTGATATAACTCTTCTATCTTTCCTTCAATTTCTGCATATCTAGCTTCTCCTTCTTTAATATGTTTGAGAATATTTCGACATTGACCAACTGATAAAGCCCTTTTCTCTAAATGTTTGAGCGTAACAGTAGAAGCATCCTCGTTTAATGCTTCTCCAAGGGCATTTCTTGACCAATTTTTGAGAATACCAACACATCCCAAACTGCGTGAATACAAATATTCCCAATGTGATAGAAAATCTGGTGGCTCTCTTGTTGGTATTTGACACTGAAAATTCCAAATTACTGAGTGCCAAATTTCTCTATCTTCTATAAATTCGGCATTGTAACGAGGCAGATGAACATAAATACTACATCTACTTAATTGGTCGCCTATATCATGAAGGGTCAGTAAATCGTAAGTTCCAATTAATCCATGCAAAACTTGAGTGAGAGAAGCTAATGATTTAATTGCTTCAGGTACGTCTGTTAGTTTTCTTCCACTAGCTACAGCTAACAAATGATGTGCTTCATCAATAAAAAATATTTTCGGTCTTCTCTGTTTCAAAGCTTGCTCTAATGCCCATCCTAATTCAGTCTCTAAAATTGCTGATTTAATTATTAATTGACCATCCGGATTATGATACACACCCGAAGTTCCATAATTTATCTTATTTTGAATTAGCTCTGGTGCCTCTGCCAGTGCATATAAACAACGTTTAAGATGGTCTTTGAAATTGAATAACCCTCC
>NZ_AJLJ01000470.1 GCF_000317245.1 Fischerella muscicola SAG 1427-1 = PCC 73103
CCGTTCTTTCCTTGATTCGTTCCCAATCTGCAATCGGTGCTTTCTATCGTCGCAAAAAGGCTCAACTTGGCGCTCCTAAGGCGATTACCGCCACTGCCCATAAGTTAGCTCGTCTTTTTTATCACCTCTGGTCTACTGGTGAGGTTTATCAAGACCCTAGTGCTGATTATTACGAACAAAAGCATAAGCAGCGCATGATTAATAACCTAAAGAAATCCGCTCAAAAACTTGGCTGCGATCTAATTGTTAATTCAACAGCACAAGAAGTTTCTTAGAAGAAATCCGGGGATAGTGTGTAAAGTGCCAATGGGCATAATATCGTAATAGCGATCGCACGGCTAGGAAGTTGCACCACCACCCCGCTAGTCCTTTCTACTTGCTCCGCTCTCCTTACGGTCGAGCCAGAGTTTGATAAAGTTGGGCAATGTGCTTGTGCGATCGCACTTAATTTAACAGTATCTATAGACTCAAAAATTTCTTATGCCTCGGTTTACCAGGTTAATTATAAATATAGTAATCTCAGCAGCATTGTTAATCATATCGGGGCAGGTTTGGGCGCAAAATTTGCGTCCTGTTCGTGGCGGTATCCCTTTTGGTATCAGTGGTATGGCCCTACTAGAGCAGCAAAATAATTCCTTAGATTTTCTGATTGTTCATGATAATAAACAAAAAAACCAAGGTCGTTTGGCAATCATTAGTATCAAAGGTAAAAACCAACCAGAATATTTTCCTTTGAACTGGCCAAATAACACGGAATTACCCATTGATTTAGAGGCTTTAACATTTATTCCAGGAAAAATAAACTCTTTTTTTATTGCTTTAAGCAGTTCAGGCAAAGCTTACTATATCAAGTTGGAGCGTTCTAAAAATACCATCTCGTTAATCAAGGAATTAGATTTACCAAACATTCCTCAAACAAGTAATTTTGAAGCATTTGCTCTGCAAAATATAGAAGGTAAACTAGTTGCTGTTTGGGGCCACCGAGGGGAAGGGGAGCAGCCAGCAACTATTTACTGGGGATTATTAGATTTAAGTAGGTATAAAATTACTCCTGTTGGTAATGCTAATCTGAAAGTACCGTTTCCATCCGGCAATGTTCGCCATATTTCGGATCTCAAGATAG
The DNA here is from genome assembly GCF_000317245.1 of Fischerella muscicola SAG 1427-1 = PCC 73103. GTDB lineage: Bacteria > Cyanobacteriota > Cyanobacteriia > Cyanobacteriales > Nostocaceae > Pelatocladus > Pelatocladus muscicola_A. The sequence goes on from NZ_AJLJ01000470.1 coordinate 1,124, forward strand.
ACCCAGCCGGAATTGTGTACATCACCTCAGCCAGCGATCCTGGAGATGATGGCCCTTTCCAGTCAGGTGTATACGTTGCTGGTTACATCGGATTGAGTGGTAACAAAATAACATGGCATCCCAATTTAAGACTTGTTCCGCTCTACCGCTTTAATTACCACAAAGTTGAAGCTATAGAACTCGTTCCAGGTGCAGGAGGTGGTGTGTTCGTTGGTACGGATGATGAAAATTTGGGTTCCTATGTCTATATTTTGGGTGAAAGTAACTGAGGTGAAGGATGATTTGCACAAAGCGATCGCAACCTCTGATTTAATAATACATAAGTACTATAAAAAGCCATGCCTATCTAGTATAATGACCGCGTGCCACCGAATCAGTTACCAGTTGTCAGTTATCAGTTATCAGTCTGTTAACTGTTCACTGTTAACTGATAACTGTTAAAAAGTGATGACCACTGCACCCAACCAAACGCATCAACAAGTCAATGCTGCTCCCAAACATGAATCAATTACGGGGGTAGTGGAACGCCTGACTTATTACAGTGAAGAGTCGGGTTACACAGTGGCACGGCTATTGCGTCCTGGCGCTAAAGAATTAACCACGATTACTGGTAACTTTGCTGATATCCAACCTGGACAGACACTGCAACTGGTGGGGTTTTGGCGCGAACACCCGCAGTATGGCCCCCAGTTTCAAGTCATCAACTATAAAGAAACTAAACCTGCTACTCTGACGGGACTTGAGAAATATTTAGGCAGTGGTCTAATTAAAGGTGTTGGCCCAGTGACTGCTAAAAGAATCGTTGCCCATTTTGGTTTAGAAACCCTTGACATTATTGAAAACCAAATAGAGCGTTTAGCTGAAGTTAACGGCATTGCCAAAAAGCGCATCAATATGATCAAGAGCGCTTGGGAGACACAAAAAGCCATCAAAGAAGTGATGGTTTTTTTGCAAAGTCATGGCGTTTCCACTACCTACGCAGTCAAGATTTACAAGCAGTATGGCGAGGCTGCGATCGCGATTGTGACTAACAATCCCTACCAGTTAGCAGCTGACATTTATGGTATTGGTTTTATTACAGCTGATAAAATTGCCCGTAACTTAGGAATACCACCCGATTCCGAATTTAGATATCGTGCTGGCATCACTCATGTTTTAAGTGAAGCTGCCGAGGATGGACACTGTTATTTACCACAGCCGGAACTGATACAGCAGGCGATTGAACTACTGACTTTTGAATCCCATCAACCAACAACAGACGCTCTAGCACCAATCATCCAAAAAATGACTTTAGCTTCGGAACTCGTCAGAGAAAGTACAGCAGATAAAACGTTACTTTGCTACAAACCTACATTTTTCTATACCGAACAAAATCTTGCACAGTTACTGAGCGATCGCATCACAAGACCCATCAACAGCGATATCCCTCGTGTAAGATCGTGGATTGAGCGGTTTACCAAAGCCCGTAAAATTGAACTTTCACCGCAGCAGCAAGAAGCGGTAGAAGTCGCCGCTTATTCTAGGGTAATGATTCTCACAGGTGGGCCGGGCTGCGGTAAAACTTTTGCTACCCGTACTATTGTTGAATTGTGGAAGGCAATGGGTAAATCGATTGCCCTGGCTGCGCCCACAGGACGCGCAGCACAACGATTAAGTGAAATGACGGGATTAGAGGCAAAAACGATACATCGCCTCTTGGAATTTGACCCTAGAACCATGAGCTTTAAGCGAGATGAGAAAAATCCCCTACCTCAAAAAGCATTAATAGTTGATGAAGCCAGTATGCTCGATTTATTTTTGGCATACTCTCTCATCAAAGCTTTGCCAGAAGACGGTCAACTCCTGCTAGTAGGAGACATTGACCAATTGCCATCTGTAGGGCCAGGTAATGTACTTGCTGATTTAATCAATTCGGGTAAAGTCTCAGTTATGCGCCTCACCCAAGTATTTCGCCAAGCCCAAACCAGTAGGATTATCACCGCCGCACACTCTATTAACCGAGGGCAATACCCAACAATTGAACCAATTTCCGACACTCCCACCTCTGATTGTCTTTGGCATGGTGGTGGACATCAATCAGAACACGGGGTACAAGCGATTTGTGAATTAATTGATGACTTGATTCCGACTCTTGGTTTTAACCCGATCACCGATGTGCAAGTACTTTCCCCAATGGCGCGGGGATTGGTCGGGACTCGCAACCTAAATAACGTACTGCAACAGCTTATTAATCCCCCTAGCCCCGAAAAGATCGAGATTACTAGGGGTGGAACAATTTTGAGAACAGGCGATCGCATTATTCAACAAACCAACGATTACAATCGGGAGGTGTTTAACGGTGATGTGGGATTTATTACCAACATTGACACTGAAGAACAAGAAGTTACAGTACAGTATAGCGATCGCACTGTAGTCTATGACTATGCAGACTTAAATGAAATTGCCCTTGCCTGGAGCGTTACTATACACAAATCGCAGGGGTCTGAATACCCAGTAGTGATTCTGCCTTTGTACACGCAACATTACATGATGCTTAGTCGTAACTTACTGTACACAGGTCTAACTCGTGCTAAAAAACTAGCTATTATCATTGGTTCTAAGCGCGCCATTGGTATGGCTGTGCGTTCTGTTAACAAACAGCAGCGTTATACCCAGCTTAGGTCTAGGTTAATTCAGACAGGTTTTGTTTATTGATCGCGCGTCAAACCCCATCCCCTCGTTTAGCTTTGCGCTGTGCCATCACACCGATTAATCAGTGGACTTGTCCAATATATATGCAGAAAACTGTGACATTTTGACTAGTATGAACAACAGAAAGAAACTGTCTTCTTTTTCAACTCATGACAATTGCTTCAAGCTGACTAATCAACTCCTCCAATTGCCGAATTTTATTGGAATCACTCCAAAGTATTTTGTTTTTATTTGCTATCTGGACTGTTTTAGTCAAGCGTTGCTTAAGGCTTATAGATTCTGATAGTGCCTTTGTACTATCATTGAATGCCTTAACTCGCTGTTTGATTTCGGACAAGCTAAGGGAATGCCTGATAGCTTCTTCTAAAAAGCTTTGTCTGATATTTTCATCTTTGATACTAGCAATCAAAATAGCTTTAGTGTAATGAATTTTACCGTGCCGAATTGCATCTAGAACCTCTACTGGTTTTTTTAATAAGGGCAGTCGAGTAGCAACGAATGATTGCCAAGAGATTCGACTGAATGAATTAAATATCTCTTGAACTAGTTCAGCTTCCTTGCTAACCAAAACATTTTGGTTAGTTGTATTTTTTGTTGCGTTATTCATACGATAGAGAAAACTGACAACTTCTTCGGTGTTATATCCCAATTGAATTTCAAGCAATCGTAAAGTATTATCTAACTCTTCTAAAGCACTGAAGTCTCGACGATTTGTATTTTCCGATATTGCAGCATGGAAAGCAGTACGGTCATCCCAATCAAAAATCTTGACTGGAACAGTTTCCAGTCCTAGAATTGCCGCTGCTTTTAAACGACGTAGTCCTGCAACCAATTCATATTTTTCAGGTTGACTTGGATGCGGACGAATCCACAAAGGGGAACGAATTCCGTTGTGTTTTATATCACAAAAAGCCCATTGTTGTAAGTCTTCCGTGTCGTAGTAATGCCGAACTGGCTTCCCATCTGGAATAAATGTAAATGTGCAAACTATTGCATTACAGTTAATGAGTTGTTCTTTGGTAATTGACGCTGTTTGCACAATTTTTTCAGTACTAGTTTGCCCAAAGACAAAGCTCAGTTCTTCATTATTGGCAATGGTATCCTTAAGTTTTCGTCTCACTGTCATGATTCTGATTCAAATAATTTCAAAGCTTCTGTCAGGATTTTGGTGTAAGCATATGCTACTGCTTTGGCAGCTTCTCCTTTCATACGGAATACTGTACTTCCTTGGCCAGGAGCGTCCTTGACGCATTGACGATCAGGGATAGTCGTATTCAACAACGGGATGATGCTGCTTTGTAAAGCTTCTGTTGCCTCTCGCAACAATATAGTGTTGTCTTTAACTGCATTCAGATAAAGTGCTGCTATCGGCAGACCTCCTCGGATTTCTTTTGCTTGACGCACAAACTGCACAATTTTGCCTGTACTTGCCAGGTCGATCATGGAATCTCTACAGGGAATAAGCACTAAATTAGAGCGGATCAAAATTGCTTTTGTTACTTCACTTGCATTTCCTGGTCCATCTACAATCACAACATCATAAAACTCTGCCAACAAAGGAAGTTCGTCAAATAGAATTTCTGGATCACTGATGACCTTGTAAGGCAACCCCAGATCTTTTAACCATCCAGATGAGCTTTGCTGGCCATCTGCATCAATTAGGATAGTAGAACGTCCATTTTGCGTAAACCAATCAGCAGCATGAACCGCTCCTGTTGATTTACCTGCACCACCTTTCTGGTTAGCAAAAGCCAATATTTTGGGAAGTTTTTCAGGGAGCAATGCAAATTTGGTAGACTTAGATTTTGGCATAGCAGCAATTATCATTTCGTCATAATTTTATCTCAGCCAGTAAAATTGTCCTGTTTGTAAGTGATTTTCCAGTCTTCTTTAGCAGTTAATCGTAATTAAATTATCCGGAGCCGCTACGTACCTTAGCATAGGTTAACTAACTAAAATGTATGGATTGATGCTATCACTGTTCCAATCAACTGTGACGAAAAAGTGAGATTAACCAAAACGTTTTGGTTATACTAATTGAAAAATCATTGAAGTTTCATTATAGATAAACAAATCTGAAGAACCGCTTGGGCATCTGCATCCTAAAAAAATCCCAGCCTTATTTATTCGTACGAGCGTTCAAGATTCAGCATTGAGGCGGCAACAAGGCTCTCGCCTTGCTGATGAGGGAGCCAAAAAGACTGAAAAATAGGCAGGCTTAATAAAACTTTTCAAGTAGCTATGTAGTTGTTTCGACTAATCCAAAAAGCCTGCCTGTTTTTTGCGGCAAAATTCGTTCTTGGTTGGGATTTTTTAACGGCTCCTCCCTTGGAAGACTGCCTAAACAAATGGGCAGACTTTCTAGTTGGTTCAATTAGAATGACAAAAAATCTTCAATGAAAGGTGATAGCCCTGATTCATCAGCTGCATCTCATCTTATAAATCCCGGTTCGCTCCTACATCTAGACGGTTAGAAAAAAGCCGGAACGGAAGAATAGGGGTGAGAGCGTTTGTATCAGATTGCGTTCGCGTAGCGGCTCCCTTAGAGCATCGCTCTTGGTTGCGAATTAATCTTGGGTATTGGTTCACCACTTGTCATCATTCAAAAATCTGATTTCTCCCAAACCCTTATTCCTACGTTATTTACCAATTTCTCTAAATTCCAAAAAATGGGCGAACCCCCAGTTATAAGTAGTCGAGTTGCTTTTTGGGCGTTAGGTAGATCACGGTAGTGTGCGAAAGGAGCTAGCTAAGCATCCGTTCAGAAATAAGTTGGTCAGGCTTGGCAGCGCCCGGTAGGGCGCTGCAAGAACTCCACGCTCTTAATTTTGAATAAGTTGAATAAATATAAGCCTGACCAACTTATTTTTTTACAACCCCTAAGATCATAAACATTAATATTTCACAATTAAAAATCTAAAATCCCATTTAGGCTATTTGTTCACACCTTCTCAGTTCACGCAAACATATCAAGGTCAACTTCTATTGTCGTTTCATCGTCTGCTGTTGATGTCTGTTCTATTATTGATACAGATCCATTATGAGTAAACGGACTATGTGGTAATAACCCTCTTTTGTAATCCCAGTAAAAATTGATGATGTGGTAGAGTGCATCTATAAATTTTTCGCCTCTTTCTGCTGCTACTGCTCGAACGATTTCAGCTTCTCTGGTTCTAATGCGCGCTTTTTCCCACTTTGGTTCGTTACTCATTAGCTATACTCCTTTTTTCGCCGCTTGCTGCATCGCCAGCTTGAACATCCCTCGCACAGAAGCCATCTCTGGGCGCTCGCTTACCACTTCTAATCCCTTAGATGTCAGCACTTTTGCAAAACCTGGTAAGCTTACACCACCTCCAATACAAATTACCCTGTAACCAGACTTTGTTAGTCTCACTGCTTCGTAACTGTGTTCTTTGAGATTTTCATTCCACCACTGCACTAGGCATTGCTGATATATTTCTTTGATATTGCACCCCTCTACATAAAAAGAACCTAGTTCTATTTGTTCACGGATTTTTCGCACATCCCCTGTGTAACCGTAATTCTTACCTTTCATCGCTGAAGTGATCATTAGGTACAGTTGATTTACTCCGATGTTAGAAACTAATGTCTCTTGCGGACGCTTGCCAATATAAGGAGTCAGTAGAGTTGTTCCTGCTCCAAAATCTAGGGTCGCTATTCTTTCTTCGCTGTAGTCTACAATTGCACCAAATCCTTCTGGCACTACTAAAAGTACTTCTGTTGATAATTCCACATCTTTACCTGCCAGACACAAATTTAGGCAAACCTCTAACTTACCCTTGATTTCTTCTTTATGAGACTGCCAAGCATGAGAGGACACTACTATATAATTTTTCATCACACTCGGAAGTTGGGGAAAGTGCGCCAAAGCACCTAAATACAGTTTCTGAATTTCTTTGATCTTGGCGCTTTTGTCCATGACTGTCGCTCGTCCTGTTGGAGATTTTGCTGCACCATACCCTACACAGAATACTTCTGTATTGTTAAGAGCCCTATCTTTAATCACGACATTGCCTAAGCTATCTGATGGGCTGCATTGAGTATCGATGTAACTCTCTATGCGGTCTTCGTAATCAAGAGTGGCTACTTTTATGCTGGAGTTGGCTAAATCTAAAGCTATCTTAAAATTCTGTTTCGGACGTGCCATATCTTCCATATCCTGAAGTGTGAGAGTTGAATAAGAGGCAAGGGAGCAGGGTGCAGGGAGCGGGGGGAAATGATCCCTAGAAGGTGTTGTGGATCAGAGGGGAACACGGATCTGAGTCTCCCACTTCACAAGCGTGATGTCACGGTAGAGTGGGTCGAATCCCCTTGCACTATCTCCCTTGCCCCCTGCACCCCGCACCCTGCCTCAAATCAGTGTATACCATTAGCATGTCATATGTATGCCATCTGTATACCATTAAAAATTTTGAAAAATCAATCAAACTATTAATTGGGTTGCAAATCTCTAGCAGCTTACCCCTAATGTTTGAGAACTTAATAAAGCTGAAAAACCTTGCCAGAGATGGCTTTCAGGAATTGCTCTTTATTGTTGTTCATCAATAAACAAATGAGGTTCTCGAATTATTTTTTCCGATACAAAAGTGTAATAACTTGATCAATTTCGTTTGCTCCCACTTTTTTGATGTCAAATGCGACTGCCATATGTACCACATATGGCATACATACAATAAATATGTTGAAAATTATTGGGAAATATATTTAGCTTTTTTCTAATATCAAGACAAAATGGTTCTTTGATAATTACTTAGCTAATTTCTACTATATTTTTATACTTTCTTTTATCTTAATAAGACTCTTAGGAAGACAGCTTCAGATTAATTAAACCATATCCTAAATAAAATATATAATGATTTGGCACTAATTTGACTTTTAATCAATAGAATATCTACTCTTTATATTAGGCATCAATTCCTAATTATTCAAAAGCTAAAATCTCAACTCATACGTCTTATTCCTATGTATATCAAGTTTTTTTGCTTATATATCACCGAAATTATCAGACTGCTTTTATATCTCATATCATTATTTACTTTATCAACAATATTAAAAATATCGATTAATTAGTACCTAGAAAATACTATAGCACTTTTACTGGGTAATTTTATTTTCTGTATTTATTATTTAGTTAATAATATTTTATTTTAGATTTTGTATTTATATATTAAAAAATCATTTAATTTTTATCAAAATTACTTCTATATATAGTTATTACCAGGCGAGTTACTATTAATAATTAAATTTTTAGAGTATTTATACTTAATTGACGCTCTTTATAATTTTCATTGCTGCCACTACCTCTAGTGTTTTGATGTTCTTTGTAGTATCAACAGTAGTTTGATTGCAACACGTAGTGATACGCAGAGTATAATCGAGTATCAATGACAAGCCAACACTTCTATCGTTTGGGGTTTCATGAAACCCCCAAGGCTTAAACGAACTGAAATATTGGAGTTGCGATCGCTCCGGATTACACATTAACTTCCAAATAAATGCGCTTACGCGTTAGAGCGGCAATGAAATTAATACCTTAACAGGGCAAGTCCGGAGCATGAAGAATACTTTAGTTTTACCTAAGTGGTTAGACTACGCCACTTGGGACAGTCCGCGTTGGAAAACAGCGATCGCCCGTAAATCCATGTCGATGCCGATGCGAACGGCACGCGAAGCCTCTGTGATTACAACAGCCACCTCCGTCTTAGATATGGGCTGTGGTCGCGGCAACGATGTCGATTTCTTGAGACAACAGGGGATATCTGCATTCGGGTTTGATCCGTACTGGTGCTATTGCCCGGCTTTGTTGGATGTAACTGATGTGGTCAGTTGTATTTATGTCTTGAATGTAATTGAAAACCCAGAGGAACGGGTGGAGTTGATTCAATTCTGCTGGCAACTTACCCGTAAGTATTTGGTTCTTGCGGTGCGTACCGAAGCAGGACAGGATGGCTTCACCTCAATTGGTACGTACCAAATTTACTATAGCAAAGCTACTTTGGAGGAACTAATAGCTGTTGCACTGCCAAACGCAAAACCAAAGATGCTCAAAACTGGCGTGGCAGTGTTGCAAAAATAGCTTGTCCATTAAAACTCGCTTTGATATTCACAAAAACTTCTGCATTGCGAGCGAGTTTTTTGTAGCGCTTACGCGCAGATAAAAGCGACTTTAGTTACAAACTGTAAAGAAGTTTTAAATGCAATACCAAGACATTCTCACAATCGCAATTATTGCTTTGCCAACTGCTTTCACTGCATTGATGCTAATGGACTTCATTACTGGACTACTGCACCTCATACAGCAACCACGGCAAGCGATCGCCCTTCAAGCTCAAACACCTACAAGCACTTGTAACGCATTTGGCGCAGGATATGGAGGGAGGGTTTTATTGCAATATTCCAATTGGCCCATAGATAAATCAGGGGGCTTTAACCCTCCCTCCTTTTTTTGGGATTCGCCTCGTATCACAAATTCAACACAAGCAATCACTACACTACAAGCAATACAAGAACCCATTACTCTTGATGATCCTTGGACGCTACCCATTGATGAATTACCCATCTGCTCTACTACCCACTACCTACTACCTACACTTCCCACATTGTTACTATTACCACCCGGCAAGGAACATTCCAAGCCTCCAAAAAGATCCAAAAAGACTACCGCACCCAGTACAGATACTCCCAAGCGTCGCGGTAGACCACCCAAGGCAGCATAGAACGATTTTAAAGCCTGAGCAAAACGTGCCTTCTTCTTGATTTGTTCAGGCGTGGTAATGATAACTAATAATTAATAACTGATGCTTATGACTACCGAACTACTACAAGCACTTGCACGACACTCAGAATTATTCAAGAGTCTGGTGGCTGCACTCTCTAAGCCTAAATTAGGACTTCACAACGATACAGGAATTTGTAAAATCTACTGCAACCGCCAACACAATTGTCTGTGGTATACCTTGACCAATGGTGAGCCAGTACCTGTTAATGCTACAGCCCTCACTGGATATTTGAAGGAATTGAAATTTGAGTAGACTTCGCGACGTGGCAAGCCCTGCCATAAGCTGATTACTACTATTGCAGCAGATCGGCTTTACTTACTCGAATCCGGGCATGATACCCACTTCAGCAAAGCCTTATTGAGTGTGATCGCATCTCTCACCCATGAGCAATTGATCCAACCAATCACAATCTCGCCTGCGCCTGGAGATGATGAATCAGTCCTGTTCTGCCGTGTATCGATAGGCTCCTACTATATCAAAGCACCCTATACAGAAGATACAGACTGGAAACAGACGGCAAAAACAGCGATCGCGGCTGTCAAAGCAATACAAACAAGCTCTTGAGCAGGCAGCGGCAAGCAACCAGAACAGGCAAACTACTAGGGGATCTCCAAATAATAAAATGCCCAGCCGTCGAGGCGCGCCCTTCAATGGAATTACCCAAAGAATACGCGATGGTTCATATGGGAGCAGCCACGAAAGCCCAAGAACCAATCGTGAGCAAAGGAAATGCTGAAGGGTTATGTGTGCTGATTAATGCTTTGGTTTCAGCAATTGCCTTCAGTGATGGAACTGCGGAGATTTTCGACGCCAAAGCCGAACTTCATGAGGTAGTCGTGAAACTGGTAAGGCCAATCCTCGTAATAAAATGTCGGTGCCCTCGCGTTGCTCCTGGGGGCGCAACGCCCACCAGTCCTTGGGTTGAGCCGAAATATATTTGATAGGGCACCGACATTTTATTTTCTGGAGATCCCTAAAGACTCACGACGAGCTCTCCCCATTACCGTATAAACAAGAACAATGAACCTAAATAATATTTTTGCCACCTTAGATTCTCAAATCCCCATCGTGGCATTAGAAGTTCTCTCGCCAGAAGAAGCCACAATTATCCAGTGGCTCACAACCCAGGCACAAGAGAAACTAGAGAGTCCCGTATTCTTCTGGAATCTGGGAGTATCGGGGCTGGAACAGTGTCTGATTGCTGACGATGGCGGGTTGGTATTTAAGCCACTTCCAGAGTATAAACGCCCAGCCCACGTAGATCCGTTGTTGTTCGTGTTTGACTACATTAACAACTTCGACGGTGTAGGGGTATTTATCCTGGGTGATATACATCCCTTTGTGGGAAAAAATTCTCCTCAATTGAGTTGGGAAATACTCACACGCACAAAAAACCTCTACCACAGACTCAAACCCACGGAAAAACGTATCATCTTCCTGGGTCAAAACATCAAACTACATGAGTCTCTGGTGCGGCTGATTCCCTTTGCAGAAGTGCCTCTGCCAACAATTGAGCAAGTTCAAGAGCATTTAGAATCGTACTTGCAGTATTTAAAGGAATCAGCCTCCGAACAGGAAGTTTCTTTCCGAATCCTGCTGTCGGACGACAACAAAGAAACTTTGGCTAGGGCAGCACTCGGATTAACGCTAGAAGAAATCAGCGATTTTCTGAGGCTGACAGTCAAAGAAAGTTTGAGTAGTGCTGGCATTACAATTGATGCCAGTGTCATTGCCAAGGTGGTCGAGTACAAAACCCGGCTGCTCTCTCAGATGGGTATTGAGTTAGGTAAACCTGCAACTATCCCGTTTGGCGGATTGGATTTATTACGCGAGTGGTTGCAACGGCGGCGGCGACTGTTCACCCAACAATCGCGAAGTCTCAATCTGCCACAACCCAAAGGAGTTCTGTTGGCAGGACCGCCCGGAGTAGGTAAGTCACTGCTGGCTAAGAATATTGCTAATATCCTTAACTTACCGCTACTGCAACTTGATATTGCTTCAATGCTTGGCTCTCTTGTTGGCGAATCTGAGGGGAATGTTCGCCGTGCCTTGAAAACCGCTGAAGCCATCGCACCGTGCGTTTTGTGGATAGACGAGATTGAGAAAGCTTTGTCAGGTAGCGGCGATACAAGTGGTGTTTCCCAGCGCATTCTGGGCAATATCCTTTCCTTCATGAGTGAGTGTACGGCTGGAGTGTTCGTTGTTGCCACTTGCAACGATCCCCAGGCACTGCCAACTGAGTTGAAACGCAAGGGAAGGTTTGACGAAAATTTCTTCGTTGATCTACCAACTGCACCAGAGAGAGTCCAAATCCTCAAGATTCATCTGGAGAGATTCGGTATCCAGGTACAACAAGAGTATCTAGAGGCAATTGCCGAAAACACTTCTAAGTTCTCCGGTGCTGAACTCGAAACCCTTGCAGCAGAAGCGGCACTACTGGCGTTTGATGAAGATAGACCGCAGCAGGTTACTTTAGGAGATTTGCACGCTTGTTGTCAGAGCATTACTCCTTTAGCTGTCCAGGACGCGGCTTCTGTTGAGCGAATGCGCTCTTGGGCGAAGCTAGCGCGACCGGCTTCTAGTACAGTTGCACAAACAACCAAATCATTGAAGACTGCGCGATTTCGCAACATGAATTAACAACTTTGGCATTGCCTTCGGCTAGGAGGCGATGCCTATTATCTTTGAATTTAAACTCAAAAACATGGAAATATATTCTAGAACGGCAAAGTTTGCTAGAGAAGGTCAGATATTCAAGTAAACTGGAGAAGAGTTTATTAGAGATTCTGCTTTTGATGAAATAAAAGCATTTATAAACGGCGCAAATTATAGTAATTTGGAATCAGCTTTAAAATATGTTCAAATGGAGCAAAAAAATAATTTATTTGAGCTTTTAAATTGTAGTAAAGATATTGATAAACACTGGATGATGTTAGCCTATATCCCAAATCTAGGATTAATATTTACGATTTATATGTATGGATCTTCTGGATATTTAGTTCGCTTAGGTGAGAAAAAGCCTCCGGTGAATTGTGAGAACTTAGCAATTGCAACTGTAGAATATAAAAAACGTGAGACAAGCTTGCTCAACCCTGACGAAATTGCAAAATTATTTTTAGAATCATATTCAAAATCATTTCGGAATCAATAATTTAAAATAAGCCGTTTCATTAGCGGTGGTGGAATGTCTATGACCCGTGTTTTGTACTTGCCTTTGGTGGTAGACTTGCAAGATTCAGGCTACAAAATTTATTAAGTTTTAAGGTTTTTATTTATGTCAGAAATGAAGACACGCGAAGACTACTTGATAGAATTTGAGAATAAATTGCTCTCCTTACTTAAGGAAATATATACTGCTGTAAATAAAAATATTTCTATCAATTACGCCTTGGCTGCATTAGTTTTTTATTAGGTGGAGGAAATATAACAGAATTCAGCTTTTCAGGAGCAAAATTCAACCTAAATATTCAAAATTTACTAACTTTTCTCCCTTTTATAATGTCTATTATGTATAGCCTAACTGGATACAACTTTATAAAGATTGCTTCCATATTTAGACAAATCAATAAAACTTCAGAAGAGATAGTTCAAATTAATCCACAAGCGAAACCAGTAATGATAAGAGACATGAATCTATTTTCTTTTGGTCTCGTAGGATTGATATTGTCGTTATCTAGATGGCAAGCAAGACGACTTTTAACATCTGAAAGACTTGATATAGAGCGACCTATATCTAATTTTTTACAGAGACTATCAATTCCTAATAATTTTTTTCCAATTTTGATAAGTTTGTTAAGTGCTTTTGTTATAATAAATAATTGGATACTGAATGTATTATTAAGATTTTTAATTTTATTAGCAGTTTTTTTGATACCTGCTTTAGCTCTTCTGAGTTACACATATCTTGAATTTTTTTATCAAAAATCTTCATGGTTTAGTTTGCCACTTTTATCTTTTATAACTTTGTTATTATCCACAATATTAATGTGCTTTTTTGGATTCATACTATTTAGTGCTTATGTAATTGATATAATAGATAGCTTCAAATCAGAGTTAAAAGATGTAGTAACTAGAATCAATAAAGGAGGTATATTTAATCTCATAGAAGCAATCACAAGAATCTTGTTATCTATGACTGGTTTTTAGTCGTTATCTTTTGAAAGATACATTCATTTTACGCAGTTCTGGTTTTCAATAGTGTCGGAACATTTCCATAACTTTGGTGTTGAATTTCGGAATTTCAAGCACTAAAACTAGTGCCGAAAAGAATAAAGTTCCGACTCCGAAATTAATCTGGAACTTTATAACGGGATATGGCACAAGGTGACACTTTCTCTAGCATTAAGCCTAGAGAGAGGGGCAGGCTTCTGGGTATAGTCGAAAAGTCCTGTTGATTTATCGCGGGGTCTATTAAGCCTGCCCCTCTCTCTAGGTCGAGCCTCGGTAAGCACGGTTTAGATAAGCTTGCAGAAAATTTGGCTCTATTTGCAATGCTTGGTTGAGATCCTCTATTGCCCCTGTATAATCTTTCAATTTAATACGTGCGACACCTCGGTTATTATACGCTTGTGCAAAATTCGGATTCATCACTTACATTTGGCTTAGGAACAAGGGCAGGCTTGAGACCTCCTGATTTATCTGTGGGCCAATTGGAATATTCAATTGAAGCCTGCCCTTGTTCTTGCCTTCGCCCCTCATTACTGCGTTATCAAATAGTTGAATAGCTTGAGAGAATCTTTCTATTTGAAGCTGTATCATTCCTATTTGATTATGAACTTCTGCAAAATTAGGGTTGAGTTTTAATGCTTGCTCAAAGCATTCTAACACCCCATCTAAATTCCCTGATTTTAAGTGTTCAAGCCCTTGATTATAGTAGACTTGCGCTTGTTCTAAATTAGCTGTATTCATAATTTCTCAGTAAATAACAAATATTTCTTTGTGCAGAGTAGCTGATTTTTATAGTGATCGCTATAAGATTGATTGTTCTTGCTCTAAACGCTTTTTTTGTGTTGAAACTGTCTTTTGAATCGCAGTTTCGATCTGGGGTAAATTGTGCCGCTCAAACTCTCCAGTCTCTGGAATATACGCTACTACAGCTTTTCCTAAAGAACTAGCATAGTCAATGATTGGGGCTGTTTCTATACTATCGATGCCAATAACTATATCGTTCGGCTGCTCCAAAAGTTGCATTGCATTTTTTACTGACGTTGCAGCAGATAACTCAATATTGATATCGCGACGCGATCGCGCTAGCTCTGAAATTTTCTGCACAACAACAGAGGGGCTATCTGACTTGTACGGCGAAGCATCTACGAAATGGACTGTATCACAGCCAAGCTCTATTGCACGGTTAACAGCACGTTTAACCATATTACACATCACCTGTTCGGTTCTCTGGTGATGCGATCGCTCGACGGGTGCTTCAAAAAATACGACTGTGGCAACTCGTTTGTGGTCTTTTTGATCAACCTGCTGTTGTGTGCTTTCAACATCTGAATACTTGACAGTAATTGGGTCAATGACTATATCAGCATAACTAGCAGGAGCATGATTAATAGTACCCGTGAAAGTAAAGCCGTGAAGTTGTCTGCCTATCTGTGCTAGTCTCTGTTGTAAAAAAGTTACTGATTGCTTATTCAAAATTCCCAATACTTTGTCGG
>NZ_AJLJ01000471.1 GCF_000317245.1 Fischerella muscicola SAG 1427-1 = PCC 73103
CGCCACAGCGTGAAGCAGCATAGATGCGTTTTTGCAACTTGAAGATGTATTTCTCAGCTTTTCGCCAATTAATCGTCTTCCATCCCTCTGTATTCGATATCGAATCAGATTTAGGCTTATTCATTGCTACTTGTACCTCTAGCTTTTTGGCACATTGCGGTTTACGTCAGCATATCCCGGACGTTACTCCATCCTTTTTTCAGGCTTTGACCGTTATTCGGTCTGGGCATTAGCTTCTTAAACCATCCTTTCCTCAGTAAAATTTGTTGCCTGACCGCTTACCTATTAATCGACCGTAACAGGAAATTACATGAGGATTACTTCGTTCCTGACATCCATTGGTTCGAGACTTTAGGGTATGCCTTTCCACCGGGGGTCTAGGTAGTGCGCTAACTCGGTACGTAGATACTGTTAGACCTTACCCTTGCCGGATATTCCCAACCCAGGGTGTGACCGAATCACCAGCTTATATCCCCTGGTTAATTTTAACGAT
>NZ_AJLJ01000472.1 GCF_000317245.1 Fischerella muscicola SAG 1427-1 = PCC 73103
ATGTCAAACGACTCCGTAAACTCCAAAAAACATTGATGAGGTCTTGGTCTAATAGGATACTAGCGGTTCGACGGGTAACAGTTGAAAACCAAGGGAAAAAGACCGCAGGAGTGGATGGT
Organism: Fischerella muscicola SAG 1427-1 = PCC 73103; assembly: GCF_000317245.1. GTDB lineage: Bacteria > Cyanobacteriota > Cyanobacteriia > Cyanobacteriales > Nostocaceae > Pelatocladus > Pelatocladus muscicola_A. The sequence goes on from NZ_AJLJ01000472.1 coordinate 120, forward strand.
ATAAAATCACTATCCCCAGCAGCACGTCTTGAACTGGCATGGCGATTAAAGCTTACAGGAAAATCCGAACCTACACGTAGGATATGGATACCCAAACCTGGAAGCAATGAAAAACGCCCCTTATCAATACCCACAATTGAAAGCCGCGCCCTCCAAGCTGTAGTCAAAACGGTACTCGAACCAGAGTGGGAAGCTCTCTTCGAGCCGGGAAGCTACGGCTTTAGACCTGGTAGGTCGTGCCAAGATGCAATTAAGCACATCAAAAACTGTATCCAAACAAAGGCTAAGTACGTATTAGATGCGGACGTAGCCAAGTGCTTCGATTGTATTAATCATAACGAATTACTCCGGAAAGTAAACACCTTTCCATCACTCAGGCGACAAATAAAAGCCTGGTTGAAATCGGGGGTGATAGACAAGGGAGTATTTACAGCTACATCAAGTGGTGCGCCACAAGGCGGCGTTCTAAGTCCGCTCTTAGCGAATATCGCCTTACACGGATTAGAAACGGTAGTTAAGGATTACGTTGAAAACTTAGCTTTCAAAAAACTAAGTAGAATGGAGAAACGCCGTTCTATTGGTGTCATCCGCTACGCCGATGATTTCGTACTTTTGCACGAAAACAAGTCCGTAATTTCCGGGTGCATGGCTGTAATTTCTGAATGGTTAGCTGGCATCGGCTTACAGTTAAAACCCTCCAAAACCCGTGTGGCTCATACACTCGACTTCAATAAAAGTGAAGATGGTATTGCTGGATTTGACTTTCTTGGTCATCATATTCAACAATTCCCAAGGGGTAAGTATCGTAGTGATGAAGATAACCACGGCAGAAAATTGGGTTTTGATACACTCATCACCCCATCAAAAAAAGCAATTTTGACACATCAGCGAGAAATTGCTGACATCATTAAAAGGCACAGATTATCGCCACAATCGGCACTTATTAAAGACCTCAACCCCGTAATTAGAGGGTGGAGTGCTTACTATAAAGCTTCAGATAGTGGAACATCTGGAGATTTTTCCAAACAAGATAATTTGGTGTACCTAAAACTTCGGAGATGGGGAAAACGCCGTACTGGAAACGTCAAGAAAGCTCATCACTTATATTGGCGAGCCATCGGTAACAGAAAATGGGTTTTTGCCACAGAAAATGAGGACGACCCGATACGATTAATCGCGCACACAGAATTTGCTAGCAGTAGCAATAAGTATGTGCTGGTTAAAAGTGATAAAAGTCCCTACGATGGCAACCTAGTTTACTGGAGTACAAGATTAGGCAGACATCCTGAATTGCCAAATAGAAAGGCAATACTGTTAAAACAACAACAGGGTAAATGTGCCTGCTGCGGATTATACTTTCGTGAACAAGATGTAATGGAAGTTGACCATAAAACCCCACTTTCAAATGGAGGAAAAGACGAGTGGGTTAATCTTCAGCTATTACATCGACATTGCCATGATGAAAAAACTGCCCTTGATGGTAGTCAGAAGTCCGCTAATGACAATAGGATTGCACATTGAGTAGCCGTGTGCGGTCAAAGTCGCAAGCACGGTTTCGGAAGAGAGAGGTGGAATGGCAACATTCCCCTCGACTCTACC
>NZ_AJLJ01000473.1 GCF_000317245.1 Fischerella muscicola SAG 1427-1 = PCC 73103
TCTCGGTGGCTACCCATAAAGCTTTTCAATCAGTTCGCCGTTACGGTCTAGTACCATTACCCGCCAATCCGAGCGCTGACGGAGGGTATCGAGGATTTGTAATATTGACTGGGATTTACCTGAACCGGGAGCGCCAAAAAAGCCGAATGAGAGATTTTCCAAGTAATTAGGCAGAACAACACCGCCGATTGATAATTTTGGTTCTAGGGGCTGTTTACCTGATTGTTTGAGTAGTTTTACTTCCCTTAAGCTCAGTTGACGTTGCAATTGTTGGGGCGTGACGATTTTGGTTCCTCGCAAGATTTGAGACGTGAGTCCTTTGGGGAAGAGAAGAAAGACAATTGTTATTAGAAGATTCAGCCGCCACAGTCCCAACCAGCCTACACCGCTAAATAATGCAATGAGCATTAAAAAACCGACTGTTGCTAGAGCCACCTTCAAGGGAAATGGTTGTTGTCGGTTGTTTGACCAATCAGCTGTAAATAATAGTAGGGGGAACAGTGGCCCGGCTATTTTCGCTATCCAATAAGCAAAAATTCCCAGTCCAACACCAAAGGCGAAAATTAGCAGCGAGACTATGTTACCACCAGCGATCGCTTCCATGTTCAGCCACTCCTTATCAACCTATCGGCTTCTGTCTCTAAAATGCTGTTGCTGTTTTTCGTTTGAGTTTGATTGAGAAATTCCGTATTGAGAGCGGATGGCTTCTAATCGTTCCTGCAACGATAGGTTTGCCCAATCCTGCTGCTGGTTATTTGTCTGCTGCGGTTGTTCTGAAATTTGTGGAGATTGTGTTATTTCTGGGGATGGTTGTGTCGTTGCTTTTTGCTCAGAGTGTTTCTCAGCAAGATACTGCCAGCTAACACCCATGTCGGCTGCTAAGTGAAGACTACTTGGGGTAATATTTTTTGCCCATTCCCCAAAGCTAGGCGATGCATCTTTGTTGTAATAATCAGTCGGCAGATAGCCAAATTCTTTACCTAAATAGATTTTGTTATCGCCTTGTTGAGTGTTGGTGTCCTGGCTGGGTTCCTGGGTACTGTTTTCTGGTTGTAAGTTGATGTGTTGTTGGTTGAGTAAATGTACTTGTGGTGAGTCTTCTTCTTGTTCAGAATCGCTGTCCTTTTTGGTGCGTTGTTGCTTGGTGTTGTAATCATCGTCGTTCATTTTGTAATACCTCTGTTGTGTGTACCACCTGAAGTAGATGCACTCTATAGACTTAGCCCACGATTTCGGTTTTGAATCCTTTGTTTTTCTTCTTCTGTTTGGCGCAATTCGGGCTGAATTTTTGGGATGAGTTGCTGGAAGTGCTGTACTTCTTCACTCGTTAACTGGGAGGGTTCAACGGGTTCCCATTGGGAATTCTCTGAGTTATAAGAGGCCTTCATCAGTTGCGCCCCATCACTATTTCTCACCAATACCAATTGATCTAATTCATCCCAATAAACTGTGTGCTTATCACCTTCAAAACGATTTAGATCAACTACTTTTAAAATTCCAGCAACAATAGGCGCTACAGTTTGGGTACGTTCAAATTGCACTTGTTCAGAGGTATTAGAGAGTTCTTCAGTAAGAAATTCTTCAGAGACAACTTCCTCACAGACAAGTTCAGAAGCAACGACTTCTTCAGATACAAATTCAGAAGCAACGACTTCTTCAGTAACAAGTTCGTTTTCTTTTTGAGTCGAACGAAGCCTACGCTGCTCAATTGCGTCCAGATTTCTATTAATGTTTTCAATTGCTTCTGCTGTTGCCGCAGTGTTAAACCTAATCCGTTCAAGGCTAGTACGAGCCAAATTCTTACTTGCGTTCAGAGCTTCATCAACTCTGTTGTCATCTTCAGTCACTCCTTCTACTCCTTGCACTAATTTCTATTTTTCTGCCTTGGATCTGTACCCAATTTTTTCTCAATTCGTTGTAATTTTACGTTCGCATATTCCACCTGCTTATGAATACGCTCAATCTGCTGTTGGGTAAAGTTGCCCAACTCTCTTGGTGCTAATTGGAAACCCACTTTGCTGATCATTAATATCAACACGCAGCCAACTAGAAAACACACCATCGTGACTACGAATCTTGAATTCAAAAATAAACTACAAATACTAAGTGAAACACTGTTTAATAACCTCGACCAAAATGAAGCAATCTTCGACTCCAAGCTGACTGTCGAATCTTCCTTATTGACCAACTGTTCTATTTTTTGCATCAACCATCTTTGATTTCGCGCTAAATCTTCTATCTCTCCCCTTATTTGTTTCAATTCTCTACTAAGAGATACTGCCAAAATCTCCCTTTTCAATTCCGATATTTGGGCTTGATTTAACTCCACTTTCAATGTCTGATTATGGGATAGCGTTTGATTTAAATTCACTAACTGTTTTTTTAAAGTTGGTATCTCTGATACAAAGCTTTTTAAAGAAGGTGAAACTTCAGTCAATGTTTGCAGTTGAATTAGCTGTTGTTGCGAGGTTAAATCTAATGCGTTTAAAGCTGTAGACAGCCTATTGCACGACTGAGCCAGGTTGTTGATCTTCTCACTTTGAGATCCTGCATCTTTTAATTGCTGTGCTGTTAGTTCCGTCCACTCTGACAGTTCAATTTGTAATTTTTTAAATAATTGTTTCCACTCATGTGGTGCTGTCTCCGTCAGTTGCGCCAGATACCCGATGTACTGCACCAATCTAAACGCTGGGTCTTCTGGTCGCATTCCAGAATCTACTGCAAAGCGCAACACCTTTGCTTGAAATTCTGGTGGTTTATCTGAAAGTAATCTATCCAAATGAGATGGTTGAACAAAATCATTATTAGCCATCACAACCTCAACACCAAAAACCAGAGATTACACTTAATTTCAAGAGCAGGGGAGCGGAGGGGCAGAGGAGCAGAGGAGTTGTTTATTCTTTTCTTGCTTTTGGCATTAGCCAAGGTGAAGGGTTAGCAATCATCTTCACTAATTTACCTAGAATCAGGTCATAAGTGCGATAAAGCTGTCTTCCTGCTTCAACCTCCAAGTAATTGCACTTCACGGCAAATTCTATCCATATTTGTGTTTCCGCCGCTTCGGCTTCACAGTCGTTCAGTTTAGCGACAAAAGCAGCTTCGTAACGCCGTTTTCTCCAGGCTTCGCCTAAATTAGCACAAACAGAACGTGAAGAACGACGAATCTGGTCAGTTAATGAATATCGTTCCTCAATAGGAAACTTTTTAGAGAGTTCAAAAATCTCCATAGCAGCATCAAATGCTGTTTGGTAAACTTCCAAATCTCTATGACTTTGAATTGGTTTCTTATTTTCCATTTCTCCCCTGCTCCTCTGCTCCTCTGCCCCTCTGCTCCCTTACTCAATTCCTAGTTGCACTGCTGCTCTCTTAAACTCACTCTCGCAACTATCCACCCACCCAAACAACCTTGATTGATTGCTCAAAGTTAGCGCCGAATGCTCCAAGGCTTCTCGAAAACTTAAATCGTTACTATCTATAAAATCAAAAATATCGTCAAACAACTCCGGCAGATTTAACTCTATTGCACCCAAATCCAATGCAGCCTGCCGCGCCTTAGAATTGTTGTAGCGAGTAAACTTATTCTCTGCACCCCAGTAGAGATTCCTAACTACCACATAGTCCACCCGACTGCCACAAAACTCTAACAGCCTCTTTAATTGCACCACCGAATCCTTGACTCTGCCCAACACACTCACCATCGTGATTCGGTAGCCTAAACGCTCGGCATTTTGAAATAAATAGATGTCGTTTGCTAAATCCTCAAAATACTCTGCTGCACCCGCAGGCAAATCAACCAATGAAACTTGAGGAGTCAGCAGTTTTAAATCATCTTGCAGGGCATCCGCACCACCCCGATGATTCAATTTCAGGGTTTTTACCCCAGGCGGAATATTGTTGTAATGCCTCCACAATTGAGGATTAGAAGCATCACACTCATAAGCAATGCAGTTGATATTGCGATTTCGGTAGATATCGAGCAAAATTCTGGCTACTATGCTCTTGCCTGTCCCCCCTTTGTCCCCTGTACACATCACAATTCTTTTATTTACTGCTGATGGAGCGGTTTTCTTCTCAACAGCAGTTCGAGTTTTGATCATAAATCATCTGAGTTATAGAGTTTTGGCTTGAAGGTATGCGATTCACCCTGTAACTTCGATTCCGACTTTGATTGACTCTGTGATTTGGCTGATTGTCCTGACTGAGACTTTCTCCTTCCTTTCTTTTCAGATTCGCCCCCAGTTAGTTCTTGAGATTCGGTAGCTCCCCGGTCAATAGTGGTTGACTCTCCCTGATTAACAGTAGTCTCTTCTGGTTGCTCAACATCAGTCTCTGAATAGGCGTCAACTTTCTTTTTCTTGCGAGTGCGAGTACTCTTTCTCACCTCGCCCAATAAATATTTCAGCCGACTGCCACTAATGTGAATATCTAGCCCAGCCAATAGCTCTGATATTTCATCATAGGTATAATTCTTTTTTAAAGCACCCTCTATGTAACGTCGAAGAAGACGAATTGCTTCCTTAGCAGGAACATCAGGCAACTCTTTAGACTTCAATTCCTTCAACGCCTTAATCGCCTCTGGAATCTTATCTTTGCTTATCCTTTCAGTATCTTGTTCTTGGTGCATTCTAATCGTTGCGTGAAATTACTCGTTAATTCTAATATTTCCTCCGTAACTCTGTTAGAAATATATACTACTAAAGAAAATGTGTGCTATTTTCTCTTAATAATGCAAAATATATTTACAATTATCGAATTTCCCACTATCTTGCCGCTATTTCTCACTCTCTCGTCTTCTCTCGCCCATTGGGCAACCCCTAGACCCGCAATCCGCCCAAATTTGGGTTAGGAGCCAGCCATGCCTTTTTGCCTCCGGCAATCCTCGCTGTCGCTCGGACGGCAGGGCTGGCTTAAGGGGGACACCCCCTTAAGAATCCCCCACTGAGCTACATCATCAGCTTCATCAATTATCGAAAACTTTGACACTCAGCGCGAGAAAAAATGGGGACATCCTCAACTAATCTCTCCGCGTCACCGCGTCAGAGTATCCCCGCGTCTCCCCTATTCCCTCAAACTTATGCCCAAACGTATTAAATTCAAAGCCAACTTCAGAACACATTCTTACAGCCTCCGATTAAGCGATTTAGAACTCGACTGGCTACGCATGAAAGCGAAGGATGCAGGTATGAGTGGAGCCGATTTAATACGTCGCTTAACTTTCAGCAAACCACTTCCCAAAAGAATCAGCAAAATCTCACTCGCTACTTACCTTCAATTGGGACGAATTGGGAACAACCTTAACCAACTTGCAAGAGTATCTAACACCGCCATCAAAATGGGATATCCGCCACCAGCTAAACAAGAGCTACTAGAGGAACTTTTAGAACTGTTGCATGAATGCAGACGTCAACTCGCACAAGTCGATATTGATGATGACGATGACGACTTAGAATCAGAGGATTTTGGGGATGATTGGGAAGCAGATTAAAGGCAGAGGCTTTCGAGGCTTGTTGGACTATCTACAATCCACCCAAGAATCACGATTAATTGGTGGCAACATGAGCGGTAGAAATGCCCTTGAATTGTCCAGAGAATTCAAAGTCTCGCGCCAACTTAATCCAGAAGTCGAACGAGCAGTTTATCACGTTTCACTCTCAGTTGCAAAAGATGACAATTTAGACGATTACCAGTGGTGTGAAATAGCTGATAAATACATGGAGAGGATGGGCTTTGACTGCAATCAATATACCATTTTCAGACACGCCAATACTGATGATGACCACATTCATATAGTTGCCAGTCGCATCAGATTAGACACTGGAAAAGTAGTGCATGATAGTTGGGATTATGTACGCTCTGAAAAAGTCTTACGAGAACTTGAAAAAGAATATGAACTTGTGCAAGTAGCTGGCAGCAGAGAGAAGCTAGCAAGAACACCAACCACTGGACAAGTGAGGCGCATTAAAAGAGAGCAGTCAGAGTATGAACGTGGGGAACGAGAAAACCCACCACACCGCACCATCAAACAACGACTCCAAGAACTCATTGACCGCGCCACAGCTGACCAACCAACTATGCCCCAATTCATTGAACGACTACAACAGCATGGTGTAGAAGTTCGACACGGACTAACACGCAATGGCAAATCAAAGGGCATTTCTTATGCTCTGGATGAACAACATTTTAGTGGCACACATTTGGGTGCTGCTTACACCTTTCCAGGGCTGCAAAAACATAAAAGTGTTGACTATCAACCACAACGTGATGACGCACTTATCTTGCAGCTGCTTTCAAACCCAGTTAAGCAGACACAAAGTCACCAACAATCACTTTCAAATAACCACACTAACGCAGACTTTGAAGAAGAACAAATTCAACTTGAACACACCCAAACTGTAGCCCCCATCCTCGCTCGTGTTTTAAAAGTTGTGGACTCAAATCGATTTGAGGGAAAACAACACACAGCTTACTGGGATGACAATCAATTGGTTCTGCTGAGAAACAGCGATGGGGTACAACTCATGAGGGCATCTTATAACTCAGAGAGGTCACACTGGGAACCCGTCGAGCGCTCCCAACTGACGACTGAAGAAGTACAGCACTTCCAACAACTCATTCCCAAAATTCAGTCCAGATTGGACTCACTGCAACAGGAGAAACAAAGGTCTTTGAAAAACCGTAGTCGGGGGCTTAGTCGATGACCTGCAAGGAGAACTTACTTACTTGCTTCCATCTTGTTTGACAAGCCGTGGATAGACAATATCGGCAGCCAACACAATTAGTGCGTGAATCGGCAGGATAACTAGTAACAGTGTTAACAGCCGTACCATACTCATTGCGGCTTCGACAATCACAGGCTGTGGAGTCAGCCAATCGAACGCAGAGTCTAAAAAGTCTGCAACCTGTTTCTTCCCTTCCACACATAACCAGGGGCTGTGAGCAACTATTGCATGTTCAGCCTCCCAAGCACGCACACTCTTAAGCGAATTACGTAAACATGCGCGGTCAAAGATATGCGCTAGCTGCACTCCACGTGGCGTGTGTCGATACATTTGGTTCCACTGAGTAGTTACGCGCGAAATCGACGAAAATTTCGCCTTGTCGAAGTCCATGATCAGATCCGTAAAGATTACAGTGCGCGACGCCCAATGAAAAAACACAATCTCATCAAACCATCCGTTCCCTGACCCGAAAATGCACTGAGCGATCTGACCAGCCCATTCGGGTTCAGGCGTATCTGTAGACAGCGTTTTGTAGAAGGTTAAGTCCTTGCGCTTTGAAGCTAGTCCTGGTGATGCATAAAGTTTGGCATCCGGATACACCTGGCTCCAGTCTCCCATATGTAGGTGGTGTAGCTGATTGGGTGAGACGAGGTATTTCACTACCCCAAGCCTATCAATATCGGCACGGATGTCGGGAGTCAGACGAATTGGAGAGACAATCAAAAGGCTATTGTCGTTGAGGCGAATTACGACTGCACGATGCGTATACCGATAGCGCGGTTGCATGGGCGGGCGAAAGCAGACACACTCCTTGGCCTCAATCGTCCAGATATTCAAGGCAACTTCAACTAGACCACTTTTGAGTTCGCTCTTGATTGGACGAAAGCTTTGTACCACAGAGTCCTCCTGGTCTGGATTCAACGTAGATTACGGCTGGCAAAGGTATCGATTGCCTAACTATTTATTATGCGGATACTTTCTGTACAGTACAAAAAAAATTTGGAGTGAGCATTCTGATTACCAGGGGGGATCAGCGCATCCCCCCTAGAACCCCCGCGCAGCCTGTTGCCTCCTGAGAGCCGACAATAAGCAACTTCACATGGCAATAAGGTTAATCGCGGCTCTCAGGAGTTTCGCTTCGCCAACAGGCAAAAATAAAAATCTAGAAAAAGGAGATTAATAGCTTGATAACTATTGGACTCGCCTCACTCACCATTTTAGTTAGAGTGTTGTAAGTGAGAGCATAACTACAAAAAGCGTACTAGTTTTGAATAGATTTAACTCAAGCGATATCTACGCTTATTCGGCTCTAGCTTTGAGTCAAGCAGATATACCTTAATTATTGCTAGGAGAAACACAACATGGGTGAAGCAAAAAGACGCAAAATGTTAGACCCTAATTACGGAAAAGTTAGTAATAAAAAAAACAATGTACAAAATGATATCTCCCCCTTGGTAAATGCCTTAATCAATTTACCCAAAGACTTATGTTTAGAGTTGTTTTCGGCGGCTAACTCTAGCGAGGACTTGGGAGACCAAATCGAAATTCCAATTGACCCAGACACCGACTCAATCATAGAGAGATTATTCTGGCAGTATAAAGACAGCCCCAGTTACGCACAAACTATCGAAAATATATCGTCTGTATCTTCATTTCACAGACAGAAGAATCATAAAATTTGGTGCAATTTATATCCCATATTTTGTCTAGTGGATGAGGAAATTCTCCTTAAAGCTCTTAAAAATAAATCTCCTCAAGAAACAGACTACTCACTGCGTGCCATGATTCTGTTTAAAATGGCTTGCCCAACCTGTCTCGATGATGAGGAATTCTGGGAAGATGACACCCCCCCAACCCCCACAGAGATTTCAAACTTATTATTTAAGGACTTGTCCTTGAATAGTCAACACAATGATACTGAGCTACAGCAAATCAAAGCCTTTTGCTCTAATATAGGGTCGCTCCTTTCTCGAAACTGGGAAGAATACGGGTTTTGACTTCAATAACTGTTACCCTGTTATGTTTGTCCAGTAAAACTGTTTATCTATTTATTTACCGTTAGTGGACGTAACTCGCTCATAGGTATTTTGACGCTTAGTTTGGCCAAACTGTCACCGAAGTTAAGCTTCGCGGCGCTTAAAAACGTGCCAAAGACTAACCAAGCCTACTGGCAACGAGGCTGTAGTCTTTTGGCTACAACTAACACAAGTATTTACTTTTATTTACAGTCTCAAATTGTGCTTAAGCTTGAGCTGCATCCACTGCCAACCAGTTTAGGAAGATTTGCTCACGTCCATCGTCAGCATCAACCACACGATAAACTCGTTGGCGTTCTCCTGTCCCATCTCTACCCAAATACTTCAATTTCAGCCCTATTTTCTTCAGCAATCGCCGTAAGATAACAATCGGGCTGTCATTATCGTTGAGCGTAATTCCCAAAACTGTTTGGACTTGCCACTTCACAGACAAGGCATTTGATGCCATCTGCAATAGGTCGGCATCAGTCCCCCGTAGCTCGCGCCCATTGACAATAAAACCGGGAATGTTGAACATTTCTAAAGCGTGAATCACCAAACCCAGTTGACCGCCGTTAAAATCTGGTAGCCAAGTACTTTTAGCTTGAAGCATTTTTTCACCCAGTTTGCGATCTCGTTTGGCAACAAAAGCTCTGCCCAAAGTGAGATAATAATGCAGCCTCAGCTGCGGGTAATAGCCCTCGTCGTCCTTTTTGACCAGTTCTGGGGTAACATCCACACCGTAACGCTGCTCTAGTTTGTATTTGCGCTCCTGGTGGCGTTCGGTCATGGTTTTAGACCTTTGCTGTTGCAGTGCCTCATATTTAGCTGGGGTCATTTCGCTTGTGTCAGCAGCAGAAATATCTTCACATTCAGAGTTATAGACTTGATTTTTTTGAGCAGTAATCTCTTGCTCTAATTTCTTTCTCCTCCTGTGATCTAAAACCTCGATAATGTTATGGCCTTCGTCGGCTAATCCCGACAAAACTGACTCACGGTAATTAATCATCCCCGCATTTATCCGACAGGCCATTTTGCCAAAAATGTTTAACGCAGTGCGATTAATATTAATTTCATCACTATCGATAATTAATGACGCATCTTGCAGCAGCTTCAAATTAGCTTGAAACTTTTTATGCTCACTAGCTAACAGCGATTTCAAGCTGATAGCACCGTTGCCGATTTTCCCTATACCATGATGCGCCACCCACAAATGACGAGGCAAATCCTCACGTACACGGGCTAAAGCTTGGCGGGTCGAGTTTTCTGCTGTCACTCCCTTAAAACATCCCCAAACACTAGTAAAATGCCCCTTAATGTCAATACTTACCCCCGTACCAATGGACGGAGAAGCCAGCACAATATCATACTCCAGCAGCACTTTATTTAATCTCTCAATGCAGCCGTAAGCTTCATGTTCTGGGTTGGTAATGCTTTCAGAGTCAATACGAAGTATTTTGCGGTCGGGGAATTGTTTCTTTAACCTAGCCTCTAAAACTTTGGTTCCCCATTTGGATTTAGCTTTTCGGCAATCGACTGCAATAAAAGGCTTACCCCCCTCTTTGATGTGGGCTTCCAAGGCAGCCAACCAGTTCACTGGTGTAGTTTTTTTGTAGTGGTAAATGTTCCAAGGTTGCTCCTTCCAAGTGTTGACCACCACCCAAGGAGTTACTTTAGTTTCTGCCAGACCCAGAACCATTTCTGGCGATAAATCTGATAAGTCAGCATCAGCCAGGATCACTCTACCACGTCCAGGGCCAAGGGCATTTTTGAACAGCTGTGTAATTTGGTTAAGGACTTCCACCCGATGATTTTTAACTTCAGTGTTGGCAGACAGCAAGTGCCAAATCACCTGCTCGGACTCATCGATGATCACTAGAGGTTCCTTCCAGTGAAGGGCATTAAATCTGGCTTGTCCAGTTGGGTGTAAACTATCTACACATAGAGCAAAGCCGAGTAAAATCCCTGTTTCTGAGTTTTTAACTTCGGTGATGTAGGGGATGCCTACCCTGTCGGCTAAAGCCTGGGCTAACTGTATTCTGTGGGATAACAGTAACACTGGCTGACCAAAGGATATCGCCTCGGAGACAATGGGGACAAAAGACTCAGTTTTCCCCGTACCTTTGGGGGATTTGAGTAAAATCAGTTTCGCAGTTTCTGGTATATTTAATTCTCCCAGATAACGCTGATTTAGGGTCAATGCGGCTTCAATTGATAATATTTTGTACTCTCTGGCCTGCCACTGTTGGACGGTCAATGCTTGGTCAAGGATGGCTTGAGCTGCTGCTTGTCCTTTAGCAGCAATCAGGTCATCAATGCCTTTTTCTGGGTGGCTCCACTGTGCAATTAACACTTGACAGCCGCACTTCGTTAACAGTTTTGCGGTTTGGTTAATAGCAATGTTGACCCGATAGATTGTTTGTGGCTTAGTGTCGTGGTCAAAGCAGATCGTGAAGAGTCGCCCCATTGTGGCAAAGTGTTGCAACTCTGGAATCAGATGTGAATCTCCCGTCGGTTCCCCAAGCTTATCTTTAGGATTGCGATAGCCAGAATTTACACCTGGAAGGGCAATAGCGGCAAAGCCTGCACTTAACAGCGCCCCTGCTTTTTTGGCTCCTTCACAAATCACAATTGGAATGTTATACTTCCATACCCAGTGCCAGAAGCCTAACGCTTTATCTTCATCGCTAATCGGTTGGTCATACCGTGCGGCCACAGTTGCCCAGATGTCATCTGGTACAGCCAATAAAAATGCCCGTGTTGACACTCGCAACGGATGCTCATATTTGATCAGTCTATGGACTTTGTTTTGGTCGCGCCTGGGGCTGTCGGGTTTCATGCAGCCCCACTGCATAGGGCTGTAATTGTTGAGTGGGTCAACGCCACTACACCACCAGTTGTTGCCTTCGATGTGGCGATACTTCCTCAGTACTGAGTCTCTAAGTCGTCCGTCGTTACGCCGAGGCACGTTTTGACCATAGAACAAGTAATCGTAGGCGGCTGTGCCTGATACTGAAATAACGTTTAAGGCAATAATTCCTGGAGCAACGGCACTGGCTAACCATTCATTCCAGTGTTTGGTTTCTATATACGAGGGTTGTTGCTGCTGAAGCGAGTTATTAACTTGTTGTAATTGTGGCATTTTGCCCATCCTCCAGTAAGTGTATTGGAGGAATTGGGGCTATCCTTAACAGTAATCTTTTATACAAACATTCGGGAATACATCTTCTAAAATTCCTGAATTGCTGTTTCTATCTGGGTAGCCAGTGTTACAATGGCTTAATCCGACAAAAGTTAAGATAAAATTACTGTTAGGGATATTAATCAGGCAGATCCAAAAAACCCGATACCCCAACTCCAAACTAAATAAAAATCTGAAAACCCTGCTGTCTCGTCGAGACGTGGGGTTTTCGCTGTTTAGTCGTCTATTCGTACTTGGCTAACCAAGCCCTGACAAACTCGGTTACTTCCTCCTGTTGAATAACAAACGCAGTACCTTTTCTTCTGAGAGCCAGAATCCTCATAGTTCCTACCTCAGAATAAAGATGGTCATTGTGATCAATAGCCGCCTTGGTAGGGGGCCATAAGACCAAAACTTTTGCTGTCGGTGTTTTTGTTACCTCTTTCGAGGACATTCCGAAATTCGCTCTATTTTTAGTAAGCCATCTCTCGTAATCTGATAGCTCAACTAGTGGACAGGGTTTCCAGGTGGTTAAACCACGAATATTCTTCTTTTTGACCTGTAAAATTTCCCTGGCTTCGTTGTAGATAACCTCACTATCTCCCCGCGAACGAATGGAGATAAACAGATGTGTTCTTCGCTCAAACCGTAAAAACAAGTCGATAGGGTTTTTTTCCTCTATTTGAAGCACCGGAAAGACTTGTATTCCCTCGCTTTTAAACTCATCCAAAAGTAGGGCTGTTAATCTTTCCAGCCGCGCAAGTTTTTCAACTCGTACTAATGGCTTATAAGCCAATCCAAAAAGAACCCAGCCTAACGGATGAACCATGCCGCATGTAGCAAGCGCAGCACCACCAGCCGCTAGAGCCACAGTAGACTCATAGTCTTTCGCCTCCCTAATTCCTGCTAAAGCCGCTTCATTGTGCGGTGGGAGTTGAAAATCACTTGGTGGGTCTTTTACGGTAGTCACGCATTTCTCCTTTTCATGCATCGGGCAAGCCGTTGCTCTCAATCCGCATTTACTGCAACCTGCCTATAATCGGCGGATTCAATTCGGTCGAGTCGGCTGAGTGTTTCTGGTTGATCTGCGTTAGCCATAGAATTTATTTTTCTTCCTTAAATTTTTCTTGTAGAGCTTTAATCACAACTGCATAAACTAACTGAGGTACAGTACGTATCTCTGATTCTGCCCATTGCTTCAGTTTTTCGTACTCATCCTCCTCAAAACGGATTGTCACTCGCGGTTTTTGCGTGGGCATGGCAATGAAATAGACTACAGTAGTCATTTTGCCCCATTTTACCCCTGACTATGATAAGTACGTCAGATATTTTTTTATTTGACACTTGACGCACCTGTTGCTATATTAGCATTATCGACGCAAGCGAAAGACATAAATCCTGCGGGTAGTCCAAAGCAAGTGTCAATCAACTAAAACATTTAACTTACACGGCATATCTGCAATGACCGCGCCCTATAGGTGTTGGTCATCCAAAGTGCAGCTCTGAACCTTGAAAAATTAATAGCCGACTGACCACTTGACCAAGAGAAAGGGGACACATGGAATGTAACGGGGCAAACTTTCTCGGCTTTCATCAGCCAACAAAGTGCTAACACGCTCTTTGTACGGCTATGCGGCTGTTAAAAACCAAGCGAGGTAACACACATGGACACACAAGTATCATTTGAAGACACCGCCAAAGATTTGATTTATGGAGACGCTGACAACAACCAAAGCGTAAGTTCTGAGGAGATAGCTAAAACTTACTCTTTTGACAAACAGCGAGTTGTCAACAATGTTAAGTGGTTGCTTTGTGAGTTAAACGTTGCTACAGCATCCAATGCTAATAATGAGCAGAATCGAAAAGCACTCATGCTTGCTCATATTTACGGTGTTAAGATTTTGAGCCTTTTAACTCAAGTGCAAGCAAAAGACAATTTATAAAACGAGTTGTTATCGACACTGGTCTAGTATTTTTGACCTTAAGCATTTAGTACTAGTCGCTGATTATACCCTATCTCCTCCGCCCGGAAATGCCCGGAAACCCTTCCGGGTAGCCGAGCTTGTAGGTTTGAGTCTCCGGGTAGAGTTCCGGGTGCTGACGGGTCGATTTTATAGGGCTTCCGGGTGTTTCCGGGTAAAAACTTCCGGGTGCAAAAACCCCTAGTATTTTCAAAAATCAACACGGAACCCGGAAGACTTGAAAGCAATTTTAGAGATGTTTGATAGCAGACATTATTAAGTACTAAATATAACTAATCTACGTAAGTAATGCTCTGTGCCAATGTCGATAACAACTCACTTGGAACTCTTACCCTATAACTAAAAATGGCTAGACCTCAAACTAAAAAAACTGAAATCTCAGCCGAGACATCATCTGAAGATGTTGTACTTCATACCTCAGAACTTTCAGAAAGCGAAAACATTGTAACAGGGTCTGACACGTATCAAAATCAGGCAGGCTTAATCAAAAGAGCGATAAATCAACAGAACTTTTCGATTAGTCCTAGAAGCCTGCCTGATTTTGAAGGGGACAATGCTGTCAGTACAGACAAAACTAGGCGGCAGGCAAGTTATGACCCTTTCTTTTTGATTGGCGACTTGGCTAGAAGCTCTTGTAAAAGTGTTGTTTGGCGCGATGGCATCGAACCAATGTTTATTAAGTTGTCATCCATTATCAAACAGCTAGACCATCATCCAGAGTACGAGCGTGGCGGGTTCACCCTTATCAAAGAGATTACGACTGATGAAATCAAAGACGGCAAGCCAGTTTTAAACAATAAAGGTAAGTCCAAAAAGGTAAAAACCAAGGTAGTAGAGCATTGGATTGTAGGTGATCGCGCACTGGCTCATGACAGCCCTACAATCATCGCGGAAGACAAAAACGACAGCAAAATAGCTAACTTTCACATCCTGCTGTGTGGTGTAATCTCCTGTATTCAAAGACTGGATGAACTTTCAACGGGCAAGGGCGAAAAGAATCGCACTCTGACAATTAACCTAACAACTCTGTCAATTGCTCATCCGGCCGAGTTGAAGCGAGAGTTAAAAACTTGTAAGTACATTGTTAAAGATGGGGTCAAATATCGCCTGAATTTTACTAATAATCAGCATGGTTATCCAGAGGGTTACGGTGCAGTCTTTGCTGGTAGGAACCGCTTTGCTGACGCTACGACGTTGTATGTAGCAGACTTAGGCGCTGGTACATTTCAGATTGCTGAATACTCACTTCTGGGCAAAAATCCTCAAAAAAGTTCGCCTGATAGCTTACACGGTGGCGGCGGAATACAAGCTCTCAAGAATGAGGTGTTTGATGCTTTATCCAATACTGATTCCAGTAAGGGTGTTGCAAAGTCTCAAGCGTCAGTCATTCTGGAAGCAAGCAAGTGGGTTAACAATG
>NZ_AJLJ01000474.1 GCF_000317245.1 Fischerella muscicola SAG 1427-1 = PCC 73103
GGCTCTTACAAATATTGACAAGGTACTCAAAGATAATCACAAGAATGAATACAACACGGGTATCAAGGTTGTCATGCATGTCAAAAAGACACCTTCAAACGACAAGAGGCTACAGTCACTAGTTCTAGAGTTGGCAGCAAACATTTTTCAAATAGCCTTCATTGCAACTGTGTTAATGGGATTGGGTACGCTGTTCTGCTATGGGGTTGACCGCATAGAGCAAAGTCGGGGTGAACAATACCAACCGACCTGGAAGCAACAAGCAAAGGTGTTTGAGGGTAGTGCTATTTGCAGTATTAGCCTCTGCCTTAGTTCGGTTGTGATTGGGGCTTGTTTATCAGGAGGTGAGCAAGATGAATGATTTACAGCTTGTTCATTGCGTGACTTTGCTGACAATGAGCAAAACCTACAGTATTGATGGCGTTCTGTACCGCTATGTGTACAGCAGTGGCAGTATCAAACATACTCAGTACTTTTTTCGACCTCTGCCAGCACAGAAAAAGACGGCAGATCTAAAACTCAACAGGGACAAGGTTCTACGTCAGGTTTATGAAGTGCCGAGTTTGTATAGACAGCATCGAGCAACCATGACAGATGTAGCTATTCAGCGAAGCTTGTTTTGAGGGTAGAGCGATCACACGGACTACCAATCACCGTGATCGCCTCTCCCAATGCATCTAAGCCGAAAAACATAGATACATAAGGATTTTACAACATGCCGAAAAGTAAGCATCCAGCCCCTTTGGCTATAACCATTGCAGGTGATGAAGACCGCACCCATTACTTTGACGACCGCTCTGAGTTTGACGACTTTGTTAGAGGGCTGCTTGTGGGTGAGGACGAATTAAGAGAGTTTTCAACCGATTTCAAACTGTATTCAAAAGTAGGCGGAAAGTGGGTAGAGGTAGATTTTGAACCTTACGATTATTTCCAAGATATTGATGACACTCTCTACCCACTAGCACACGGTCAATTGTTAGCCAACTATAGCCAGTGCGTGAACCACAAAACTCTGTGGGATATTGCACAAGGGAACTCTAAAGCGATCGCATTAATTGATGATGCGTTTACTCGCGATCAAGTGGAGATGACATTTAAGAGGTTAAGTGAAGTAGGCGCATGGTCTAGTGATGAAGAAGACCCAGCCTTTACTGAATACTCAGACAGCACAGAACAGGAACTGTACGCAATTGCAACTCAAGGAACTTCGTTTGCTGATGATGAGCCAGAGGCTTGGGTAACGGAAATCTAATAACTAATAACCAATGACTAAGCGTGTCCTTATTCGTACTGAAGTTACTGATACTCACGCGGATGGCACGACCACCACCACAACAACCCATCGCGAAGAAGAATCAAGTAATTCCGGCTTGTTAGAAGCATGGATGGCTCTTGTACTTCTTCTGTTCACTGGACTTCTGTTTATTACAACTTATCGTGTCGTGTCATCAATTACACAAATACAACTCAAACAAACAAATGGAATTCAACAAGTTGACCACTACTAACCAAGCTCAAATTTCTGTTGTCAAAGGTGGCAAGGGTGATTTCTCCACTAATGCCGCACAAATGGGCAAACAAGCTGCATTACCTCAAGCTATTTCAATGCTCCAAGGGCTTTATCAATCCTACGGGCTACAATTAAGCGACATCAATTTGGCTGACCCGAAGTTTAAGGACAAAGTTGTTGCTGTTGGAAAGGT
>NZ_AJLJ01000475.1 GCF_000317245.1 Fischerella muscicola SAG 1427-1 = PCC 73103
AAAATCAGAAACAAGCTGGAGAGAAACGACAAGCAGCAACCGCACAGTTACAACAAACCCGCCAAGAGTTGTTGGCATCTGTCGGCATCAAACGGCAGAAAGATGCTGAGTATATCCGTTACGGACATTTGAAATCTGACAAGTAATTGATTTGGAGGAATGGGGCGGTAACGCCCCTTAAGACTGTATGCAATCCAGTTTTGAACCAAAACCAAGTGGCAAAGGAACTAAATTTTACATTCACTTAAGTAACTGGGCTGAATTTCTCTCGTGGATGAGTACGGGTATTGCAGTTGCTTTTGTAGTCCAAATAGCCCCCAAGTTGCTTTTGATTTACCCAATCGCTTTTATATTAACTATCACTTACTTTGCTAGTAATATTCCTCACAACAAAACAGCTAGTTTACTGCGTATTGCGGCTGTCTTCTGTTCATTGTTCGGCTTTTGGAATTTAGTTTGGCTCTACAGAGATACTGTATCAGCCATTGTTGTTGGGGCTAGCGCATTAATCATTGTTGGGGGAGGGTATGTGCTGTGGCTGAAACTACGTTAAAAATCAGCTATAAAGAATTAGCCCTTGGTAGTTTTACTGTAGGTTTAGTGAGTTTGGGGCTAGCAATACCAGGTTATTTAAAGGATTGGCGAGAGTATCGTATTTGTGAAGATTATTTTGGTATCACCACTTGTCAAAACAGGGCTTACACAATAGAAAATCCCTCTCAACCAAGGTTGCAGCCAACTAAGGTGTATTTCAATGAAGCTCTAACAAAGATTTTGGGGATAACAATAGCCTGTGCTGCTTTCCCCTTAGCGGGGTACGCAGCCAGAGAAATGGCTTCAATTAGCGAGTACAACGAAACAGTAGAGGCAATTAACAAGACTGCCCAATTGCAATCCTTAACCCAGGAACAAACAATTGATTTAAAACTAGGTGGGGAAGCCTACGAGGCGATGAAAGCCATTGAAATGGCGGATGCAATTGATAGATTCCGCGAAACTCTTTATATCCCTGTCAGTGCAGAAGATGTGGATGCAGAAATTGAGGCAATCCAGCAGCAGCTAAAGCAAGCTGAAAACCGCAAAGCGCTGGAGTTTGAAATTGACGCAACAGCCCAGTCTGATAAACCACAGATTAGCGAAAACGCTCAAAAGCTGTTTGATTATCTGCTCAGGAAGGAAGCAACACTAGACAAGCCAATGAGCGTTAACACGGTGAACAAAAACGGAGTCATTAAAGATGCGGATGCTGCGATGATTCGTGAGCTTTTTGCAGAATTGGTTAAGGCAGAATTGGCTGGGCTAGATGATGACGGCAATATTTATCTGATTTAGCTTCTTCGATCAGAAGGGCAATTGATTACTTGTTGGAGGGGAATAGTGGAAATTAACGTTAAACAGCTTCCATCCTTAGTGAAGACCGCTAAGAAATCGCCAACACAAGCAAACAACTTGTGTAGTGTGTGAACTGCCATATCTTAAGTGTTTTTGTTTATCCTTCTACATTTAACCTCTAACGAAAGTTAAAATGAATAAGAACCCGCATAAATAGGTAGTTATTTAATAACTAAATTTAGGGGCAATACCAATTATGAGCATTGAAAAAGGTGATAGAGTGATAACTCCAAATGGACAAGGCGAAGTAATTGATGATAAAGTTTATAATGGATTTTTTTCAATCTTCTCAGATCCACAAGTGAAAGTAAAGTTAGATGGCTCTGGAGAAGAAAAAGAATTTCGTCAAGAAAATTTAAAATTACAGGCTAAAAAGCCAAGCCAAAAAGAAGCAATTGAGGCAGTAGACAAAATTAAAGAACAACTTGATAAAATCCCTAACTTGCCAAGAAGAGAGAAAGGAGAATTACCTAATCATTTGGAATATTTTAAGGAAGATATTCAAGCCAATCATGAAATCAAAAAACAGTTGGCTCTTACAAATTTAGACTATGTAGATAAAACGCTTGAAGCGATAAGAAAAACAGATTCTACAACAGACACTTGGAAGGAAGTAGAATCTAATTTTAAGATAGTACGCTGGTGGATTAGAACTAAATAACTATATTTTTTACGAGGCTAGATAAATGAGTAAACCTCTGCGAGGTTCACCCTTATTTTTTGATTCAGCTATAAATAACGCTGTCAAATATCAAATTAATTTGGAGCTTGGCACTTATGTTTATCTTTGGCAAGGTAAGTGATACCAAAACCACTACTACCAAGTTTTTGCTCAATGATATATTTGCCATTTTGTAAGACTTGTTTGAAGTTCCAATTCATCTTTTATAAAAAGCAAAATTTCATCCATATTAGCAATTAGTCGGGCATGAGGGCTTGAGCTATAAAATTAAGTACAAGTAAGTAAAAAGTAAGTGATGAGATTTTTCGATTCGCTCACTAAGCTAAAACACATCTAATTTGCATATTTTCAAATTTTAATAAAAATCATCAAACTCTTTTGAGTCTTACTCTGCGCTCTCTGCCTCTCTGCGGTTTAAAATGCAAATTTAATGTGGAACAGCTTAGCACTACTTATATGGATTCAGATAGCTAGCGATGTTAACCTTCCTTTCATGGTAATGGCTCAAGAATATTCATTAGTGTAAAGACTTTTTTGGCACGGTTTCTTATGAAGTCTTTTTTCAAAGATAAAATTTACATAAATTTACTGAAAAACATCCAGATATTAAAAATAATGCGTGTAATTGTTAGTACGTAATTTCTGATTTCATGTATCTAAATAAATACGAGTAAATTGCAATTATTTTCCTACCAATAGGTATTAATCAGTAAAAAAAGGCTAAATCGATGTCAAATCCTTATGATAATCTGAAACGCAGCATTGAATTACGTGCTGAAGCTGCACTTATAGAAGCTGGTGCAAATCAAGATATGAGAAAAGCACTTGAAGATTTAGAGGTATACATACAAGAGTATGATCAAGGATTGCAAGTGTGTCCACAAATCAAGAAATGTATGATTGAAAACCCTTGGTTGAAAAAACACTATATAAAATATTGGGAAGCCTGTGCGAGCTGATTGTTGGGTGAAACTATTCCTTGTTTCTTTTTTAAAGAATAGCTTCACAGACTTGAATAAATTTTAACTAGATACAAAACAATAATTGTTACTGGAGAGTCGTAATCGCTGATTTTAATACAAAATCTAAAATCTGCCTCGCTTGTTCAGGAAGTGTATTGAGTTGCTCGTTAGCAATTTTAGGAATCACATCATTGCAGATTATCTGCAATACTTCTGATTGAATGGGAAAGGATAGTTTGAATACAACTCCTCTAAAGTTTGGTGGTTTCTGTTCAAGATTGAGAAGACTGGTGCTGATATGTAGCAGTGCCTCATCAATATCAGTTTCAAGCTTCGTCAGTTTCTCGTCTGAATCAGGTTGTCCGTCCGCGATTTGTGTATGTCGATTTTTTTCTAGGTAATACCTGATTGCCTCATTTCTAATCTCCTTGTAATTCAACTTTAACCAATCACCCGCAATCAAAAAAGGTTGTTCAAGCATTTCGGCTTGTTGCCTTTTCTTCGCAGCTTCTTGATATTTCTCTTCCCGTTTACGTACTGCTTCGTGTAAATTGGCAACTTTTTCCCGCATTTCTGCTGCTTCGCGGGCGCGTGAATCCCCAAGTGCTTCATCGCCTGCCATTAATCGTTCGGCGGCATTTGTAAGCTCTTCAATAAGCGGATTGCCAAGTAATGGAACCGACGAATTACTGTCTAATAACTTAATTAATTCAGCAATTTTTTTGCGGATTTCTGCTATTTCTTTCCGCTTGTCTATTTCTTTTGTTGTTAGTAATTTGTGTACTAATCCCAGGAGTTTTATTTCTACAGATTCTTCATGTATTTTACTTGTTTTGACTGCTATATTTTTTTCATCATAAAGTAGATGGTATTCGTGATGTGCCAAACAGAAACTTTTATCATACCTGGCTTTTTCCCAGTTCTTTGCTAATTTGACTTGCTCAATATCTAGATTATATGCACCTGTAAAATTAGCCTCGTTAATATCTGCATCTTTTAAGTTTGTCTTGTGTAAATCAGCTCCATGCAGAAAAGCTCCCCGCAAGTCAGCGCCTTGTAAGTTAGCCTTTACTAAAAGAGCTTTATTCAAATTAGCTTTACCAATCTTTGCACCCTCTAAATTGGTAATTTGCTCATCTTTTTTAGTCATTGACGCGAAATTCATTTCGGGTTCACGTGCCTGGAGTTCCGCACCCTCAAGATTTGCACCCCAAAGCAACGCATTTTCAAGATTTGCTCCTTGTAATTTAGCATTTTGGAGCTTGGCTTTATAAAGGCACGCTTTCCTAAGATCAGCTCCTTCAAGCAATGCATTTTGAAGATTAGCGCGTTCAAGGTTGGCTTTTGGCAACTTTATTTCGATTAAATCTGCTCCATCGGCATCGAGTCCCTGGAGTGAAACACCTTCTTCATTTAACTCCTCTAATGCCTGTTTTCTGGCACCACTCGTCTCTATACCGCGAGCGCCGTCAATCAACTGCCATGCCTGACGTTCAGCTTGTTTTTTGCGTTCGTCAAAACTCAAAATGTACAAACATGCTGCGAGGATGACGCTAAAGTTTTGGACTTGCTCCAAAACTTTTGAGTTTGTTACTTTACAAATGATGTAGTTTAAGGAAACACTATATGTACATTGAGACTTATCCTGTTTATTTTGGCTACTATCTTTCTCTGTGTAAATTGGTTCAAAAAAAGCTGTTGTAACAAATAAAGTCAAACTAAGTCCAACAGCAATTGGTAAAGAAAATTTTTTTAGGAAGACCCGCCAGAAACGCGCTAAATTTACCAAGATAGATGTACCTTTAATCATAGATAGATGAGACCCAAGCCAACTACTGAAAATATGCGATATTAGGTACAAAATAATACGTAATTATTATCTAGAGAAAAAAGCTAATTGTTTTGTAAGACTCCTATGCGTTTATTTTACATTTCTTTATAATATGGATTATTTTGCGTTAATCACGGTGATATCCAAGTTTAAAATTAGGCAGCCTTGCTACCTTAGACTTGTCGGGAAATAAAAGATGAGTGAGACAATGGTGGTCTGCAATTGGGGGTACAAGTATCATCAGAACAGAAAACCGGGTTAAGTTTAAAAGTCTTATCCTGTAAGGATTTTATAAAGGGTTGTAGTAACTGATGTTTCAAGTTACCAGGTAGTTGCTTAACGAGAAAACAAGGGTTTCAGCTTTGAAATAAATTTGTATTATTAATGTAATAATGCTTAACCCGGTTTTCTGTTCCAATGGTACTAATACCCCAGTATCAGCAGATAACTCCAAGCAGGGCGATCACCCTGCTTCAGTTAAAAATGATATCGCTATTTTATGTCTTATCGCATTTTAAATAACAACAACAACAACAGCGTAAATAATTTTAGGCATTTTGGAACGTTGTTAATTTATTATCTGTGTTGAATAAACAACGTATACATCGAGCCACTTTTTCTACGACATTAGTCAGTTTAGCAATCAGGACATCGTTGTAGAAATTTACCCGAAAATAGCAACGCTGTAGAAAATACTAACAACGTAAAATGCTTATTCTATGTAGATTGTAGATGCTGTAAACGACATAAAGTATTGATATCAATGCCCGAAAAAAGTGGCAGAAGTTAACACTACAAGTTTTAATCCCAACGCCTTGTATAGATAGCTGTATAGACAGGGTACATATTTGTAAAACTTATGAATTGAGCAAAAAGTGGGAATGTGGGGGCAGTGAAAGATAAGCCTGGCTTAATTGAGGAGAGTGATTCACGAAAACATCAGCTTTTGGGAAAATGATTACTGTCGGAATTCCAGTCTATTTATCGGACAGTAGTAGAATGACCACAAAGTTTCGCCGCTTGAACAATGATGAATATCGCAGCCGGGAGTATTTGACCTGGGAGGAGATGAAAATTTTGATTAAGGCGGCGGGCGATCGCGGTCGGCATAGAGTTAGAGATCAGGCATTGTTATTAATGTCATTTCGGCATGGGCTGCGACCGGGGGAGGCAGCAACCATGAAATGGGATGCAGTTATGTTAGAGCGAAAGGTGATTTACATCAAGCGGCTTAAGGGTAGCCAAAGTGGCAATCACCCAATGCAGCCGGATGAGGTGGAATTGTTGACGCAGCTCAAGCAGACTTATCCCAAAAGTTTTTTTGTGTTTCCCAATGAGCGAGGGCAGTCGCTGTCGGTGGATGCGATTGAGAAGATTGTCAAACGTGCAGCTGAAAAAGCTGGGTTACATATTAAGGTGCATCCGCATATGTTCCGCCATAGTTGCGGTTATTTTTTAGCAGAACAAAACCGTTCTACGCGAGATATTCAAAGTTACTTGGGGCATAAACAGATTCAAAATACTGTGCGCTATACTGCTGAGAACCCCAGGCGGTTTGAGCATTTTGATTGGCAGTGGGAGCAGCCTTTTTGATGGGATTTTAATTCACTAATATTATTGACTGGCAGGATATTAGAGTTGAAAGTAAAGTGTTCAATTACTCGGAACCAACAACATTCGCGCCTCAATTCCTTCCCAAGTTGTGGGTGATACCTTCACAGATGCTTGTTTACACATACCCTAGTCGTTAATTTAAGTATGGAATAAAATTCATAGAATACTCTTTTTAAGAGTAAAGTAATTGCCTAATCCAAGTACCATTAAATTCTTTAATTTTTTTATTCTCTAAATATTTCAAAGTATCTCTCAAGTCTAATAAATCAATCCATTGTTTTTCATATGAAGTTTTAATAATCTGTCTACATTTTCCACAGAGTCCAGAATTTTGGCTATCTGACAGTAAAATACTACTTCCTAAAAGTTCTAAAGCATTTTTTTTATTCACTTCAGTATTTATAATAGTCTGGTAGACTATTTCCTGAAATTTATTAAATTTAATTTTACCAGCTACAGTATAGTAAAATATATTGGAAGGTTTTACTTTATAAATCTTACCATTTATAAATTCTTCGCTAGAAATATTTAAATAACATTTATTTTGAATAAAATCATCTACTACTTCATAAGGTACTCCTAAATTTTTCAATAGATTCGTCCATTCTTTTTTCCAATTACTCAAACCTAAATGCGATGCAATTGCCCTTGCTGAAATTATTTTAGCAATTAAAATTTCATCATATAAATCTTTTACAAGGGGGAAAAATGGTGGAAGTGGAAAAATAATATTGTCTTGATAAACTTCTCTACCATGAGCTACTGCATTTCTATCTTTGATTAGTTTTTCAACTATTTCTTTGCTCTTACTGTTAAGCATTCTAAGTTTTTCCAGCATATAATATATTTTAATTTTGATAGGTATTTCGCTAATTAATATTTCTTTTAGTAATTTCATTTTATTTGATTTTTCCTGTTCTATATTATTTTTTGTGAGATGAAAAATATCACCAAGTAGCCCATCTAAGAAATCGTTAATTAAAGTTTCAGTATCTTTCTTTAATTGTGAATCATATTCACTCGATAGTAATTCCAGAATATGATAATATGCTAACAATGCTTCGTCCTCGTACAAAAACGTCTCTTCACTTTCCGTTTCGAGGCATAAAGCTTTTCTCCACCTGTCAAAAAGTGAATATATTAATCTTTTACTAGATTGGCTTGAGGTATTAATAAAAACCAATAGTTTGCTTAAATCATCAGTTCTATTAATCCCGTTATAAATGAATAATGTTTTTTTTCAAGGGTTGTATTAAGACTTTTATTTACTATTTTTGAGCTACTGCTTATGTTTTGATCAACTGTAAAAAGTTCTCCTGTAAAAAAAGATAAAATACTCAATATTATTAAGTAACGAGGTCTTGCTTTTTCAGCGGATTCTCTTATTGAAGAATAAAAATTTAACTCGCTTTCAATTTCAATTACTAAATAATAATTTATACATTCCGCATCTATGTTTTCAGTTGTTTCTAAGTCTTCTAGATTTTCTAGTTCTAATAATTCTATGTTTGGGTTTTCTAATGGAGTATTGGTTGTATAAATATGAGAATCAAAAATAAAAAAATCAATTTCAGCTTTATGGTTTAGAGGAAAACAATACTTATTTATTGACTTTATAGTTTCCATTATTCATCGCCTATACCGGACAGTACCCAAACGCCCAAATGAATGCACAGCCGCCAGGACGTAAACCTAATAAGCATTACAGGTCTAGAGAATACCTTACACCAACGGAAGTGCGATCGCTACTTGATGCTGCACTAAATCGCCCTGCCCGTTATGCCCACCGTGACTACACGCTGATGCTGATGGCATGGAGCCGAGATCCCTGTAAATTCGGAAATAGAGGCTGAAAAGTCCTGTCATATATGGCTTTCAGCTTTTTTGCTACCTCCAGTTTTACCTGAATACAGTCAGGCTAAATTTAGTACACAGTTACTAATAAATCCGGTTTTTGCTCTCTCAAATACCAACATTTGGGTAAAAGTTGGTATTTGAGACCAGAGTAACATTGATTTTTTAGGGGTTTTGGGTATGACAAAAGAAACTATTCAATCATCGAAAGTTGGTAAAAGTCAAAATTAAGAATGCAAATATGCCCACAACAGCCGCGTTCGCACTTTTGCTAACAGTCCTTAAATACCTGATATTTAAAGCGTTACAGCAATTATGTACCCTTGATGTCAAATATTTCCCAACCATTTGAAGCTGCAATTTATTTAACTACCCAAATCTTTGAAACCTGGAATTGGCAAGGCTTTTCAGTCGCTATTTCCGTTTTTGCAGCCATCTCGGCTCAATGCCCTGATGATGTTCCGCCACGGGCTGAGGGTCGGTGAAGCTGTGGGTGTAAGCTGCGGGTTACGCTGGGATGCGGTGATGTGGGGAGAACGCCAGATTTTTATCACCAGGGAAAAGGGTAGCGATTCTGGGGTGCATCCCCTCAGAGATGATGAACTGGAATTGCTCAAAAAGGGGTAGTGTTACGGAAGCTGCGGCCAGGGGCAAACTGAACAGTTTAGTTTATATAACTAGGAACAGATATAGCTGACACAGGTACTTCAAAGTATTTTATAAGCCTTACATGATAGGCATTTCAAGATTTTATGCTATCAAGAGATAGCAATCAGTAAACCTGCGTTGTGGGCGTTCGCAACCATCGTGCTGAGAGTTCCGCATTTGATTGAAGTCGGAAATTTTTGGTTGAAATTATCTACCATTTGAACTTAAAGGGCATCAAATTCTCACGAACATGAGTGAAGTTCCGACTCCTCAACAAAATTCGGAACTTTTTTGGAGTCTAACTAAACTATACCGTCTAGTTTGCCCCTGTGCGTAGCTTCCGTAACACTACCCCAAAAAGCTGAGAGAACAGTTCCCTGATAGCAAATACATTTTTGTGTCAGAGCGTGGTGAGGTGATGTCAACTGATGCAGTGCGGAAGCTGATCGGGCGGCTGGCAGCACAGGCGAGGCTTGATATCAAAGTTCACTGTCACATGATGCGCCATGCTTGCGGTTATTATCTGGTGAATCAGGGGTATAGCACCAGAGAGATTCAGGATTTTTTAGGGCATCGGGATATTAAACACACTGAAAAATATACTAAGCTGAATGCTCGACGTTTCTTGAATTTTGATTGGGGTGATTTATGATATTTCAAGCCTCAAAGTCTTAATATTATAGTTCCTCTTAGCCAAATCTTCTTATATGAATGCTGATTAATTATGTATTAAAATAATCATTTTTTGCCTTTTCTGTAAGTTTATAAATCACCTTGTTACCTTCAACTTTTATCCTAACAATTAATTCTTTTTCTTCATTTAGTTTCTTGGCTCTTTTTCCAACTAATTGATAAGAACAATCAAGTTCTTCAGCGATTTCTCCAGCCTTTAAAGGCTTTTCTGTTTTATTAATTTCATATAAAATACTCAATTCTATAGGTGGTAAAAGCTTACTCTTATCAATTTTTTCAAGTTCTAATTGTATTGTCTCAGAGTTAGAAACTATATTCACAGGGTTATGGCACTCTGGACACAACATTTTATTATATTCTAGATAAGGTAGGTCTTCAAATGGAAAGCTTTGTTTGCATTTAGGATTAACACAGATGATTCGCTTCGAGTTTTTTAAAAAATCATCTATTAAACTATTAAAATCAAATGATTTAGATATGAAATATGTTCTGTAATTAGAACCTTTTGGCTTTCCCCATCTTAAATTTTCTTTTTTGCACAGTCCATAATTTAAGCAGTAAATGGATTGTTTTTCCTTATTTCTATCACTTCTTTCACTATATTTACTTATGAAAAAATTTAGTTCCAAAGTTTTTAAGAAATGTTCATATGTAGGTTTAAAATAAAAATGACTTGTGTATGGATTAGTTTTAACATCTTCATATTGATTTCCTGTAATTTCACCTATAATTATTTTTTTTCTAGTATTACTTAGACTGTCTACAAATTGCTGTAACAATTCTTTTAATTGTAAGATAGATATTTTTTCTTCAAAAGACATCATGGAATAAGTGGTATTATCGAAAAAATGTTCAATGTTTCTTTCATAATACTTTTGAGATGCTGCCTCAAGAGATTCTCTATTAATCGGTTTATCAAATGCTATATTTCTTTCACAGCAGTAGTAAAGAATATAACCGATTATCCTTGGGACATTCATTGATATTTGAAAAATAAGTTCATAATAGGATTCTAAAGGTTCTTTTTTTATGTCAAAAAAGTACTCGACAGGCTTTTCAGTAAAATAGTTGATGCGTTTCTCAATTAGTCTTTTAGTAAAATCTATAGCTCTTTCCTCCATATTATTTCTGTCTAATTCTGAATAAAGATTGTAAAAATCAAGATCGACTATATCTACTTTACTTTTATCAATTTTTCCATAGTAGACTCTGTTAGGATATGCAGCTATTTTAAATTTAATAAACTCGTCTGACCAATTATTTAATGGAGCTAATATTACATCAATTAATACTCGCATTGCTTGGTCATCAATTTCAGAAAAATCATCAACAATAATTATTAAATTTCTAATACTTAAAAGAGATAATATCTCTTTAATTTGTGTTATAACATCTTTAATTTGAAAAACTTTTAAAAATATATCAGAAAATTGCTTGTCAATTTCAGAGGCATTCTTTTGTGAGTTTTTAAAATTACTATTTTCAGAATAGCTTGCGTTAATACTTTGTTCTTTTAACTCTAGTTTTCCTCCTAACTGACTATTTTTTCCAAAACCAGTTTCATTTGTTTTTTCATCGGCATTTTTCCTATGAATAGAAATTTGTTGCAACAAAGGTAATTCTATAGATTTTAGATGCTCGTTATTTTCTATGCTATTTTGTAATGTTTGAAGTTTTTCGCGGACAATGGACGATCTGTCTATCCCAAAAACTTCTTTTATTTTATCAATTATACTGTATGATTTTTTAGCAATTTCTTCTCTAAGCTCTGATAGAATAGTTTGAATAAAATTTCGCTCTATAAGATAGTTTTGTAGCACATCATTAGATACAAAATTTTTTAATTCTTCAAGTCCATTAACGTACTCTGATTTTGATGATTCAAAAATAGTTTTAGCATCTACATAGCATGATAAATTATTATCTTTTTTTCTTAGTTCCTGTTGTATTTTCAAAAATATTGTAGATTTCCCAGTACCTTTCCTACCAATAAGAAATGTAGTATTTCCTTTTAGACATGTTTTTAAAATTTGTTCGTTTGCTAACAAATCAGTATATAAATGACTTAATAGGTTATTACCTTTTTCATCAATCAATTCTGCTCTACGATATTTCTTTAATGAATCAACAGCTTCTAAAAAATTATCTTTCTCTAATTCGGAATAAGGCATAATTTATACAGCAAGTATGAATGTAATTAGATGGTAGCATTTATTTCCAGGGTTTATCAGGTCAGTGGGGTGCATGGTGGATGGGCTAAGGATATAGAAGACACTGACTTGGAAATAGATTTCCATTTATGCTGGTGGGCGATCGCCCATGAAGACTGTTAGCGAATTCATCTAAGCGGTTCAAAGAGCGGTAGGATAATCCTAAAAATCTAGAACAATTTACGCGCACGCGACCTGTTAATAGTGGGCATCACACCTAGTTGGAAAAATATTTGGGCGATTCCCTGATGCGCGATGGTAGAAAAAATAGGTTTTCATAAGTAGTAAAAATTTCAAATCCTCGCGAAATAAGTTATTCCACCTCTCCCCAAAGGATAGGGTCGCAATTATTAATACCGTTTAGAATATACCTCTATGCCTGCTAAAGATCTCTATCACGATGCTGTAAAAAATGCTTTGATTAAAGATGGGTGGCTGATAATCGCTGATCCTTACATAATTAAATATGAAGACGCTGAACTGTATGCTGACTTAGCCGCAGAAAAACCAATCGCCGCAAAACGCCAGGGGCAGAAAATTGTTGTCGAAATCAAAAGCTTTGTGGGTAAATCTCAGATGTACGACTTTCACAACGCTCTGGGACAGTACATCGTTTATCGCAACCTCATCCAAGTCAGCGAACCTGAATATAATTTATATCTAGCAATTGACGACATTGTTTATTTAAACTTTTTTCAACGTCCATCAGTTCAACTCATTACCCGCCAAAACAATCTGCAATTAATTATCGTAGATATCCAACAGGAGCAAATCGTGCAATGGATACATTAAGCTACTATCGCAGTATTATCCAAAAAATCATTAAAAAATACTATGATTTGACCAATTCTCAACCCGCTAACACTACAGAAGCTACAATTAGCGATCGCCTGATTTTAGACGAACAACGCGACCAATACCTGTGGCTGCGTTGCGGCTGGGATGGCAAAAAACGAGTGCAGCACATTATCTTATACCTCCAGATTCAAAACGGTAAAATCTGGGTGGAAGAAGACAACACCGACTTGGGGATTGTTGATGATTTATTGGCAGCAGGTATCCCCAAAACCGATATTATTTTGGGCTTCCATCACCCTAGTAAAAGGGCATTAACTGAGTTCGCCATTGCGTAGAGACATAAAGGCATTTGTTCGATTAGTTTCTACAACAGAATCAACATCGCAAGATTGATAAGACATCAGTAACGAGGGCGGGTAGAAATTCTACGGAACAATAAGGGTTTGGAGCGATGAAGATAATTTTTTCCTTATACATTCATCTCAAGCCGCACTAAAAGTTATAATTTGATTCTTTAATTTTATGGTGTTACCGTAGCGACTAGGTTTCAACACAATTCTGATTCGCCAGCAGGGGAGCGTGATAGGATTTTGGCTATGACTGACATACGCATTGCAGTTGCAGCTCGTAAAGGTGGCGTAGGCAAAACAACAATTGCCTGTGGTCTTGCTTCTGTTCTAGCCAGTCAAGGACGAAAAGTTTTAGTTATCGACCTTGATCCCCAGTCAAATGCAGCCTATGTGTTAGGCACAAATCCTACTGCACCTGGAACTGCTGAACTTCTTGTTGGTGGCTCACCTGAACCTTTAGAGGCAAATTCTGGCCTGCACGTTTTACCAGGTGGCCCCGATTTAGCAGGTCATAATATTCAGTTGCTAGATCCTGAAGATTTGGCAGATATCGTCGCACTAATGGCTTATGATGCTTTTATTTTCGACTGTCCACCAGGTGTTGAATCTCTAGAGCGACTAGGGTTGGTTGCTGCTGATGTTGCATTAGTCTGTACTGATGCTCACCCTTTGGCAGTAATGGGAGCCGGTCGAGTCCTCAACGAGTTGAAGCTGCGACAGCAAAAAGGACGCAGAGGGGCAAAACGGTGGGCGCTGGCACTTAGCCGGATTGACTTACGTCGGTCAATGGATCAGGCGCTTGACCAACAACTCTTCTCAGCTTACCCATCTATTAAACGCTTAATTGTGCATCAAGACTCATCTTTGGCGTGGGCTGCTGCTGAACGGGTTCCCATTATGCAGTACGATGCAAACTGCAAGGGAGCAAAAGATTTAAAGGTGATTGCGGATTGGGTATTAAATGGCTAAACGAAGAACAAAAAGTGAAGCTTTATTTGCAGAAGCCACCGCGACAGCTGAGGCGATTCATGAGCAGGATCTGGCAGCAGCAGCTAAAGCTGAACAGGAACGCTCCCAAAAAACTAAAATTCCTCGCACTCAAATTCATCCAAGAGAGGCAGACACTAGGCCAATTCGATCTGAACACGTTGCTGATTTAGCAGAGTCTATTGCAGCATTGGGGCTGATTGAACCCCTTGTGGTTGATTGTAAGGGAGTATTGCTGGCCGGAGCGCATCGATTAGCAGCAATTCAGTTACTTAAGGAAGCTCATCCAGAAGCTTATGCCCAACAGTTTCCTTCGGATCTGGTAACGGTTCACATGATGACATTTGATGCTGAAAACGAACCTGAACGGGCCCTACAGGTGGAACTGGCAGAAAACGAGAAACGGGTTAACTATACTCGTGATCAGATTGAACGACTTGCTGAACGCTTACGAGCCTTGAATTATAGGGAGATTCGCGGTCGTCCGCGAGAAGGAGAGAAGGCATTAGGGCCAGCTTTAGCAGTGGCGATCGGTGTCTCTACTCGTTATGTACGCAAGATATTAAGCCAACAGCGCCAAGAAGAAGGTGAAAAAAATAGGAACTCAGATCCTATTTTTCAGAAGCTCAAGCTACTTAAGAGAATTGAAGCTGCTACGCAAGAGTTAGTAGTGCTACTAGAGTCGGATCAACCTACACGTGCAGAGCAGTCTTTATCTAAAGCTATTCCCACTTTTCTAAAAAGTGTAAGGAATAACATTAATGAGGCAAGAGTTACACTTAAAAATCGAAGATAAACTGCTGAGTTTTCTAGAAAGGATTCTAACGAAATTTCAAGAGTTTGAGCCGCCTATTCAACGTTTTGGCTCTTACGTAGAATGCGATCTCATACTCAAGATGTTGTTCTTTACTGGAGTTTGGACTAAAAAGCTAGAGAAAAGCAGTCAGCAGTAACACTGACTGCCGTAAAGTCAATGAAAGTAATCAATAAATCATTGACGTGATGATCCTGACACAACTAGAAAAATTCCGCCAAGCTATCTACGATAGTTTGGGGAAGGCCAAAGATGCAGTATTTGAATTGATGGATGCAGTATTGACAAGTCCGAGTATCCCATCATTTGTAAGCTTGTCACAAAGCCCAGTATTTCGACGGCAATGGTCGAGCATTTATGCAGCACTACATGATAGTCGTCCACCGAAAAGAAAACTGATGAAGCTACTGGTACAGGAGGTAGTGACGGATGAACAGCCATTTCTAGCAGGAGATCATAGCTTTTGGGCAAGACCAGAAGCGAAGACACTAAAAGAAAGAACTTTTCATGGGGACTCCAGGGGAAGCATAGGCATCGGACAAAGTTACAGTACGTTAGCGTGGATACCAGAGGCGGATGGGAGTTGGGCATTGCCGTTGAAACACGAACGGATCACCAGCTTTGAAACACCAACAACTAAAGCAGCATTCCAACTCAAACAAATCACTCGTGAGTTAGGAAAAAGGCCGCTTGCCGCTTATGACCGAGGTTACGGCAACGCCAAATTTGTGCAAGCCACGGAGGAGATTGACGCAGACCTGTTGTTGCGTTTAGCTTCTAACCGATGCTTATGGGGTACACCCGGTACTTACAAAGGACGAGGCGCACCGTGTAAACATGGTCATAAGTTTAAGTTCAATGACCCGGAAACTTGGCCAGAGGTAACTGAAACTCTAGAAGTTGAAGACCTAAAATTTGGTCGAGTTAAAGTAATGCGTTGGAGTGGGTTTCATTTTCTTCAATCCCCAAATCGAGCAATGGAAATCATTCGCGTCGAGGTCATCAAACCAGTAGGACGTAATCGTAAGTTCCAACCCTTATGGTTAGCTTGGTTGGGTCAGACAATGCCTGCATTAGAGGATATCTGGAATAAATACTTACGCCGTTTTGCCCTAGAACATTGGTATCGATTTGCGAAGCAAAGGTTGTATTGGACACAACCTCAACTTAGTTCTACTCAGGCAGCAGAGCGATGGAGTTACCTGATGCCCCTGTTAACTTGGCAATTATGGTTAGCCAGAGTTGCCTGCATCGACTCCCCATTGCCTTGGCAATCGAATCAGGATAAACTGTCTCCAGGACGTGTTGCACAAGCCTTTCCACTAATTTTAGCCGCCATTGGCACTCCTGCTCAACCCCCTAAAACTCGCGGTAAATCACCAGGCCGCACCCAAGGGCATCAGCCACCTCAACGTCCCCGTTATCCCACTGTCAAAAAACACCCATCTAAAAAACCTAAAATCGAAGAATCACTTAAGAAGGCTGATCTAACTGCTGCTTAGTTTCTGCTTCTTTTTTAACGATTCCACTTCACTCAGCCTCTAAAAGAAGTTGGGTTGCTTTGTGTTGCTTTCTATTCATTGCTGCTAAATGCCAATTAGTCCAAACTCAAGTCTTTAACTCCACCACCGTGACACATCTTGGATTGCAGAAGCTGTATCTTTTAATGCTTCTTGACCACCTAAAGTAAATATAACAGGAGCTAATGCGTTTATATCACTGAGTAAATTTGGGCGAGTGTGAAGAGATAAAATATGAAGGGTATTTCGCCAGTGATCAAAAAGTGAAGTTTTTTGTATTTGTGAAAGTTGAAGAGCCAAACTACTTAGGGCATAGGCGCGAAAAAACTCAAACTGAATCTCCCTAGCAGCAGCCAGAGCCTCGCTTAACAATTCTGGCAATAGAGGAGCCAAACTACTTAGGGCATAGGCGCGAAAAAACTCAGACTGAATCTCCCTAGCAGCAGCCAGAGCCTCGCTTAACAACTCAGGCGGCAATAGAGGAGCCAAACTACTTAGGACTTTGGCGCGAAAAAACTCAGA
>NZ_AJLJ01000476.1 GCF_000317245.1 Fischerella muscicola SAG 1427-1 = PCC 73103
GGGCATAGGCGCGATGTCTCTCATCCTGAATCTCCCTAGCAGCAGCCAGAGCCTCGCTTAACAACTCAGGCGGCAATAGAGGAGCCAAACTACTTAGGGCATCGGCGCGAAAAAACTCAAACTGAATCTCCCTAGCAGCAGCCAGAGCCTCGCTTAACAATTCTGGCAATTTCTCAGCCAAACTACTTAGGGCTTTGGCGCGAAAAAACTCATCCTGAATCTCCCTAGCAGCAGCCAGTGCTTTCAAGAGTCCTAATTCTTTTAGGTTTGGTGGCAAATGATTGACTAGCTGTGTAAGCAAGTAGGCTTTATTTTGTGGGTTCGAGCTTTGTAGTACGTAAGCGAGTCCTTGCTCAGGAGTCCAGACACTTTTTTGAACTAAGGCAATCAGCAGTTCTACTGGTAGATTAGCAGCCAGACTATTAAGGGATACAATAATCAAAGCATAGCGACACTGCAACCCAATAACTTGAGGTAGGGTTGTTTCATTCCAGTTTGCTTCTGCCAATTGCCAAGCACGAGCAACATCAGTTACAAAATTGGCAGTTTGTCCCAAGCGATGGCACGCCTCATACCAACCATTAGCTCCTGTTTTTGACTCTTCCCGTAATAAGGAGTGAATTTCTTCTACCTTTTCAGCTTTTTCCAAATGCCAAACGAGATGCTGATGGATATAACCGTCATAAGGTAGGGTATGCCACAAACCATCTTGGGTTTTTTGTCGGTATTTCTCCAAAAAAGTAGCGTGAGCTTCAACTAAACTTATACCTAACCCTGGTAGATCGCCTTCTGACTCTGGGTGTGGTGGAGCAGTTAGCAAATTACGTGCAAGGTCATGAAATAAGTCATGTAAACGGTAGGTTGGTGTACCATCTGCTAAAGCAACTCCAGACAATAGAAGTGCTTTAGAGTGCAAGTATTGCAATGTCTTGGCAGTATCACGTACATCCATTTTCCACAGAGTCGCTGCCATCATCTTAGTTATGGTGACATCTTCCGGTAATACCCCCAACCAAGAGAAATGCTCCTGCTTTTTTTTAGGCATTCTCTTGACACTTAAATTTAATGATGCTGTTAAGCTGAAACGTTTTAAAATGGCTTCATCAGTAATTTCTTCAGCTTCTGGTCGGTCAAGAGTTTTTAATCGGGCTACCTCTTGCTGAAAATCCTCTAACAATTGAGTCCAAGTTGTACCACTAGCCACTTCAGCAGCTACCAATTCCAACGCTAGTGGGAGATAACCAACGGATGAAGCTAAATCTTGTGCCTCCTGACGTTCTGCTTCTATGATCGAGCGTCCTATTTTTTTAGTCAGCAGTTCCATCGCTTGAGATGGCTGCATCACATCTAGAGGATACGTGCTGGCTCCGAGAACTTGGGCGATTCCTGCTTCGCGGGTTGTTACTAAAACTTGACAACGCGCTCCACCAATATTAAATGCTTGTGCATCCAGAGGATTCCAAGCATCGTCTACTACTAGCAGCACAGCTTTGTCATACAGCAGTGTACGCAGTTGATTAGAAGCTGCTTCTACGCTAGTGGCTTTGGAGTTGTAGTCCCCCAACGCTTGTACCCAGCCACTAAGCAGGGATAGAAGATTAGGCTGCTGACCTAATGTTGCCCAGAGAATACCGTCACAAAAGTGAGTTTGTACATCTTTATCATGTGCCAAAGCAGTAGCTAAGGTTGATTTGCCGACAGAACCTAAGCCGTGAATCGCTGTCACTACCAAAGTACGGACATCATTTGACTCTGTAAGCAGACGAGTTTTTAAGTCTTGGCTATATTCGGGACGGTCTACATAATAAGTAGGTAGAGGTGGTGCTTGGAAAGGTTTGCCCGCAGGTGTAGAGTCAGTGTTAATGTTGATTGTTCCTACTGACCCAATTTCCCCAATTTGAACAGCATCATTACCAGCTCTTTGATCCACCATTATCTTCTTGATTCACTAAAAATTGATTGTTCCTGCTGACCCAATCTCCCCAATTTGTTTAGCATTATCTCCTGCTTGTTGGTGGATGTTTTTGGTAGGTGAAATTTTGGGTGTATTTGAAGTCTCTGTTGATGAATCTTCTATTAGAGAGGCATTGGATGGCTTAGAGGATTTCTCCAAAACAGACTTCCATGCAGTATTGATTTTGAGGATAGGGGTAAGATGTTCTGGAATACCTTCAGCTTGAATTGCATTGCAACCAAACTTATAAGCTTCTTCTACAGACCTTCCACCACCCAAAGCATCATAAAAGCCGATGGAAAATTTGATCGCAGCTTTATCCCCGATCGCTTTGTTCATCCCAATTACATAGCCTACGTGCTGAACAATCGCCCTCGCTTGGACTTCTGAATAACAGGCATTAAGTACAACACACTCAATTATTCCGGCAAATAACTCGAACAAATTCGCCAAAGCCTCTGTACTGACTAGTTGAGTGTTGCCTTGTTGGTTTTCAAATACTAATCCATCTGACCCAGTGCCATGACCGCAAAAGTGAAGGATTTGGGGTTCATAATCCAACAAAGCTCGGCGCAGGTCATCAGTTCTTACTGCTCCTTGCTTTTGCAATTGGAACTGGTCACGATGCTGAGAACGTCGCAGACCTTCATCAATTTCACGAGCTTCTACATCCAAGTGGAGTTTTGCTTGGTCAAAAGGACTGGCTGCCAGAATTAAGATTTTTTTTGGCTGAGTAGCTTGTGGCTTAACCATCTCTCACCCTTGATAACCGTATTAAATTTTACCTGATTGGCTCAGAATAAGTTCTACTTCAAAACTAAACTTTATGATTCCAGAAGAATTTATTAGTCCACACCACAGTGACGAAGGTATTATCAAGCAATAAAGGTTGTTAACAAAAGGGCTAAAAAGTGGAATTAACAGCTACAATCATTGATTCCACGTTTTTCTAGATTTGGATCAAGGAAGCACATCAGGGAAATACCAATCATAGGCAGGAGCGCCCGAATTGATTTTCTGTTCAAGCTTAGACAGTTGTTGAGCCAAAATCGGAACACGTGGGCGGTAAAGCTCCTGGGCTTTTCGCAGATGTTCCAGACCTTCTTGCTTGTCTGTGGGGTTACGCTTGAGATTCCACAACATTAATTTGTACTCTGCCATTAACGTGTGAGCCTCAGCCGATAGTGGTTCTCTTTCTAATACCAGTTTGTAAATCGCTTCTGCCTCCGGATCATCAAGTTGATTGTACCGTTTGAGGTGTGCTATCTCCAGTAACCTGTATTCAACTAGTTTGCGCTCCCTTGGGTTACGTGTTGTTTTAAAAGTTTGTATTAATTGTTCTTCCGAAGCCTTGCGTTTCTGGGGAGCTTCAATCACCCAACCTGTGACTAACCCGCCGATACAAGCGCCAAGGAGAAATTTACGAATCCAAGACTGAATCAAATACATTTTTAAGTGTCACTAACTGGTATAAACCGTTCTGTTTGACTTGCGTAACCCTTGGGAACAATTTTGACTCGTGCGGGTGATGAGCCGTCAGCAATGCACAAATAACCCTCTAACGGTGGTAGGTTTTGTATTTCTGCCGGGAGGACAGCAGCAGTTTCACGGATGGTTTGTGATTGAGTTTGGCTACCGCCCAAATCTGAGTTTTGTGAGTCCGAGAAAGTAACATCAATCCGTTCTTGCGCCCCTATCATGTCTGAGAATTGTTTGGCTGTTGTACCGTCCCGCACATTTAAAATCAGCTTTGTGGCAATACCCTGGAGGATTATCCTGCTGCCCAATTCCCCGTAGGTCTGCTCAATTTGGGCGGTGGTTTGAGTGCCAATGAAGCCGCTGCCTTTGAATTTGCGGCTTTCTGAAAGCATTCGAGGTAGAGATTTTAATTGGCTCAATGCCCCCAGTTCGTCAATCACCAATGCTGTTTTGTAACGCCGATTCTCATTACTCAATAGTCCCCGCAGCATTAACTCAAAACAAGTAGAAATCAGGGGTTTAAATGTTTCGGCATCTTCTTCAAACAGAGGCAGAAATATCCAATGTGGGCTATCTTCTTTACCCCATTTGTAAAAGCTAAATTCGCTCTCATTTGATTTTGCAAGAGTTTGATAAAACCGCAGTTGGTTAATGGCTGTGGCAATAACACTGCCTGCTGTGTTACCGCTTTCGCCCTCAAAGTAGCGGCGGGAGATTGTACCCGATAAAAAATCTTTCAGTTGGTCGAGAGAGAAATCGGTCAGCACCTGCCACACTTCAGCATTTGAGTAGGTACGTTCAAATATATCCGCAATAAAGTTTTTAGCTGCATCGCTGAAAAATCGTTCTTTTGGATCATCAGGGATGAGCGCAGCAGCTATGGTACTGGGTGAAACTCCTTTTTCTGCTCTATGGCTCCACCCTACACTACGGGCATCTCTGGGATTAAAAATAATATCACCAGGGCGATAAAGGGTAGCCGCCGAGG
>NZ_AJLJ01000477.1 GCF_000317245.1 Fischerella muscicola SAG 1427-1 = PCC 73103
ATGAGTTAAGTCGCGCCAAAGTCCTAAGTAGTTT
Source organism: Fischerella muscicola SAG 1427-1 = PCC 73103 (assembly GCF_000317245.1). Lineage (GTDB taxonomy): Bacteria > Cyanobacteriota > Cyanobacteriia > Cyanobacteriales > Nostocaceae > Pelatocladus > Pelatocladus muscicola_A. The sequence goes on from NZ_AJLJ01000477.1 coordinate 35, forward strand.
GGCTGAGAAATTGCCAGAATTGTTAAGCGAGGCTCTGGCTGCTGCTAGGGAGATTCAGGATGAGAGACATCGCGCCAAAGTCCTAAGTAGTTTGGCTGAGAAATTGCCAGAATTGTTAAGCGAGGCTCTGGCTGCTGCTAGGGAGATTCAGGATGAGTTTTTTCGCGCCGATGCCCTAAGTAGTTTGGCTGAGAAATTGCCAGAATTGTTAAGCGAGGCTCTGGCTGCTGCTAGGGAGATTCAGGATGAGTTTTTTCGCGCCGATGCCC
>NZ_AJLJ01000478.1 GCF_000317245.1 Fischerella muscicola SAG 1427-1 = PCC 73103
TCTCGGCCGATACCCTAATTATCATTTGGGGCATAGATTGCTATTCCTTTCGTTATAGGAAATTTTCGGGAAAGGGAATATTGTTAAGTTGTAGGCTTCCCTGTGAGATGTCACTAACAAATTGTTCTACTACTCCCCGTATATCTTTGAATGATTTGCAGAACATCAATTCTTTATCCATTTCGTTTAATTGATTACGAAGGCAATATTTATCCTCTTTGTTTTCATCTTTAAATTTATTTTCAATCTCTTCCCTGAGTTCATAATGAAAGTCCTTATATTCGGAGTTCGTATGAGCAGATTTGAATTCACTCAAACGATGTCCTGCTAAGTGGTCAATTTCTTTGATCCAGAATTCTAGTTCTGGTTCTTCCAATGCTGGGCGGAGAAAATTATCTTCAAGGTTTTTGATGTCTTTCTCTTTCAAAAAAGACAAGCAACATAACTGATAATATTCCCTTTTTTTCGCTTCTAGGGCAGTTTCTGATGTACAAGATTTTTTTATATAATCTTCTTTACGAGCCTTTGTCACCTCGTTATGAAGGTATGATCGAAGTTGATAAACTGCTTCCTTGACTTCTTGTCGTACTTCTGCTTCGGTAACATTTTTTTGTGTATTAAGGCGTTTATATTTGGCGATTTGGGCAAAACTCATTCTGCCTTTCATCACCATATCTAGGACTTCGTAATAAGATGGCGAAAATTTTTCTAACAGGTCAAGTGCAGCCTGAATCTCAGCCAGGTCACTTTCGATATCTTCTGCCCTAATGGTAAGTGTAGGCTCATCAATTTTTTCTAGGGAAAGGCTTTTCCTTTTCTTTTCTGCTTCGTGAACCAGCATTTTGAAGCTCATCCAGCGTAGAAGAGGTGTCATGCTATTGATACTAAGTTCGGGAATGGCATAGTTGATAACTGCAAGTGTTAGTATTGCACGCCAAAGACAATCTCCAACAATTTT
>NZ_AJLJ01000479.1 GCF_000317245.1 Fischerella muscicola SAG 1427-1 = PCC 73103
CCAATAACCTGCTTGTCCCTGGACATCTTTGATAATTTCCTCAACTAGTCCTGTTTCAAAAACTACCCCCTGATGTGCCGCAGGTTGTTCGATTGCCAAGCGCAACTCATCTAGTTGCATCTCTGCAATCATTGGGCGATGTTTATCTGTAGCTTTCACTAATCCGGGGTATGGGCTTAACTTGTCAAGAAAATCAGCCCGCATCGTTGCCATAACTTTAACTCTTGGGAGCTTGGCTTTGGCTAGTTGTATCAAACTGGCGATAAAGCGATCGCGTTTCTCTGGTTCACTGGTGGTAAATAGTTCTTCAAACTGGTCAATCAAGATGAACCAATAATCATCAGCAAGATGTAGCCTCGTCACTACTTGAGTTAATGTGTCAGCTTTAGCCTCACGGGCAATTTGGGCTTGATTTTGCGTATTTTTACTAAGTAGGCTGGCATATAAAGATTCAAACGGGTCTTGGTCAGGGGTAAATATCAGGTTAACTAAGCGCGTTCCGTATTTTCGAGAAAGCCAGGGAACCAAACCTGCACGCACTACCGATGATTTACCACTACCACTAGCACCCAAAAGTAAAACTAAGTTGGTTTGTTCTAGCTCATTTACTAAACTTGTCAGAAATTGGTCACGACCAAAAAACAGGTCTTTATCTTCTGGTTCAAATTTCTTTAAACCTTTGTAGGGAGATGTTTCTATAAATTCACGGGTTTTAATCTCATCAACAGAGATTTGCAAAATTTCCGTTTTGTTAAAAGTGACAACGTTACCGTCACCCTGAATTTGGATATTATCATCACCGATCACAGCCTGCATCCCGCCATCTAAAGTAGAATTTTCTACCTGCTGCTGAATTATTGGCTCAGGTATAGGTAAGAAATTTTCCTCGGAATGCTCTTGCTGACTCATAAGCAGCGCTGGTAAAAACCGCTTTTAAAATTATAAAGTTTGTAAAAATGGGTATTTATTAATGCTGTATTACACTTAGATTAATAATACAAGTTACAAATTGAATATTTACTAGCCAAATTATGATTTGAATATAAAAATCTATCCTTAGACGGATACAATATTTTACGCCAAGACAAATTTTGGCTATACAAGGAATTATAAGTTATGGAGACAAGAGCAGATGTATAAATAATTTTGATAAATTTCTGGTATTTTCAGCGTAGCTTGTGTATGAATACTGAAGCTATGTTTTCTTCATTGCCTATTTATGTCCTTGGATTTCTCCGGTCAAAACTTGCAAGGACGTTCCTTTAAAGGTCAAAACCTTGAAGGAGCTAACTTTAGCGATGCAGATATCAGAGGGGTGGATTTTACAAATGCAAACTTGAGAGGGGCTAATTTCAGCCATGCTAAAGCAGGACTGCAATGGAATTGGGTAATTAGCCTAGTCAGCATCTCATTACTTGTATCAGCACTAACAGGCTTTTCTTCAGTATTGGCTTTCAGTAGTTTTTTTGTCTTTATTTCTAGTGCAAAAGTCTTACTCAGTCAACTCTACACAATTCTGTGCATTGTCATCGTTCTGGCAATGTTTGCAGTCTTCTTTTTTGTGATCGTTCGCCGGGGTTTAGAGGTAGCTTTAAAAGCTTTTACTTTACCTATGGTTGTGATTGGAGCTGGGACTATAGCGATTGTTGGGGCTGCGGCTAGTGCTATGGATGGAATTGTACCCGCGGCTGGTGCTGTAGGTATAGCTGCGGCTGCAACTGGGGCTTTAGTTGGCCTTGGGTCTGGCTCTATAGCCGTGGCTGTGGCTGCGACTATGGCTGGTTTTTTGGCAGAAACTAAAACTGCTAGTGTAGCCATGACTGGGATTGTGGCTCTGGCTGGGGTTATAGCTGGTGGGGTTATGGCTGTAGCTGTTGGTATGACCCAGTTTTTTGCGGGGACTGCTCCCGTTGTGTTTCTAAGTGGTTACATTAGTTGGCGAACCTTAGCTGGAGACGAAAAGTTTACTTTAATCCAAACAATAGCAGTTGCAGTTGCTGCGACAGGGGGAACCTGCTTTCGCTGTGCTAATTTAACGGATGCAAATTTCATTGGTGCAACACTCAAAAGTACAGATTTAACAGATGCAATCTTGACACGAACCTGCTGGTCTCAGGTTAAAAAGCTTGAGCGCGCGCGTCTTGGAAATACTTATTTATTGAAACCACTCTTGCGGCAACTAGTAATTACAGGACAGGGAATTGACAAAAACTTCGATGGTCTATCCCTGCGGGGTATCAATCTACGTGGAGCTTCCTTAGTTGATGCCAGTTTTATTGGCGCAGATTTAAGTGAGGCTAATTTACAAGATGCAAACTTATCCAGAGCAAAACTCAAGCAGACACAACTAGACGGAACAGATTTTGCGGGTGCGAATCTTACAGGAGCATACATCGAAGATTGGGGTATTACCAGCGATACCAAATTTAATGGGGTGAAGTGCGAATACGTTTATATGCGTCTTCCCACCAAAGAAAACCCCGACCCCCTTCGCAAACCCGATAATCGGCAAGAAGTGTTTGCTGATGGAGACTTTGGTGATTTTATCCAGCCGATTTTCGATACACTCGACCTTTACCATAACCAAGGTGTTGACCCCCGTGCGATCGCGATCGCCTTCAAACAACTAGCAGAAAATAACCCAGATGCGGAATTAGAAATTGTGGCGATGGAAAAGCGGGGTGAGGATAAGTTTTTACTACGTGCCAAAACTGCTGTAACTGCCTCAAAGTCTGAACTGAGTTCTCAATATTTTGCTAGTTATAATCAGCTTAAAGCCTTGCCAGAGCGAGAAATTAAGTTAATTTTGGTAGAAAAAGACAATCGCATTCGCAGCCTGGAAAATATGGTAGTGACTGCACTCTCTCGACCGAGTTTTTATTCAAATGTTGAACAGGTAGGTATTATGACTAACAATCCTGGTGGAATTTCTCAGAATATTAGTGGTGGACATATAGATGGTGGAATGCAAGCAACTCAAGGAGATGATAATCAGCAGACTATAAACTAAAAAACACACGAATGAATTATTTACACATATATAAATGCCTTCAAAGACAGATATGACTGTTAAAAAAATCTTAATTTTAACTGCCAATCCCAAAGACACAAACAAATTGCGCTTAGATGAAGAAGTGCGGAATATCCAGGCTGCACTTAGACGAGCCAAAAATCGAGAACAGTTTGAAATTATCACCTCTTGGGCAGTGCGAGTTGAGGACTTGCGCCGCGCATTGTTAGACCATCAACCAACAATTGTTCACTTTTCTGGACATGGCTCAGGAACTACTGGCTTGGTTTTGGAAAATAATTTTGGGCAAATGCAACTGGTAAGCAGCGAATCTCTAGCCCGATTATTTAAGTTATTTCAAAACAAAATTGAGTGTGTTTTACTTAATGCTTGCTACTCAGAAGTACAAGCAGATGCTATTTACCAACATATTGATTGCGTGATTGGCATGAACCGCCCCATTGGGGATGTTGCGGCAATGGAATTTGCTGTTGGGTTTTATGATGCATTAGGTGCTGGGAGTTCCTATGATGACTGTTTTGAAGTTGGTTGTGCTTCGATTGACCTAGAG
>NZ_AJLJ01000480.1 GCF_000317245.1 Fischerella muscicola SAG 1427-1 = PCC 73103
GGGAGTTCAAGAATTAACGAGGCTTTTAGCAAGAGAAGATTTATTGTGGTGTCGTGCTACTAATATTGCCCAACAATCTCTCTGTCAAAGATTTTTAGTTTTTCCGGCTGAATTATTTGAGCGAGTGTTTAAAGATTTATTACCTCAGTTACAACTTAATTGGCAGCAACGACTGAGGCGACCACTACCAGATAGCGTTAAGTTTGCATTGCATAATTTTGACCGAATTTGGATAGCTGATGGGTCTACATTAGAAGCCCTATTCCGAAAGCTAAAAAGCCTGGAAGACTTGAAAACAGGTCAATTAGCAGGAAAGATTTGTACAGTTATTGATTTGGTTACTCGTTTACCGATAGAAGTTTGGTTTCACACCAATCCTGCCGCATCAGAGACTAATTTTGAAGCTCTTTTACTAAATTTACTGCCTGCTAAAACTCTAATTTTACTTGATAGAGGTTTTTACCATTTCCAGTTTTTACAACAACTTAATTTACAAGATGTTCATTTTATTACTCGTTTAAAAGCGAAAGCATCCATTAAATACTTAAAGATTTTCAGTTATGACCATTCTGTTAAAGACCGATTGATTCAACTTGGTACTGTTCGTCGTGGCGCACCAGTGCTTACTTTGCCTTTAATTGAGATAAAAGTTGGTAAAACTAGCTATTCTTATATTACTTCTGTCCTTGACCCACAAATTTTACCTCCCTACGTTGTCGCTGATTTATATCGAAGAAGATGGAGAATTGAAGAGGCTTTTTATGTAGTTAAACGTTTATTGGGACTCTCGTATTTGTGGACTGGTTCTATTAATGGTGTCAAGTTACAAGTCTGGTCTACTTGGCTCTTTTATGCAGTATTAGTTGACTTGGGAGACGCGGTTGCAGACGAATTATCTCTGCCATTTGACCGCATTTCTTTGGAGATGATTTTTCGTGGTTTGTACCATTTTAGTGTCGCAAATAACAAAGGCAAAGCGGATGACCCGATTAAGTACTTTGCTGCCCCAGAGAATCAAGACTTAGGAGTAGTCAAAGCGCTGCGAAAGCCACTCTCCAAGCTTGATTTATCGCCTTTTCCTGCACCCTCTTGACAAAAGAGCAATTTTCTTAACCTGTCACGGATGGACCTAGAGGGAATTCCAGAGTCAGAAACTCCCGTACTTAAGTTTAGACCGCGATGCTCCGCAGAAGCCGCTACGCGAACGCCTAAAGCTTCCGAGCAACAAACACAACCACCAACAAATACAGAAGAATCCTTTGCTATGTCAGGAAAAAATTCACAAACAACAAATGACGGTGGAATTTCTCAAAGCGTTAGCGGTGGGACTGTTTACGGTGGGATGCAGGCTGCCATTGGTAATCATAACCAACAAACAATGACAACTCAAGCAGCACCAACTGATAAACAGCCAACTAAAGAAGAAGTTATCCAAATGCTTGCAGAGATTGAGCAGATGATTAGCAGCGCAGAACTACCAACAGATGCAAAAGAAGAAGCGATTATGTATTTGGGTGTGGCGAAAGTTGCAACACTCAAAGCACAACCGAACAAAGCGCTAATTGCAACCAACCTTGGAGGTATGGCTGAAACTTTACTAAATGTCAGTCAAAACGAAGCAAAGGGTAAAGCGCTTTGGGATAAAGCAAAGCCCGTCTTATTGAAAATCACTGATTGGTTAGGTCAATCAGTTGCGGGTTCGATGTTGGGAATGCTTATAAATTAATTTTTTTGGAGAACTACGTTACACACTATGAACCTAACTTCTCAGAAATTTTGCAAACCTACACTGTACATAAGGCACAGTGTAGATGGTTGGCTCTCGAACGAGTTCCTTAAGCAACATTTTTTTGTTGATTAATAGCATGGTGTAAGACTGCGATCGCCCAAGCAGGTGTCGAGTACGGAGATAAATGGGTTCTTCGCAACTTTTGATACTGCTGGCGAAATATTGCTTAACAAATAAGTTGATGCCATCAAGAGTTATTTAGGTGTCGGTTAACAGATTGTTTGTCGTTTTAACAGATTAATGTCGCCCTATCATAAACTGCTAAAGTCAAGTTGGCTCAAAGAGTCGTAATTTTGCGAGCATTCCTCACAAGGCACGGAGCGCGCGAGCGGATCAACAATTGAAAACCTTACATCGTATCGTTTTCTCTTGCGATGACATCAGTGTGTTAAAGCGACAAACAATCTGTTAACCGACAACAGGAATTGGGCGACGATGCTGTGCCCCGCTTAAGAGTGATCGCACTACAACGCTATCGGTTGTAACAACCTCTGCCACAACCGAGTGTACCTCTGCTGATCATCCGTAGTTCGCACAGCCAGGGCGATCGCTTTGTTGGAAGCAACTACAATTGCTAACTTCCTAGCACGGGTTAGCCCTGTATAAAAGAGATTACCTGTGAGCATCATGTAGTGTTGCAGGTATAGTGGAAGTATCACCACTGGAAACTCGCTTCCTTGGGACTTATGAATTGAAGTAGCAAATGCAAGCGTAATCTCATTCAAATCTGCATAGTCATAAACCACAGCCCGACCAGCATACTCAACAGTAACCTCTTGCTCCTCCGTATCAATATCAACGATACTCCCCAAATCCCCATTGAATACTTCCCTGTCGTAATCATTCATTTGCTGAATCACGCGATCGCCCACCCGCAGAATCATCCCACCTCGGTTAATCTCCATCTTCCCCGGTGCAGGTGGATTAATCAGCTGCTGCAAAACAGCATTAATGTTGCGAGTACCCACCAACCCCCGCGACATCGGAGATAAGACCTGCACATCTGTGGCAGGGTTGAAGCCCAGCCGGGGGATAAACTCGCTCACCAACTCGCATATAGCCTGTACTCCGTGTTCAGGACTGTGACCACCAGCATGCCATAGGCAGTCTGAGTGCGGATGATCGCTGATCGGTTCCATAGTCGGGTAATCGCCTTGGTTGATTTGGTGCGCTGCCGTGACGATCGCACTTTGTTGGGCTTGCCTAAATACTTGCGTTAGCTTAACTACTGGTACTTGGAGCGATGTGATTAAGTCAGCCAGCACTTTACCAGGACCTACTGATGGTAGTTGGTCGATGTCTCCCACCAGTAATAGTTGCT